>NZ_JBGLQV010000025.1:0-505 GCF_041402525.1 Aeromonas sp. S18(2024) | reverse complement strand
TTCGAGGTTATCGACTCGGGCTTTGCGTTGCCGCTTGCCGTGTCGATGGAGGCGCATTATAGGGAGCGAATTCGTTCTGGCAACCCCTCCCCTGCAATAAAATTGCAAAAATCGGCACTTTTTTAGTTATTCATATCAAGGCACAGCTTTTATACAAACTTATCCACAGAAACCACCTCTCGACGGCACTATAGCGAGCCACACTCCATGATTCATAGCCAGCTTCTACACCAGATGAATGATTACATTGCCCCGTTTAGGACTAGGCATCACGAACCGCTGTCGTTCAGATAGAGATGGACTACTTACTATAGAGATTATTGAAAAATCATCACGCACTTACAAAGCAAGGCAGTTGAGGCAGTTGAGGCAGTTGAGGCAGTTGAGGCAGTTGAGGCAGTTAAGGCAGTTAAGGCAGTTAAGGCAGTTAAGGCAGTTAAGGCAGTTAAGGCAGTTAAGGCAGTTAAGGCAGTTAAGGCAGTTAAGGCAGTTAAGGCAGTTAAGG
>NZ_JBGLQV010000024.1:0-573 GCF_041402525.1 Aeromonas sp. S18(2024) | reverse complement strand
GATAGCTTAACCTTCGGGAGGGCGTTTACCACGGTGTGATTCATGACTGGGGTGAAGTCGTAACAAGGTAACCCTAGGGGAACCTGGGGTTGGATCACCTCCTTACCTTAAGATGACGAAGTTGTTGAGTGTTCACACAGATTGCCTTGATTCAAAGTAGTTAGAGCAAAGACCTGGTGCGAAAGCATCAGTGCTTATCTGGCTTAGGTCAGATAAGAGAAGCCCTTTTGTTGGGTGTTGGGATGTGAATAATGGCGCGAGCCGTTACCCAATCGCCTGCGCGCAAGCGCAAAGACAAATCCGGGTCCCCTTCGTCTAGAGGCCTAGGACACCGCCCTTTCACGGCGGTAACAGGGGTTCGAATCCCCTAGGGGACGCCACTTCTCTTCTTGCTAACAAGAATGCAGACATAAGCATTGAGTGTTTATGTCTGTTTTCTTCGGCCTTGCGCCGTTGCAAACATGCTCTTTAACAATCTGGAAAGCTGATTTAAAAAGTAGTTCTCAAACATTTGTTACAAGTGCTTTGGAAACTTCTTGGCGAAAACCAAATTTTATTTGGTCCTTGTTGTAC
>NZ_JBGLQV010000023.1:0-1239 GCF_041402525.1 Aeromonas sp. S18(2024) | reverse complement strand
TGTAGTGGTCAACTAAATCCGGACACTTGGTTAGGCCGATCTTCGGCTTTTGCTGGCGGTATCCCGTCATTGTGTTGATGTGGACGCCGCCAGTTGTAGTAATCCATCAGGTAATAACTGATATCCCGTTTCGCTTCCCGCAGGCTCATGTATCCCGTCACAGGGAGCCACTCTGACTTCAGGCTCCTGAACAACCGCTCCATCGGGGCGTTATCCCAGCAGTTACCACGACGACTCATGCTCTGGGTCATGCGATAGCGCCACAGCCGTTGCCGAAATGCCCGGCTGCCATATTGGCTGCCCTGGTCGGAGTGAAACAGCACGCCTGATGGGCAACCTCGTTGCTGATAGGCCATCTCGAGCGCTTTTACTGCCAGCTCTGCATCGGGCTTGTCAGACATCGACCAGCCCACGACCCGGCGGGCATGGAGGTCAAGCACAGCTGCCAGGTAATGCCAACGGCCACCGGTCCAGACGTAGGTGATATCGCCGCACCACACCTGATTGGGCTGCTGAACATCAAATTCACGGGCCAGCAGATTGGGAATATCCTGTCGTTCAGACCGGGCAACCTGATAGCGATGAGCGCCGGGCTGCTTGGATACCAGCCCGGCTTCCTTCATCAGACTGCGCACTTTGAATCGACCAATCTGATGTCCCAACTCTTGCATCATCGACATCAAGGCGCGGCTGCCAGCCGAGTCCCGGCTCGCTTTGAACAAGCGGCGCAACTCGCTGCGTTGTTGCATCCGCTCACGGTTAATCACCCGTTTGCGAGCCTGATAGTCGTAAAAACAGGACGTGGGAACATCAAAAGCGCAGCAGACCAGGGTGATGGGGGCTTGCTCCCTTAATCGGTCTATCAGCGCGTACGTGTGAATTCGTCCGCCATCAAGAGAGCAGTAGCCTTTTTTAGAATGTCCTTTTCGCGCTCGATCCGGTTGATACGGGCTTCCAGCTCCTGGATTTTTTGCTGTTCCGGGGTCAGCGCCTTGCTGATCGGGGTTGTGCCAGTTCGTTCGGATTGAAGCTGCTGAACCCAGCGGCGAAGCACGGTTTCACCGACATCCAGTGAACGGCTGGCTTCGGGGACAGAATATCCCTGGTCGAGCACCAGGGATGCGGCTTCCAGCTTGAACTCGGCAGTAAATGAGCGACGTAATCTTGTCATTGAACACCTCAGGTCTGGGTGGCGACTGTACCACCTAAAATGGTGTCCGGGATGATTAGACCACTACA
>NZ_JBGLQV010000021.1:0-3147 GCF_041402525.1 Aeromonas sp. S18(2024) | reverse complement strand
GAAAGCTGACGTGAATAACGATGTTGCTCATGGCTAGTCGCTATCACTGAATTCGTAGTTCGTTCATTCGCTACAAGGCCAGAAACACTTCTTGGGTGTTGTATGGTTAAGCCTCACGGGTAATTAGTATGGGTTAGCTCAACACGTCGCCGCGCTTACACACCCCACCTATCAACGTTGTGGTCTCCAACGGCCCTTTAGGACCCTCAAGGGGTCAGGGATGACTCATCTCAGGGCTCGCTTCCCGCTTAGATGCTTTCAGCGGTTATCGATTCCGAACTTAGCTACCGGGCAGTGCCACTGGCGTGACAACCCGAACACCAGAGGTTCGTTCACTCCGGTCCTCTCGTACTAGGAGCAACTCCCTTCAATCATCCAACGCCCACGGCAGATAGGGACCGAACTGTCTCACGACGTTCTGAACCCAGCTCGCGTACCACTTTAAATGGCGAACAGCCATACCCTTGGGACCGACTTCAGCCCCAGGATGTGATGAGCCGACATCGAGGTGCCAAACACCGCCGTCGATATGAACTCTTGGGCGGTATCAGCCTGTTATCCCCGGAGTACCTTTTATCCGTTGAGCGATGGCCCTTCCATTCAGAACCACCGGATCACTATGACCTACTTTCGTACCTGCTCGACCTGTCCGTCTCGCAGTTAAGCTGGCTTATGCCATTGCACTAACCTCCTGATGTCCGACCAGGATTAGCCAACCTTCGTGCTCCTCCGTTACTCTTTGGGAGGAGACCGCCCCAGTCAAACTACCCACCAGGCACTGTCCGCGACCCCGATTCAGGGGCCTGCGTTAGAACATCAAACATACAAGGGTGGTATTTCAAGGACGGCTCCAGCGCAACTGGCGTCACGCCTTCAAAGCCTCCCACCTATCCTACACATGTAGGTTCAATGTTCAGTGCCAAGCTGTAGTAAAGGTTCACGGGGTCTTTCCGTCTAGCCGCGGGTACACCGCATCTTCACGGCGAATTCGATTTCACTGAGTCTCGGGTGGAGACAGCATGGCCATGGTTACACCATTCGTGCAGGTCGGAACTTACCCGACAAGGAATTTCGCTACCTTAGGACCGTTATAGTTACGGCCGCCGTTTACCGGGGCTTCGATCAAGAGCTTCGCTTGCGCTAACCCCATCAATTAACCTTCCGGCACCGGGCAGGTGTCACACCCTATACGTCCACTTTCGTGTTTGCAGAGTGCTGTGTTTTTGATAAACAGTCCCAGCCATCTGGTCACTGCGACTCCCGTCAGCTCCATCCGCAAGGGACTTCACCAACAAGAGCGTACCTTCTCCCGAAGTTACGGTACTATTTTGCCTAGTTCCTTCACCCGAGTTCTCTCAAGCGCCTTGGTATTCTCTACCCGACCACCTGTGTCGGTTTGGGGTACGATGACTTGTAATCTGAAGCTTAGAGGCTTTTCCTGGAAGCAGGGCATCAATGGCTTCCGCACCGTAGTGCGTTCGTCTCGTGTCTCAGCGTTGCACCTCCGGATTTACCTAAAGGTACCGCCTACGCACTTTCACCAGGACAACCGTCGCCTGGCCCACCTAGCCTTCTCCGTCCCCCCATCGCAATTACAAGTCGTGCAGGAATATTAACCTGCTTCCCATCGACTACGCCTTTCGGCCTCGCCTTAGGGGTCGACTCACCCTGCCCCGATTAACGTTGGACAGGAACCCTTGGTCTTCCGGCGAGGAGGCTTTTCACCCCCTTTATCGTTACTTACGTCAGCATTCGCACTTCTGATATCTCCAGCATACCTCTCGATACACCTTCGCAGACTTACAGAACGCTCCCCTACCACTTGCACTAAGTGCAAATCCGCGGCTTCGGTGCCTGGTTTGAGCCCCGTTACATCTTCCGCGCAGGCCGACTCGACTAGTGAGCTATTACGCTTTCTTTAAATGATGGCTGCTTCTAAGCCAACATCCTAGCTGTCTGAGCCTTCCCACATCGTTTCCCACTTAACCAGAACTTTGGGACCTTAGCCGGCGGTCTGGGTTGTTTCCCTCTTCACGACGGACGTTAGCACCCGCCGTGTGTCTCCCGGATATTACTTACTGGTATTCGGAGTTTGCATGGGGTTGGTAAGTCGGGATGACCCCCTAGCCCAAACAGTGCTCTACCCCCAGTAGTATTCGTCCGAGGCGCTACCTAAATAGCTTTCGGGGAGAACCAGCTATCTCCGAGTTTGATTGGCCTTTCACCCCCAGCCACAGGTCATCCCCTAACTTTGCAACGTTAGTGGGTTCGGTCCTCCAGTTGATGTTACTCAACCTTCAACCTGCCCATGGCTAGATCACCCGGTTTCGGGTCTACACCTTGCAACTAGACGCCCAGTTAAGACTCGGTTTCCCTACGGCTCCCCTATACGGTTAACCTCGCTACAAAATGTAAGTCGCTGACCCATTATACAAAAGGTACGCAGTCACCCCGAAGGGCTCCCACTGCTTGTACGTACACGGTTTCAGGTTCTATTTCACTCCCCTCACAGGGGTTCTTTTCGCCTTTCCCTCACGGTACTGGTTCACTATCGGTCAGTCAGGAGTATTTAGCCTTGGAGGATGGTCCCCCCATATTCAGACAGGATGTCACGTGTCCCGCCCTACTCGATTTCACATCAAGGTTGTTTTCGTGTACGGGGCTATCACCCTGTATCGCCGGCCTTTCCAGGACCGTTCCACTAACTTCCAAGATGCTTAAGGGCTAATCCCCGTTCGCTCGCCGCTACTGAGGGAATCTCGGTTGATTTCTTTTCCTCGGGGTACTTAGATGTTTCAGTTCTCCCGGTTCGCCTCTGTTACCTATGTATTCAGTAACAGATACCCGAGTTGTCTCGGGTGGGTTTCCCCATTCGGAAATCCGTGAGTCGTAATGTCTCTTACCGACTGCTCACGGCTTATCGCAGGTTAGTACGTCCTTCATCGCCTCTGACTGCCAAGGCATCCACCATGTACGCTTAGTCACTTAACCATACAACCCCAAGAAGTGTCGGTGAAACCGGCACAGCCTGTTGTCGTACAACAAGGACCAAATAAAATTTGGTTTTCGCCAAGAAGTTTCCAAAGCACTTGTAACAAATGTTTGAGAACTACTTTTTAAATCAGCTTTCCAGATTGTTAAAGAGCA
>NZ_JBGLQV010000020.1:0-20732 GCF_041402525.1 Aeromonas sp. S18(2024) | reverse complement strand
TTCATCAGACATTGAAAATCAAAAATTGTTTTTGATGCTCGATGCTGTGAGTGCCCACACAGATTGCTTGATTCAAATTGTTAAAGAGCGCTACGCTTGTCGCGTTGAGGAAGCGCATATTACGCTTCTCACTTCGAAAGTCAAGCAATTGTTTTCGCTTTTCTTTCGGCGCCGGCTTCTTAAGGAAGCTGGCTCATCAGCTTGGCGTGAACCGCCGTGCTGGTGAGGGCGCATTATAGGGAGCCGCGCCGGGATGACAAGGGGAAAACTGCAAAAAATGACACTTTTTGCAGTTTTTAGTGCCAACCGCTTTTTTATTAAACAAAAGCCCCGTTATCACGGGGCTTTTGTTTGCCAAGGCATCGATCAAAATATTCGGTTGCTATCTTTTTGCCCAGAATTCCCGGGCAAATGCCCGTACTTTTTCCCAATCGGTAAACTCGATGTCTTTACTGGTATCCGTGCTGCCACCGGTGATCTTCATGATCAGCTGAATGATGCGGGTCTGCCACCAGTTGTAGCGGGAATACTGCAACGCTCCGGCAAAGACCCCCAGAGTCTTTGGCTTCCAGGGAGAGAGGCGCAAGAACTTCTTCATATAGGCGTTAGTCTGCGGTGTCTGCTTCTCGGGCTTGCGGGCGGTCAGGTTGACGCAGAAGAAGGCCGCATTGGCCACTTCCAGCTGCTCTTCATGGGCATGAATAAAGCTGAGCAGGCTGGGATGAAAATGACCATAGCGGATAGATGCGCCGATCAGCACCTTCTTGTACTTGCTGAGGTTGCACATCGGCAAGGTGTGCAAATCATGCATCACTACATCGCATCCCGGCATCTCTTCCAGCATGACATCAATAATTTTACGGGTTTGGCCATCCCGAGAGGAATAAAGCACCAGAATCTTGTCCATAACAACCTCAGCTACGCCAGAATGCAGGAGTAAACAGTACCAGAAGCGTAAAAATTTCCAATCGGCCAAACAACATAGCCAGGATCATTATCCATTTGGCGGTTTCACTGGTATCAGCGAAGTGAGGCGCCACCGCCCCCAGGCCCGGCCCCAGGTTGTTGAGAGTCGCCACGACAGCTGAAAATGCAGTGAGTTCATCCATGCCCGTCGCCATCAACCCCAACATACACAAAATGAAGATGATGGCGTAGGCGGCAAAGAACCCCCACACGGCCTCAATGACTCGCTCGGACAGCGCCTTGTTGCCCAGCTTGATGCGATAGACGGCCCTCGGGTGGATCAGACGCTTGAGCTCCCTCACCCCCTGCAGATGCAGCAACATCAAACGCACCACCTTGATCCCGCCGCCGGTACTCCCGGCGCAGCCCCCCACAAACGAGGAGAACATCAGCAGTACCGGCAGGAACAGCGGCCATTCGGCAAATCCTGCCGTACTGAAGCCCGCTGTCGTTGCGATGGAGACCGACTGGAACAGCGCATGGTCCAGTGTTTCCTTCCAGCTGTCGTAGTTGCCGTGTGCCATCAACACCAGGAAGCAGACGAGTGTCAAAGCCAGCTGGATGGCAAGGAAGACCTTCACTTCGGGATCCCGCAGATAGACCCCGATCCGCAATGGTCGATGAGTGAAGGCAGCAAAGTGCAGAGTGAAATTCACCCCAGCGATCAACAGAAAAATCACCGTGATGAGGTTGATGGTCGAGCTGTTGAAGTAGCCCATGCTGGCATCGTGAGTCGAGAATCCACCGATCGCCACGGTGGCGAAGGAGTGGCAGATGGCATCGAACAACGTCATTCCTGCGGCCCAGAATGCCAAGGCACAAACAGTGGTGATGAACAGGTAGATGTACCAGAGCGCCTTGGCCGTCTCGGCGATACGTGGGGTCACCTTGTTGTCCTTGACCGGCCCGGGAATTTCGGCACGATAGAGCTGCATGCCACCGATACCGAGCAGCGGCAATATGGCGACCGCCAACACGATGATCCCCATCCCCCCCAGCCATTGCAGCAACTGGCGATAGAACAGGAACGCCTTGGGCAATTCGTCGAGCCCGGTCAGCACGGTCGCCCCCGTGGTCGTCAACCCGGAAAAGGATTCGAAGAAGGCCTCTGAAACCGACATGTCAGGCACGTCACCCAGCATAAAGGGCAGAGCACCGACGCTGCCAAGCACGGTCCAGAACAGCACCACGATGAGGAATCCCTCTCTGGAGCCCAGTTCCCGCTTGTGATGACGATTGGGAAACCAGAGTGCCACCCCGAGTAGCAGGGCAATCACGAAGGCACTGACAAATTCAGAACCGCCCCCATCCCGATAGCCAAACGCCACCAGCGCTGGCAACAACATGGTCGAGCTGAACAGCGCCACCAGCAGGCCAACAATGCGGATAATGCTCAGGATGTGCATTCCTGCTCCCTATCAAGAATCAAAGAGCGATGGATTCTAGCCATCTAAGGGGTCAAGGGATACCCGCCCATGAGTCCGATCGATCAATTCCCGATCAACCTGAGCCCAAACTGATGATTCCCAGGCCACCTGCAGGGAGACCTGTTGACCATACTCGGCCGCCAGCACCTCGCCACCGTAGTTGCCCACCAAAGCTTCGACTACCCCTATATCACCGTAATCACAGTGGATGATAGAAGGGGTGCGCGGTACCTTGAGTAAAGTGGTCAGCTGCTTGAGGGCGGTTCCGACGCCACCGCCATAGGCCTTGACCAGACCGCCGGTGCCAAGCTGGATCCCGCCGTAATAGCGCACCACCACGGCGCAGATCTCGCCAAATCCGGAGCCCATCAGCTGGGCCAGGATAGGTTTGCCCGCCGTCCCCGAGGGCTCACCATCATCGCTGAAGCCATAGACCTGGCTGTCTTGCGGGGCGCCCGCTACAAAGGCCCAGCAGTGGTGACGGGCCGCTGGGTGCTGTCGTTTGACCTCGTTCACCCACGCTTTGGCCGCCTCCACCGTCGGGGTATGGGCGATCAGGGTGATGAAGCGACTCTTCTTGATCTCTTCGCTGAGCTCCAGCGGTGCAGCCGGAATGGAATAGGCAACCGCCATCAGAGCCCTGCTTGTCTGGTCATGTTCTCCACCCCGTCAGCATGCAACACCACGTTATCCTCGATGCGGATGCCGCCAAACGGGCGCAGCGCTTCCACCTTGTTCCAGTTGACCCGTTTGCCCTGCTCACCCTGGCGCAGCGGCTCCAGCAGGCTGTCGATAAAGTAGAGCCCCGGTTCGATAGTGAACACCTGGCCCACCTCCATCACCCGGATACAGCGCAGATAGGGGAACAGCTCGGACGCCGCCAGATGAGTGCCGCGTTCGTCCTGCATGAAGCCACCGGCATCATGCACCTGCAGACCGAGGAAGTGACCGAGGCCATGGGGGAAGAAGACATTGGTCACCCCTGTGTTGATCATCTCGTCCACCGACATGTCTACCAGCTCGGTGGCCTGCAGCAGGCGCGCCAGCTTGTGGTGCATCAGCAGGTGCAGCTCGCTGTAACGGCGACCCGGCTTGATCTCCTTGATGATCTCCTGCTGCTGCACATCCAGCGCTGCGATAAGGTCGGCAAACTCGCCACGGCGCCACGCCCAGGTACGGGTAATGTCGGAGGCATAGCCATGAAAATCGACGCCGGCATCGATGAGGAAGGAGTAACGCTCGGCATCCGGCACCCGCAGGGCAGAAAGGTGGGTGTAGTGCAAAATGGCTGCATTGCGGTTGATGGCGACGATATTGCCGTAGGGCGCCTCATTGGCCCCCTGCCCGACCGCCTTCATATAGGCCAGGTTGATCTCGAACTCGCTTGCCCCCGCCATGAAGGAGTCCTTGGCTGCGATATGGCCGCGCACCCCGATCCGGTTCGCCTCACGCAGGCACTCCAGCTCGTAGTCCGTCTTGTAGGCGCGGTGATAATGCAGGTAGTTGAGGACCGCCTCCGGATTGGGCTGGGTCAGCCCCAGCAAGCCGGCCACCTCGAGATGTCCGCCCAGATAGGCCCACTCCTGCTTGTCGGCAGGCAGATGATCCGCCACCTGCTCAGGTCGGGTGAGGAAGCGAATCTCGAAGAAGTCGACCCAGAAGGCATTGGGCAGGTCCGCTACCTTGTGCCAGAAATCCACCGGGCGATAGAACAGCAGCACCGGCTTGCTCACGCCATCCACCAACAACCAGCAATGGGGGTTGTCCAGCACTGGCAACCAAGCCTTGAAGTGCGGGTTCACCTTGAAGGGGTAATCCTGATCGTCGAGGAAGATGCGATGCGTCTGGCCGGAGTGGATGGCCAGCCCGCTGAGCCCCTGCTGTTGCAGAATGTCGCGGGTACGCTGCTGCAAAGTATCGAGGTGCTGGGCAAAAAGTTGGCTGTAGCTGCTCATGGCGTCCTGCTCCGAGATGAATGTGATTGCAGCATAACATCATGCACGGTGAGGCTCGACCCGTCACGCTGCCGCTTCGTGAGGTAACGCATACGTTACAAAACGCTTGTTATCAACAAGAAACCAATAATTAACAAATGAAGAACAATTCAATACACTGCCGGTAGATAACATGAAGTCAGGGATCACTCATGGACAACCTCTGCCTGTGGCAACCGGATCCGCTCAGGATGCAGCAATCCAACCTCTATCGCTTTATGGCCGAGGTCAATCGCTTCCATGGCCTGCAGCTGCAGGACTATCCCCAGCTCTATCAGTGGTCGGTGGAGAAGACGACCCGCTTCTGGCCGCTGGTGTGGCAGCATTGTGGCGTCAAGGGGGAGCTCGGCAACATAGTGGCGGAAAACCGCCAGGATATGCAGCGCACCCGTTGGTTTCCCGATAGTCGGCTCAACTTTGCCGAAAACCTGTTGCGCCGCCAGGACGACAGCCCGGCCATCATCTCCCGCATCGAAGGAGGCGCCAGCCGCACCCTGAGCTGGCGCGAGCTGGCAGATCAAGTGGCCCGACTGACCCAATGGCTGCGCAGCCAGGGCATAGGCCGTGGCGATGTGGTAGCGGCCTATCTGCCCAATATTCCAGAAACCGTAGTCGCCATGCTGGCGACCACCAGCCTGGGGGCGATCTGGACCTCCACCAGCCCGGATTTTGGCGAGGCCAGTGTGGTGGAGCGCTTCGGCCAGACCCGCCCCAGAGTGCTGTTTGCGGTGGATGGCTATCGCTATAACGGCAAGGCCATCGACATCCAGGATAAGGTGGCGGGAGTCGTCGGACAGATAGACAGCATACAGCAGACTGTGTTGATCCCCCTGCTGGACCACCCCCTGCAACTGGGCCACGACTGGCGCCAGATCCTGGCCAGTCAGCCGGATGCGGGTCTGCAGTTCGAGCCCATGGCCTTCAACGATCCGCTCTATATTCTCTATTCGTCAGGTACCACCGGCAAGCCCAAGTGCATCGTGCACGGCATCGGCGGCACCCTGCTGCAACACCTGAAAGAGCACCAGCTGCACTGCGACATCAAGCCGGGGGAGCGTATCTTCTACTTCACCACCTGCGGCTGGATGATGTGGAACTGGTTGGTGAGCGCGCTCGCCTCCGGCGCCACCCTGGTGCTCTACGATGGCTCCCCCTTCTACCCGGACGGCAACGTGCTGTGGGATCTCGCCCGCGACGAAGAGGTCGCCCTGTTCGGCACCTCCGCCAAGTATCTCGACGCGCTGCACAAACAGGGTTATGCCCCCATCAAGACCCACAAATTGCCGCAGTTGCGGCTTATCTGCAGCACAGGTTCCGTGCTGTCGCAGGAGGGGTTCGACTACGTCTATGAGCAGATAAAAACAAATGTACAACTGTGCTCCATCTCCGGCGGCACCGACATCTGCTCCTGCTTCGTCATCGGCAACCCGCTCAGCCCAGTCTATCGCGGCGAGAGCCAGGGGCGCGGCCTCGGCCTCGCTGTGCAGGTGTTCAACGAGGCGGGCCAGCCGGTGCAGGGGGAGAAGGGCGAGCTGGTCTGCACCAAGCCCTTCCCGGCCCAGCCCATCGGCTTCTGGGGGGACGAAAACGGCGAGAAGTACCACGCCGCCTACTTCGAGCTGTTCGACAACGTCTGGTGCCACGGCGACTGGATCGAGCTGACCGCGACCGGCGGCATCCTCTTCTATGGCCGCTCCGACGCCACCTTGAATCCGGGAGGCGTGCGCATCGGCACCAGCGAGATCTACCGCTACGTCGAACAGCTGGAGGAAGTAGAAGAGAGCATCGTCATCGGCCAGCAGTGGCAGCAGGATGAGCGGGTGGTGCTGTTCGTCAAGCTCAGGGCTGGCCTCAAGCTGGATGATGCCCTGCGCGATCGCATTCGCCAGCAGATCCGCCAGCACTGCACTGCCCGTCACGTGCCCGCCCGCATCCTGCAGGTAGACGCCATCCCCCGCACCAAGTCCGGCAAAATAGTGGAGCTGGCGGTACGGGAAGTGGTGCACAACCGCCCCGTCAACAACACCCACGCCCTCGCCGACCCCGAGGTGTTGAACCAGTACCGCAACCGGGCGGAGTTGGCCAGCTGACAAAAACCTCAGTTCACAACAGGCGCCGCAAGGCGCCTGTTTTTTATCCGTTTTGTGATGGCGAGCCGCCCCATAAAAACTGTTAAACAAATGTTTTAAATAGGTGTTGAAAATGTCTCCTTTTGGATCAATAGTGAGCCTCGCCCCCTGCTGGGGATAAAGGAGCACCACGCCCCACTGTGTGGGAACAAGGAGACACTCTCATGATCTACCAAGGCGAAACCCTGTCGGTCAGCTACCTGGAAGACGGCATTGCCGAGCTCAGGTTCGACGCACCGGGTTCAGTCAACAAGCTGGATCGCGCCACCCTGCTCTCCCTGAGCGAAGCGATCGCCGCATTACAACAAGAACGTGAACTAAAAGGCCTGATCCTCACCTCCGGCAAAGACGCCTTCATCGTCGGCGCCGACATCACCGAATTCCTGGAACTGTTCGATCTGCCGCAGGAAGATCTGCTCGGCTGGCTGAAAAAGGCCAACGACATCTTCAACGCCATCGAAGATCTGCCGGTGCCGACCCTCAGCGCCATCAAGGGCCACGCCCTGGGCGGCGGCTGCGAGACCATTCTCTCCACCGACTTCCGGCTGGCCGACACCACGGCCAAGATCGGCCTGCCCGAGACCAAACTCGGCATCATGCCCGGCTTTGGCGGCACTGTCCGCCTGCCGCGAGTGATCGGCGCCGACAACGCGCTGGAGTGGATCACCACTGGCAAGGATTACCGTGCCGATGACGCTCTCAAAGTGGGTGTCATCGATGCCGTGGTCGCCCCGGATGCGCTGCAGTGCGCCGCCGTGCAGATGATCAAGGACGCCATCGCGGGCAAGCTGGACTGGCAGGGCCGCCGCGCCGCCAAGAAGGCCCCGCTGCGCCTCTCCAAACTGGAAGCCATGATGAGCTTCACCACCGCCGCCGGCATGGTTGCCGCCGTGGCGGGCAAACACTATCCGGCCCCCATGGCCGCCGTGAAGACGGTGGAAGCCGCCGCCGGCATGGGTCGGGACGAAGCGCTGGCCACCGAAGCCGCCACCTTCATCAAGCTGGCGAAAACCGACGTGGCCAAGGCGCTGGTCGGCATCTTCCTCAACGATCAGCACATCAAGGCGCTGGCCAAGAAGGCCGCCAAGCAGGCAAACAAGGCCACCGGCCACGCTGCCGTGCTGGGTGCCGGCATCATGGGGGGCGGCATCGCCTACCAGTCCGCCAGCAAGGGTATCCCGGCGGTGATGAAGGACATCAACGAGAAGGCGCTGGCACTTGGCATGAATGAGGCCACCAAGCTGCTCAACGGCCAGCTCGAGCGCGGTCGCATCGACGGCATCAAGATGGGCCAGGTGCTCTCCGCCATCACCCCGACCCTCAGCTATGACAACGTCAAGCATGTGGACGTGGTGGTCGAGGCCGTGGTCGAGAACCCGAAAGTGAAGGCGGCCGTGCTGAGTGAAGTGGAAGGCGTGATCGGCGACGACGCCGTGCTCGCCAGCAACACCTCAACCATCCCCATCTCCCTGCTGGCCAAGAGCCTGAAGCGCCCCGAGAATTTCTGCGGCATGCACTTCTTCAACCCGGTGCACCGCATGCCCCTGGTGGAGATCATCCGCGGCGAGCAAACCTCGGACGACACCATCAATCGCGTGGTGGCCTACGCCGCCGCCATGGGCAAGTCACCTGTGGTGGTCAACGACTGCCCGGGCTTCTTCGTCAACCGCGTGCTCTTCCCCTACTTCTTCGGCTTCAACAAGCTGGTTGCCGACGGCGCCGACTTCGCCGCCGTCGACAAGGTGATGGAGAAGGAGTTTGGCTGGCCCATGGGCCCCGCCTACCTGCTGGACGTGGTCGGCATCGACACCGGCCACCATGCCGGTGATGTGATGGCGCAGGGCTTCCCGGCGCGCATGAGCAAGGAAGGTCGCACCGCCATCGACGTGATGTACGAGGCGAGCCGCTTCGGTCAGAAAAATGGCAAGGGCTTCTACGCCTACGAGGCCGACAAGAAGGGTAAGCCGAAGAAGGTGGCCGATGCCGCTGCTTACGAGCTGCTGGCCCCCATTGCCAAGCCGAAACAGGATTTCGACAAGGAGGCCATCATCGCCCGCATGATGATCCCGATGATCAACGAGGTGGTGCTCTGTCTGGAAGAGGGCATAGTCGCCACGCCAGCCGAAGCCGACATAGCACTGGTCTACGGTCTGGGCTTCCCTCCCTTCCGCGGCGGCGTGTTCCGCTATCTGGACACCATTGGTCTGGATCGCTATGTCGCCATGGCCGACCAGTATGCCGACCTGGGCCCGCTCTATCGCGTCAGCGACAAGCTGCGTGAGATGGCTGCCCAGGGCAAAACCTTCTACTGATTGCGGAAAGGAGATCCATTCATGAAAGACGTAGTCATTGTCGACTGTATCCGGACCCCGATGGGCCGGTCCAAGGGCGGCGCCTTCCGCAACGTGCGTGCAGAAGACTTGTCCGCGCACCTGATGAAATCCATCCTGCTGCGCAACCCCAACCTAGACCCGAACGAGATCGAGGATATCTACTGGGGCTGCGTGCAGCAGACCCTGGAGCAGGGCTTCAACATCGCCCGCAACGCCGCCCTGCTGGCCGGCATCCCGAAACAGGTGGGGGCGGTCACCGTCAACCGCCTGTGCGGATCCTCCATGCAGGCGCTGCACGACGCCTCCCGCGCCATCCAGGTGGGTGATGGGGATATCTTCATCATCGGCGGCGTCGAGCACATGGGCCACGTGCCCATGAGCCACGGCGTCGACTTCCACCCCGGCATGGCCAAGTCGGTGGCAAAAGCCTCCGGCATGATGGGGCTGACCGCCGAGATGCTCGGCAAGCTGCACGGCATCAGCCGTCAACAGCAGGACGAGTTTGCCGCTCGCTCCCATCGCCGCGCTCACGCCGCCACCGTGGAAGGCCGTTTCGCCAAGGAGATCGTCGGGCTGGAAGGGCACGACGCCAGCGGCGCCCGCTTCTTCTACGACTACGACGAGGTGATCCGCCCCGAGACCACAGTCGACACGCTGAGCCAGCTACGCCCGGTGTTCGACCCGGTCAACGGCACCGTCACCGCCGGCAGCTCCTCGGCCCTGTCCGATGGCGCCGCCGCCATGCTGGTGATGAGTGCGGATCGCGCCAAGGCGCTCGGCCTCACGCCCCGCGCCAAGGTACGAGCCATGGCCATCGCCGGCTGCGACGCCGCCATCATGGGTTACGGCCCGGTGCCGGCGACCCAGAAGGCACTCAAGCGTGCCGGCCTGACTGTCGGCGACATCGACTTGTTCGAGCTGAACGAGGCGTTTGCCGCCCAGTCCCTCCCCTGCGTGAAGGATCTGGGTCTGCAAGACCTGGTGGATGAGAAGGTAAACCTGAACGGCGGCGCCATTGCCCTGGGTCACCCCCTGGGCTGCTCCGGTGCCCGTATCTCCACCACCCTGATCAATCTGATGGAGGAGAAGGACGCCACCCTGGGGGTGGCCACCATGTGCATCGGTCTGGGTCAGGGCATCGCCACCGTGTTCGAGCGGGTGTAATACCGGCATCCTTGTACTACTGAACGTTGTCCCTTTCGGGGCCAGTCTGACTGGCCCCTTTTCAGGTCTGTGGTCGCCGCCACACGGGGTGGCGGCCTGACATCAGAAACTGGTTATGTGCCGCCCCGTTTGGGTCGGCCTTTTTTTGTTTTCCCCTTCCCGACCCGCGGATATTGCCCCTAACCTCACATTAGATGGGGGGCTTGCTTGCTTTTTGCTCCCCCGACAGGTTCAATCTGCACAAAAAAATGGGTGGATGCACATACATATGTCAATGAGCAAACAACTGCTGATCGTCGATGACGACCAAGAGATCCGCGAGCTGCTCAACGAGTACCTGACCCGGGCAGGCTTCGAGGTATTGACCGCAGCGGAGGGCAACGAGATGCGCCAGCAACTCGCCCAGCACAGCCCGGACCTGATCATTCTGGACATCATGATGCCCGGCGACGACGGCTTTACCCTCTGCCAACAGATCCGTCGCGACTCCCAGGTCCCCATCATCATGCTGACGGCGGCCTCCGACGAGGCGGATCGGGTGATCGGTCTCGAACTCGGTGCCGACGACTACATCGCCAAGCCGTTCAGCCCGCGCGAGCTGCAGGCCCGCATCAAGGCGCTGCTGCGCCGCGCCGAATTCCGCCAGCCGGAGAAAGAGAAAGAACCTAGCCGCCGGCTGCGCTTTGCCGAGTGGACCCTGGACACCCTGAGCCACCAGCTGACCCACGAGGATGGCAGCCTGCTGGACCTCTCCGGCAGCGATGCCATGCTGCTCGGCATGTTTCTGCAGCAACCCGGCGTGGTGCTCGACCGCGACACCATCTCCGATGCGACCCGTGGCCGCGAGAGCCTGCCCATGGAGCGCGGCATCGACGTACAGATCAGCCGCCTGCGCCAGAAGCTGGGTGACAACGGCAAGAGCCCGCGCATCATCAAGACCATCCGTGGCAGCGGCTACATGCTGATCGCCGAGGTTCACGAGCTCCCATGACGAGCAGACAGGTAGCAACAGCATGCTGATCGACCACAGGCACGAACGGCCATGACCAATAAATGGTCCTGGGGGATACTGGTGCCCCGCTCCCTGCTATCGCGGATGCTGCTGCTGTTGCTGCTGGCGATCCTGCTCTCCCAAACCATTCTCACCGGCATCTGGATGCAACAGATCCAGAAGCGGGAGCTGGAGGGGATGCTCAGCACCACCCGCAACCTGGCGCTATCGGCCGCCTCCACCGTCAACTTCTTCAAGTCGCTGCCGCTGCAGTATCGCCACATCGCCCTGGACCAGCTGCGCAACATGGGGGGCAGCCGCTTCTTCGTTTCCCTGAACGAGGAGGAGATCCACATCAGCGCCATTCCGGACAGCGAACGCAAGATGCTGGTGCTGCAGGAGGTCGAGGGGGTGCTGAGCCGCAAGCTCTCCGACGCCATGGCGATCAAGGTGGATTTCTCCCGGCCCGAGGATCTCCACGTCTTCAACAACGACACCCTGCTGGCGGATCTCCCCTCCTCCTGGGCCCGCTATACCCTGTCGCTGGAACCCATCAACCCGCCGGTGCTGGTGACCCAGATCGAGATAGAGCCGGGCGAGTGGCTCTATCTGGCCGCCCTGCTGCCGGCCCCTTACATGACGCTGGATGACACCGTCATGCCGAGCAACCAGGTGCGCTTCATCGCCCTGATGACGGTGTTCCTCTGCTTCTTTACCTTCATGCTGGTACGCTGGCAGACCCGGCCCCTGCGCCGGCTCGCCAAGGCGGCGGTCAACCTCGGCAAGGATATCGACCAGCCACCGCTTCGAGAGGAAGGCGCCTCCGAGATCGTCGCCGCCACCCGCGCCTTCAACATCATGCAGCACCGCATCCGGCGCTATATCGATGATCGGGAGCGGTTGTTCAGCTCCATCTCCCACGACCTCAAGACCCCCATCACCCGGCTGCGGCTGCGGGTCGAGCTGCTCGACGACGAAGTCCAGATCGGCAAGTTCAACAAGGATCTCGACGAGTTGGAGCTGATGGTCAAGGGGGCGCTGCAGACGGTGAAAGAGACCGACATCCACGAGAACATCGAAGAGATCGACATCAACGCCCTGCTGGAGCAGATGGCCGAGTCGATGAACCTGCACGACGAGCGACTGACCATAGAAGGGCACTGCAAATGGCCTTATCGTGGCAAGCTGCTGGCCCTCAAGCGCTGCATCGGCAACCTGGTGGACAACGGCATCAAATATGGCCAGAAGGTGCGCATCATCATCATGGACGACGAGGAGATGCTGATCCTCTTCATCATGGATGAGGGCCCCGGCCTGCCGGAAGATCAGTTCGAACGCATCTTCGAACCCTATTACCGACTCAGCACGGATCAGGCCGGGACCGGCCTCGGGCTCGGCATTGCCCGCAACATCGCCCATGCCCACGGCGGCGATCTGGTGCTGGAAAATCGTCCGCAAGGCGGCCTGCAGGCCACCCTCTCCCTGCCAAGGTAGTACTCCCATGAAGTGGCTTCCCCTCACTCTGTTTGCTCTGTTGTCCGGTTCTGCCTGCGCCTCCCAGGTGGAGGTGCTGCACTGGTGGACATCCGGGGGCGAGGCAAAAGCAGTCGAAGTGCTCAAATCCGAGTGGATCGCCAAGGGCAACGAGTGGAACGACTTCGCGGTACAGGGGGGCGGCGGCAAGAGCGCCATGACGGTGCTGAAAAGCCGGGCGCTGGCGGCCAATCCGCCGGAGGCGGCCCACCTCAAGGGCTTTGAGCTCAAGGAGTGGGCCGGTCTCGGCTTCCTGCGCGATCTCTCCCCCATGGCCGAACACCTCGGCTGGTATGACAGCATGCCCCCCATGGTGCGGGAGACACTCAGCCAGAACGGCGCCCTGATGGCGGTACCCACCGGCATTCACCGAGTCAACTGGCTATGGCTCAACCGCAAGATTTTCGACAAGTACCAGCTAACCCCGCCCACCGACTGGGCCCAGTTTGTCGCGGTCGCCGAACGGCTCAAAAAGCGCGGGATCACCCCGCTGGCCATTGGCAACGAACCCTGGCAGCTGGCGGTACTGTTCGAAACGGTGGCGCTCGGTGAAGGGGGCAAGGAGTTCTACCGCAAGGCCTTTATAGAACAGGACAATGACACCCTGACCGGCCCCGTGATGGTGAAGGTGTTGACCCGCTTCCAGCAGCTGCGCGCCTATGTGCCGGAGAAATACGCCGGACTGAAATGGCACCAGGCCACCAACCTGCTGGAGAGCGGTGGCGCCGCCATGCAAGTGATGGGAGACTGGGTCAAGGGGGAACTGAGCGCCGGTAACTACCGACCCGGCGAGGATATCGCCTGCCTGCCGAGCCCGGGCAGCGAGGGACTATTCAGCTACAACCTGGACTCCATCGCCATGTTCAAGCAGCGGGATCCTGCCCAGCTGCAGGCCCAGGGCGAGCTGGCCAGCCTGCTGATGACTCCCTCCTTCCAGCAAGAGTTCAATCGGGTGAAGGGTTCGATCCCGGCACTGGTCAACCCGGACATGAGCAAGTTCGATCGCTGCGCGGTGCGCTCCTATCAGGACTTCCTGCAAGCCGAGAAACAGCACAACCTGCTGCCCAGCATGGCGGAGGGGATGGCCACCTCCACCAACATGCGTCAGGCGATCTTCGATGTGCTGAGCAACTTCTTCAACGACCCCAGAGCCAACCCGCAGCTGACGGCGCAACATCTGGAGCGGGCCATGCGCTCGACCCGCTGATAAGCCACCGGACGGCGGAAATGACAAAGGCGGAGTTGCTCCGCCTTTGTGGTGAACCCTGCATCAGGTTCAAGGTTGATCGTTCTCGTCCTCATCTTCGTCGTAGTAATCGCTGAGCTCGATCCAGAGCCCCAATCCAACCATCACCAGAGAACCGAACCAGGTGCCTGTGTTCCCGATCGGGCTGCCCATCACTATCATGGCGAAAGACAAGAACCCCATGCCTGCGTAGGCCTGCAATCTGCCGTAGGAGACTTGCATATTCACCTCCTTGTTGAATATGGTGCAATTTTTATATTACTCATCCGGCGCAAGGTGGGTAGGCCCGTGACAACATTTCAGTTACATGTGCCAAGAAAAGGCCGATAATTTGCTTATTTTTTAGCCCTGAGTATCATTGGCAGCCGAATTGGTTGAAGGTTAATAAGAGATGAGTGATTTATTCTGCGACGCAAACCATGAGTTGGACGCGATCGGGCTCCGTTGTCCGGAACCCGTGATGATGGTGCGCAAAAAAGTACGCCTGATGGCCGAGGGTGAGACCCTGCTGGTCAGCGCCGATGATCCCTCAACCACCCGCGACATTCCCAGCTTCTGCCGCTTCATGGATCACACCCTGATCGCCAGCGAGACAGAACAGGCCCCTTATCGCTATCTGATCCGCAAGGGTCAGTGAATCCTGCACCGGAGCACACCATGACAACCATTACCCGTATCGGCACTACCCAGCGTTGGTCAGACGTGGTCATCCATAACGGCACCCTCTATGTGGTGGAAGTGCCTGCCAGCGAAGAGGCCGACATCCACCAGCAGACCCGCGAGGTGCTGGAGAGCCTGCAACGCCTGCTGGAAGCCAACGGCTCCGGCGTCGACAAGATCCTGATGGCCAACATCTATCTCAAAGACATCGCTGACATCGCTGCCTTCAACGAGCAGTGGGATGCCTGGATCCCGGCAGGTACAGCCCCCGTCCGCGCCTGCGTCCAGGCCCGTCTGGCCCACGAAGGTTACAAGGTGGAAGTGCAGCTGACCGCCGCCGCCTGATCCCGAACGGCATGACCCGACGACACAGTATCCACCGGGTCGCCCATCCGGCCACTGGATAACAAAAGGCCCCGCCATCGCTGGCGGGGCCTTTTCGTAGACGACAACCGGACCGCTTAACCGATCGGGGTCAGGGTGATAGTCACCCGGCGGTTCTGAGCCTTGCCTGCGGCCGTGCTGTTGGTGGCGATCGGCTGATCCGGACCCACGCCGTAGGTGGAGATGCGGCTACCGCTCACGCCCTGGCCAATCAGCTGGGCGGCGACGGCGTCGGCGCGCTCGCGGGAGAGACGCATATTCAGCTCGCGGGAGCCGGTGCTGTCGGTGTGACCGACCACGTTCAGGCGGGTCTTGTCGAACTCGGAGACCACCATGGCCACGCCGGACAGGGTGTTGGCACCGGCCGCTTTCAGCTGGGCGCTGGAGCTGTCGAAGGTGACGTTGTTCGGCATGTTGAGGATCAGCTGATCACCGTTTCGGGTCACGCTGACGCCAGTGCCCTGCAACTTCTCGCGCAGCTTGGCTTCCTGCACGTCCATGTAGTAACCGATACCGCCGCCCAAGGCGGCGCCGGCGGCCACGCCGGTCAGAATGCCCTTCTTGCGATCGCCCTTGCTGGAGGAGAGTGCCCCCACGGCCGCCCCAGCCGCCGCACCCGCCAGCGCGCCCCAGGCGCCCTTGGAAGTCTGGGATTCACCGGTATAGGGGTTGGTAGTACAGCCGCTCAGGGCAACGGTCAGCGCCAGAGCTGGCACCAGAATCTTGGCTCGCATGAAAAAAACCTCTGTAAAAACAATCCGGCACCATGCCGGGGGCCGGATTGTAGCGTGCCATCGCGCCATTGTCTGACGCAGACCTGAACGGCTGGCGAGAGTGCTGGTTTTTTATACGAAACCGCGTGAGGCCACCACGCGGCTGGCTACCCGCGGACCTGATCAGCTGGCCTCATCACCTGCTGGCACTCGGCGTGGCAGGGACAGGTCACCAGATGATCGTTCACCATGCCCACCGCCTGCATGAAGGCGTAGCAGATGGTGCTGCCGACGAAAGTGAAGCCGCGCTTCTTGAGCGCCTTGGACATGGCATCCGACTCGGGCGAGGTCGCCGGAATGTCGCCGTTGCCCTGGCGCTGGTTGACGATGGGGGCGCCGCCCACGAAGCCCCACAGATAATCGACAAAGTCGATGCCTTCGGCCTCCAGCGCCAGATAGGCGCGGGCATTTTTGATGATCGACTGCACCTTGAGCCGGTTGCGGATGATGCCGGTATCCTGCATCAGCCGTTCCACATCCTGCTCGTCGAACTGCACGATGCGCAGCGGATCGAAGTCGGCATAGGCGCGATGGTAGCTCTCGGTGCGCTTCAAGATGGTGATCCACGACAGCCCTGCCTGCTGGCCGTCGAGGCAGAGCTTGGCAAACAGCTCGCGCGTGTCATGGACCGGCCTTCCCCACTGTTTGTCATGGTATTCGATGTATTCCGGGTCTTTGGTCACCCAGGCGCAACGCAACTCCATTCCCTCTCTCCTGTCATTTCATCCAATCCCCGGGGTCGATACCAACCCGGGTGTGGGAGTGCCGACAACCCCTCCCGCCCAGGCCCGGCGCAGCGCCATCACATTAATCCGCTGTAATTTCGCCTATTATCCGACCATGCCAGACGGTATACTCCTTCGGTTCACATTCAGCAAATCTTGCTCTGATTTCATTTCGCGCGAAAAAAATTATGCAAAAATTCGATGTCAAAACCTTTCAGGGCCTGATCCTGCAGCTGCAGGACTATTGGTCCCGCCAGGGCTGTACCATCATTCAGCCGCTGGATATGGAAGTGGGTGCCGGTACTTCTCACCCCATGACCTGTCTGCGTGCCCTGGGCCCGGAGCCCATCGCCTGCGCCTACGTGCAACCGTCCCGCCGTCCGACTGACGGCCGCTACGGTGAAAACCCGAACCGCCTGCAGCACTACTATCAGTTCCAGGTGATCATCAAGCCTTCCCCCGACAACATTCAGGAACTCTATCTGGGCTCCCTGAAAGAGCTGGGTATGGATCCCGAGATCCACGACATCCGCTTCGTGGAAGACAACTGGGAAAACCCGACCCTGGGTGCCTGGGGTCTGGGTTGGGAAGTGTGGCTGAACGGCATGGAAGTGACCCAGTTCACCTACTTCCAGCAGGTTGGCGGCCTCGAGTGCAAGCCGGTCACCGGCGAGATCACCTACGGTCTCGAGCGTCTGGCCATGTATATCCAGGGCGTGGACAGCGTCTACGATCTGGTCTGGTCTGACGGCCCGCTGGGCAAGACCACCTACGGCGACGTGTTCCACCAGAACGAAGTGGAGCAATCCACCTACAACTTCGAACACGCCGATGTGGAGTTCCTGTTCCACTGCTTCGAGCAGTACGAGAAGGAAGCCCAGAACCTGCTGGCACTGGAAAAACCGCTGCCGCTACCTGCCTACGAGCGCATCCTCAAGGCCGCTCACTCCTTCAACCTGCTGGATGCCCGCAAGGCCATCTCGGTCACCGAGCGTCAGCGCTACATCCTGCGCATTCGCACCCTGACCAAGGCCGTGGCAGAGGCATACTACGCCTCCCGCGAAGCGCTGGGCTTCCCGATGTGCCAACGCGGCAGCAACGAGAACAAGCAAGGTTAAGGAACGGACATGGCACAACATACATTTCTGGTAGAGATCGGTACTGCTGAGCTGCCGCCCAAAGCCCTGCGCTCCCTGGCCGAAGCCTTTGCCGACAACCTCAAGAGCGAACTGACCAAGGCCGATCTGGCCTTCGGCGACGTCGAGTGGTTTGCCTCCCCGCGCCGTCTGGCGCTGAAGGTGCACGAACTGGCCGGCGAACAGCCGAGCAAGAGCGTCGAGAAGCGCGGCCCGGCCGTAGCTCAGGCGTTCGATGCCGAAGGCAAGCCGACCAAGGCCGCCGAAGGCTGGGCCCGTGGCAACGGCATCACCGTTGAGCAGGCCGAGCGTCTGGTCACCGACAAGGGTGAGTGGCTGGTTCACACCGCCAAGGTCGAAGGCCGTCCGGCCGTCGATCTGCTGGGTGAGCTGGTTAGCCAAGCGCTGGCCAAGCTGCCCATCCCGAAGATGATGCGCTGGGGCGACAAGACCATCCAGTTCGTGCGTCCGGTGTTCACCGTGACCCTGCTGCTGGATGGGGATCTGGTGCCCGCCCACATTCTGGGTATCGACTCTGCCCGCACCCTTCGCGGTCACCGCTTTATGGGCGAGAGCGAATTCACCATCGACAACGCCAGCCAGTACCCGCAGATCCTGCAGGAGCGCGGCATGGTGATTGCCGACTTCATGGCGCGCAAGGCCAAGATCAAGGCTGACGCCGAAGCGGCCGCTGCTGCCTTCGGTGGCGTGGCCGATCTGGACGACGACCTTCTGGAAGAGGTCACCGCACTGGTCGAGTGGCCGGTTGTGCTGACCGCCAACTTCGAAGAGAAGTTCCTGGCCGTGCCGGCCGAGGCGCTGGTGCACACCATGAAGGGTGACCAGAAGTACTTCCCGGTCTACGACAAGAACGGCAAGCTGCTGCCGAAGTTCATCTTCGTCACCAACATCGAGTCCAAAGACCCGAGCCAGATCATCAGCGGCAACGAGAAGGTGGTTCGCCCCCGTCTCTCAGACGCCGAGTTCTTCTTCAAGACCGACCTCAAGCAGACCCTGGCCTCCCGCCTGCCGCGCCTTGAAACCGTGCTGTTCCAGCAACAGCTGGGCACCGTCAAGGCCAAGGTCGAGCGCATCGAGACCGTCGCCGGCTTTATCGCCGAGCGCATCGGTGCCGACGTGGCTCAGGCCAAGCGTGCCGGTCTGCTCTCCAAGTGTGATCTGATGACCAACATGGTCGGCGAGTTCACCGATACCCAGGGTGTCATGGGGATGCACTACGCCCGTCACGATGGCGAAGACGAAGCGGTGGCCGTGGCCCTCAACGAGCAGTACATGCCGCGCTTTGCCGGCGATGCCCTGCCGTCCGGTCTGGTTGCCTGCGCCGTCGCACTGGCCGACAAGTTCGACACCCTGGCCGGTATCTTCGGCATCGGCATGCTGCCGAAGGGTGACAAGGACCCGTTCGCCCTGCGTCGCGCCGCCATCGGTGCCCTGCGCATCATGACCGAGAAGCAGCTGGATCTGGATCTGGTTGAACTGGTTGAAGAAGCGGTACGCGTCTACGGCGACAAGCTGACCAACAAAACCGTCGTCACCGACGTGGTCGACTTTATGCTGGGCCGCTTCCGCGCCGCCTATCAGGACGAAGGCATCGGTGCCGACGTGGTGCTGGCCGTACTGGCCCGCCGCCCGACCCGTCCGCTCGACTTCGATCGTCGCGTCAAGGCCGTCAGCCACTTCCGCACCCTGGATGCCGCCCTGGCACTGGCTGCCGCCAACAAGCGCGTGAGCAACATTCTGGCCAAGGTCGAAGGCGAACTGCCGACTGCCGTCAAACCGGAACTGCTGGTCGATGCCGCCGAGAAGGCGCTCGCCACCCAGGTTGCCGAACTGCAAGCCGAACTGGCCCCGCTGTTCGCCGCCGGTGACTATCAGGCAGCCCTCACCCGTCTGGCCGCCCTGCGCGAGCCGGTCGACACCTTCTTCAACGAAGTCATGGTGATGGCCGACGACGAGGCCCTCAAGGCCAACCGTCTGGCGCTGCTGAACAACCTGCGCAACCTGTTCCTGCAAGTGGCGGATATCTCCCTGCTGCAGTGATCCTGGTTGGGTTGATTGATATTAAAAACGGCGCCGTTAAGGCGCCGTTTTTTATTGAGTGCTTACCAATAGATTTAACATTCACTAATAAAACAGGCGGTGTAATGGTTAAGAAATAATTAATAGATCTACCTAATAATAGGTCCGCCCATGTGATGTAGAGTACCAGTTAGCTGGTCTGAGTTGGAGTCTCCATGACAACTTCCATTGACTGGTTTTTAATCACTCTTAGGGGAGTGAAATTCATAACAAATCGTTTGAGACATCCAAGGTCAATATAATCTCTAAGGGCTTTTGTAAACTCTTGTATCTCAGAAAATTTATTTTTAAGGTGCCTATCATACTCGAGCCTTAGCCCTGTTAACTCCCACTCCTGCTCACCTTGGGAGGCTTTTCTAATCTCTATATCTAGCCTGGCTCTTTGTTCTAGCATTGACGCCAGTTGCGCATGATGTGAGTTCAATGCTGTGGTTTGCATTCGGATTAAAAAAAGCTCTGCAGGTCTAAATTGTGCTGGTGTATAAATTAACGTATTTTCGTAGTCTTGAAGCAAAGCAAGACCATTCAATGTAAATTTCCCCCGAGAAGATAATCCATCAATCTCATTATTTAGAACACCTATATTAACTTGACATCGCATTATATTAGATTCGGTTAGATGATGAATTTGCATTCTAGCCGATTTGTTATAGCTTAATTTATTAATAAACCCAGAGAGAAAAGATACAAGTATTGTAAGTATTACGCCGACCAAAAAGAAAAGCTGGGACACCCACCTCTTTGACAACGACATAGCTGGCTGCTTGGCTTGATACATCACTGCCGAGGAAGTTGCCATGACCATCGCCCGTTCACGCCAGATCAGCCTCGCCGATACGTCCTATTACCATGTGGTCAGCCGCAGGAAAGCTGGGACACCCACCTCTTTGACAAAGGCATAGCTGGCTGCTTGGCTTGATACATCACTGCTGAGGACGTTGCCATGACCATTGCCCGTTCACGCCAGATCAGCCTCGCCGATACGCCCTATTACCATGTGGTCAGCCGCTGTGTCCGGCGGGCCTTTCTCTGCGGTCAGGATGAGCAGATTCTGGGACATCCACCTCTTTGACAACCACATAGCTGGCTGCTTGGCTTGATACATCACTGCCGAGGAAGTTGCCATGACCATCGCCCGTTCACGCCAGATCAGCCTCGCCGATACGCCCTA
>NZ_JBGLQV010000019.1:0-27820 GCF_041402525.1 Aeromonas sp. S18(2024) | reverse complement strand
TGCCCACACAGATTGCTTGATTCAAATTGTTAAAGAGCGACGCAGCTTTTGGCCGCTGCGGGAGTGGCATTCTACTCAACCGCCTTCTCGAGTCAAGCCTTATTTTCACAGGCTTTTCGATGCTACCGACTTGGCTGTTTGCGTTGCCGCTTGCCGTGTCGATGGAGGCGCATTATAGGGAGTGAATTCCGGCTGACAAGAGATAATTACGTATTTTTTTGATAAACCCAAACAACCGTTCAGATAACACCCAAAAAGAACAACCTTCGTACTAAATCAGCGCATCGCGCCTTAAAGACAGAAGCACACCTGGCACACTCAGCTTATATAAGAGACCTCCGGTTGTTGCCGCGCCAACCAGAGTTCCTCCATCTCCAGCAAGGTTTGATAGATTTTTTCGGCCTGTTCCGGGCGACTGAAGAGATATCCCTGTCCGTATAAATGGGTATCGGTCAAAGAGCGCAGTACATCCAGTTGGGCTTGCGTCTCAATCCCCTCACACACCAAGCTCTTGCCCAGCATGGAGCCCATCCTGCAAATGTTGGCAACCAGTTCAGATGCTTCAATGGACGTATCGATCCCCTGGATAAACGAGCGATCGATTTTCACCTTGCTGACTGGCAACTTCTGCAAGTAGCTCAGTGAGGAGTAGCCGGTTCCGAAATCATCGAGCGCCAGCAATACCCCCTGTTGATTTAGATCTTGCATCAGCTGCAGCGAATTTTTCACTTCCCGCATGGTGGTATCTTCAGTGACTTCCAACACCAGGCTGCTGGCTGGCAAGTGATGATCCATCAATGCCTTGGTAACCAGTTTGAGCAAATTGCGCTGATACATGCCGGGGGAGATATTCACGCACATCTGCAGGTCAACTAATCCGAGTTGATGCCATTGATATAGTTGTTCACAGGCCGTATTCAATACCCAGCTGCCCAACCGCTCGGCCAGCTGAAACTCTTCGGCCACCAGAATCACTTCATTGGGGGGGATAAAGCCGAGTTCCGGATGTCGCCAACGCAACAGGGCTTCAACGGCTTCACAGCGGCCGCTATCAAGATTGACGATAGGCTGGTAATAGAGCTCCAGGGCATTGTGTTCAAGCGCCATAACCATATCCGAGGCGAGATGCTTGCGCCGTGCCGTTTCATTGAGCAAGGAGCTGTCATAGATGACGTAGGGTACATGGGTCTTGCGGCTATGAAACAGCGCCTGTTCCGCACAACTGAGCAATTCCTGGGTTTTTTCACTGTCCATGGGGTAAAACGCTATGCCGATCCCCACATCCAACCGAAAAGGATAGTTATCGAATACAATATTCTGCTTGAGAGCATGTAACAAACGGGCCACCAACTCTCTTATCTGCCGCAGATCATTGCTGCCACGCTGGACAATGGCGAATTGATCACCACTCAGGCGGCAGCTCCACTCCCCTTCCTCACACAACACGCGGATCCGCTTGGCGAATTCGTGTAACAGGTAATCCCCTGTGTCATAACCAAACTTGCTGTTGATATCCCTGAAATCATTGATGTCCACCAGCACGAGTCCAAACGGTGCCTCCTGGGTTGCATACTGCTCCATTCGTTCAAGCAAGGCCACGCGATTGGATAAACCGGTCAGCGGATCCTGTCTGGCCGCCCTGAAATGGCGGCGGCCTTCATAAATAAGCAAGGCAGTAAGCAACAGTACCGAAATAATCAGGCCGGAAACCATCAACAGCAGGGCATTACGCAGTTGAGCAAAATGGCGATCGTTATCGGTGTAGATATTAATGTTCTTCTGCATCACTGAGGCGAGCGAATAAGAGAGGGGTTCTTGCAAGGGAGAGAGGCGCATCATGATCTGCTGATAATTGGGAGCACCACTCTTGAGGCGAATAATCTCGGGCTCTATGCTGCGGATATTGCTTTCGATCAGTTGCACCAGACGCAGGGTTTTCTGTTTGTCCTGCATGCTTTTGCGCAGTTGCCCGCTTAGCAAGATAGGGGTTCTGCTCCAGAGAATGTCATAGCGCAGCATGAGGGCATCGTGATCAATCCCGCCATAATGATACACCTCGACGGCATTGAGAAACCGCCCCAACTCCAGCTGCAACTGCATCAGGGCCCAGGAGACATCGTAGGTATATTTTTCCATCGCCCTCGTCGCATTCTGGATCTGCATCAGGCTGTAGAGCGTGCTCCCGGTGAACGACAGGATGGAAATGTACAGAATAACGAGCAATGGCCAGGCCCTGGTCTTTCCTTTCACCCCTTCTCCTGTCGCGTCAGCTGTCAGTGTTGTATGTCGATGGAACCAAGCTGCCAGATCATCATATCGGTATATTCGGAGCGTTTCAGCTCGGGATACTGATCCAGAGGCAGCATGAACCAGAGGGGCCCCTTGTCACGCACCCGCATCACAACCCCATCATCTTCCCATGCAAGTATGGGATCATACTTGGCCACTTTGCTCCATTCGATACCTATTTGATAGCTATTCAACGCCGTCAGGGTAATGTTGTCGCCATCCGCACCAACCGCAGCCAACACATCAGAAAGCTTGGGACCACGATAGGTGTGAGGTTTATCAACCCATGGATTCCCCGTTATTATCTCGTGCTGCGGCAATGCCTGGAGCCTGGCCAAATCAAACTGCACCTTGCCCCCCACATCTTCGGTCGACTTGATATTGCCACTCACGCTCAGGATCACGGGACCGGAGAGGGGCTCGGCCACGGCGACGGGGAGTGCAAGCAGCACATACAGCACAGGGAGCCATCCCAATAATTTCATATCAACCTCGCTCTTGTTGTTATCCAGACAGACTCAGTTTAGCCGTAGATAAAAAAACGGCCCGCCTTGGGCGAGCCGTTCTCAAACAGACAGGGAGCAATGATTACATCATGCCCATGCCACCCATGCCGCCCATGTCAGGCATGGCAGGAGCATCTTTCTTCGGCAGTTCGGTGACCATGCACTCGGTGGTGATCATCAGACCGGCGATGGAGGAGGCAAACTGCAGGGCAGAACGGGTTACCTTGGTCGGATCCAGGATACCCATGGCCAGCATGTCGCCATACTGCTCGGAGTAAGCGTTGTAACCGAAGTTGCCTTCGCCATTCTTGACGGCATTGGCAATGACGGATGCTTCTTCACCGGCGTTGATGACGATCTGACGCAGCGGGGCTTCCATGGCGCGCAAGGCAACCTTGATACCCACGTTCTGGTCTTCGTTATCACCGCGCAGATCGGCCAGCTTGGTCGCAACGCGAACCAGCGCTACACCACCACCGGCAACCACGCCTTCTTCCACAGCAGCGCGAGTCGCGTGCAGGGCATCTTCAACGCGAGCTTTCTTCTCTTTCATCTCGACTTCGGTGGCTGCGCCAACCTTGATCACGGCAACACCGCCAGCCAGCTTGGCTACGCGCTCTTGCAGCTTCTCACGATCGTAGTCGGAAGAGGTCTCTTCGATCTGCTGGCGGATCTGAGCAACGCGGCCCTCGATCACGCTCGCATCACCCACGCCATCGATGATGGTGGTGTTCTCTTTGGTGATGACGATGCGCTTGGCACGGCCCAGATCTTCCAGGGACGCTTTTTCCAGCTCCATGCCCACTTCTTCGGAGATCACGGTACCACCGGTCAGTACGGCGATATCCTGCAGCATGGCCTTGCGACGGTCACCGAAGCCCGGAGCCTTGACGGCAGCCACTTTCACGATGCCACGCATGGTGTTGACCACCAGGGTCGCCAGCGCTTCGCCTTCCACGTCTTCGGCGATGATCAGCAGGGGTTTGCCTGCCTTGGCCACGCCTTCCAGCACCGGCAGCATTTCACGGATGTTGGAGACTTTCTTGTCAACCAGCAGGATGAAGGGATCGTCCAGCTCGACGGAACCAGTTTCTTGCTTGTTGATGAAGTAAGGGGACAGGTAGCCGCGGTCAAACTGCATACCTTCAACCACTGCCAGCTCGTCTTCCAGGCCCTGACCGTCTTCAACGGTGATGACACCGTCACGGCCCACTTTGTCCATGGCTTCGGCAATCAGCTTGCCTACTTTCTCGTCGGAGTTGGCAGAGATGGTACCGACCTGAGCGATGGCATTGCCATCAGCGCACGGCTGGGACAGAGCCTGCAGCTCGGCAACGGCGGCAACGACGGCTTTGTCGATACCACGCTTCAGATCCATCGGGTTCATGCCGGCGGCAACGGCCTTCAGACCTTCGTTGACAATGGCCTGGGCCAGTACGGTTGCAGTAGTGGTACCGTCACCGGCGGCATCGTTGGCCTTGGAGGCAACTTCCTTGACCATCTGGGCGCCCATGTTCATGAACTTGTCTTCCAGCTCGATCTCACGAGCCACGGAGACGCCGTCCTTGGTGATGGTCGGGGCGCCGAAGGACTTGTCCAGCACCACGTTGCGACCTTTCGGGCCCAGGGTGACCTTGACGGCATCGGCCAGGATGTTTACGCCTTCCAGCATCTTGATGCGGGCTTCGTTACCAAACTTAACGTCTTTAGCTGCCATTTTTCTTCAATCCTTAAATCAATTCGGGGAAAAGTGAGGATGGATTACTCTTCGACAATCGCCAGGATGTCGGTTTCGGACAGGATCAGTACCTCCTGGCCATCCAGCTTCTCGGTCTTCACGCCGTAACCTTCGTTGAAGATCACCTTGTCACCGACCTTGACGGCCAGCGCTTTGACATCGCCATTATCCAGGATCCGGCCAGTCCCTACGGCAAGCACTTCACCACGGGTGGACTTCTGAGCCGCAGTACCAGTCAACACGATACCGCCGGCGGATTTGGCTTCAGCTTCGATGCGCTTGATAATGACGCGGTCGTGCAGTGGACGAATTTTCATCGATAACTCTCCCAAAATGAGTCTCATTGTTGCTTTGAGGAATGGCCGTTCCGGGCCAAATCAGGTATGTCCCTGATGTGGGGCAGAGTTGTTAACCCTTCAAGGGCAAATACAAAAAAAATTTTTTCACGTACTATGAGCACCTTCGATTGTTCATCGGTGCCCTCACCATGGAACGGACCGGCCAACCCGTCTCTTTCATGTCAGAACCGTCAACGCCAGATGTAGAGACGAGCCCTTGACCCACACCAACCCCATGCTGACAGCGCCCGCACCAGTCGTACTGCGCCGGATGACGGGGCCCATGATCCTCGGCATCGTCGCCATTCTGGCCTTCAACCTGATTGATACCTTCTTTATTGGCATGCTGGGCACCCAGGCGCTGGCGGCTATCAGCTTTACCTTTCCGGTGACTTTTGTGGTTACCTCGCTGGCCATGGGGCTCGGGGCCGGGTTGTCCGCCGTGATCGGCCATACCCTGGGACAAGGCAAGCATGAGGAGGCGGCACGCATCACCACCGACAGCCTGTTTCTGGCGGTAACCATGGTGAGCCTGCTCTCCATCGGCGGCGCCCTGACCATAGACCCCCTCTTCACTCTGCTGGGCGCCAGTCGCGAACTGATTTCGCTGATCCACGATTACATGCTGATCTGGTACCTGACTGTTCCCATGCTGGTACTGCCCATGGTGGGCAACGCCGCCATCCGGGCTACCGGGGATACCAAGACCCCCAGCCTGGTGATGACGGTCGCAGGACTGGTCAACGGGGTACTGGATCCCCTGCTCATCTTCGGCATTGGTCCCTTCCCCGAGTGGGGGATCCGGGGCGCGGCCATCGCCACCTCCATCTCCTGGATGATGGCCATGCTGGTCAGCTTCTATATATTGCGTCACCGGGAAGGGTTACTGTTGTGGCGTCTCTCTGCTCGCCCCAGATTGCTCGCCCACTGGCGGGCCCTGCTTCATGTGGCCGTGCCGGCCTCCTTTACCAATATGCTCAATCCCTTGGCCAATGCCGTGTTGATGACCATCTTTGCGGGTCTGGGCACCGAAGTGGTGGCCGCCTACGGTGCTGCGTCACGGGTCGAGGCCTTGCTACTAATCGTGATGATGGCGCTCTCCTCGGTGCTCGCCCCCTTCATTTCACAAAACTGCGGGGCAGGCAATCCTGCCAGAGCCAGAATGGCGCTACAAAGTTGCATGCGATTTGCCCTGCTGTTCCAGTTCGCCGTTTACGGCCTGACCTGGCTGCTGGCGCCCCTGATTGCCAAGCTGTTTAGCGATCATCCGCAAGTGGTGCGCCTCATCATCCTTTATCTGCATCTGGTCCCCATCGGTTACGGCTTTCAGGGAATGGTGATGTTGCTGGCGTCCGCCTTGAATGGCGTAAGGGCATCCAGTATCTCGTTCCTGTTCAACGGTCTGCGGCTGTTTGTCTTCTTGTTGCCAGGGGCCTGGCTGGGGGCAAAGCTGGGGGGGGAACAGGGGATCTATCTTGGAATACTGCTGGCCAACCTGCTGGCGGGTTCACTGGCCTGGTGGTATGCCCGCCACCGCTTTGAGGCGTTGTGCCATCTGGGCAATCCCTGACGCACAACGCCCCCTGCTGCGAGACTTACTCCTTGCGCTCGAATTCACCTTCGATGGTGGTGCCACCGCGATGATTCTGTCCCGGCTGTTCATCAGAAGAGGGGGCCTGACCGAATAGCGGTTGCGAACCCTGGAACCCACCCATCTGCATCCGGAACTGGTTGCTGCCGATCAGTTTGTCAGCCAGCTTGTTGCGCAGCCAGGGTTGTAGCAGCAGGATGCCGAAAAAGTCGGTGACAAACCCGGGGATGATCAGCAACAGACCGGCCAGCGCCAGCATCATGCCGCCCATCACCTCGCGCCCCGGCATTTCGCCTTGCTGCATCTTTTGCTGGGCGCTGAACAGGGTCTTGAGCCCTTCGCTACGCACCAGGGAAGAGCCCAATACTGCCGTCAGTATGAGCAAGCCGACGGTTGGCAACGCACCAATGACGGCGCCAACCTCGATCATCACGGTGAGTTCCAGTACCACCAGCCCCACCAACAACAGAAACAACTTGCCCATATCAACTCCACGCTCGGTAAATTGGGAGAAAGCCGCTCCGCACGGCGGAGCAATGCCTGATTGCTGTCGGCATTGTCGCAACTTTCTACCCGGAATAAATGGGGCCAGTTCAGGCTTTTTCAAGTCTCGCCATTGAGCCCCAAATCACCTACGTCATAAAAAATCAGCGATTCTGTCTTTAAATTGATAAAAATCAGCGCGATAGATGTGCCACAACAGATGTGTACTTTCATCAACGCAATTTGAAAATGTCTAAAGATTAGTGATCCATCTCTAATAATTGATACCTCAATTGGAGTAGTATGTTCTTCAGTAATTCGGGAGGTTATCCTCCCCACCGCCCCACTCGATGTGTGGTGCTTCAGGATGAGCTGTGCGCAAGGAACTCGCGACCACTCGGTGAGGTTTTTTCCATTTATCTGATTTCTGAGGCATTACAATGAGCGACATCAAGAACGTCCGCATTGAAGAAGACCTGCTGGGCACCAAAGAAGTTTCCAACGACATGTACTACGGCGTACACACCCTGCGCGCCGTCGAGAACTTCAAGATCAGCTCTCAGAAGATATCTGACGTTCCGGAATTCGTACGCGGCATGGTGCTGACCAAGAAAGCGGCCGCCATGGCAAACGGCGAGCTGGGTACCATCCGTCCTGAAATTGCAGACAAGATCGTGGAAGCCTGTGACCTGATGCTGAACACCGGCAAATGCTTCGACCAGTTCCCGGTCGATGTTTATCAGGGTGGTGCGGGTACCTCCGTCAACATGAACACCAACGAAGTCCTGGCCAACATCGCCCTCGAACTGATGGGTCTGGAGAAAGGCCGCTACGACGTCATCAACCCCAACGATCACGTCAACAAGTGCCAGTCCACCAACGATGCCTACCCGACCGGTTTCCGCGTCGCCGTGGTCAACAGCACCGACGTGACCCTGCATGCCCTGGAGCACCTGATCGCCGCCTTCGATGCCAAGGCTGAAGAGTTCAAGAAAGTCCTGAAGATGGGTCGTACCCAGCTGCAAGACGCCGTGCCCATGACCCTGGGTCAGGAGTTCCACGCCTTCGCCGTCACTCTGCGCGAAGAGATTAAATCCATCAAACGCTGCCAGGAACTGCTGCTGGAAGTGAACCTGGGCGCCACCGCCATCGGTACCGGTCTGAACACTCCGCCCGAGTACTCCAAGCTGGCCATTCAGCGTCTGGCCGAGATCACCGGTCGTGCCTACGTACCGGCAGAAGATCTGATCGAGGCCACCTCCGACTGCGGCGCCTACGTCATGCTGCACGGCGCCATCAAGCGTCTGGCCATGAAGCTGTCCAAGATCTGTAATGACCTGCGTCTGCTCTCCTCCGGCCCGCGTACTGCACTGAAAGAGATCAACCTGCCGGAAATGCAGGCTGGTTCCTCCATCATGCCGGCCAAGGTCAACCCGGTTATCCCGGAAGTGGTCAACCAATCCTGCTTCAAGGTATTCGGTAACGACATCACCATCACCTTCGCCGCCGAAGCCGGTCAGCTGCAGCTGAACGTCATGGAGCCGGTGATCGGTCAGGCGATGTTCGAATCCCTGAGCCTGATGGAAAAAGCCTGTATCTCCCTGCGCGAGAAGTGCGTGGAAGGTATCACTGCCAACCCGGAAATCTGCATGAACCACGTGCTGAACTCCATCGGTATCGTGACTTACCTGAACCCCTTCATCGGCCACCACGAAGGCGACATCGTCGGCAAGATCTGTGCCCAGACCGGCAAGAACGTACGCGAAGTCGTACTGGAGCGTGGTCTGCTGAGCGCCGAGCAGTTGGATGAAATCCTCTCCATCGAGAACCTGATGAACCCGCAATACAAGGCCAAGCGTTTCACCCGCGAAACCACCGTATAAGCGAGCATGGGCCGGGATCTTCCCGGCCCATTTAAAGTCAGTTCCCGATCGGCCTCACCCAGTCCCATCGGGAATTGGCTTTTGCCAAAGAAAAACCAAAAAACTAAAAATGGAGTTATCGCTATGATTGGAATCGAGTTACTTGTCGTACTCGCCGCTATCTATCTGGGGGCCCGGATAGGCAGCATCGGCATCGGCTTCGCCGGTGGTCTGGGTGTACTGGTCCTGACCTGGGGTCTGGGTGTACAGATCCCGAGCGATCAGCTGGTATCCTACATCCCCTGGGACGTGATCATGATCATCGCGTCCGTCATCTGTGCCATTGCCTGTATGCAGTTGGCCGGTGGGATGGACTACCTGGTACACCTGGCTGAAAAAGCACTGCGCAAAAACCCCAAATACATCACCTTCGCCGCCCCTGTGGTCACCTACCTGATGACCATGCTGGCCGGTACCGGTCACACCGCGTTTTCCACCCTGCCGGTGATCGCCGAAGTGGCCAAGGAGCAAGGCATCCGCCCCTCCCGTCCGCTCTCCATCGCGGTCGTTGCCTCCCAGATCGCCATCACAGCCTCGCCAATCTCCGCGGCCGTGGTTGCCTTCTCCGGCATGCTGGAGCCGCTTGGCGTTGACTATCTGACTCTGCTGGCCATCTGTATCCCGTCCACCTTCATCGCCTGTATCCTGGGTGCCTTCGTCGCCAATATGCTGGGCAAGCCGCTGGATCAGGACGAAGTCTATCTGGAGCGCAAGGCCAAGGGCCTCATCAAGCTGCGTGGCGCTACCCAGCTTGAAATCAAGCCTTATGCCAAACTGTCCGTCTGGATCTTCATCGCCGCCATCGTCGCCGTCATGGCTTACGCCACTGCCATCTCCGGCAAAGTGGGCCTGATCACCAACCCGCCGATCCCCCGCGACGGCGCCATCATGGGCATCATGCTGGCCGCAGCCACCATCATGACTCTGGTGTGCAAACTGGACGTGACCCAGGTGACCAACATGCCGACCTTCAAGTCCGGTATGTCCGCCTGTATCTGCGTACTGGGTGTGGCCTGGCTGGGTAACGTCTTCGTGAAAGGCAATATGGACACCATCCAGCTCATCGCTGGTGACCTGCTGAACCAGTACTCCTGGCTGCTGGCCGTGGTGCTGTTCTTCGCCGCCATGCTGCTCTATTCACAGGGTGCCACCACCAAGGCCCTGATGCCGGCCGCCCTGGCCCTGGGCGTCAGCCCGCTGACTGCTATCGCCTCTTTCGCGGCCGTAAGCGCCCTGTTTGTACTGCCAACCTACCCGACCCTGCTGGCTGCGGTCGAGATGGACGATACCGGCTCCACCCGCATCGGCAAAGCCGTGTTCAACCACCCCTTCTTCATCCCGGGTGTGGCCACCATCGCCATCGCCGTGGCGCTGGGCTTCTTCTTCGGCGGCATCATGATCTAATTCGGTTGCTTGCCACCAACAAAAATCCCCGCCAATTGGCGGGGATTTTTTTATCCATATCACGCTCAAACCAAGCCTGCGCCGGATGATTCGGCAAGACTATCTCGCACACAGCCTCATCGTCTGCCTATCCAGGCCTCTGACAGAGGTTCTGCTGCATCGAAAGGGTAAAGCGCTTGTACACCATTACCGACCCTTTCGATATGCCGGATCCTGCGGATCAGACCGGATCCAGAGTATCCAGCGGCCAGCGTGGCACAGCCTTGACCACCAGAGGCTCGAACACACCGGCCTTCAGACGCTGCATACCGGCGTAAGCAATCATGGCGCCATTGTCGGTACAGTATTCGGTACGCGGATAGAAGACTTCGCCCTTAAGGCTCTCCATCAGCTCGGCAAGCTGGGCCCGCAGGTGACGATTGGCACTGACACCACCGGCCACCACGAGGCGATTGAGACCGGTCTCCTGCAAGGCGCGACGACACTTGATGGCCAAGGTATCAACTACGGCATCTTCAAAGGCTCTGGCGATATCGGCACGAGTCTGCTCGTCATCCCCATTGGCAGCAATGGTGTTGGCGGCAAAGGTCTTGAGACCGGAGAAACTCATGTCGAGTCCGGGGCGATCGGTCATGGGACGCGGGAAATGGAAGCGCCCCTTGGTCCCCTTCTCAGCAAGACGGGAGAGCAACGGGCCGCCCGGATAATCCAGCCCCATCAGCTTGGCGGTCTTGTCAAACGCCTCGCCTGCCGCATCGTCTATGGATTCACCGAGCAGCTGGTAGCTGCCGATGCCATCGACCCGCACCAGCATGGAGTGGCCGCCGGAGACCAAGAGCGCCACAAAGGGGAACTCGGGGGCACGCTCTTCCAGCATGGGAGCCAGCAGGTGGCCTTCCATGTGGTGCACGGCGATGGCCGGCTTGTTCCACGCCATGGCCAGCGAACGGCCAATGGTGGCCCCGACCAGAATGGCGCCGACCAGACCCGGGCCCGCTGTGTAGGCGATGCCGTCGATGTCATCTTGACCCAGTCCCGCCTCTTGCAATGCGGCCTGGATCAAGGGGATCGTCTTGCGAACATGATCCCGGCTGGCCAACTCGGGGACGACGCCACCGTAGTCCGCATGCAGCTTGACCTGGCTGTATAACTGGTGGGAAAGGATCCCTTTTTGATCGTCGAAGATCGCGATCCCGGTTTCGTCACAGGATGTCTCTATGCCCAATACACGCATTGCTAAAAAATTTCACTGCTAAAATGAGACGGCTATGGTAACCTTCGCGGGTTTTTTAAACCAGAGCGATCTCTGCGGGTTTACTTTCATTCCCTGTCCAGAGTATAATTTCGCACCATTTTAAGAGATGCTGATCGATTGAAGGTCAGCTAACAATTTATCACTGAGGTGAAAGGCACATGCCAGTAATCAAAGTCCGTGAAAATGAGCCGTTTGACGTTGCTCTGCGTCGCTTCAAGCGTTCTTGCGAAAAAGCCGGTATCCTGTCCGAAGTTCGTAGCCGTGAGTTCTACGAGAAGCCGACTACCATTCGTAAGCGTGCCAAAGCGTCTGCTGTTAAGCGTCACGCCAAGAAGCTGTCTCGCGAAAACGCACGTCGTATCCGCCTGTACTAATCAGGGGACTGTGCCGTGTCTCTGAAGGACCAACTCAAGGATCAGCAAAAACTCGCCATGCTTGCCAAAGACAAGCAACGGCTGGGTGCTATCCGTTTGTTGATGGCAGAAATCAAGCAGCGTGAAGTTGATACTCGTGTCGAACTCACTGATGAAGATATCCTCGCCGTCGTGACCAAAATGGTCAAACAGCGCCGTGATGCCATCAGCCAGTTTGAAGCTGCCGGTCGCCAGGATCTCGCCGACAAAGAGTCCGCAGAGATCGTTGTGCTGCAGGAATTCCTGCCACAACAACTGACCGCAGATGAAATCTCCGCCCTGATCGAGCAAGCCATCGCGCAAAGCGGTGCTGCCGTCATGGCCGACATGGGCAAGGTCATGGCTGTTTTGAAGCCTAACATTCAGGGACGCGCCGATATTGGCGCCGTCAGTGCTCAGGTGAAAACCCGCTTGGCGTAACAGGCAACTCTCTTGTTTGGTCGAAGAAGCCGTGCTTCCCTGGGAATGCGCGGCTTTTTTATTTTTCCGCAATGAAACAGGACGGTTATGGCAGGCAGGATCCCTCAATCCTTTATCGATGATCTGCTCGTACGCACAGACATTGTCGAGCTGATTGACTCCCGTGTGCGGCTGAAAAAAGCCGGTAAGAACTACCAGGCTTGCTGCCCTTTTCATAACGAAAAAAGCCCCTCGTTTACCGTCAGCCAGGAGAAACAGTTCTACCACTGTTTCGGCTGTGGCGCCCACGGCAATGCCATCGGCTTTGTCATGGAGTATGACGGCCTTGAATTCCCCGATGCCATCGAAGAGTTGGCCAGCCTGCATGGCATGCAGGTCCCGCGTGAGCAGAGCGCCGGAGGCGCGAGCAGCAACCAGCCAGCAGTCAGCAAGGATCTCTTCGAGCTGATGAACCAGATCGCCCGCTTTTACGAGAGCAACCTGAAAAGTGCTCCCCAGGCAGTGGAGTACCTGAAAGGGCGTGGTCTGACTGGCGAAGTGGTCAAGCGCTTCAATATAGGCTATGCCCCGGGTGACTGGGATCAGGTGCGTCGCCGCTTTGGAGCCAGCCGGGATCACGAGCAACTGCTCATCTCCGGTGGCATGCTGATCCCGCGCGATAGCGGCCCCGGCAGCTATGATCGCTTCCGCGATCGCATCATGTTCCCGATCCGTGACAAGCGGGGTCGGGTCATCGGCTTCGGTGGCCGGGTACTGGGTGATGGTACGCCCAAATACCTCAACTCGCCGGAAACCCCCATCTTCCACAAAGGACGGGAGCTATTCGGTCTCTATGAGGTGAAACAGGCGCACAAGGATCCTCGCCGGATCCTTGTGGTGGAAGGCTATATGGATGTGGTGGCCTTGGGCCAGTACGACATCGACTATGCGGTGGCCGCCCTGGGCACGGCAACGACCAGCGACCATATCCACACCCTGTTTCGCACTACCGCCGAAGTGGTCTGCTGCTACGACGGTGACAATGCAGGACGAGAAGCCGCCTGGCGAGCACTGGATAACGCCCTCCCCCATCTGCAGGATGGCCGCGAGCTCAAGTTCGTGTTTCTGCCGGACGGCGAGGATCCCGATTCCCTGGTGCGTCAGATCGGCAAAGAAGGGTTCGAGGCTCTGCTCGACCAAGCACAACCCTTTGCCGACTTCATGTTCGAGCGTCTCGGGCGCGATGCCGCACTCTCGGGTGAAGCAGGCAAGTTCGAAGTGGCCAACAAGGCCGCCGAGCTGATCCGCCGAGTGCCGGAAGGATTTACCCGCGAGGGATTGATCACTCGCCTCTCCAGCATGATGCGCTGGGGGGAAAACAAACAGCGCATCGCCGAACTGTTTGCCCGTAACAGCCAGCCCAAGGCCGAGGTTAACAAGCCCAAGGCTGCCAAGCTGACACCGCTGCGCCGGGCGCTGGCCCTGATGGTGCAGTATCCAGCGATCACTGCCGAGCTGCCAGCCATGCCGGAGCTGGCCGGATTGCGCTTACAGGGCATCAAATTCCTGCTGCAACTGCACCAGCAGATCCTGACCCAACCGGGGATCACCACGGGCATTCTGCTGGAACACTGGCGCGGCACCAAGGAAGGGGAAATCCTGGCGCAACTGGCGATGCACGATCTGTTTGAAGGGATCGAACGTGAAGCTCAGGATGTGCTGATGGAGTTAGAGGATACCTTTGTCCGCTTCATCAACCAGTTTCTGAAACAGCGAATCGACGAATTGCAGGCCAAGGGGGCTCAGGAAGGACTAAGCTCTGAGGAAACCAAAGAGCTATGGATGCTGATCAAAGAAGGGCAAATTGAGAAAAGAAATGAGAGCGGGGCTTGATATTTGAGTGATTAGTCCCAATATGGATAACGTTGCCCGAATCGACGGGATAAAAAGCAAAAAATTTATAACCGCCTGGCCCCGACAATACTGCGGGCAGGGGTTTCTCATGACCGACGCCGCAACCAGACATAGCATGTCTGGCGGTTTTCTATTAGAATTGGCTATTTGCGCAGCAGCGCACTGTAAGCGCAACCTAGCAACACCAACCGGATGAGTTCTATGGAGCAAACCCCGCAGTCTCAGCTTAAACTCCTCGTTGCCAAAGGTAAAGAACAGGGCTACCTGACTTATGCCGAGGTGAACGATCACCTCCCGCAAGACATCGTCGATTCAGACCAGATCGAAGACATCATCCAGATGATCAACGATATGGGCATTCAAGTCGTTGAAAACGCTCCGGATGCCGATGACCTTATCATGGCTGAAGGTGGTACCGCCGATGAGGACGCTGCCGAAGCAGCGGCCCAGGCTCTGGCATCTGTTGAATCCGAGATCGGCCGTACGACCGATCCTGTCCGCATGTACATGCGGGAAATGGGTACCGTCGAACTGTTGACCCGTGAAGGCGAAATCGACATCGCCAAGCGGATCGAAGATGGTATCAACCAGGTACAAAGCTCCGTGGCCGAGTACCCGGAAGCAATAACCTATCTGCTCGAACAGTACGATAAGTATGAAGCCGAGCAGCTGCGCCTCTCCGACATCATCTCCGGCTTTATCGATCCCAACGAAGCGGAAGATATGGCACCGACCGCCACTCATATCGGCTCCGAACTCGGCGAAGACGATCTCGCCGACGAAGATGAAGAAGATGAGGACGAGGACGAAGACGGCGACAGCTCGGACGATGACGGTGACGGTGGCCCGGATCCGGAAGTCGCTCGCGAGAAATTTGCCGAACTGCGTGCTCAATATGAAGTGACTCGTCTCTCCATTCAGAAGAATGGCCGCGCGCACGACGATACCCAGGCAGCCATCGCCCTGCTGGCCGATGTGTTCCGCCAATTCCGCCTGATGCCCAAGCAGTTCGATCGCCTGGTCAACAATATGCGCGAGATGATGGAGCGCGTACGTGTGCAGGAACGCATCATCATGAAACTCTGCGTTGAACAGGCCAAGATGCCGAAGAAAACCTTCGTCGCGGCCTTCACCAACAACGAGTGCGAGACTGCCTGGTTTGAATACCAGAAGCAAGCTGGCAAGGCTTGGTCCCCCCGTCTGGTCGAGATGGACGAAGATGTCCAGCGTGCCATCGGCAAGCTGCAGCAGATCGAGGAAGAAACCGGTCTGTCGATCGCCCAGATCAAGGACATCAACCGTCGCATGAGCATCGGTGAGGCCAAGGCCCGCCGCGCCAAGAAAGAGATGGTCGAAGCCAACTTGCGTCTGGTTATCTCCATCGCCAAGAAATACACCAACCGTGGCCTGCAGTTCCTGGATCTGATCCAGGAGGGCAACATCGGTTTGATGAAGGCGGTAGACAAGTTTGAATACCGTCGTGGCTACAAGTTCTCGACCTATGCCACCTGGTGGATCCGTCAGGCCATTACCCGCTCCATCGCGGATCAGGCCCGTACCATCCGTATCCCGGTGCACATGATCGAGACCATCAACAAGCTCAACCGAATCTCTCGCCAGATGTTGCAGGAGATGGGTCGTGAACCGAACCCGGAAGAGCTGGCCATGCGCATGGGCATGCCGGAAGACAAGATTCGCAAGGTACTGAAAATCGCCAAAGAGCCCATCTCCATGGAGACGCCCATCGGTGATGATGAAGATTCCCACTTGGGCGACTTCATTGAAGATACCACCCTGGCGCTGCCGGCCGATGCCGCGACCAGCGAAAGCCTGCGCAACGCGACCCGCGAAGTGCTGGCCGGTCTGACCGCCCGCGAGGCCAAGGTACTGCGCATGCGCTTCGGTATCGACATGAACACTGACCACACCCTCGAGGAAGTGGGCAAGCAGTTCGACGTTACCCGTGAGCGTATCCGTCAGATCGAAGCCAAAGCTCTGCGCAAACTGCGTCACCCGAGCCGCTCCGAAGTGCTGCGCAGCTTCCTGGACGAATAGTCCAAAGGCATGTGCCCTTTATTGCTGTATCAAAAGCCCCGCCATGCGGGGCTTTGTTTTATCTGGCGCCAGCCCGAAAGATATAACCCCTTTCATCGTCACAGCAGGATAATTAGTCGCCAAGTGGTTGATCTGCCTATGGACTGCCCTTTGTACTTCCCCTATAATCCACGCCGCTAAACGCACAATTTGGCCCCTTAGCTCAGTTGGTCAGAGCAGTCGACTCATAATCGATTGGTCGTGGGTTCAAGTCCCCCAGGGGCCACCAAATTGAAAAAGGCCGCTCATCAGGAGCGGCCTTTTTGCATTCAGCCCAGACCATGAAACGCTGCGCACCAGATACAAAAAGACCCGCCGTGGGCGGGTCTTGGGCTGGCAACAGGATGCAAGGCTTCACACTGAAATAGAATTCTGGTTTATGCGTTTTCGCTCTGTCCGGATGGTAGGCGATCCCGCCCAGGCAACATCCGTCTGACCAGATTGCTGCGTTGACGCCATGAGGTGAACAGGATAGCCAGCAGATGCAGGGCTATCAGCCCTTGCAGCGCCCAGGTACACCACTCGTGCCAATCATCGGCTCCCAGCTCGAAACCCGTCTCGGTATTCTGAAACCAGCCCGTTCCTGCTGTCGCCAACACCAGCAGCCAGAAAGCCCACACCGCCAGCTTGCCGGTACCGTGATGACCAGGCGCTGGAGGCTGACGCTCACGCATCTCTGCCGCTTGCTGGCGAAAGTCCGCGCTGCTGGGGAGCAAGGCATCCAGACGGGCATATCCCCTGGCCCATGTCACTCCCCATAACAACCGCAAGGCGACGAGGGCAATGGCGCCATAACCAAGCCACTCGTGCCACTCCTCTCCCGCCTCATTAAACCAGAGGTTGCCGATGCAGATCGCCGCCAACCCCCAATGAGTCAGGCGGACCACCCCATCCCAGCGAAAAGGCTCACCCTTTTTGCTTGGCATATTTGTGGTACTCCTTCTTCAGGTCGTTGACCTTGGCCAGATGCTCACGCGCCTTGCTCTCATCACCAGCCTTGAGCGCAACCAGGCTGGCATCCAGCTCGGCTTGCACCTCGCTCATGCCTTCGAGGAACTTCTCTTTCTTGGCAGCAGGCATGTTCTTCTGCTTGGCCACATCCAGCTGGGCCTTCATCTCGTTGATGTACTTCTCCATGGTGGCGGGATCTTCCGCCTTGACGGCCTGCTTGTAATTGAAGCCGATCTTCTTCATGGGCTGTTCCAGATCACCGGCCATGGCAGGCAGGGTCATCAAGCCAAACATCAGGGGCAACAGCAGGGGGCGTACAGTTTTCAACATGGTATTTCCTTATCAGATGACATTGCGGCTTCTTGTTCGCACTCGATAAGTGCAGTCAATTGAATATGATGCCACGAACAAGGGGGAATTGTATGGGGAAAGTTCGACCAATTGTGACCAGATGTGTCAGATATGCTGACTGCATGTAGCCAATCGATACATTTCATCATCTTGGAAGGACACGGGAAAGAGGAAGGGCAAATGCACCATGCGGGCTATCAGCCGCCACAAGACGATTCGCATGAGGGAGATATGGCCGGGTGAAGGTGTCACCTCTTCCACCCGGCGCAAAGTAAGGAGCCTAACCCAGATGGTTGAGCGGCAGCGCCGTTTTGTGCTTGATCCGGCGCAGCACGAAGCTGGAACGCACTCCGGTCACCCCCGGAATATGGGTCAGCTTGTCCAGCAGGAAGTGCTGGTAGTGCTCCATATCACGCACCACTACCTTGAGCTGATAGTCGGCATCGTTGCCTGTGATGAGGTCACACTCGAGCACCTCTGGCAGCTCACTGATGGCACGGTCAAAATTCTCGAACCGCTCCGGCGTATGCCTGTCCATGGAGATGTGAATGTAGGCAGTGAGGGTCAGACCCAGTTGGCGGGCGTTGAGCAGAGTAACGTGGGTGTCGATGAGGCCGGCATCTTCCAGTGCCTTGACCCGGCGGGAGCAGGGGGAAGGCGAGAGCCCAACCAGTTCGGCCAGTTCCAGATTGCTGATGCGGCCGTTCTCCTGCATCAGCTCAAGAATATGTCTGTCTATGCGATCAAGTTTCAGCATTCACCCATCCTCGTTGCAATGACTAATCCACTTTTTCTAGATTAAGGGTGAACTATTGCAAAAACAACCGAAATAACTGCTCACTTTGCAACCACTCACCGGCCCGGGAGGGATACCATGGTTACATCTTCCGGTGGTAAAGCAGATGCCCAACCAGGTCTCTGCGGTGAAGGACCTTACCGGGTCAAGAGCCCCATCAGCCGTCCGACCTTATCGGGAACAGACGGGCTGGAACGAGAGCATCCCCTCCCCGAAGGCAACAAAGCAGGCATCCCGGCGCCTGCTTTGTTGTTTCTGGCTTCCTGCATCAAGGCCCTACTGGGCGGATCCGGTAGAGACAGCGGTGATCCCCGTCCAGCAGGTATTGCTCCCGTTCGACCCCGGCCGGCGCCAGCAGCTGGCGAAACATCTCCAATTCACTGCGACAAAATCCCCGACAGGCCCGGGCGGCAGCGCAGATGGGGCAGTGGCTCTCCCACAACAGCCAGCTGCCATCCTCCTCCTGACGTATATCCGCCATATAGCCTTCACGTGTGCGAAGAGCCTTTAATGCACTCAACTTGTCGGCCAGCCCGGCCTGGTTCAGATACGCCTGATAGCGAGCCAGCTGTTGCTGCTCCCGCTGCAGGATCAGCCGCTCCATGCCGACCTCGCCAAACAGCTGCTGGATGTTGTCGATAAGCTGCAGGGTCAGATCGCTGTGGGTATCGGGGAAGCGTTGCCAGGCCTGTTCGGTCAGGTGCCACAGCCGCACCGGACGGCCGCGACCACGAGCCTCGTCGCTAAACCCCACCCAGCCTTCGGCCTCCAGCGTCATCAGATGCTGACGGGCGCCCATGGATGTCATCTGCAACTGCTCTCCCAGTGCGGCGGCACTCTGGGGACCATGGGATTTGAGCAGGAACAGGATCTTGTCGGTACTGGCATTCATTGAGTGACTCTCGCTATCGACACTGGGTTATCGACAAGTACGCTCCGGGGTGCTATGGCTCCTTGATCAGGAGCTTGCCGGTGCAGGTGTCCATGGGCTCATTATGGGAAGTGTGACTTTTTAAATCAACTATTCACTTTACTTAATATTACTTCTCACCCAACATAAATAAACCAATAACTTTATTTAATGAGGCTGACATGGAAGCGCGCGAAGGACAGGCAACTCTCTGGGTATTGGTGATGACGGTGACACTGGCGGTAGCGGGTTTCAGCCTGCCGTCACCCGTACTGGCACCGCTGCTGCTGGATCCGGCGCAGGGCATGTTGACGCCGGATACTTCAGACTGGAGCCGCAAGGTGTGGCTCGGCGTCATCATGGGGCTCTATCCGCTGTTTCAGTTGGTAGGCTCCCCCTGGCTGGGTAAACAGTCGGATCGCCACGGCCGCAAGCCGGTGTTGATACTCTGCCTGATCGGCGTGCTGGCGGGGTATGCCCTGATGGCGCTGGGGATCGCCTGGCGTTCTTTGCCACTGCTGTTGCTGAGCCGGATTGTGGAAGGCTTCTTCAACGGCAATATCGCCATCGTCCAGGCAATGGCGGCGGACATGAGCACCACCAAGACCAAGGCGCGCAGCTTCGCCTGGATCAACATCGGCATGAATCTGGGCTGGGTGCTGGGCCCCATGATAGGCGGCTACGCCGCCGTGATTTCGGGGGATTACAGCCTGGCCGCCTGGCTGGCGGTAGCCATGACCGCCATCAACCTGTTGCTGGCGTACTGGCTGCTCCCCAACCAGGCACCGGCGGCCACTCGCCAGCAGGCGCCCTCCCTCTCTTCCCGTGAGCTGCTGTTGCAACCCGCTCTGCTGCCCTACTTCGTGCTGACCCTGCTCAGCTATGGCGCCGTGCAGCTCTATTTCACCTACTTCAACGTCTGGTTGGTGGAGCGGCTGGCCTGGGATCCGGTGCAGCTGGCACAGGCCGCCGTACTGGTGAGCGTGCCCATGATGCTGGGCTCCTGGCTGGGTTCCCGCCTCGCCCGCCATTGGCGTGGCAGCAGTCTGGGGATTGTCGGCCACCTGGTGATGGCGGCAGGCATGCTGATGTTCGTGCTGCCGACCCACTGGTGGGGACTGGCGCTGACCTTTATCCCCGCCGGCATCGGCATGAGCCTCGGAGAGCTGGCGACCTCGGTAGCCATCTCCAACCGCAGCCATGCCGAACAACAGGGGCAGGCGATGGGCATTTACCGCGGCCTGGCGGTAGGCAGCGAGATACTGGCGGTCGTGGTTGGCAGTCTGGTGCTGCTGGCAGGCACCGAATGGCCCTTCTATCTGGCCGCCCTCTGCGGTGTGCTATGCACCGCCGGTTTCTATGGCCTGCGCAGACGGGCCGATCGGCGACAACCAGTGGCAGCTGCCCCGAAACGGCTTGAAGTGCAGGCGGAGTGAGGAAGTAAAGAGTCTGCACTGCCGCCAGATCACAGATTGCCGTCCGGCTCCCTGTCAGGACTTGCATCCGCACGTCGGGTTTGGGAGGGTAGAAGCCTTGTCCCGTGTCGGATGCCGGTTCCGGAATGAACCAATAACCGACACGGACAACCCCATTCGCCGCGAGATGGTATGGTACCTCGCTCGGACCGACATTGCTGGAGAGGATATGAGTAATTTTCAGGCCATTGCTCTTGATATGGATGGCACCCTGCTGACTCGGGATCACAAGATCTCGTCTGCGACCCGGGCGGCTCTTGATCAGGCTCGTACCCGGGGCATCAAGGTGCTGCTGGTGACGGGGCGCCACTTCATGACGGCGCGCCCCTTCCATCACGAACTCGCTCTCGATACCCCCATCATCTGCAGCAACGGCGCCTACCTATACGATCCGGAGCAGGATCGGATCCTGGATGGTGATCCCCTGGCGATCGCCCCCCTTGACCAGTTACTGGGACAGATTGAGGCCCAGGCGATGGGGGCCCTGTTTCACTTAAGCGAAGGCATTGGCTTTCTTGGCTGCGAGGAGCACGTTACCCGGATCCGCCACTGGTCAGCCCGGCAACCGGAACATCTCAAGGTCTCTCTGTTACCGGCAGAAAATCCGGCAAGCTGGCTGGCGCAGCCAATTTGGAAGCTGGAGCTGTTCAACCAGGATCCGGCTCGCCTGCATGCCTTCATGAGCGATGTGGTGGATGCCATGCCCTTTACCCGTGACTGGGCCGCCCCCTACGCGGTAGAGCTGGTGCAACCGGGTTGCAGCAAGGGCAACCGGCTGGCCCAGTGGGCCGAGAGTGAGGGGATCGCGATGGAAAACGTGGTGGCCTTCGGCGACAACAACAACGATCTCAGCATGTTCGAGCAAGTTGGGCTGGCGGTTGCCATGGGCAATGCGGCGTCACAGATCCAGACGGCAGCGGATCGGGTCACCGCCGATCACAACGAGGACGGTATCGCCCTGGCGCTGCAGCGCTGGGTACTCTCCTGACCAGGTGCTGGGCCGGTCCTGCCGGACCGGTTCAGCCTCCGAAGGAGAACTGGATCACCCGATCCGGAAAGCGCAGCCGATCATATTCGCGGCGCAGGGATTCGTAATGACGAATGGCGCGATAGCGCTTGTCACGGTAGTACTGCCGCTGTTGGGTATCCTTTTCGCTGCGGATGCTGCGCTCAAGCTGATCGATCTCCCGCTCGCTGCGGGCCAGCTCGTTGCGAATTTCGCTCAGGCGGGTTTCCAGCTGATATTCCTGATAACCGCGCTGATACTGTTGCAGGAAGCTGGCATCGTTGGGACATACCCCCTGATAGGCGATGCCAGACTTGCCCTTGCTATAGGCGAGTTCCGGAATGCAGTAGAGCTCCAGCCCCTTGTTGTAACCCCGCAGCCACTCCCCCTCATCCACCCTGAGGCCATATTCGCCACAGGTGGCGACATAGTCCCGCGCCTGCTGACGGCTCTTGCCCTGCTCTCCATCCTGATACCCCAGGTTGTACCAGCTCATGGAACGGCACTCCTCTTCCGACAGCGAGCTGCAACCGGCGAGCAGCAAGGGCAGGGTCAACAACAGGATCTTGGGGGACATGAGAGGGCTCCGGAAAAGACAGTGGCTGGCATTCTAGTGAGGATGTCGGGTCGGGACAAGGGATGGAGGCGGGTTCTGACGGATACCTTTTTTTGACTTTTTTGTCACTATTTACGGTTTGCCTGAACCGGGCTCGCGGCCCGCTTTCCTTGGCGCATCGTGCGGGGTACACTGCGCCATCTATTAACTGGCGCGTAACAAAAACAATGAAAGTCCTGACCGTCGATTACCGCTCGCCCGATGCGGCGCAGCGCTTTACCGAATCCCTGCGAACCACCGGCTTCGGGGTACTGACCAACCACCCCATCCCCAAGGAGCTGGTGCAGTCCATCTATGACAACTGGTATCGCTTCTTCATGAGCGAGCAGAAACAGGATTTTCTGTTCAATCGCGAGACCCAGGACGGCTATTTCCCGCCGTCGGTCTCCGAGGTGGCCAAGGGCCACAGCCAGAAAGACATCAAGGAGTACTTCCACATCTACCCCTGGGGTCAGATGCCGGCAGAGCTCAAGGATCAGGCGATGGAGTATTATGCCCTCGCCAACAACCTGGCCGCCGAGCTGTTGGGCTGGGTCGAGCAGTACACCCCGAGCGACATTGCCACCCACTACAGCTGCCCGCTCTCCTCGATGATCGAAGAGAGCCAGAAGACCCTGCTGCGGGTGCTGCACTATCCGCCGTTCGACGGCACCGAGGAGCCGGGCGCCATCCGCGCCGCCGCCCACGAGGACATCAACCTGCTGACCATACTGCCCGCTGCCAACGAGCCTGGCCTGCAGGTGAAGGGTTCCGACGGCGAGTGGATGGACGTGCCGTGCGATTTTGGCACCCTCATCATCAACATTGGTGACATGCTGCAGGAGGCCTCCCGTGGCTATTACCCCTCCACCACCCACCGCGTCATCAACCCGACCGGCGGCAGTGCCAGCAAGTCGCGCATCTCCTTGCCGCTGTTCCTCCATCCGCGGCCGGACGTAGTGCTCTCCGAGCGTCATACCGCCCACAGCTACCTGATGGAGCGGCTGCGGGAGCTGGGGGTGATCTGACCCGACGCGACACGCCAACCAGACCTCAAACCGGAGCAAAAACGCTCCGGTTTTTTATTTTTTGGCATGATTGTATACAAAAATATGATTTATTGGTTAATCATGCCAAAAACTCTGTCTTCATCCCCATAAGCGTCGTTGTGATTGCCCGCCTCCCTCCGTAATCTGAGTGCCGTTCCAGCCCCATTTTCAGACCCTGGTTTCTAGCCCCACCAAGGGGCGCTCGATTGGAGTTCTTATGAAGCAGTCCCAATGGTCATCCCGCCTCGGGTATATCCTGGCCGCCGCCGGCTCCGCAGTGGGGATCGGCGCTATCTGGAAGTTCCCCTATGTGACGGCCACCAATGGCGGGGGCGCCTTCCTGCTGGTGTTCCTGCTGTTCAGCTTCACCCTGGGGGTCATAGTGCTGATGGGGGAGACGCTGCTCGGCAGCATGAGCCGGCGCGGGGTGGTGGGCGCCTTCTCCGAACTGCTCGGCAAGCGCTGGCGCTGGGTCGGCGTCATGGGCATTCTCTGCACCCTGCTCATCTTCAGCTTCTATAGCGTGGTGGGAGGCTGGACCCTGGGCTACACCGGCATGGCCATCTCGGGTCAGCTCAACCAGGGGGATGCTGCCGCCCTCACCGCCCGCTTCAATGACTACGTTAGCGATGGCACCTGGCCCATCCTCACCCACCTGCTGTTTGCCGCCCTCACCTGGATCGTGGTGCAAGGGGGGATCCAGCGCGGGGTGGAGCGCACCCTGCGCTGGATGATGCCGGCCCTGTTCCTGATGATCCTGATGCTGGTGGCATTTGGCCTGACCCTGCCTAATGCCATGGCGGGTGTACGCCACTTTCTGATGCCCGATTTCAGCAAGCTGGGGATGTCCGGTGTGCTGGATGCCATGGGGTTGGCCTTCTTCTCCCTCTCCATCGGCCTTGGCATTCACACCACCTATGGCGCCTATCTGCCCTCCAGCGAAGGGGTCGGGCGCTCCAGCCTCTGGGTCGTGCTGCTGGCCAGCATGATCGCCGTACTGGCCGGCTTGATGATCTTCCCCGTGCTGGCCGCGACCGGCATCGATCCGGCGGCAGGGCCCGGCCTCACCTTCATGACCATGCCGGCTGTGTTCCAGCTGCTGCCATTCGGCCAGGGGCTGGCGGTCATCTTCTTCGGCCTGCTGGTGTTTGCCGCCCTCTCCTCTGCCATCTCCCTGCTGGAGCACCTGCAGTGTTTCCTGTGCGAGAGCTGGGGCTGGTCTCGTCGCAAGGCCTGCAGCGCCATCACGGCGGTCATCATGCTCAACGGCATTCCGGTCAGCCTGTCGTTCGGCCCCCTGCAAGATGCCACCCTGTTTGGCAAAACCATCTTTGAGCTGCTGGATTTCATCACCTCCAACCTGATGATGCCGCTGTTCGGCCTGATGGTGACCCTGTTGCTGGGCTGGAAGCTGGGACGCAAGGCACTGCCGCAGGGGCTGGCAGCCCACTGGCATCACCTGCTGATGAATGGTTGGCGCTGGCTGGCACCGCTGCTGATCGGCGGGATCCTGGTGCGAGGACTGGTCTGATCCTCAGCGCTTGTGGTCAGGGAGCCTGCCTTCGCGATGGGCGGCCCTGACCTTGTCGAGGGCCGCCTGCCAACGAGTAATCACGGCATCATCCTGTGACTTGCCAAAGGCGAGATACAACCAAGAGTCGTGCAATATGACCCCGCTGTTAGTGACACTCTTGGCAGACAGGCCCAGCCACTCCAGCGCGGCATCGAGCACCATCTCCCCTACCGGCAGGGCGTCTATCTTGCCAAGCAGCAGGCGCTGCAAGGCTTCATCTACGGTCTGATAACGAACCAGATTGGTATAGCCCTCCCGGGTCAACCGCTCGTCATCGGCATTGCCCAGCACCACCCCGACTCTGGGCAGATGACGCAATTGGTCCAGCCGGGTCAGCGTTTGCCGGATGCCGGGAGGCTGGTAAATCACGACCCGATTGAGAAAAAGCGGCCCGACCCATTTGTAATGGGGAGCCCGCTCCGGCGTCCATTGGGTCACAAACAGTGCATAGCCCGGCTCCAGCCTGGTCAGTGCCAACCCACGTTTGAAGGGATAGACCCGGATAGGTTGATGCTCGCCCAGTTCTTGCTGAACCTCTTCCACCAGTCGCACGGCCAGCCCATCCAGCTTGCCCTCATGGAGATACGTAAAGGGAGGGAGCTCATGGCTGAGCAGCGTCAGGGCTGGCTGGGCCGAGAGACTCAGGCTGAGGAACAACCAGGGGATGAAGATCCATTTCATATGCAATCCTGCCTTTGCTGCTGCGATGCCGGCTTACGGCCACGCACGCCATAGGAAACGAGGGTGATTATCCCCCAGCCATCAAGGACAAGGTAGCGAAGAGGCTGCCCGATGATCGCCCTGTGGGAAAATGGCGAGATAGCCACATATAAAAATTTTTTATTTTATGTGTCAATTTTTCTTTCCATAGTTTAGGCTGTCGACTCGGTTTATTGCTCGGGTCATCTCTTCATGTCTGCCATCCAAGTGCTGTTTGGTCGATTTTTTAGCTCGCAAGAGAGGTGACCTTGCACGCACAGCTTGTCTGAAAGTTCATTGCAAAGGTCGCCTCGGGCGGCCTTTTTTGTTGTTGCCCATATTGTTGTTTGCCCAAGGAGTATCGATTCGATGTTGCATTACCCGGAGGTTGCATGAGTCAGGTTCAGTGGTCTTCCCGTCTTGGTCATGTGCTGGCAGCCGCCGGCACGGCGATCGGCCTTGGCGCGATCTGGAAGTTTCCCTATGTGACGGCCACCAATGGCGGGGGCGCCTTCCTGCTGGTGTTTCTGCTGTTCAGCTTCACCCTGGGGGTGGCGGTGCAGGTCGGCGAAACCCTGCTCGGCAGCCATAGTCAGCGAGGGGTGCTCGGCGCCTTCCGCAAACTGGTGGGTCCGAACTGGCGCTGGATGGGGTACATGGGGATCCTGTGTGGCTTCTTCATCTACAGCTTCTACAGCGTGGTCGGCGGCTGGACCGTCGGCTATGCGGCACTGGCCGTGAGTGGTCAGCTCAACCTGAGCGAGGGAAGCGCCCTCACCGCCCTGTTCAACGGCTATGTCAGCAATCCCTGGTGGCCTGTGCTGACCCATCTGGTATTTGCCGGGCTGACCTGGTGGTTCGTGCAGGGCGGGATCCAGAAGGGGGTGGAGCGGGCCCTGCGCTGGATGATGCCGGCCCTGTTCGTCATGATGCTGCTGCTGGTCTGTGTGGGTCTCTCCATGCCTGGCTCCATGGCTGGGGTGCGCCAGCTGCTGCTGCCGGATTTCACCATGCTGACCGGCCAGAGCGTACTGGATGCGCTGGGACTGGCCTTCTTCTCCCTTTCTATTGGTCTGGGGGTACACACCACCTATGGCGCCTACCTGCCCAATAGCGAGGGGGTGGTGCGCTCAGGCGTCTGGGTGGTAACTCTGGCGAGCTTCATCTCGGTGCTGGCGGGCCTGATGATCTTCCCGGCGTTGGCATCGACCGGCATCGATCCGGCAGCAGGCCCGGGGCTGACCTTTATGACCATGCCTGCGGTATTCAACCATCTGCCGTTCGGTCAGGGACTGGGGATAGTCTTCTTCCTGCTGCTGCTGGTCGCTGCCCTCTCCTCCTCCATCTCCATGCTGGAGCATCTGGTGCGCTTCACCACCGAAGAGTGGGGCTGGTCACGCCGTGGGGCTTGCCGGGTGCTGACCCTGCTCATCATGGCCTCGGGCATCCCGGTCAGCCTGTCGTTCGGCCCCTGGAGCGATCTGACTCTGTTTGGCAAGACCATCTTCGAACTGCTCGACTACCTCACCTCCAATCTGATGATGCCGCTGTTTGGCCTGGTACTGACCCTGCTGCTGGGCTGGCGGCTGGGAGAACGCATCCTGCCGGTCGGGTTGTCGCCCGCATTGCGGCTCGCCCTGCTCTGGTGCTGGCGCATCGTGGCCCCCCTGTTGATCGCCGGGATCCTGATCCGCGGCATCCTGTAAGCCCATGCCAGAGGGCTGGCCCTGGCCTGCCCTTTTTTCTTGTCCGGAATCCTGGATGAACCTTGGTAAAGCAAGCGAATATAGCCGCAGGCCATCATGATGACGACGGGTAGTGGCAGTAAGGCGAAGAAGAGAGAGGCTGCAATGCGGCAGAAGAACAGCCGGCACGCCGAACGACAGGCAAAAAAAATCCCCACCTGAGTGGGGATTTTTTCTGAAACATTGCTACAGATTTCAGTGTTCTTGCAAAGATGGTGGTCGTTACTGGGCTCGAACCAGTGACCCCCTCCTTGTAAGGGAGGTGCTCTCCCAGCTGAGCTAAACGACCTGGGATATTGCTAAATGATGGTGGGTCGTGCTGGA
>NZ_JBGLQV010000018.1:0-48366 GCF_041402525.1 Aeromonas sp. S18(2024) | reverse complement strand
AGCGCCGTGGAACCACCTGAACCCATGCCGAACTCAGAAGTGAAACGCGGTAGCGCCGATGGTAGTGTGGCATTCGCCATGCGAGAGTAGGACACTGCCAGGCACCCAATTAAACGGTGATGTGAAAGACATGACCGGCTGCGAGGATGACACCTCATCAAGAAGCGGCAAATGATTTAGCGAAAGCTAACCGAATGCGGAGCGGTAGTTCAGTCGGTTAGAATACCGGCCTGTCACGCCGGGGGTCGCGGGTTCGAGTCCCGTCCGCTCCGCCACTATTTAAGAAGCCCAGTCGAAAGACTGGGCTTTTTTTCGTCTCTACGATCTCTCTATCTCATCTCGGTTAGCCCGATTTCGTTGCTCCATCCCGTTTCATGGTTATCTGAAATTCGCCGCCGCCCATGGTTGTCGCTATAATGGCCGCCCTCAAGCAAGGTGGTGGTATGAAAGCAGAGTATCTACAGCGATTCGGGGGCATAGCCCGTCTTTATGGTCAGGGTGCACTTGGTTCCTTCAGCCAGGCGAGAGTCTGCGTGGTCGGGATCGGCGGCGTCGGCTCCTGGGCGGCTGAGGCGCTGGCCCGTGCCGGCATCAACCAGATCACCCTGATCGACATGGACGATATCTGCATCACCAACACCAACCGCCAGATCCACGCCATGCAGGGCACAGTTGGTCGCCTCAAGACGGAGGTGATGGCCGAGCGCATTCGTGCCATCAACCCGGATTGCGAGGTGATCGAGGTGGATGACTTCGTTACCGCCGACAACTTGGCCGAGCATATCAAGCGGGAGTTTGACTATGTGGTGGATGCCATCGACTCGGTCAAGGCCAAGGTGGCGCTGATTGCCTTCTGCAAGCGCAACAAGATCCCGGTGATTGTGGCGGGCGGCGCCGGTGGGCAGATGGACCCGACCCGGATCACCGTGGCCGATCTGGCCAAGACCATTCAGGATCCGCTGGCCGCCAAGGTGCGCTCTGACCTGCGCCGGCTACACAACTTCAGCAAGAATCCGGCGCGCAAGTTCGGGGTGGAGTGTGTCTTCTCAACCGAGCAGTTGAGCTACCCGGATGGTAATGGTGGCACCTGTCAGGCCAAAGCGGCCAGCGACGGCAACATGAAGATGGATTGTGCCTCCGGCTTTGGCGCCGTGACGCCGGTGACGGCGACCTTTGGTCTGGTGGCCGCGTCCCGGGTGTTGAAGAAGATTGCCGAGCGCGGGGCTCGCGCCGAGAAAGAGATGGTCGGGCCGGTTAGCGAGGCGTAATCGGCCATTGAAGCCAGGAGTGTGCGGCTATACCGCTTGCTCCCGGATTGCCAAGACGATTGCCCTGAGCCCGTTGCCCCGCGACGGGCTCAGGTGTTTCTCGAGCCCTAGCTCGCTGAAATAGGCATCCATATCGAAAGCCTGGATAGTGTCGGGAGTCTGATGATTGAGCGCTGCCAGTACGATGACGATCAGGCCGCGCACGATGCGGGCGTCGGAATCGCAGGCAAAGTGCCAACGGCCATCCTCGCTCTTCTCACCCTTCAGCCAGGCCTGGCTCTCACACCCTTTCAGGCGGTGCTCTTCGGTCTGCCATTCTGCGGGCAAGGCGGGTAACAGCTTGCCTAGCTGGATGATAAGCCGGTACTGATTCTCCCAGCCATGGGTGGCGGCAAATTGCTGGCGGATAGTGTCGGCGTTGGGTTCCAGGCCGATCTGGGTATAGGTTGCGAGGCTACTCATGAAATTGTCTGCCTTAAAAGAAGTCGCTTAACTTGTGCAGGGCGGCCAGCAGGGCGTCCACATCGTCCCGGTTGTTGTAGCAGGCCAGCGAGGCACGTATGGTGCCGCCAATACCGAGCGAGTCCATCAGCGGCATGGCGCAGTGATGGCCGACTCGTAGGGCGATCCCCTGCATGTCGAGCAGGGTGGCGGCATCCTGCGGGTGGATATCCGTTAGCAGAAAGGAGACCGCGCCGGCACGCTGACCGGGTTCGCCGACCAGATGCAGCCCCGGCACCTGACGCAGGCCGGCGACCAGATAGTCGGTCAGCGCCTCCTCATGGCGGGCCAATGCCCCCCGGTCTTGTTCCATCACAAAGTCGATGGCGACAGCAAGGCCGATGGCACCGGCGATATGGGGGGTGCCTGCCTCGAACTTGAAGGGCAGGGTGTTGAAGGTGGTGCCGTTGAAACTGACCCTGTCGATCATCTCGCCGCCGGCCTGCCAGGGCGGCATCTGTTCCAGCAGCTCGGTGCGCCCCCACAGCACGCCGATGCCGGTCGGGCCGTAGAGCTTGTGGCCGGAGAAGGCATAAAAGTCGCAACCGATGGCCTGCACATCCACCTCGAGATGGGCCACAGCCTGGGCGCCGTCGATCAGGGTCAGGGCGCCGACCGACTTGGCGGCCGCCACTATCTGCTCGACCGGATTTACGGTACCGAGGGCATTGGAGACGTGGGCTATGCTCACCAGCCGGGTGCGCGGCCCCAACAGGGCCCGATAGGCGGTTATGTCGAGATCGCCCCACTCATCGAGGGGGATGACCCGGATCACGGCGCCGGTACGTTCGGCGACCAGCTGCCAGGGGACGATATTGGCGTGATGCTCCAGAGTGCTGAGCAGGATCTCATCCCCAGCCTTAAGCTCGCTCATCCCCCAGCTCTGGGCCACCAGATTGATCGCCTCCGTGGTGCCGCGGGTCCAGATCACTTCGTGACTGCGAGGCGCATTGATAAAGCGGGTCACCGTCTCGCGAGCCGCCTCGAAGGCACGGGTGGCCCGGGCGCTCAGGGCATGGGCGGCACGATGGACGTTGGCGTTGTCGGCTCGATAGTAGTAAGTGATGGCATCCAGCACCGCCTGCGGCTTCTGGGTGGTGGCGGCATTGTCCAGATAGACCAGCGGGTGGCCGTTGACCTCCTGCGCCAAAGCCGGAAACTGGCTGCGCAGCCGGTCGTGCTGTTGCTGGTTCATGCTCCCCTCACTGTCTGGAAAAGTGGTCATCATCTCGAAAAGTCGGTCATGATCCTGAAAACCGTCGCCGAACACAAGGCATCTGGCGAGCTATTGCTCGATGGGGCTGGCCGGGTGATTTCTGTTACAATGCCGCCCCTCATCATAAGCCAAGAGATCCGGCCCATGAAGCTCAACCCCAATCAGAACGAAGCGGTCAAGTATGTCTCCGGCCCTTGCCTGGTGCTGGCGGGTGCCGGATCGGGCAAGACCCGCGTCATCACCAACAAGATTGCCTATCTGGTGCAGCAGTGCGGCTACAACGCGCGCAACATAGCGGCGGTCACCTTTACCAACAAGGCGGCGCGAGAGATGAAGGAGCGGGTCGGCCAGACCCTTGGCCGCAAGGAGGCGCGGGGGCTGATGGTCTCCACCTTCCATACCCTGGGGCTCGAGATAATTCGCCGCGAGCACAAGAGCCTGAACCTCAAGGCCAATTTTTCCCTGTTCGACGATACCGATCAGTTGGCGCTGCTCAAGGAGCTGACCGAGGCGGAGCTCGACAACGACAAGGACAAGCTCTCGGCCCTCATCAGCCAGATCTCCAACTGGAAGAACGACCTCATCCTGCCTGCCCGCGCCATGCGCATCGCCCGCGGGCCGGAAGAGGTGCTGATGGCCCAGCTCTACGAGCGTTATCACCGCCAGATGGTGGCCTACAACGCCCTGGATTTCGACGACCTCATCGTGATGCCGACCCTGCTGCTCAAGAGCAACCAGGAGGTACGCGAGCGCTGGCAAAACAAGATCCGCTACCTGCTGGTCGACGAATACCAGGACACCAACACCAGCCAGTACGAGCTGGTGAAGCAGATTGTCGGCGAGCGGGCCCGCTTCACCGTGGTGGGGGACGACGACCAGTCCATCTACTCCTGGCGCGGGGCAAAGCCGCAGAACCTGGTGCTGCTGAACGAGGATTTCCCCAATCTGCGGCTCATCAAGCTGGAGCAGAACTACCGCTCCAAGCGGCGCATCCTCAAGTGCGCCAACATCCTGATCGCCAATAACCCCCACGTCTACGACAAGGCGCTCTTCTCCGAGCTGGACGAGGGGGTGAAACTCAAGGTGCTGTTTGCCAAGAACGAGGAGCATGAGGCGGAGCGCATCGCCGCCGAGCTGATGGGCCACAAGTTCATGAATCGTACCCGCTTCAAGGACTACGCCATCCTCTACCGGGGCAACCATCAGTCGCGCATCTTCGAGAAGGCGCTGATGACCAATCGCATTCCCTACCGCATCTCGGGGGGCACCTCGTTCTTCTCCCGTTCCGAGATCAAGGACATCATGGCCTACCTCAAGCTGCTGGTGAACCCGGACGAGGATACCGCCTTCCTGCGGGTGGTGAACCTGCCGCGCCGGGAGATAGGTCCCACCACGCTCGAAAAACTTGGCCAATACGCCAACCAGCGTGGCAAGAGCCTGTTTGCCGCCAGCTTCGAGTTGGGGCTGGAGCAACACCTCTCCGGGCGCGGCCTTTCCGCCTTGCAGGCCTTCACCAATTGGTTGGTACGGCTCGGTGAGCAGGCCCAGCGTGGCAATCCGGTGGAGGCGGTGCGGGACATGATCAAGGAGATCCACTACGAGGAGTGGCTCTACGAGACCTCTCCCAGCCCGAAGGCGGCCGAGATGCGGATGCAGAACGTTTCCACTCTCTATCGCTGGATCACCGAGATGCTGGAGGGGGACGAGCTAGAAGAGTCGATGACGCTCGCTCAAGTCGTGACCCGTCTCACTCTGCGCGACATGATGGAGCGCAATGAGGGGGAGGATGAAGCCGATCAGGTACAGCTGATGACCCTACACGCCTCCAAGGGGCTGGAGTTCCCCTATGTCTACATGGTGGGCATGGAGGAGGGTCTGCTGCCGCACCAGACCAGCATCGATGAAGACAACGTGGAGGAGGAGCGGCGCCTCGCCTACGTGGGCATCACCCGGGCCCAGACTGAACTCACTTTTACCCTTTGCAAGGAGCGGCGCCAGTTTGGCGAGTCGGTGCGACCGGAACCGAGTCGCTTTTTGCTGGAACTGCCGCAAGATGACCTGGAGTGGGAAAACCAGAAGAAGGTGACCGCCGAGGAGCGCCAGCAGAAAGGGCAGATGGCGGTGGCCAACCTGAGGGCCATGTTCAAGAAGAATTAGACCTGCGGGCTGTCCGGGGTCAACAAGGGGATGATGTCCGTTCCCGGCATGGGGGGAGAGATATAGCGGCCTTGTCCCATCTGGCAGCCGATATCGATCAGCTTCTGCAACTGTTGCTGGTTCTCTATCCCCTCGACCACCATGGTGTAATCGAGATCCTGACAGATGTCCCTCATGGCGCGGATCAGGGCCAGATCCTTGGGGGATTGCAGCATGCGTTGGGTGAAGCTGTCATCCACCTTGATGTAATCCACCGGGAAGTGGAAAAGGGCGTTGAGGGAGGAGAAGCCGGTCCCGAAGTCATCCAGGCTAATCTGGATGCCCTTGGCCCTCAGATCGTGCAGTGATGCCAGGGCATCCGAGTCTTGCCGCGATAGCTCCCGCTCATTGAATTCAAAGATGAGGTAGCCGTGGGAGATCCCTTCCTCCTCGATGATCTTCATCAGCCGCATGATGTGCTCATGGTTGACCAAGTGCTTGCCAGAGAGATTGATCGCCACCTTGAACTTGCCTTGCCCTGACAACGGCAGCCAGTTTTTCAGCTGTTGGCAGGTGTGGCGCAGGATTTGGTAATCCAACTCCAGGATCAGGCCGCACTGCTCTGCCAGCGGGATGAAGTCGAAGGCATCCTTGATTACCCCCTCTTCGGTTAGCCAGCGGGCCATCACTTCCAGTCCGGTCAGGCGGCTGTCTTGCAACCGGATCACCGGCTGGAAATAGGGCACGATCCGCCCGTCCCGCAGGGCCCTGGCCAACATCTCTTCCGGCGAGTTCCAATTCTGGCTGATGCACTCTTCCGAGTAGGTGACAATGCGGCTGCGACCATTGCGTTTGGCCTGGTACATGGCCAGATCGGCCTGATGGAGCAACTGGCTGATGTCCGTGGTCTGCTCGGATACGCTTGAAACTCCCAGGCTGACGGTGATACCCAGTTCGTTGCCCATCAGCCGGAACGGGTAGGAGAGTCGGCTGACGATGCGGTTGAGCACCGGGCTGATGTCATCTTCGTGCCTGCTGTTGTCCAGATAGATGACGAACTCGTCTCCCCCCAGCCTGGCCACCATGTCATTTTGCCGGATGCAGGTCTGCAGGCGGCGGCTGATCTCCTTGAGCAACATGTCTCCCGCGCTATGGCCCAGGGTGTCGTTGATCTGCTTGAAATGATCCACATCGATGAAAATCAGGGAAAATCCCGGCGACTTGTAGCGATTGAAGTGGGTCATGGCGTGGTTGAGGTGGTTCATCAGCAGCGCCCGGTTGGGTAGCTGGGTCAGCGGATCGTGGAGGGCGTCGAATTGCAGGCGCCGTTCCAGCTCCTGATGCTGCTTGAGCTGCTTCTGCAGCCTTATGTTGGTTTGGCGCAGCTGTTGCAGCCGCTGGTTGATGGACTCTTCCGAATTGATTTCATGGAGCTGCTGACGGATCCGCTTCAGTTCCAGCAACAGGGTCAGTTGAGCGCGAAGGAAATCGAGAAACAGCTTGTCGTCTGTCTCCAGTGGCTGGGATGTGCTGATGATGAAATGAGCGAAATATTGTTGCTGTAGCCGCAGCGGCATGCTGTGCCAATAGTGTGACTCCCGGTTGACCTCGATATTGCTGGTGCCATGGCACAGTCCGCTGATGAAGGCGTCACTCTGGTGAGGGTGAGCGGGGTAGATCCGCTCCAGCTTGTGGTTGTTGAGCCGTACCAGCAGCATGTCATTGATGGCCAGCATTTGGCGCAAAACGGCTTCCAGCTGGGAAAAGAGCGCCTGACCGGGCAGGGTATTGGCCAGTCGCATGATGCGGCTGATGCTCTCTATCTTTTTTTTCCAGTTCGGATCCTTGCGGATCAGGGGGGAAGGAGGCTCGGCAAGGTGGGTGCCCGCCTGGGTTTCGGTCAACCGCTTGGCCAGACACTCCAGCAACAGACGCAGAGTCGGGAGATCGGCCGGGGTGCCCCGTGCCAGCAGCCACTGCACCTGGCCATGTTCGATAGGGAACACGCACCAGCCTTCCACTTCGTCCAGCTGGGTGAGCTGTTCCGTGATGCGGGACTGCTCTCGCCCCAGCTGCTGTTTGAAGGCGTTGCTGATCTTGTAGGCATAGAGCCAGTGCAAGCCTGAGCCAGAGAGGCCCAGCATGCCAAAATGCTGCAGTGGGCAAAGCTCGTCGATCTGGTGGATGAGGGCGTCGTAATCCTGGGTCGTGGCGGTATGGGGCGCAGGGAAGTCCATGATAGTGGAAACCAACGCCAGCAAGGGAGTCGAATAATGGGGTTCGATGGATTGGGCCGACATGAGCAACTCCCGAGGTATCTACCCTACAAGAGTAGCCGGAAGCCGAGAGATTAAAAGGGCCGCAATTGCGGCCCTTTCAAATACTTAGAGGTTGTCGGTCATGTAATGAATCGCGTTTTCAATCTCTTCATCGCTACAATTCGCGCAAGTCCCTCTCGGCGGCATCATACCGGATTTGCCGGTGAAGCCTTCGATGGCATGTTTCTTCAGTGTGTCTATCCCCTGTGCAACACGGGGTTCCCAGGCGGCTTTGTCACCGCGTTTGGGGGCACCGGCAGCGCCCGTATCGTGGCAGGCAAAGCAGGCGCCCTTGTAGACGGCTTCACCATCACGGGGACCGGATGCGGCCGCCGCAGCCGGGGCTGCACCCGCACCGGCAATGCCTTCCAGATCCTTGGCGGTATAGACTTCACCGACCGGTTTGATCCGCTCGGCAATCGCTTCCGGTGACAGTTCATCGGCAGCCAGTACGGCACCAGACAAGCTGGCGGCCGTCATCCCGACAGCCAGCAAATAGCTCAGTTTTTTCAACACGCTCATATACTCCCAGCAGTCTTTTATTATCCCTGTAAACGACGGGATTATAACCGAATAGTTACAGCCATTTAAACGCTTGTGTGTGAAGTGTTAAACACTCTGCGTACAAAGTTTTGCCCGTATCGGGTCGTGTCAGGGAGCCCTGATCGTAAAAAACCCGGCATTGAGCCGGGTTTCGTGGTCACAGGCGTAGAAACGCTTATTTGTCCCAGCTCAGGATCACTTTGCCGGATTGGCCAGACCGCATGGCATCGAAGCCTTGCTGGAAGTCGTCGATGTGGAAGCGATGGGTGATGATGGGGGAGAGATCCAGCCCGGACTGGATGAGGCTCGCCATCTTGTACCAGGTTTCGAACATTTCGCGGCCGTAGATCCCCTTGATGAACAAGCCCTTGAAGATCACCTTGCCCCAGTCGATGGCCATGGTGGAGGGCGGAATGCCGAGCATGGCGATTTTGCCGCCGTGGTTCATCTTGTCGATCATGTCCTGGAAGGCGCTGGGTACGCCGGACATCTCCAGCCCCACGTCGAATCCTTCGGTCATGCCGAGTTCACTCATCACATCGGAGAGCTGCTCCTTGGCCACGTTGACCGCGCGAGTGGCACCCATCTTGCGAGCCAGTTCGAGTCGGTACTCGTTGACGTCGGTGATCACCACGTGGCGGGCACCGACATGGCGGCAGACGGCTGCAGCCATGATGCCGATAGGGCCGGCGCCGGTGATCAGCACGTCCTCACCCACCAGGTCGAAGGAGAGGGCGGTGTGCACCGCGTTGCCGAACGGATCGAAGATGGCGGCCAGGTCATCCGGGATGTTGTCCGGCAGCTTGAAGGCGTTGAAAGCGGGTATCACCAGATACTCGGCAAAAGAGCCGGGACGGTTGACGCCGACACCTATGGTGTTGCGGCAAAGATGGGTGCGACCGGCACGGCAGTTGCGGCAGTGGCCACAGGTGATGTGACCCTCACCTGAGACCCTGTCGCCGACCGCGAAGCCGCGCACTTCCTGACCCACGGCGACCACTTCGCCTACGTATTCGTGGCCGACCACCATGGGGACCGGGATGGTCTTCTGGGACCATTCGTCCCAGTTGTAGATGTGGATATCGGTGCCGCAGATGGCGGTTTTGCGGATCTTGATCAGCAGATCGTTATGGCCGAGTTCGGGGGCCGGGACGTCCGTCATCCAGATGCCGACTTCTTTCTTGAGCTTGGAGAGGGCTTTCATGCTTGTTCCTTCACGATGAATACAGAAAAAGGGGCGCTCGGCCCCTTTTGTTCAAATCAGATGATGCCGAGTTCGCGGCCGATGCGGATGAAGGCATCGATAGCCTTGTCCAGCTGCTCGCGGGTGTGGGCGGCAGACATCTGGGTGCGGATGCGAGCCTGGCCTTTGGGGACCACGGGGAAGGAGAAACCCACCACATAGATGCCGGCAGCCAGCATGCGACTTGCCATCTCGGACGCCAGTTTGGCATCCCCCAGCATCACCGGGATGATGGCGTGATCGGCACCGGCCAGAGTAAAGCCGGCGGCGCTCATCCGCTCGCGGAAGTACTGGCTGTTCTCCTTCAGGCGGGCGCGCAGGTCATGTCCTTCGGCCAGCATGTCGATCACCTTGATGGTGGCCGCGACGATGGAGGGGGCCAGGGAGTTGGAGAAGAGGTAGGGACGGGAGCGCTGACGCAACCAGTCGATCACCTCTTTCTTGCCGGAGGTATAGCCACCGGAGGCGCCACCAAGCGCCTTGCCCAGGGTGCCGGTGATGATGTCTACCCGATCCATGACGCCACAGTATTCGTGGGTGCCGCGGCCGTTCTCGCCGATGAAGCCGACGGCGTGGGAGTCATCCACCATCACCAGGGCGTCGTATTTGTCGGCCAGATCGCAGATGGATTTCAGATCGGCGATGACGCCATCCATGGAGAAGACACCGTCGGTGGCGATCAGTTTGAAGCGGGCGCCATCGGCGTCGGCCTGCTTGAGCTGGGCTTCCAGCTCGGCCATGTCGTTGTTGGCATAGCGATAGCGCTTGGCCTTGCACAGGCGTACGCCATCGATAATGGAGGCGTGGTTGAGAGCGTCGGAGATGATGGCATCTTCGGCGCCAAACAGGGTCTCGAACAGGCCGCCGTTGGCATCGAAGCAGGAGGAGTAGAGGATGGTGTCCTCGGTGCCGAGGAAGGCGGACATCTTCTGCTCCAGCTCCTTGTGCTGGTCCTGGGTGCCGCAGATGAAGCGCACCGAAGCCATGCCGAAGCCGTGGCTGTCGAGCCCCTGATGGGCCGCCGCGATAAGGTCCGGGTGATTGGCCAGCCCAAGGTAGTTGTTGGCACAGAAGTTCAGAACCTGTTCGCCTGCGACGGCAATGCTTGCCTGCTGGGCGGAAGTGATGACGCGTTCCTGTTTGTACAGGCCCTCGGTTTTGACCTGGTCGAGCTGCTCGGTCAGGTGACGATAGAATCCGTTAGACATCCTCGATCCTTATTGGCTATTTCAGCTGCGTATCAACAGAGAGCAACATTTTACTGCAATTTGTTGCGCGTAATTCAAATGATTGTGCTGATTTTCAACAAATGTGAAAAGGATCTCACCTGGCTGGTTGGGCCAGCTGGCGGTAATGGTGCTCCAGCTGACGGATCTGGTTAGCCACCTGGGGCTGTACGTAGGGACGCAGCAGGAACAGCACCTTCAATACGCCCTGATAAAGCAGGGGCTTGGTGATGCGGGTATTGGGGGCCTGGGCGATCTGGAACGGGATCCAGCAGGTGACCACCATCTTGATGGTCTGACCGAGATCCGGCAGATCCTCATCATTGACGTCTATGATGCCACCCTCGCGCAGGCTTTTGAGCAGGGCGACTACGGAGGCACGCATCTGCTCCTGGGCCTTGAGGTACTTCTGCTGCAGCGGCTCGTCGCGGCTCAGGATGTCCGGCAAGTTGGCGTAGAAGAAGCGGAACTGCCACATCAGGTAGAAGATGGCATCCAGATAGCCCATCAAATCCTGCAGGGTAATCTCGCGGTTGCGCGCCGGGACGAAGCTCTCGCTCAGGTGGCGGGCATATTGATCGAAGATGGAGTGGATGATGTCTTCTTTATTGCGGAAGTGGTAATAGAGGTTTCCCGGGCTGATGCCCATGTGTGCCGCAATGTGGTTGGTGGTGATGTTGGGCTCACCCTGATCGTTGAACAGCTCGGTCGCGCTGTGAATGATCCTGTCTCTGGTTTTCATCACGCCTCTCTCCTGCGGGATTCGCCCGGGTCGACGTAACGTGGTCGAATCCCCTGACTGCCCATGATAAACTTTTCGGCAATTTCAAATTGGCTCACTATACACAGCTTTAACAAGCAGTCACATGTAGCCATCAACGTACGCGAGGCAAACTCCATGATCGTAGTAACTGGCGGTGCTGGCTTTATCGGCAGCAATCTGGTCAAACAGCTGAACGCTCAAGGACGGACCGATATCGTGGTCATCGACGACCTGACCGACGGCACCAAGTTCGTCAACCTGGTCGACCTGACCATCGCTGACTACATGGACAAAGACGAATTCCAGGCGCGGATCGTCTCCGGTGATGAGTTTGAAGAGTGGGATGACGGTATCGAGGTGATCTTCCACGAAGGTGCCTGCTCTGCTACTACCGAGTGGAACGGCAAATTCATCATGGAGGTCAACTACGAGTACTCCAAGGATCTGTTCCACTACTGCATCGAGCGGGAAATTCCCTTCATCTATGCGTCCTCCGCTGCTACCTACGGTGGCCGCAACGACAACTTCATCGAAGATCCCAGGTTCGAACAGCCGCTCAACGTCTATGGCTACTCCAAGCAGCTGTTTGATCAGTACGTGCGCCGCCTGATGCCGGAAATCAATTCACAGGTGGTGGGCCTCAAGTACTTCAACGTCTATGGCCCGCGCGAGCAGCATAAGGGTTCAATGGCTTCCGTTGCCTTCCACCTCAACACCCAGGTGAAGAAGGGTGAAAATCCCAAGCTGTTTGAAGGCTGCGATGGTTTTCCGAACGGCGGCCAGATGCGCGACTTCATCTATGTGGATGACGTCTGCAAAGTGAACCTGTGGTTCTGGCAGAACCCGCAGCACTCCGGCATTTTCAACTGCGGTACCGGCCGCGCCGAGCCGTTCCAGAACGTGGCAGAGGCGGTGATCAAGTATCACCAACAGGGGTCTGTCGAATACATCCCCTTCCCGGATCACCTGAAAGGCCGCTATCAGAGTTTCACCCAGGCCGATATGACCAAGCTGCGCAGCGTGGGTTATGACGCCGAGTTCATGACAGTGGCCGAAGGGGTGGCCGATTACATGGCCTGGCTCAATAGATAACGCGTAATAGCAATATATTGATACTGTTAGTGAAACCGGAAGCGGACTCTACTCCGCTTCCGGTTTTTCTGGGCTGACTTTCCCTTTCTGCAACGAGTAACCACGCAATGAATATCTTGATGGCACTCTCCCAGCTCGAAGTAACGGGCGCAGAGGTCTATGCCACCACGGTCGGTAACGAACTCACCCGGCGTGGTCACAATGTTTTCTATGTGTCAGATACTCTGACCAAGCCCACGTTGGGCCCGGTATTCAAGCTGCGGTTCAACAAGCGCAGCATTCTGCGCCGTTTCTGGCACGTTTTTTACCTCATCTATCTCATCAAGAAGCATCACATCCAGCTGGTTCATGCCCACTCTCGCGCCTCCGGCTGGAGCAGCTATGTGGCTTGCAAGCTGACCGGTACACCCATGATCACCACTGTGCATGGCCGCCAGCCGGTGCATGCTTCCCGCAAGGCCTTCCATGCCCTCGGCTATCGGGCTGTGGCGGTGTGCGAAGATATTGCCAGCCAGATCATCGACAATCTGGGAGTCGATCCCGCCATCGTTCAGGTGCTGCGCAACGGCATCGAGACCGACAAATTTCAGCCCGTCGCCGCGCCCGCCAATGACAAGCCGGTGATCGCCATCATTGGTCGCCTGAGCGGTCCCAAGGGGGAGCTCTGTTATCGTCTGCTGGACGAGGTGCTGGATCTGGACGCCTGCCAGGTGCGGGTCGTGAGTGGCAGCCAGGTGCCCGAGCGCTTCGCGCGTTTTCGTGACCGGGTCGACTTCGTCGGTTACGTTGACGATGTCCCCGCTCTGATGGCGCAGTGCGATCTGGTGATCGGTGCCGGCAGGGTGGCGATGGAGGCCCTGCTGTGTGGTCGCCCGGCGTTTGCCATCGGCGAGGCCAAGGCCATCGGCCTGGTGACGGAAGAGAATCTGGCCGAGGCGCTCGCCAGCAACTTCGGCGATATAGGCCCCAAGGATCTGGCGATCGATTTTGTCGCCCTCAAAGCCAGTATTGCCCCTGCGCTTGCCAGCAAGGAGGTGCCGGAGGCGATCCGCCAGCGTATCCAGGATGAGTATGGCTTGCAGGGGGTTGTCTCCGGGCTGGAGTCCATCTACCAGGATGCAGTGGTCGAAACCCTGCGCCGGGAGATGCCGGTCATCATGTATCACCGCTTTATCGAGCATGAGAGCGAGAAGGGGGTACACGGTACCTGGATGCCGATCACCATGTTCGAGAAGCACCTTCGTTTAATGAAGTGGCTCGGCTATGAGACTCTGACGTTTGGCGATTTGGCAGACAAGGGCTTCATCCATCGTCTGCAGTACGGCAAGAAGTATCTGATGATCACTGCCGATGACGGCTATCAGGACAACCTGACCCGCATGTTGCCGCTGCTGGAAAAATACGGTTATAAAGCTGTGGTATACGTAGTCACGGGGGAAGGGTATAACCGTTGGGATGTGGAACATACGACCAACTCGGATACCCGGGTGTCCCTGATGAACGGTGAGCAGATCAAGACGCTGGCGGCCAGCGGCCATGTGGAGATCGGGGGCCATACCCTGACCCATCCCCGCCTGAGCCAACTGTCTGTAGAGCAGCAAGTTCATGAAATTCAGGAAAATAAGCGTCAGCTTGAGGCCCTGCTTGGTTATCCGTTGATGTCGTTTGCCTATCCTTACGGGGATATGAACGAGAGTGCCAAGGAACAGGCCAAAAATGCTGGTTATCGCTTTGCCGTCGCCACCAACAGCGGCCCCAAAGCCATGCACCAGGACCCTTTCCAGATCCGCCGGATCGCCATCTTCCCTCGTACCGATGTGTTCGGGCTATGGCGCAAAATCCGCGGGAATTATGTTTTTAGAAAGGCATAATGAATATGGCGCAGCACTTTCATCGGTTGAATGTTCTTCTTTTTTCTTGCACTTTATTTTTTACATTGTGTGGGTTATTTCTCGTTCCACAGGGAAATCATTATCTTTCCAAACTATTGGTTCTGTCATCTCTTGTTGGCTTCATAAATTATTTTATTGGAAACAAGGATAAGCTTGGCGTATCAGCTAGGAACCTTTACGTCTGTGTTCTTATTTATATTGCTGCTATTGGTGCCAGTCGACTGGTACATGATGATGAAAGCTGGTTGATCCGAAACTTGTTCTATATTTTGGTGTTCTTTCTGCTCATTCCGAGAGAGGCTATCGTCATTCGTGCTTTCAAATTAGGGGCGCTCCTTGGTGGTATATCCATTGGTTTGCTTGCCATTTGGCAGCATCACAATGGTATGTTCAGAGTCGAAGGTTTCACCAATGCCATATTATTTGCTCAAGGTGCATTGATTCTGGTGATTCTAAATGGATTCTTCAGTCAAGTTGACTCCAACAAGTTTGTTAAGTGTGGTTATTTTATCGGTGCTGGGGCTGCTGTTATCGCTATTTATTTATCACAGAGTCGAGGGGTGTGGCTTGCTTTATTGATGCTTACAATGCTGGCACTTTCGATAAAAGCAATTAAAAAACCAGTGAAGTATATAGCTCTATTCATCATAGTATTTATTTTGCTTGCTATCGTTTTTTCTGAAACTGAAATATTTAAAATTCGCATCCAGGAAAGCCTATCTGAATTGAGCATGATGGAGAGCAACAACTACAATACCTCTTGGGGATTGAGAGTGATGGCTTGGAAAAGTGCCTGGTTTGGTTTTATTGAACATCCATTACTGGGGAACGGTCTGGATGGATTTAAGAACATACAACACCAGCAACTATTGGATGGGATAGTTGACAATTTCTATGTCAATTACGGCATGTATCATGCCCATAATCAGTTTATGCAGAACATGGTAGTTCGTGGCATTTTTGGGTTGCTTGGCGCAATTGCTGTTCTTGTTTACCCAATGATATTTTTTTACCATAGAACAAAAGTGCTCTCTGCAGGCTTTATGGTATCTTTTGGTATCTTTGTTTGTGCTCTTTCCGATGTGCCAATGGAGCATCAAAACACTTTATATATATACATGATAACATTGTTTTCATTGTGCTTGTCTTATGAGATAGAAAAAAATAAAGAGGTTATGTCATGACCAAGAACCTTTTGTTTTTTATCCACTCATTGGGCATGGGAGGGGCTGAAAAGGTTCTTCTTTCTTATGTACGCAGTTTGGTTGACCGCTATGGTTATAAAATAACGGTAGCAACGAACGAAGACAGTAGTCAGCATATAGTTGCAAAATCAATAGCTGACGTGGCAACAGTGGTTCATTTCGATTTTGATGGCAGTAAAAAAAATAATTTTATTGAAAAGCTAAGATTTTCTTTCAAAAAGCAGTCAAAAATAAACAAGTTGATTGATGAGCATGACGTCGTAATTGATTTTTTGGATGGCGATTTTTTCAAATATCTGAAGAGATGCAAGAAGCCTAAAGTGATGTGGCTGCACTCCAGTTTCTTTAATCTTGAAAAGAGAAAAAGGCACATGGGTAAACGATGTGCCAGTTATGATCGCGTCGTTCTTATTTGTCAGGATATGCTGACCGAGCTCCAGCGTGGACATGTTAGTTGGTTGCACAAGGCTCGTGTGATTTATAACCCTTTCGATTTTAACCGACTACTCAATCTGGCAGAGCAGGCCGCTGAAAACTCGCAGGAAGAGAAAGTACTGCTTGAGCAAGATTATATATTGAGTGTCTCTCGCCTTGACGAGCAGACCAAAGATATTGAAGGTCTGCTTCTTGCCTATGCCAAAGTGGTTGAAGGGGGACTAGATAAAAAGCTGTTAATCATTGGTGACGGGCCAGACAGAACACATCTGGAACGCGTGGCTCAACGCCTGGCGTTGCAGGACCGAGTCCATTTTCTCGGGCTTAAGGCCAACCCCTATGTATGGATGAAACATGCCGATACGTTTGTCCTTAGCTCCAAGGGGGAGGGATTCGGGTTGGTACTGGTGGAGGCACTGTATTTGTGTGGCAGAGTCATCTCGACAGATTGTCCTGTGGGGCCAAGTGAGATCCTTGAGCGAGGACGATTGGGCACTTTGATCCCCATGGGGGATGTCTCGGCATTGGCCGAGGCTCTTTCAAACACGGGGCCAAAGCTTCCAAATATCGATCTTGATAAATATTCAAGCGAGAGTGTGCTGCGTGACTTTGATACTATGCTGCAAGAGCTTTTATAGCCGTTTATGACGCTTGGCGTTTTTGCATTTTTCGGCCTCTTGAGTGATATATTCCATGATTCCAGTTTTTGTCATCAGTCTTTCCCGTAGTCTCGAACGTCGGGAAATGGCGCGTAAACAGATGAGCCACCTAGGCATCAGCTACAGCTTTTTTGATGCCGTGGATGGCCGTAATCTGATGGATGAGGATGTCCGTCGAGTCGACCAGGTTGAAGCCAAAAAGTTTTCTGGCCATGATTTGAGCCCGGGCGAGATTGGTTGTGCGCTCAGTCACATCAAGCTCTACGAGATGATGGTTGAAGAGGGAATTGAACGCTGCGTCATTCTCGAGGATGACGCCTATCTGCACATGCATTTCAAGAAAATTGTTGAAGCCATCGTCTCCTGCAATCACTCTGACATTGTTTTTTTGCATCATGGCAAAGCCAAAAAATGGCCCCTCTTGCGTGCCTTGCCAGAAGGATACCGGCTTGCCAGATATCGAACGCCCAGCAAACATTCCAAACGGGCTGTGCTTTCCGCAGCAGGTTATGTACTGACTCTTGAGGGGGCCAAAAAGCTGTTGGCTCAGGCTTATCCCGTTCGCATGCCGGCAGATTATCTGACCGGTCGCCTGCAAATGACCGGCCTGAGCGCCGCCGGTGTCGAGCCCTGTTGTCTGGATGTGGATCTGTTTGCCACGACCATAGAGGACCGTGCCTATGGCCACTATCTCGAGCAAAACGAGAGTGACAAGGGTTAAGAGCAAGGCTGTTGCGTTATGAATCTGAAAAGATGGGTCAAATACCGGTTTGCTCGCCGTCTGGTGGCGGCGCAGCCAGCTGCGACCCCAATAAATGAGCCGGTCAAATCTCTGCTGGTGATCTGTTTCGATGCCATCGGGGATTTCGTGCTCTCCCTGCCGGCGCTTGATGCTCTGCGGCGTCGTTACCCTGATGCGCAGATGGAGTTGCTCTGCAGCCCACGCAATCTGGTGCTGGCCAGACAGGTGGATGGCGTGGTGGCATGCCATCCGGTGACGCTCAATGATCGTCTGTTTGATCGCGCCGGTTGGAATACGCTTCGTGAGCTGAAGGCTCGGCGGTTCGATGCGGTAATTAACCTTTTCGATGAACCGGACGAGCTGGCGATGGCCAGAATGCTCTATGTGGCCAATGGCTGCCTGCTTTCCCTGCCGCTGCGTCGAAAGAGCGACAACCAGCAAAAACTGTTGCCGCTTTTTCGCCAGTGTGCGCGTGAGGTGGCCGCAACGACCCAGCCCCATTTCGTCTACCGTATGCTGGCCATCGTGGAGGGAGAGGGGACCTTGCCTGCCAATATTCCCTGCCCATACAGCCCGGACTATGACACGCGCCGGTTTGGGCGTTATGTCGTCGTCAACCTGGCGGGAAGTCAGAGCGGCAACTCCATCAGCCGGGAGCGGCAAACGGCCATTCTGGCCGCCCTGCCGATATTGGAGGATGTGCGCTATCTCTGCTTCAGCTCCGAGCCGCTGGCGGCCGAGCGCCCCGACCTCACAGCGCTCTACCCCGATTCGATCCTGGATGCCGCCAGCCTGGTGCGTGATGCGGTGGCGGTCGTCTCGACGGATACCTCGATCGTCCATATCGCCGCCTCCCATGATGTGCCGACCCTGATCCTGATGAACGACGAGCCCTGGCGCGAGGCCTTCATTCCCCTGCACGGTCCCCACCGCATTATCAAGGTGCCTGGCAACACTCTGGATGCACTCAAGTCTGGTGAAGTGGCTGCCGCCCTGAGTGACATGCTGGTATCCTGAGCCCCCTTTCTCTGCATTCGAGGATCCCATGGCGTTGATTAACAAGCTGCAGCTGGCGCGCGATGTGCTGCGTCGCCGACTGGGACGCTGGCTGTTTGACAAAGCCAGCTCGCGTCCTGCCGATGATGGCAAGAGCAAGGTCGTATTGTTGCGCTGGGATGCCAAGCTGGGAGACGCCATCGTCTCCTCCTGGGTGGCGCGGGAGATCCACAAGGCTCAACCCGGCCGTGAAGTCTGGGTGGTGACGACACCGGCCATGGCACCGCTGTTTCGCGAGCATTTCGGTGTGGACAGGGTGGTCGAAATCCCAAAACGTCCCGGTTATGGTGAACTCAAGCGGTTGGCTCGTTCCCTGGGGCGGGTCGGCTATCTGGTACATCTGGGCAAATCGCTGAAGATGAAGGATATCTACTTCCTGAGCCAGGTCGATGCTTGCCACGTGGCCGGGATGGATGACGAGCTTGCCTGCATCGATATCAAGCTGGGAGCCCGCACCGTAGGGCGCCATTTTGCCGACAAGTTCGCCGAGCTGCTTGCCTGCATGGGGATCGCATCCCCTGACACTCGCTACATCATCCCGGCAAAAGCTGAATGGGAGAGTGCCCTGGCCGTATGGTGGCCGATGGATCGACCCGTTATTGCCTTCAATCCCTATGGTAGCGGTGGTGCCCGTCGGCTACGGCCGGACCGCATCGCTTCCATGCTGGAAATCATGCTGACAGGCTGCTCGCAATCCATCTGTCTGTTGTTTCCACCCGGGTTGGAACAGGAAGTTGCCGGCCTCAAGGCCGGCGCTTCTGCGCCAGAGCGGATCCTGCTCTCTCCCGAGCAGCCCTCACTCGGCGGCCTCTTTACCCAGCTTCGGCACAGCGCCGCGCTGGTGTCGGTCGATACGGCAACTGTGCATATCGCGGCCGGGCTGGGTCTGCCCATCCTCGGGCTCTACAACCCGGATCTGGGTGGTGGAGGCGAAAATTACGCCGAATGGCATCCGAACACACCGGATGCGATGATCCTGTTTTCAACATCGCTGGAGACCCAGGATATCAACTCGCTGGATATGCAGGCTTTCGAGCAGGCATTTGCCAGATGGGTTGCCACCATGGGAGGAGAAAATCGTGCTTAACACCGCAGTGACAACCAACCGAGCCGCAGGGACTGAATGACATGAATGAGAAGGCGAAGTCGGACAGACTTTTTTATCTGGGAGTTATCGGGGGCTTGCTGATGTCCCTTGTCTTCTTCCAGTTTCAGATCCTCACCGGTGACCAGACCCAGATGCTCTACAAGGGCTATCTCGGTGCCTATGAGGGGGTCTGGCTCAGCTATGGCAACGCGGCGAGTGCGGTGGGCAATGTGCCGGGCAGCCTGTCGGCCTGGCTGATCGGCGGGCCGCTGCTGCTGTGGGATTCGCCCTACGCGCCCGTGCTGTTGTTGCTGGCGATGCGGCTGGTGGGCTTCCTGCTGTTTGATGCGGTGATCCGTCAGGTGTTTGGTGACAGGGTGCGGCTGCTGTTTCTGGTGCTCTGCTGGCTCAACCCCTGGTTCCAGTACGAGAGCCTGCTTTACAACCCTTCCTATCTTTTCCTCTTTTCGGCCATGCACTGCTGGTCGGCCTGGCATATGCGCGAGCGGGCCTCCTTCTGGCACATGATCGTCCATCTGCTGGCCATCGGGATGGCGATGCAGCTGCACTACTCCTGGCCGCTGCTGGCGGTGATGTCGACCTACCTGTTCTGGCGTCGCATCCTCAAGGTGAGCTGGAGCGGCGTGGCGGTGGCGGCCCTGTTGATCGGCGCCTCCCTGATCCCCTACGCCATGGAGGTGATGAGCAACAGCCAGATCACCCAGAACGTCGACCCCGAGGCTCGCCAGCGTTACATCGGCTGGGGTCTGGTGCACGTCTATCCGGTGCTCAAATCCGTGCTCTACTGGCTGCGTTACGGCTCCTGGCTGTTTGCCAGCAAGCTGGTCAACGATACCCAGTTCATCTGGCTGGCGGGCCATGAATATTTGCAACTGGCTGCGGTCTGGCTGTGGCGCCTGGTGATCTACGGGGTAGGCTCGGCCACCGTGCTGCTGGCGGCCAAAGCCAACTGGCAATTGTGGAAGAGGCTCAAGCCGCGTCTGATGCGCAGCGACCGCGCCTCCGTGGATGGCGAAAGCTGGCTCGGCCTCTATGCCGTCGCGGCCGTGTTGGCGGTGCTGGTGAGTGCGGCGCTCTCGCCCATCATCTTCAACTACTGGCACCTGATGCTGATATTCCCCTATGCCCTGTTCCCCATGCTGTTGTTGCTGGTGGAGTGGAGTCGCCGTTATCCCCAGTGGGTGGGCAAGGGACTGCTGGCTGCGACCCTGTTCTGCACTGTCGTCAACCTGATCGCCGCCACCGACAGCACCAAGTTCTCCTATCAGGCGGATTACCAGCAGCAGGTCGAAACCTATCTGCAAGAGGAAGGCCTCGCCCCTCGCCAACCCTGATAACCCATCAGCCCCGCCCTCGTGCGGGGCTGATGCTATTTGGGGACGTGCTGGCTGGGCCGGTTATCTCTTCACATACATCAAAGGTGCGATCGCGCCGCACTCCTATACTCCATCAAGATGCTCATCTCAGGAGTAAACGGCCATGCGTCTACTGTTTCTCTGCTGCTTGATCGTAGGGACTCCGCTGCTGGCGGCGCCGATCCAGCTCAAGTTGCTGGAGTGGGGCTATCTGCCTGCCGGGTATGAGCAGCAGTTTGCCGACTATGCCAGGGCCAACGGGATGGAGGTGACGGTCAGCCGGGTTGAACCACTGCTGACCGACTTTGACAGCGTTTACCGGGCCTTGCGGACCCGCTCTGCCGACGTGGTAATACCGACCAGCTATTTCTACAAGGCGCATCATCACCCCCTGTTCAAGTTGCTGTTGCCCATCGACTTCAGCCGTCTGAGCCACTATCCGGAGCTGAAACCGACCCTTAGGAATACCGAATATGACAAGCAGGGGGAGCGCAACTACTCGGTCCCGTTCACATACGCCATGTTCAGCCTGGCCTACGACAGTAAGCAGATTGCCCAGGCGCCGGCCAGCTGGCAGGTGTTGGCTGACGATCTGCCCCAGGGGCAATTTGCCGTGTTTTGCGATCAGTTCGAGCCCCTGTTGTTCTCCGTGCTGCTCTCCCTTGGCAAATCACCCGCCCTGTTTGCCAGTGGCGAGATGCTGGCCGATCAACCACTGCAGCAGGAGGTGGAGCGGCTCCTGACCCGGCGTCTGAAGTCCAGTCGCGGTTTCTGGTTCAATCAGACCAATAACTGCGAGGCTCTGCGTCAGCAGCGGCTGGCCACCACCTGGGGACTGGAGCTGGTGGAGTGCAACCGGCAAAACGGCCAGCAATGGCGGATCGCCATGGTGCAGGAGGGGGCTATCTACGCGCTGGATGCGCTCTCCATCGCCCGCCATGTGAAGGATGATCCGGACAAGCTCAAGGCTGCCTACATGCTGATCGACTTTCTGCTGAGTGCCCCGTTGCAAAGCCGGATGCTGGTGGGCACCCCCACCATATCGGGCAGCAACCTGGCTGCCCGACCCCCGCTCACTCCCGAGGAGCAGGCTGTGCTGCCCGAACGTGCCATGCCTGAATTTGATGAACGGCTGCTGGTGCCCGCCCTGCCCGCCCATATCAAAAACCGTTACAAGCGGATGGTGCAGCAGGCACTGGTCGCCAGCGGCAAGGCGGAACTGGCCAAGCAGTGTCCCTGGGATGTGGAGAACTGACGTCTGCCCCGTGATTGACCGCTATCGTGAGTGCGCCAGAGCCACACAGCGGCAACTCTGGCTTTCTCTTGAACCGGGTGGCCTGGCCTTCCCGTCATCCCGAGGCTTGGCGTGGTTCACGCCTCTTTCTTTTCCCGGCCTTCTCCCGGCGCTCATACCGGATGGATCTGCGCTCTCTTGCCTGTCTGGTCGTGACCGCTGCGACAATATTGCGCGCGCACTCTTGATAGAGTGGTCATTTTGAGACTGGAGAACACCAGATGAAGCGAATGCTATTTCCCATCCTGATGGCGGGCATGCTGGGGGCCTGCAGCAGCGTGCCGCAGCAACCGCAGTGTGCCGCGCTGGCCGGTGGCTGGCAGGTTCAGGCTCTGCCGAATACCCAGGCCGACGTCGCACTGGCCAGCGTGCTGGCCCGCATGAACACGGCCGCCAAGCTCGATAGCATCCGCGAGGTGCGCAGCCAGGTGGTGTCCGGGGTCAACTACGATATCGAATTTCAGCTCGACAACGGCGAGGTATGGAACACCCGCGTCTATCGGGATCTGCAGGGCAATTACCAGATGACCCGGGTTGCCCAACAGGGCCAGCTGCCCCCGCTGCCTTGCATCAAGGGGAAGTAACAACGACTCCCATCGAGCCCCTCGCCTGAGGGGCTGATCTGGCCAGCCGACTTCCGCTTTTCTTGTGCCCTGCGGCAAAGGTAGGATGAGCATCCACCTTTAGCGCTCGTGCCAGAGGAGCCCTCCATGAGCCGCCACCCCTGCATCAAACACTGGAGCGAACTGCAAGAAGCGGAGCCGGGTTGCTACGCCGGCAGCCAGGAGCGACTGTCCCAGGGTAGTCCCCTTGGCAGGCACTACGGCTTTGCCCGCATCGGCATACACCACGAACTGCTGGCCCCGGGTCATCGCACCAGCTGGCCTCACGCCGAAGAGACCGAGGACGAGTTCGTCCACGTGCTGGAAGGCACCCCGGATGTCTGGCTCGATGGCGAGCTCCATCGGCTGCAGCCCGGCGACTCGGTCGGCTTCAAGGCGGGCGACGGCCTGGCCCACACCTTTATCAACAACACTGACAAGCCGGTGCGGCTGCTCTGTGTCGGCGACAGGGATCGGGATGACAATCGCATCCACTATGCCCTGCACCCCGAGCGCAATCGCCAGATCGGCGAGCGCCACTGGGACGATGTACCTGCCCGCGAGCTGGGTGATCACGATGGCCTGCCCGACCAGCTGCGCGAGAGCCTGGGGCCGTTTTAACGCCTGGCTGTCCCTCTGAAATGCAACAGCCTGCCGGATGGCAGGCGGTTGGTTATCTGGTGGCTTGTTCCCGCGACGGTGAGTCGATGTAGTGCCTGCAATCCTTACTGCAGCTTGATCCCGCCCAGATAGTCGCGCTTGCCGAGATCGACCCCCGCCTGGCGCAGCAGGGCATAGGTCATGGTGAGGTGGAAGTAGAAGTTGGGAATACCGTACTCATGAACGCAGGTATGGCCGTCCATCCCCTTGCCACCGGCCCAGTAGGGGAAGTAGTGGCCGCTTTCGTAATCGCTGTAGTCGGCATCCAGCCTGCTTTGCAAAAAGGCGATGGTGTTGCCGATATGGGCGCGCAGATCCGCCATGGTTTTGGGTTCGTCCCCCATGGCCGGTGTCTCGCTGTGGCTGGCGGTGGCCACCACGGCGCGGGCCGAATCGCAGCAGATCAGCACCTGTTTGGCGAGCGGCAGCATGTCGACGATAAGGCGCTCGTTGAAGAAGTTCTCCACATTGAACTGTTTCGCCTCGGCATGGGATTGCGCCTTGGCCAGGCAGTGGTCGAGGTTGGTCAGCATCTTGATAAACTGGGCTGTGATATCGCGGTTCATGGTGCATTCCCTGTAGGTTGAAAGCGGCTTGGTGCTAGCGAGGTTCACTATAACGGATCCGCCTTTTGCTTCGAGCCCATGGCGGCAGAAAGAGCAGCTCGCGCGCGTGTAGCGCGACAGGCTCTGCCTGCGCCCCCGGGTTTCCTCGCCGTGATGAGTCCCTCTTTGCCCCTTTTTTGATCTGTGACATACATCCCGTTTTTTCAGGGGCGTAGTCTGGCTCCGTTGTCCCGGGCACAGGCCCGGACACAGGAAAAGGAGAAAGTAATGAAGATCTATGATCGCAACAGAAACGTGCTCAACATCGGCCAGCGCGTAATGATTGCCGCCACCGGCGCCGTCGATACCCTGAAGGAGGCCCACACCGACAATATGACCCCCTATCAGGCAGAGCACGAGAAGTGCGTGCTGCTGGCAAACTCCGGGGAGCGTTACGCGCCCATCGAGTTGATTAGACTAGGCTGATAACCCGCTTTATCTGTCACCCTACTCTTTACAATTCACCCGGCCGCAGCACCCCGTCTGACGGCCGGGTTTCTGATTTCCCCCTGTTTACCTACCACGTTTCACTAGATCAGCGCGCAGGCCGGGTTGTCGTTTGCCAAGATGGTGGATCAGCAACAGAGCTGGCAACAGGATGGCCAGCAGCCAGTGCCAGTGGGGCAGGATAAAGGACCAAATAATCTCATGGGGTTGCCAGGTTGAGGCCGTCGCCGTCATAAAGGCTGTTTCGTAAGCCTGCCATAGCCAGATCATGGTAAAGAGTGGTAACAGCAACAGACGGGGCGCCAGCAGAAACAGTGGCCAGAAGAGTGTGCCCAGAAGGGTACCCAACTCCAGCATGGGCAGAGCCAGCTCGGCAAAGGTATTTCCTTGATAGGAGCCGCCCCACACAAGAAATGCATTGTCTGTCAGCATCGGCCACCAGGAAGCGTACTGGAACAGGGTGAACGAGAGGGCAAACAGCAGGCTGGCCAGTAGCGCCAGTACCATTTTGAACACGATCCACCGACCCAGTCGGCGCACCCTTGGCATCCATTTAGACATTAATGACTCCCATCAAGCAACGGGCAGTATGCCGTGCTTGAGGGTTCCTTCAAAGCGCTGTGGTATCACCATTAATTGCCGGAATATTGAGTCCGGTCACACCCGCTGTGGTTTGAGCGGTTGCTTGCCAATTAAGTCTCATGCGAACCTTTACCTCCCTTTAATCCAATAAAAACAAAGACTATGTTCAGGAAAATAATGGTAACCGCCGCCCTGCTGTCGGCGGGTCTGATGTCTGGTTGTGCCTCCGTGCCCATGGCCGACACCTCGGCGGATGCTCAGGCCAAGCAGTTTGTCGCCCCGGCCAATGCCGCCAACCTCTATATCTATCGCAATGAAACCTTCGGGGCCGCCGTCAAGATGCCGGTGCTGGTGGATGGCATGGCGGTCGGTGACACGGTGGCCCACACCTATATCCTCAAGCAGGTGACGCCGGGTAGCCACACCATCACCTCCAAGTCGGAGAACGATGCCACCCTGACCCTCAGCACCGAGGCGGGTAAAAACTACTACGTCTGGCAGGAGGTCAAAATGGGCCTGCTGATGGCCCGCTCCAAGCTGAGTCAGGTCAGTGAAGAAGAAGGCAAGAAAGGGGTGATGGAGAGCAAGTTGGTCAAGTGACCAGATATTTTCACCTCACAAACAGGGCGTAGCCTCATCAGCTACGCCTCTGTCAGAAAGGTGGGTGTCCCATATTTCCTGTCCGTGTAGGTTCGATTACGCTTCGCTAATCGAACCTACGGCCCTAACAAACGAGGCATAGCCTTATCAGCTACGCCTCTGTCAAAAAGATGGGAGTCCCAGCCCTCATAGCTGTACTTTGGAAGGTGGAAGCCCTTTAACTAACTGCCAGAGAGGAATACAGCCCTCATTCGCCACAAACTGGGTTTCAGTTTCCTCTTCTGGAAGCATGTATAACAAATCAAGAGGGAGCTCTTGACCCGCAATTTTCAATTCTTCTTTCAATCGATATAGTGATTCACCAGATGGTCCAACAATCAATATGTCGTAATCACTGCCAATATGATAGAGCGATGAGCCAAACATGAATGCGTCGAATTTTTTGAGTGTCTTGCAAGTTCTAATCAAATAATTAGCAACTTCAGTCGCAGTCATTAGGGGCTCTGTAGAAATGTTTTCAATTCTTCCCATTTCATAACCTTACATCCAAGTTCAAGACCTGCGTCGATAGCATTCAATGTTGGATTGCCATTAGGATTGATGTTCCACGCAATATCAATTGGTCCACATATTTCCCAGATTGTGCGGATGGCGTCAGCCGTTGGTTCATATTCCCTGACCATTCCAATTCGAAAATGACGCCCATTGACTAAAGTTACAGATAGTATGCGATCAAATTCTCTAACTACATTCCTGACAACTCGCAGCTGATTAATTATCCGCACTGCAAAAGAATAATCTTTATGAGAAGCAATGTTTATATTTTCGCTATAAATAGCAGAATATAGTGTGCCTGCACTTCCCCAGCCAATACCATTGTTCTCTAGATACGAGATTGCCCCTCCTTCCCAGATACACTCTTTCCTATAACCACAAAGGAAATCTAAATTAGGAAATTCTGCATGATAGTTTCTTGCTTGTTCTTCATTAACTCTATATGAGTCGGATATTATAGCCAACACATCTGGTTGCTCTCTGATAGAAATATTTATAGCATCACCACCAACATGCCCTGCAGATATTACATTTGTTTCTTTTTTAATATTTTCAAGTGCATACTTAATCTGCCATTTCATGCAAATATACCATCCATTGCTACAGGATACCGAATAACCCCACCTGCAACACCACAAATATGACGTGCAGAAAGACCTCGAACATGCTCTTTATATTGAGCAAATACTTCATGTTCTTCTGCATTCATAAGGTGAGAATTTGCCTGAATTATGGCTTGAATGCGGAAGTGGTTTGGTAGAATAACGCTTCTCATTCTTTGAGTCCACGTAATTGCTGATTCAGACTCTGGATCATAGTTAAATCGACGTCCATCAACCGGTGCAAACTCTGCCCATACAGTCCTATTTTCAGCCATAACTGAAATAACTGCATCTCTTACTTGTTTGCGTTCTTGATAAGAAATAACACCTTGTCTATTCGCTAACGAGGCTAAATGATTGGTCTTCCAATCTAATAGCTTATTCCTAGGATAAGCAATAGGATCCTTGTCTATTATTGTATGGCAAGTAGGACATAAAAGAATCAGGTTATCAAAAGAATCACTGTTAAAGTCTTTATCAGGCCTATCTTCGTGACGAGGACCTTGATCCCCATATGGGATCATATGTGCCATTTCAGCTATATGTTTATCTCCACCCATTTCTGCAGGGAAAAGAGGCCGAAGGCAGTCCGGGTTTTGGCAGTGTCCAGCTGCGGCAGAAAATAGCCTTAGCTTAGTTTCCGTAGGAATACTTTTTCGAACAGCCATATTTTAAATATCCCCAAATGTCGATACTACTATTTTTACAGATGGCCTCAAAGTGTACTGCTGGCTAGGTGATTGATGAAGCTTTTTAGCTCAGAGATGTGAGATAAATCAGTCTTGTCATTGAAAAGGAATAAAACTGATGTCCTAATGGCGAAGCGTATTCGGATAGCCTCATATTTAAGTTTAAAGTTGTTGCGATGATGATATAAAAACCAACCCGGCCTAAGCCGGGTTGGTTTTATCAAAAAGCGGGAAAAATCAAAGCGCTTCCAATCTGGCATACGCGGTCACCAGCCACTTGGCGCCGACGTCGTCGAACTGGATCTGTACCCGGCTCTGCTGGCCGACCCCTTCGAAGTTGAGCACTATGCCTTCCCCGAATTTCGGATGGAGCACCCGCTGGCCGAGTGTGATGCCGCTGGCGTCGAAGCTCTGCTGTACCTCGTTCTGGCTGAAGCGGCCGTACTGGGTGGGTCTGCTGACCTGAGTACGCAGCCGGATCTCTTCCAGACACTCGGCGGGCATCTCGCGGATAAAGCGGCTCGGTTTGTGGAACATCTCGCGGCCGTAGATGCGGCGACTCTCGGCATAACAGATGTAGAGCTTCTCCATGGCGCGGGTCATGCCGACGTAACACAGGCGCCGCTCCTCCTCCAGCCGGCCCGACTCCTCGGTCGATTGCTGGCTGGGGAACATCCCTTCTTCCACCCCGACCAGCAGCACCAGCGGGAACTCCAGCCCCTTAGCGCTGTGCAAGGTCATCAGCTGCACTGCGTCGGCGTATTCGTCGGCCTGATTCTCGCCGGATTCCAGCGCCGCGTGGGCGAGGAAGGCGGAGAGATCGCTCATATCTTCCAGCTCGTCCGGGCGCTGGTACTGGCGGCAGGCGGTGACCAGTTCGTCCAGGTTTTCTACCCGTGCCTGGGATTTCTCGCCCTTCTCCGCCAGATACATGGCCTTGAGGCCGGAATTCTGGATGGCGATATCCGCCTGCTGATGCAGGGGCAGCATGGAGACCTGCTCTTCCAGCGCGTCGATAAGCTCGACAAAGCCGCGCACCGCGTTGCCGGCGCGGCCGGTCAGCACCTTGTCATTGAGCAGTGCTTTGGCCGATTGCCACAGGTTGAGCCCCTGATCGCGGGCGTTGCCGCGCAGGATCTCGAGGGTGCGATCGCCGATACCACGGGTCGGGGTGTTGACCACCCGCTCGAAGCTGGCGTCGTCGCCACGGTTGTTGATAAGGCGCAGGTAGGCCATGGCGTCCTTGATCTCTTGCCGCTCGAAGAAGCGCAGGCCGCCGTAGATGCGGTAGGGCATGGCATCCTGCATCAGCGCCTCTTCCAGCACCCGCGACTGGGCGTTGGAGCGATAGAGGATGGCGCAGTCGGCCAAGAGGCCACCTTTCTCTTTCCAATCCTTGAGGCGGCCGACCACGAAGCGCGCCTCGTCCACCTCGTTGAAGGCGGCATACAGCGAAATCGGCTCGCCCTCGGCCCCCTCGGTCCACAGCTCCTTGCCAAGGCGCTCGGCGTTGTTGGCGATGACGCTGTTGGCGGCTTTCAGGATATTGGCGGTGGAGCGGTAGTTCTGCTCGAGGCGGATGGTCTCGGCGCCCTGATAGTCGGTCAGGAAGCGCTGGATGTTCTCTATCTTGGCGCCGCGCCAGCCGTAGATGGACTGGTCATCGTCGCCGACGATCATCACCTTGCCGCTGTTGCCCGCCAGCATCCGCAGCCAGGCGTACTGGATGCCGTTGGTATCCTGAAACTCGTCCACCAGGATGTTCTGGAAGCGATCGCGGTAGTGCTCGAGGATGTGGGGCTTGTTCAGCCACAGCTCGTGGGCACGCAGCAGGAGTTCTGCAAAATCCACCAGCCCGGAGCGATCGCAGGTCTCCTGATAGGTCTTGTAGATCTGCTGATAGGTGCGGGTGACAGGGTCGCCGTAGAGGTCGATGTCGCCGGGGCGCAGTCCCTCGTCCTTCTTGCCGTTGATGTAGCCCATCACGACGCGCGGGGCCCAGTGCTTCTCGTCGAGGTTGAGCGCCTTGAGCACCCGGCGAATGAGACGGTACTGGTCGTCGGAGTCGAGGATCTGGAAATCCTGCGGCAGCCCCGCATCCAGATGGTGGGCCCGCAGCAAGCGGTGGGCGATGCCGTGGAAGGTGCCGATCCACATGCCGCGCACACCGTCACCGATCACCTTCTCGACCCGGCCGCGCATCTCGGCCGCCGCCTTGTTGGTAAAGGTCACCGCGATGATGGAGAAGGGCGAACAGCGTTCCACCTGCATCAGCCAGGCGATACGGTGCACCAGCACCCGAGTCTTGCCCGAACCGGCACCGGCCAGCACCAGCAGGTTGCAACGGGGGGCCGCCACCGCGTCTCTTTGCTTGTCATTGAGCCCGTCGAGCAGGGTTGAAACGTCCATCACCACTCCTGTTTATTTATACAGGCGGCGATTATACGGCCATCCCCCCGTCAGACCAAACCCAAAGTCAGGGGGCGGGCATCGGGGGAGGGGGCCAGCATTCCGATGTGATGTCGACACTCGGGTGTAAACCGAAAAGGGAATGAAGGGGGCGGCGGCACGCTTTGTCGGTACAGCTTCGGCACATCGCGGGAATTTGCGAGCCGGATCACGGACGGGCAGGGGGAGAGATGAATCTCAGGAAAACGATTTACATTAACCCATTGAACAATAAGAGAAATGTCGTTTGGGTCTTTAGTTATTCAGAACAAAAAACTTAAAAATCGCCAAAAAACAACATGTTATATAGTTACTTGCTTATAACTCAAACCGTTAGCGCAAACGTTTTTCTATTATCATCTGCTTGACCCCCACCCGGGCTGACTTAGAGTAAGTCTGCGTGCTAGTTGGCCTGCCCGGGCAGGCAAGCAGGTTCCCTCACTTAATAACAATCAAGGATACGATCGTGACTAAAGTGCTCAAGCTGGCCACCGTGGCCACCCTCACCCTCGCCGCCCTCTCAGCTCAGGCTGCTTCCGAGCCCGCCGTGATCTACGACACCGCCGGCAAGTTTGACAAATCATTCAACGAAGCCGTGTTCCGCAACGGCGTCGAAGTCTACAACAAGGACAAGGGGGTCAAGGTCAAGGAGTTCGAACCCCAGAACGAAGCCCAGCGCGAACAGGGCCTGCGCCGTCTGGCCAGCCGTGGCAACGGCCCCATCGTAGCGGTCGGTTTCAACATGGGCTCGGCGGTAGAGAAGGTCGCGACCGAATTCCCGAAAACCCAGTTCACCATCATCGACATGGTGGTCGACAAGCCGAACGTGCAGTCCGTCATCTTCAAGGAGCATGAAGGCTCCTTCCTGGTCGGTGCGCTGGCGGCCATCGCCTCCAAGAGCGGCAAGGTCGGCTTCGTGGGCGGCATGGATATCCCGCTGATCCGCAAGTTCCAATGCGGCTACGAGCAGGGCGCCAAGTACGTCAATCCGAAGATCGACGTGTTCCAGAACATGACCGGCTCCACCCCGGCGGCCTTTGCTGACCCGGCCAAGGGTGCTGAGCTCGCCAAGTCCCAGTTCGCCAAGGGCGCGGACGTGGTCTATGCCGCCGCCGGCGGTACCGGCATCGGTGTTTACCAGGCTGCCAAGGACGAGGGCAAGCTGGCCATCGGCGTGGATTCCAACCAGAACCACCTGCAACCGGGCACCATGCTGACCTCCATGGTCAAGTCGGTCGGCTTGGCCGCCTACCAGACCTGGGATGACGCAGCCAAGGGCGAGTGGAAGCCGGGCATCAAGAACCTGGGCCTGGCCGAGGGCGGGGTGGATTGGGCACTCGACAAGGATAACGAGAAGCTGATCACTCCGGAAATGAAGGCCAAGGTAGACGCCATCAAGGCCGACATCATCGCTGGCAAGATCAAGGTTCATGACTACATGAGCGACAACTCCTGCAAATACTAATCAGAACCTAGCTACGACTCTCAACGCACCGACCGGCCCGCACGGGCCGGTTTTTAGTCTTACTTCATGACACGCAGGGCTGCATCATGGACCAGACAGATCGCTATGCCATCGAATTAAGAGGTATCGATAAGCGGTTCGGCGACGTATACGCCAACAAGCTGATTGACCTCCAGGTTCGTAAAGGCAGCATTCACGGCATTGTCGGCGAAAACGGCGCCGGCAAATCCACCCTGATGAGCATCATTTACGGTTTCTACCATGCCGACAAAGGCGAGATGCTGATCGACGGGAAACCCTTCAAACCCCATGGCTCACAAGATGCGATTGCCGCAGGGGTGGGCATGGTGCACCAGCACTTCATGCTGGTGAACAACTTCACTGTGTTGGAAAACGTCATCCTCGGCGCCGAGAACGGCTGGCACTTGCGCCAGAGCGTGGCGGCGGCGGAAAAGCTGCTCGGCGAGCTGGCCCGGGACTATGGTCTCGAAGTGCCGCTGCACGAGAAGGTGGAAGATCTGCCGGTGGGCCTGCAGCAGCGGGTCGAGATCCTCAAGGCGCTCTATCGTGGCGCCCGCATCCTGATCCTCGACGAGCCGACCGGGGTACTGACCCCGCAAGAGGCGGATCACCTGTTCGAGGTGCTGAAAAAGCTGCGGGATCAGGGGGCGACCATCATCCTCATCACCCACAAGCTGCGGGAAATCCTGGCCATCACGGATCAGGTCTCCATCATGCGCCGTGGCGAGATGGTGGCCCACGTGGCCACCAAAGACACCGACAAGGAGCAGCTCGCCGAGCTGATGGTGGGGCGCAAGGTGCGCCTCAAGGTCGACAAGGGGCCGACCCAGCCGGGCGAGGCCAAGCTCAAGGTCGAAGGGCTCAGCTATGTCGACGCCAGCAAGGTGGAGCGGGTCAAATCGGTCAGCTTCGAGGTGCGGGCCGGTGAAGTGGTCGGCATTGCCGGCGTCTCCGGCAACGGCCAGTCCGAACTGCTCAGCCTGCTGGGGGGCATCCTCAAGCCGAGCAAGGGGGGCTTTACTATCAGCAGTCGCGACGGGGTGCACCGGGTCAGCGCCGAGCATCCCGCCGATCCCGAGCTAGTGCGCAACTATGGCCTCGGCCATGTGCCGGAAGACAGGCACAAGATGGGCCTCATCAACCGCTTCGAGGCGAAAGAGGCCTTCATCCTCGGCTATCACCGCCGCCCGCAATACAACAAGGGGTGGCTGCAGAACAAAGACGCGATCCAGCAGGATTGCCAGGCCAAGATGGAGAAGTGGGACGTGCGCCCGCCCAGCCCCGAGCACAAGACAGCCAACTTCTCCGGCGGCAACCAGCAGAAGCTGGTGATCGCCCGTGAGGTGGAGCAAGACCCGGACGTGCTGCTGATCGGTCAGCCGACCCGCGGGGTCGACATCGGCGCTATCGAGTACATTCACCAGCAGGTGATCGCCATGCGCGACAAGGGCAAGGCGGTGCTGCTGGTGTCGGTGGAACTGGACGAGATCATGAGCCTGTCGGATCGCATCCTGGTCATCGCCGATGGCCGCATCGTCGGCGAGCTGGATGCCGCCAGGGCGGATGAGCGCACCATCGGCCTGATGATGGCGAATATCGTTCCCGATGAAGTGGCTGCTGGCCCGACACAAGGAGCGACGTCATGAGGATCACATCTGTTTGTCGTCAGCGCGGTCTGATGATGGTCAATATATCCGTGCCCGATGACGTGGCTGCTGGCCCGACACAAGGAGCGACGCCATGATGATCACCTCTGTTTGTCGTCAGCGCGGTCTGATGATGGTCAATACATCTGTGCCCGATGACGTTGCCAAGGAGGCCCACTGATGAGCCAAGTTCGTGTCCCTGCCTGGGTCTCCGTGGGCGTCTTGTCTGCGGTCAATATTCTGCTGGCCTTCCTGGTGTCGGCCATCCTGTTCTACTACCTCGACATCAACCCGGTCGATGCCGCCGAGATCATGTGGTATGGCGCCTTCGGCACCGGCGAGGGGATAGGTTTCACCCTCTACTACGCCACCGGTTTCATCTTCACCGGTCTGGCGGTGGCGGTGGCCTTTCACGCCGGTCTGTTCAACATCGGCGGTGAGGGGCAAGCCTACATCGGCGGTCTCGGCGTCGGCCTGGTCTGTCTGCTGCTCGGCGATGTGCTGCCGTTTGCCCTGTTGCTGCCGCTGGCCATCATCGCCGGCGGCCTGTTCGGCGCGGCCTGGGCCTTTATCCCGGCCTGGCTGCAGGCCAAGCGCGGCAGCCACATCGTCATCACCACCATCATGTTCAACTTCATCGCCGCCTCCCTGATGGCCTATCTGCTGGTGGAGGTGTTCAAGCCGCCCGGATCCATGGCCACCGAGAGTCGGGTGTTCGCCGAGGCGAGCTGGCTGCCCAAGCTGAGCACCATGGCGGCCAGCTTCGGGATGGAAGTGCCCAATAGCCCGCTCAACATCAGTTTCGTCTGGGCGTTGATCTGTGCGCTCCTGGTGTGGGTCTTCATCTGGCATACCCGCTGGGGTTACGAGATCCGGGCGGTGGGGGCGAGCCAGAGTGCCTCTGCCTACGCGGGCATCTCCTATCCCAGAGTGGTGATCCTGGCCATGGTGATCTCCGGCATGCTGGCGGGTTTCTTTGCCCTCAACGTGCTGCAGGGGGAGCTGCACCAGATCAAGCTCAACTTCGTGGAAGGGTTTGGCTTCACCGGCATCGCGGTGGCCCTGATGGGGCGCAACCACCCGGTCGGCGTCATCATCGCCAGCCTGCTGTTCGGCTTCCTCTATCAGGGGGGCGCCGAGCTCAGCTTCGAGTTCGGCGTTGACCGCAACATAGTGGTGGTGCTGCAGGGGCTGGTGATCCTGTTCTGCGGCGCGCTGGAGCACATGATGCGCCCGCGCATCGAGCAGCTCTATCTGGCCTTTGCCAGCCGCTCAACTGCACAAGTGAAGGGGGCCTGATCATATGTTTGAACTGCTGATCCTGATGCTGGATGCCACCATCCGCACCGCGCCGCCCCTCATATTGGCGGCCATGGCGGGCATGTTCTGCGAGCGCTCCGGGGTGGTCAACATCGCCCTGGAGGGCAAGCTGCTGGCGGCCGCCTTCGCCGGCGGTGCCGCCGCCGCGGTCTCCGGCTCGGCCTGGGTCGGGCTGGGGGCCGGGGTGCTGGTCTCGGTGCTGTTTGCCCTGATGCACGGCTTTGCCACCATCACCCACCGGGGTGATCAGGTGGTGAGCGGCATGGCCATCAATATCCTGGCGGCCGGTCTGACCGTTACCCTGGGCCGTTACTGGTTCGATCAGGGGGGCCAGACACCGGCGCTCTCCGGCGATGCCCGCTTCGCCCCCATCGATCTGCCCTATGCCAAGGAGCTGTATGACGTGCCCGTCATAGGCCAGCTCTACAGCGAGCTCCTGAGCGGCCACTCCCTGCTGGAGTACCTGGCGTTCGCCGCCGTGCCGCTGGCCTGGTGGGTGCTGTTTCGCACCCGCTTCGGCCTGCGGTTACGGGCGGTGGGCGAGGCGCCGGCGGCGGTCGATACTGCCGGCATCTCTGTGGTGCGGATGCGCTACACGGCGCTTATCATCGGCGGCCTGCTGGCGGGGCTGGGCGGCGTCTACCTGTCGGTGGCCCAGACTGCCCAGTTTATCCCCAACATGAGCGCTGGCAAGGGCTTCATGGCGCTGGCGGCGCTGGTGTTCGGCAAGTGGCGCCCCTGGAATGCCATGGCCGCCTGCCTGCTGTTCGGCTTCCTCGATGCGGTGGCCATTCGCCTGCAAGGGGTGAGCGTGGGGGGCTTTGCCATCCCGGTACAGGCCATCGAAGCGCTTCCCTATATCCTGACGGTGTTCCTGCTGGCCGGTTTTATCGGTCGTGCGGTGGCGCCCAAGGCGCTCGGCACCCCTTATGTGAAGGAGCGGGAGTAGCGTCTACGCGTTCTCTATGCCCGGGGCCCCATTGGCGGGCTCCATCCCAAAGCCCCCTCGTTATAGAGGGGGCTTTTGTTTTTACAGGATCTGGCGCTGGCAAATTGCCCGACAAGAGGTTGATGCGCGATGACGACCCGTTTCCGGCCCATTGGAGTTACAATACCGGCCTCCATGTGACCACTGCAGGTCAGATGCACCGAACTGAAAGGGTCTCTTGTTATGATGAAGCTTCGTTATCCCCTGATTTTTCTGCTGTTGACAAGCTGCCTCATCTTCGCGTTCTACGTTACCCGGCCAGAGATGCCGGAGCATGCCGACTACTATCCCGCCGCACGGGACATCAATGACTTCACCTTTACCGACGCGGACAATCAGCCCTTTACCCCCGCCAATCTGCTGGGACACTGGACCTTCCTGTTCGTCGGCTACACCTTCTGCCCCGATATCTGCCCCACCACCATGGCCGATTTGCGTTCCATCTACGGCGAGCTCAAGCAGCTGGCGCCCAACAGCCAGGTGGTGTTCGTCTCGGCGGATCCCCAGCGGGATACCCTGGAGCGCCTCAAGACCTATACCGCCTTCTTCAATCCCGAATTCAAGGCGGTGACGGCGGATCACGACAAGCTGTTCCCCTTCGTGCGCAACCTGGGGCTCATCTACTCCATCGCCAATCAGGGGGAGAAGGATTACCTGATCGATCACTCCGCCTCCATCGTACTCATCAACCCCAAGGGCAAGCTGCAGGGCGTGTTTCGCCCGCAGGTGACGCCGGGTCAGGTGCCACGGGTGCAGATGGCGACCCTGCTCTCTGACTTCTCCCGCATTCTGAAGCTGTCGGGCAACCGGGAGTGACCCGTCCGGTTGCGCCCTGGTGGCGGGATCCCGCTCGCCACGGCGCCGTCTTTGCCCTCGCCCTGCCCATGGTGTTTTCCAACATCACCACCCCCATGCTGGGGCTGGTGGACACCTGGGTGATCGGTCATCTCGGCGAGGCCTGGTTTCTCGGCGGTGTCTCGGTCGGCTCGACCCTCATCAACCTGATCTTCTGGCTGCTCGGCTTCCTGCGCATGTCCACGACCGGGCTCACGGCCCAGGCCCATGGCGCCGCCGATCAGCGCGCCCAGCTCGATGCCCTGGTGCGGGCGTTGGGGTTAGCCATCGTCATGGGATTGGGGCTGCTTGTGCTGCTCTTTCCCCTGCTGCCCTGGCTTATCGCTCTGAGTGGCGGCTCTGCCGAGGTGCAGCTCTATGCCGGCCAGTACGTGGCGGTGCGGATCTGGAGCGCGCCGGCGGCGCTGTGCAATTTGGTGCTCATGGGCTGGTTGTTGGGAATGCAGGATGCCCGTAGTCCCATGGTGATGCTGATCCTCACCAATCTAGTCAACATGGCGCTGGATGCCCTGTTCGTGCTGGGGCTGGGCTGGCAGGTGCGCGGCGTGGCAGCGGCCTCGGTGCTGGCGGATTACGGCGCGCTGGCGGTTGGTATCTGGCTGGTTCGCCACCATCTGCGCCAGTTGTTGCCCGAGGTGTGGCAGGACGGCTGGCAGCGCTGGCGGCGGCTCGCCCCCCTGAAGCGACTGCTCGGGCTGAACCGGGATATCTTCCTGCGGGCGCTCTGCCTGCAACTCTGTTTTGCCTTCATGACCCTGCAAGGGGCCAGGCTGGGGGACGTGGCGGTGGCCGCCAATGCGGTACTGCTCAACTTCCTGATGCTGATCTCCTACGGGCTGGACGGCTTTGCCTACGCGGTGGAGGCCATGGTGGGCCGCGCCATCGGCCAGCGGGATCGCCAGAAGCTGCGGGAGGCCATCCTGCTCAATCTGGGCTGGGCCGCCCTGATCGCGGCCGGATTTACCCTGGGATTTGCCCTGTTGGGCAGCCAGTTTATCGGCCGGATCACCGATATCCCTGAGGTGGTGGCTGCGGCCAATGGCCAGCTGCCCTGGCTGGTGGCCATGCCGCTGCTGGCGGTCTGGTGCTTCCTGCTGGACGGGGTCTTTATCGGCGCCACCCGGGCGAAGGAGATGCGCAACAGCATGCTGCTGGCGGTCTTCGGCGGTTTCTTCCCGGTCTGGTGGCTGACCCAGTCGTGGGGCGTGGCTGCCCTGTGGGCGGCGATGGCCGCGCTCATGGTGGGGCGCGGTCTGACCCTGGGGTTCCTGTGCTGGCAACTGGAGCGCAGCGGCCGCCTGCTCGACGCCCGCCACTGATTTTCCAACCTTAGAGGGCGCCTTCGTAGCCCAGCTGGCGCCAGCTTTCGTAGACGAACACCGACACGGCGTTGGAGAGGTTCATGCTGCGGCTCTGGGGCAGCATGGGGATGCGCAGCCGCTGTTCGAACGGCAGGCTCTCGATGAGATCCGCAGGCAGGCCGCGGCTCTCGGGGCCGAACAGCAGGGCATCGCCCAAGGCAAACTGGGCCGCCGAGTGGGCGGTGCGCCCCTTGGTGGTGCAGGCGAACACCCGCTTCGGCGCCACCGCCGCCAGGAAGGCTTCAAAGTTCGGCCAGCGCTTCACCTCGGCAAATTCGTGATAGTCGAGTCCCGCCCGCTTCACCCGCTTGTCATCCCACTCGAACCCCAGCGGCTCTATCAGGTGCAGCCGGTAACCTGTGTTGGCACAGAGCCGGATGATGTTGCCCGTATTGGGCGGAATTTCGGGTTGGTAGAGCACGATATCGAGCATGGCAGGGCTCCTGCTGGGACGGAAAGGGCGCCAGCATACCCAGCGCCCGTGGCGTTGAAAAGATCAGGCGATGGGCAGGCGGATGGTAATGGTTAGTCCGGTCGGCTGGTTGCTGCTGGCCTGGATGGTGCCGCCGTGGCGATGGATCGCCTCCGAGGCGATGGCGAGCCCGAGCCCTGTGCCCCCGGTCTTGGCGTTGCGGGCATCGTCGACCCGAAAGAAAGGCAGAAACAGCTGCTCCTGCTGCTCTGGCGGCACGCCTGGGCCGTCGTCGCGGATGATCATCACCCACTCCCGCCCTTCCCGATACCACTCCACCTTGATGAATTCACGGGCATATTTGAGCGCGTTGCGCAGGGGATTCTCCACCGCCCGTGCCAGCAGCTCGGGCCACATCGGCAGCGACTCGGCAGGCAGTGGCGGCAGACGCAGCTGCTTGCCGCTCTGGTTGGCCTCGAACATGGCGTCTTCCAGAATGGGCTCCAGCAGCTCGGCCAGCGGCTGCACCACGGGGGCCTCTACATGCTGCTGTACCCGCGACAGATCCAGCAGGTCGCCGATCAGCTTGTCCAGCCGGCCAATCTCCGACTCGATTCGCGCCAGCTCGGCGCTGTCGCCCTGCTTGCGGCGGATCAGGGCCTGGGCCAGCTGCATCCGGGTGAGCGGGCTGCGCAGCTCGTGGGAGATGTCGGAGAGCAGCTGTTTCTGCTTCTGGATCATGCTCTTGAGGGTATCCACCATGTGGCTCACGTTGTCGGCCAGCTGGCCTATCTCGTCACCCCGGCCGAGGTTGGGGATCTGGGTCTCCAGGCTGCCGGCAGCCAGCAGGGAGACCGCTTTTTGCAATTGCAGTATGGGGCGGGTCAGGCGCCAGGCGAGCAGCAGGCAGAGCGGGGTGCTGACCAGCATGGCGACCCCGAGGATGCGGATCGGGTGATCCAGGATCTGGATGAACAGGAACAGATAGGGGGTATCGACGTTGAGCCCGAAATAGACGTGGTATTGCTGGCCGCGATGCTCCATCAGGAAGGGGCCGGCGATGGCCTTGCGATCCTCGTGACCCAACATGGGGTGGTTGGGATTGTCGGCATCTACCATGAAGCGAACCACGAACTTGCGGGGATGGACGGTGGACTGGATCTGGCCGTTGGCACCGCGTACATAGACGTTGTCCACCGGCAGCATGGTGATCTTCTCCATCGCCTTTGCCAGCTCGAAATCCCGCGCCGGGTCAGCGGCATCCTTGAGGATCTGCACGTTGTGCTGCATCCGCATCACCTCATGGGCAGGCAACGGGAGCTGGTTGCGCGGATCCAGGTTGGGCAGGCTGATGACGGCGGCCATCATCACCAGCAGGATCAGCCAGAACCAGACGAAGATCTGGGTGGAGAGACCGCTGATCGAGGGCGCCTTGATTACTCCTGTTCTAGCCACAGATAGCCGCGCCCCCGTACAGTCTTGAAGCGGGGCTGGCCATCGAGCCGTTCCGGCAACTTCTTGCGCAGGTTGCTCAGGTGCATGTCGATGGCGCGATCGAAGGGCTCCAGCTTCTTGCCGAGCACCTGTTCCGAGAGGTGACTCTTGCTGATGATCTGGCCCGGGTTGCGCAGCAGGCACTCCAGCAGGCCGAATTCGGTGGCGGTCAGCTCCAGCGGCTGGTCGCCGCAGCACGCCTGCTGCAGGCCCGGTTGCAGTACGATATCCATGAAGTGGATTTCGTCGGAGCCGTGGCCGCGCTGGGGCTGATGATTCTGGGTGCGGCGCAGGATGGCCCGCACTCTCGCCAGCAGCTCCCGATCATCAAATGGCTTGGCCAGATAGTCGTCGGCGCCGGCCTCTAGGCCGTTGACCCTGTCCTGGCTGTCGCCGCGGGCGGTCAGCATCAGCACCGGGGTGTCGTGGGTCTTGCGCAGCCGGGTCAGCATGGCAAAGCCGTTCAGTTTGGGCATCATCACGTCCAGCAGCACCAGATTGAAGCGTTGTTCCGCCAGGCGCTGCAAGCCCTCTTCACCATCCTCGGCGACCGTGACCTGAAATCCTTCCAGGGTCAGAATTTCGGTGAGCAGCTGGGTCAATTCAAGATCGTCATCGACCAGGAGTATTCTGTTCATCGGGTGTTCTTCCGCAGATTTTCGCGCCAAACTGACGCCGGGGTGAAGGTATAATAATTTTTTACGCGACAGAGGAAAGCCGGATTTGAGCCATCAACACTATTCCCGTTGGGTGACCTTTGCCAGCATGGCAGCGGTTGCGACAGCCACCCTGCTAATCATCGGCAAGCTGATCGCCTGGATCATGACCGACTCGTCGACCCTGCTGGCCTCCCTCACCGACTCCTTCATGGATGTCAGCGCCTCCATCATCAATTTGCTGGCGATCCGCTATGCGCTGGCTCCCGCCGATGACGAACACAGCTTCGGCCACGGCAAGGCGGAGTCCCTGGCCGGGCTCATCCAGGCGGCGTTCATCTCGGGATCGGCCCTGTTGCTGGTGATGCACGGCATCTCCTCCCTGCTCAACCAGACGCCCATTCTGCGGCTGGAGGCGGGGATCTGGGTGACGGTCGGTTCCATCGTGCTGACCCTGCTGCTGGTCAGTTTCCAGAGTGTTGTCATCCGCAAGACCAACAGCGTGGCCATCAAGGCCGACATGCTGCACTACCGCTCCGATCTGCTGCTCAACGGTGGCGTGCTGCTGGCGCTGGTGCTGGCGGGGCAGGGCTGGTATTGGGCAGATGGTCTGTTTGCCGTGCTGATCGGTGGCATTTTGCTGTGGGGCGCCGTCCATATCGGCTACGAGTCGGTGCAGGCGCTGCTCGATCGTCAGTTGCCAGCGGAAGAACAAGCGAGAATAATGACCCTCTGCTGTGCCGTAGATGGCGTTCACGGCGTCCACGATCTGCGAACCCGTCAATCCGGGCCGACCCGATTCGTTCAGTTGCATCTGGAACTTGACGATCAGATCCCCCTGGTCAAGGCCCATCAGATAGCCGATGAAGCCGAGCAGGCGATACGCCAGGCATTCGAGCGAATGGATGTCATCATCCATATGGACCCCATCTCGGTACTGATAAAAGAACAACAGAGTCCTCACCCCGAACAACAGTAGGTTGCACCACATGGATGATCTGGTTGCCAAAACCTGGCAAAAAATTCAGCAAGAAGCGCTCTGCATGGCGGCCGAAGAGCCCATGCTGGCCAGCTTCTTTCACTCCACCATTCTCAATCACAAGAATCTGCGTTCGGCTCTCAGCTTCCAGCTGGCCAACAAGCTCGACAGTGCCACCATGCCCGCCATCGCCCTGCGCGAGGTGATCGAGCTGGCCCTGCGCAGCGAACCCGAACTGCTGGCCATGGTGGCGGCCGATATATGCGCGGTGCAGGAGCGCGACCCGGCGGTCGATCTCTTCTCCACCCCTCTGCTCTACCTCAAGGGCTTCCACGCCCTGCAGGGTTACCGGGTCGCCAACTGGCTGTGGCGCCAGGGGCGCCGTTCCCTGGCGCTCTATCTGCAAAACCAGATCTCCGTGGTGTTCGGGGTGGATGTGCACCCGGCGGCGCGCATCGGCAAGGGCATCATGTTTGATCATGCCACCGGCATAGTGGTGGGTGAGACGGCGGTGATCGAGGATGATGTCTCCATCCTGCAGAGCGTGACCCTGGGCGGGACCGGCAAGGAGAGCGGCGATCGTCATCCCAAGATCCGCGAAGGGGTGATGATAGGGGCGGGCGCCAAGGTGCTCGGCAATATCGAAGTGGGCAGGGGCGCCAAGATAGGTGCCGGCAGCGTGGTGATCAACCCGGTGCCGCCCCACACCACGGTGGCCGGGGTGCCGGCCAGGATTGTGGGCCACCCGGAGTGCGACAAGCCTTCCCTGGATATGGATCAGTGCCTCTGATCCCCTGACCGAGACGATTCGATGGCCAAGCGCTGGTCAGGTTATCTGATCCTGGGGATGTGGCTGCTCAACCTGCTGCATCTCTATCTGGGATTCTCCCCCTGGCCCGCGGCCATCGCGGCCTGGGCAGCCTCTCTCCTCACCTGGCCCTGGCTGGTGGGGGCGGCCAGACGCCAGGCGCTGGCCCTGTACGGAGCGGCCCTGTTGCTGTTGCTCTTCGCCTGGTCGCAGGGGGCCAGCCTCAAGGCCGGCGACTGGCTGCTGCCCAACATCAACATGCTCACCATGTTTGCCGCGGTGAGCACCCTCAACCTCGCCACCTCCGGCCTGCTCACCGGCACCACCTCCTGGCCCGGTCGCAAGGGGTTGTGGTGCACCATGGCCAGCCTCAACCTGCTGGGGGCCGTCATCAACCTTTCGGTGCTCTTCATCATCGGCGATCGACTGGAACGCAACGGCACCCTGGAGCGGCGCCAGGTGATGGTGCTGAGCCGGATCTTCTGTGCCGCCGCCTTCTGGTCCCCCTTCTTCGTCGCCATGGCGGTGGCGCTCACCTACGCTCCCGGCCTGCAGCTCTCGGCGATCCTGCCCTTCGGCATCGTCGGCGCCCTGTTGGCGATGGGGCTGACTGCCTGGCAGGTGGAGCGCCTCGGCGTGCAGGATTTTGCCGGTTATCCACTGCGCCTGCAGACCCTGGGGCTGCCGGTGGCGCTGGCGTTGCTGGTGCTGCTCATCAAGCAGATCTGGCCAGAGCTCGGCATTCTGGCGGTGATCGCCTTGGTGGCGCCGCTGCTGGCACTGATCTTCATGCCAAGCGCCGGTCGCAAGGCGGCCCTCAAGCGCCAGGTGGTGGAGCGCTTCCCTGCCATCGGCGGCCAGCTGGTGCTGTTTCTCGGGGCGGGTCTGCTGGCTGCCGGCATCAACAGCGCCCTGTCGGTGATCGATCTGGGAGGCGGCCACGGGCTACCGTTCTTCAACCACTTCGGCTGGCTCGAAGCCTCCCTCACCCTGCTGCTGATCCTGCTGGTGGCCATCGTCGGGGTGCATCCCCTCATCAGCATCTCGGGGTTGGCTCCCCTGCTCTGGCCCCTGGCGCCGGATCCCAGCCTGCTCGGCATGAGCTTTTTGCTGGGGTGGGGGCTCGCTACCGGCACCAGCCCGCTCTCGGGATCCAACCTGGCGCTGGCCTCCCGCTACAACCTGAGTGCGGGGTCTATTCTGCGCTGGAACCTGGGTTATGGCCTGTCGATGTACGGTGTCGCCTGCCTGTTGCTGGGGGCCTATATCGCCCTGCACGGCTGATGGTCGGAGCTGGCCCCGACTTGGGGAGCAGGATGCGAGAAAAATAGACGCATATTTGGACAATACCTCTACGGAAGGCGCATTTTACAGCGTGCTGGCTTGTTTGTGCCGATGTGCTCGGGGTATGCTGGCTTCACGCGCTTGAATCGCCCTTTGTGGGGCATCGCAATTGAACAAACAGGTATGCATATGTCACTAGAAGTCCTTGAGCAACTCGAATCCAAAGTACAATCCGCCGTCGACAACATCTCCCTGCTGAAGATGGAGCTGGACGAGCTGAAAGAGCAGAACAGCAAGCTGCAAGACGAGAACCATCAGCTGCGCAACGAACACGTTGCATGGCAGGAGCGTCTGCGTGCCCTGCTGGGCAAGATGGATCAGATGGGTGAAAGCATCTAATCCGCCGCTATACGCGAGAATTGAAAACGGGCCGCTCCATGAGCGGCCCGTTTGTCTTGGCGCAGCGGGGGATCACAGGGCAAGCAGTTGCTTGACTGTCTTCTCGATGCCGTCCGCGGCCTCCACTATGTTGCTGGCCAGCATGTAGGCGGGAGTGGAGATCACCTTGCGCTCCTGATCCACCACGAACTCGTTGACCGGGCAGTTGAGATGGCTGCCGCCCATCGTCTCGATGGCGTTGGCGGTGCCCTCATCGTGGCCTATGGTGGCCAGGGTGCCGGCGCCGTAGATAAGCGGGATCATGGCCGGGGCGATGCAGATATAGGCCGCCGGTTTGCCGGCCCTGGCAAAGCTCTGGCAGGCCTTCAGCACATCCGGCTGGATCTGGCACTCGGCTCCCTTGATGGCGAAGTCGCACAGGTTCTTGGCGGCGCCAAAGCCGCCGGGTACCAGCAGGGCGTCATAATCGGCCGCATCCAGCTCGGCCACGTCCTTTATCTGGCTGCGGCAGATGCGGGCGGCTTCGACCAGCACGTTGCGACTCTCTCCTTCACTCACCTCGCCGGTCAGGTGGTTGATCACGTGGAGTTGCGCCACGTTCGGGGCAAAGCATTGGGTGGTGGCGCCATGGCGAGCCAGGGCCAGCAGACTGATGACGGCTTCATGGATTTCTGCCCCGTCGAAGACGCCGCAGCCACTCAAAATCACGGCCACTTTTTTCATGGAAAACTCCTCGTTGTTGAAAATGTGAGCCAGGATGGATTGTTGTACTTTTGTATGGTTATCGCTCGCCATCCGCTGGTCAAGTCATCTTGCTGTGCTAGGATTGTTTCGTTTTGGATCCTGCCGTATCTACTCCCTTAAAACTTTTTCCACATTGATCGAGATCATTTCAACGGTCTGGTGATCGGTTTTAACGAACTCAATTCATTGTTATGTATGCAGTTTTCATTTTTTATCCACAGTGGTTTCACTGGGGTTCATCAATCACTCCATTTTTGAGCACAGAGTTATCCACAGCATGGTAGTCGATGAGGATCCCTCGGCCGGGTCGCCCCCCCTCTTGGTGTGAGGGGGGCCCTGTGGCATCCTAGCGGCTGTTTATCTCTGGCAGGACGATTTCATGGCCCCTAGCAACCCCCTTATTCTGGTCGACGGCTCCTCTTATCTTTACCGCGCCTTCTTTGCCTCTCAGCAGGCCGATCTGCGCACCTCGACCGGTTTGCCGAGCGGCGCCGTCCGTGTCATGGCCAACATGATGCGCAGCCTGCGCAAGCAGTATCCCGACTGCCACGTGGCCGTGGTGTTCGACGCCAAGGGCAAGACCTTCCGCGACGACATCTATCCCGAATACAAGGCCAACCGGGCCAGCATGCCGGATGATCTGCGCAGCCAGGTTGCACCCATCCACCAGATGATCAAGGCGATGGGCTTCCCCTTCCTGATGGTGGAGGGGGTCGAGGCCGACGACGTGATCGGCACCCTGGCTCGTCAGGCGACTGAGAAGCAGTTGCCGGTGCTGATCAGCACGGGGGACAAGGACATGGCGCAGCTGGTCTCCGACCATGTAACCCTGATCGACACCATGAAGGACGTGAAGACCGATCGGGAAGGGGTGATCGAGAAGTTCGGCGTGCCGCCCGAGCTCATCATCGACTACCTGGCCCTGATGGGAGACAAGGTGGACAACATCCCCGGCATGACCGGTGTCGGCGAGAAGACAGCCCTGGCCCTGCTACAGGGTATCGGCAGCATCGACGAGATCGCCGCCAATCTGGACAAGGTGGCGGCCCTCGGCTTCCGTGGCTCCAAGACCTTTGCCGACAAGTTCCGCGAGCAGGAGGAGCAGGTGCGCCTCTCTTATGTGCTGGCCACCATCAAGACCGACGTCGAGCTGGAGCAGAGCCTGGAAGAGCTGGAGCTCGGCCCCATCGACAAGGAAGCCCTGCTGGCGGTCTATCGCGAGTATGAGCTGCGCAACCTGATCAAAGAGCTGGAGTCCGGTGGCGAGGAGAGCGGTGCCGAGGGTGATGAGGAAGGCGCCGCCCCGGCTGCCGCCATCGAAACCGACTACCGCTGCATTCTGGACGAGGCCGAGTTTGACGGCTGGCTGGCCCAGCTGCAGGCGGCGCCGTTGTTTGCCTTCGATACCGAGACCACCAGTCTCGACTATATGGAGGCGCGCATTGTTGGCGTCTCCTTTGCCATCGAGCCGGGCAAGGCGGCCTATGTGCCTTTCGGCCACGACTATCTGGGGGCGCCGGTGCAGCTGACCGAGGCCGTGGTACTCGGCAAGCTCAAACCGCTGCTGGAAGATGCGGCCCGCCTCAAGGTGGGGCAGAACCTCAAGTACGATCGCAACGTGCTGCTCAATCACGGCATCGAGCTGCAGGGCATCGCCTACGACACCATGCTCGAGTCCTATGTGCTCAACTCCACTGCCAGCCGCCACGACATGGATTCGCTGGCCCGCAGGTATCTGAATGCCGAGACCATCTCGTTTGAGGACATTGCCGGCAAAGGTGTCAAGCAGCTCACCTTCAACCAGATCGAGCTGGAGCAGGCGGCCCCCTACGCGGCGGAAGATGCCGATATCACCCTGCGTCTGCACCAAGCGCTATGGGGCAAGCTTGCTGCCGAGCCGGGCCTCGCCAAGGTGTTCAGCGAGATCGAGCTGCCGCTGCTGCCGGTATTGGCACGGATGGAGCGACTCGGTACCACCATCGAGCCCAAGCTGCTGCATCAGCAGAGCCAGGAGATCGAAGTGCGGCTGGCAGAGCTGGAGAAACAGGCCCACGAGCTGGCCGGGCAGGAGTTCAACCTCTCCTCGCCCAAGCAGCTGGGGGAGATCCTCTTCACCAAGCTGGGGCTGCCGATCATCAAAAAGACCCCCAAGGGCGCGCCATCCACTGCGGAAGAGGTGCTGGCCGAGCTGGCGGAGACCTATGAGCTGCCGCGTCTGCTGATGGAGCACCGTGGTCTGGCCAAGCTTAAATCCACCTACACCGACAAGCTGCCGCTGATGATCAAGCCGCAGACCGGGCGGGTGCACACCTCCTATCACCAGGCGGTGGCGGCGACCGGGCGGCTCTCGTCCACCGACCCCAACCTGCAGAACATCCCGGTGCGCAACGAACAGGGGCGTCGCATTCGGCAGGCCTTCATCCCGTGCGCCGGTTACAAGCTGGTGGCGGCGGACTACTCCCAGATCGAGCTGCGCATCATGGCCCACCTCTCCGGTGACAAGGGGCTGCTGACCGCTTTCGCCGAGGGCAAGGACATCCACAAGGCGACCGCCGCAGAGGTATTCGGGGTTGAACTTGATGCGGTGACCAGCGACATGCGTCGCAGCGCTAAGGCGATCAACTTCGGCCTCATCTACGGCATGAGCGCCTTCGGTCTGGCCAAGCAGCTGGGGATCGGCCGTGCCGAGGCGCAGAAGTACATGGATCTCTACTTCGAGCGCTACCCGGGCGTGCTGGAGTACATGGAGCGCACCCGCCAGCAGGCGGAAGCCCAGGGCTATGTCGAAACCCTGTTTGGTCGCCGCCTCTATCTGCCGGACATCAAGTCCCGCAACGCCGGTCTGCGCAAGGCGGCGGAACGGGCTGCCATCAACGCCCCCATGCAGGGGACGGCCGCCGACATCATCAAGCGCGCCATGATCAACGTGGATGGCTGGATCCGGGGGATTGAAGACGAGTCGATCCGCATGCTGATGCAGGTGCACGATGAACTGGTGTTCGAGATCCGCGAAGAGAAGCTGGAAGAGTACATCGCCATCATCAAGGAGAAGATGTCAGCCGCTGCCGAATTGCATGTGCCGCTGGTGGTCGAGGCGGGCACCGGTGACAACTGGGATCAGGCCCACTGATCCCCTGTCAGTCGTCATCGACACCTATATAGCTATATAAGAAGCGAAGCCCGGCCTGATGCTGGGCTTCCTGTTTGTGGCTACGGTGTTTCAGGACTCTTGCAGGTATTCGTCCTTGAGCAGCACATAGTTGTCGGCCGAGGTCTTGAGGAAGGCGATCTCGGCGGGCTTGAGCGGGCGAGCCTGCTTGATGGGATTACCCATATAAAGAAAGCCGGCCTCGAGCCGTTTGCCCGGTGGCACCAGACTGCCGGCACCGATCATCACATCATCTTCGACCACGGCCCCGTCCAGCAGGATGGCCCCCATGCCGACCAGCACCCGGTTGCCTATGGTGCAACCGTGCAGCATGGCTTTATGACCGACCGTGACATCCTCGCCGATCAGCAGTGGATAGCCGCCGGGGTTGCTGGCACTCTTACGGGTCAGGTGCAGCACTGTGCCGTCCTGAATGTTGCTGCGCGCACCGATGCGGATATGGTTGACGTCCCCTCTGGCGGCCACCATGGGCCAGATGCTGGCATCGTCACCCAGCTGGATATCGCCCACCAGGGTGGCGCAGGGGTCTACATATACCCGTTTGCCCAGTTGCGGGCGTTTTCCCTTGTAAGGTCTCAGTCGCAAGTCCATCTTGGCCTCCTTGTTTTCGGCCATTCTAGCAATTCGGCGCTGGTTTCTGTGGATAAGTTTGTATAAAAGCTGTGCTTGGATATGAATAACTAAAAAAGTGCAGTTTTTTGCAATTTTATTGCAGGGGAGGGGTTGCCAGAACGAATTCGCTCCCTATAATGCGCCTCCATCGACACGGCAAGCGGCAACGCAAAGCCCGAGTCGATAACCTCGAAAAGTCGTTGAAAATAAGGCTTGACTCGAGAAGGCGGTTGAGTAGAATGCCACTCCCGCAGCAGCCAAAAGCTGCGTCGCTCTTTAACAATTTGAATCAAGCAATCTGTGTGGGCACT
>NZ_JBGLQV010000017.1:0-66958 GCF_041402525.1 Aeromonas sp. S18(2024) | reverse complement strand
CTGGACGACGTCTATGCCGAGCCGGCCGAGCGCTTCCAGGTGAGCGTGAGCGAGACCAGCGGCGGTGGCTACGAGCAGGCCCCGGCGCTGCCGGGGGCGGTGACCACCACCGTCAGCGACGAGACCGTGCCGGGCGCGGAAGACACCGTGTATGCCCAGCTCGAGGTGGACCAGTCGAGCGTGGCCGAAGGTGGCCAGCTGGTCTATACCGTTAGTCTTGTTGATGGCAAGGGTAATGCTGTCACCGTCCCTGCCGGTAAAGAAGTGGTAGTCAACCTTGCATGGGGCGGTCCTGCGGCTAATGACTCCGATACGACGGGGCGGTTGAACTCGGTGACCATCGGCTCTGATGGCAAGGCAACATTTACCGTAAACACGGTTAATGATGCGACTTATGAACCGTCAGAGGGGCTGGTCGCGACTATCAGTGGCATTGGTAGCAACACGGCATTCGAGGCCATTGTCGCTGATGCCGGCAAGGATCGCGTTACTTCTACCATCTTGGACAATGATGCGCCGCCGAGTGTCGTGGTGAATGGCAGTGTGACCGTATCGGAAGAGGGATTGGCCAGTGGCTTGCCAGATAATGGCGGTAACACGGATACGACCAACTCGGTGGTGGGTTCCGGTACGCTGGTCGTGAATGATGTCGATAGCAGCCGTGTGACGGTGACTCTGAGCGGGCCTTCCAATCTGACTTCGGGTGGTCAGGCCATTACCTGGACCATGGTTGGTCAGACACTGGTAGGCAGCGCTGCTGGCAAGGCAGTGATCGAGGTGGCTCTGACGGCTCCGAATGCGAGCGGCAAAGGGGAGTGGACCTATGTCGTGACCCTCAACGGGCCAGTTGATCACCCTGTCGCTGGCCAAGAGGATACGCTTCGCTTCGACCTGGACGTAGCCGTGAGTGATGGACAGTCCAGTGTCATCAGCAAGCTGCCGATTATTATCGAAGATGATGCTCCAATAGCCGGTAACAGCGTGGCTGTCTCTGTCACCAGTACCCAGATCCCGGATGTTTTGACCGGTAAATTCAGCCTGACTGGATATTCCGGTGACAAGTCGGTGATCGATGCCGGTCGTTTCACCATTACGGCCAAAGGGTTCGAGTCTGCCACGTCCTCCAAGTTGATCGATGCCTCTGTCAATGGTTCGTCGGATGGCATCGGGGTCAAGAGTGTGGGGGCGCCTTATCACAACCTGTCGAATGAAGTGGATTTCCGCAAGTTTGCGGATGGCTCCAGTGCCTCCGAACAGCTGGTTTTCAAGCTGGATGCCGGTACGGTTGCTTACGGTGCCAAGCTCGAGTTCAGCAAGATCTATGGTGGTGAGCTGGAGAGCGGGGTGGTGGAGTTCTGGCGTGATGGCAAGCTGATTGCAACCCAGACGTTCAGTTCCAATACCAGTAGTGGTGATTATGCGGCCAACTTCCAGGTCCAGCTGGGAGGCTTTGACACCATGGTGATCAAGGCTACCGATAACGGTAACGCCTTCACCACCAAGGACAACAGTGACTTCACCATCAAATCTGTCGAGTTCTTGGGCTCCGATACGCCTCAGGCTATCGCCTATGGTTCCGGGGCGGTCAATCCCCAGTGGGGGGCGGACGGCAAGGGGGCGCTCGAGCTGGTTTCCGGCGAGAGCGGACTCAAGACCGCCGCTGGTTCTCTGATCAGCTTGGTAGCCGATGGGGAGAACACCCTGCTGGGTAAGGATGAAAACGGTAACCTCATCTTCAAGCTGGAGTTCACGCCAGGTAACGGTCAATGGGAATTCTTCCAGTACAGGGAGATGCAGCGTCCCGTCGGTGATGGTGATATCGACTTCGTCTTCAGGGCCGTGGACAAAGATGGTGATGGGGCCTTGGGCAGCTTCGCAGTCAACCCGTTGAGCGCACCTTCCATTGCCACCGTATCTGATGCGTCGGCGACCGAGGGTGGTTCACTGGCTCACAACGTGACTTTGACGGCCGCGACCAATGTTGCGACCGAGTACAGTCTCTCTATTCTGGGGACCGGCGCTTCACCGACATCGGCCGGTGATCTGGGAAGCCTGACTTTCAGCAATGGGGTGAGCTACAACAGCCAGACTGGCAAGATTGTCGTTCCTGCAGGGGTGAGCAGCTTCACCGTGTATGTACCTGCGGTCGATGATCGCCTCGTTGAGTCGGATGAGCGGTTCCAACTGACCATAGGTGGCGTGAGCGGATCGGGTGTCATCCACGATAACGATGCGCGTCCGACTCTGGCGATTTCCGGGCAGGTACAGCTCTCCGAAGAGGGGCTGGCAGGAGCATTGCCAGATAGTCAAGGCAGTGTGGATACTACCAACAGCGTTGTGGCATCTGGCAAGCTGGTCGTGCAAGACGCCGATAGCAGTCAGGTGAGTGTTACCCTCAACGGCCCCACCGGGCTGACGTCAGGGGGGAGTGCCATCACCTGGAGCATGTCGGGGCAGACCCTGATAGGCAGTGCCAATGGCAAGCCGGTGCTCGAGGTCAAGCTCACACCGCCTGATGCCACGGGTAAGGGAGAGTGGAGCTATCAGGTGACCCTCAAGGGGCCTGTCGATCACCCTGTAGCGGGTCAGGAGGATACACTTCGCTTCGAGCTGGACGTGAATGTGTCTGACGGGCAGTCGGTAACCACCGGCAAGCTGCCGATCACCATTGAGGATGACAGCCCCATGGTGGTCACGCCTCAGGCAGGGCATATCGATGGCTCGGGGATCCAGACCAATCTGATGTTGATCGTCGATGTATCGGGTTCCATGGACTATGCCTCTGGCGTTCCAGGCAAGACGAGACTGGATATTGCCAAGGAGTCACTCATTTCCCTGCTCAATACCTATGACAGTCTGGGTAGCACCAAGGTGCGTATCGTGACGTTCAGCAGTGAGGCCGATGACATCGGTGAGCGCTGGATGACGGTGACCGAGGCCAAGACCTATGTTTGGTCCTTGCGAGCAGATGGGGGCACCAACTACAAGGATGCCATCAACGAGAGTATCGATGCGTTTGCCGACCCGGGTAAATTGACGGGACAAGGTGTGCAGAATGTCAGTTATTTCTTCTCCGACGGGGAACCATGGGCAAACTATGGGGTACCCGAGAACAAGTGGCTGAACTTCCTCAAAGCAAATGACATCAAGAGCTTCGCCTTGGGAATGGGTTCTCAAATCAATCAAGATGCACTCAATCTCGCTGCCTATGACGGGGTATCCGAGCAGAACACTGATGCCATTGTCGTGACCGATATGGGCAAGCTGGATCAAGCCATCAGCGGTACGGTTCAGCGAGAAGTGAGCGGTGATCTCTTTGGCCTGGCGGGAACCGGTGCCGGTGCTGACGGTGGCGCCATCAGCACAGTGCGCGTCGATGGTCACATCTATGTGATCGAGAATGGTCGTCTGGTGAGCGGCGCAACTCAGGGGGGAAGCTATGATGCTCAGCATCAGCAACTGATGATTACCCTGGGTAATGGTGACAAGCTGACCATTGGTCTGGTGACGGGGGAGTATCTTTACCAAACCAGTCAGCTTGGCGCTCAGAGCAAGATCATCGGTTTCGATCTGGTGGATGCGGATGGTGATAAAGCGACAGGATCGCTGGCCATCACCATTGAGCCGTCAGACAACGGACGAACCTTCGCAGGTAATGATGGCGATGATCACCTGACAGTGCTCAACGACAGCCAGGTGCATATCGCCTTGGGTGGTGTGCATGGCGGTGGTCCTCAGGTCATGATCGAAGAGAATATCGACACTCGTTCCGGTGTGACTCTTTATGGTGGCAAGGGGTATGACCATCTGACCGGGGGCCAGGGGGAGGATATTCTGATTGGGGGAACCAATGGACACGGCTCTTCCGGCCCGATCAGCGTGGGTGGCAAGCTCTACTACGGGGATGTACTGACAGGAGGGGATGGTGCCGATACCTTCCAGTGGCAACTGGGGGATGCCCTGGAGCAGGGCTCAAATAATGCAGCCATGACTCCCGATCACGCCATTGACTATATTACCGATTTCAATGTGGAGCATACGTCAGGCTGGCAACAGAGCAGTAACGGCTGGAATTACTTCAAGAGTGTGGACATCGCCCACTCCGACAAGCTGGATCTCTCCGATATGCTGGATCACAGCGGCAGCAATTTGGAGGGAGATATCAGCAAGTTGCTTTCGGCCTTCGAAGCTCAAGATGGCGTGCATTTGCAGGTGAAGTCGGCGGCGGGGAGTAATCAGGTCAGTCAGGAGATTGTCTTGCTGGGCGAGAACTTCAGTTCAATTACTGGGGATTCCAATGGAGTTTATGGCCCATCTCAGGCGGATGCTTCCCAACAGGTAATCAACTATATGTTGCAAAACCACTTGCTCGATATCGACAAGTAATCCCGGTTCGGGGCAACAAAAAGCGGCAGAGAAATCTGCCGCTTTTTTATTGTTCGAAGAGCGTGAAATCAGTTGCCGAGGGTGGCGAACAGACTCTGCTCCAGAGTGCCGCGAGAGACGCAGACCGGCTGGATGGAGGGGGCGGGCACGCGCTCGCCGGACGACTCGACGAAGAACAGCTCGGTGTTGCCCTTGACGTTGACGGTGGCCACGCTGTTGTTGCCGCTCTGGGTGATGATCAGGTTGATCTGCAGGTTGGGGTTGCCCAGTGCGACCTTGGCACCCATGGTGCCGCAATCGAGCCACTCCAGCCCGTCGGCGGCCTGGCTCACGCTGGCGGTCATCAGACCGGAACCGCGCTGGCTGTTCTCGATGCTCAGACCATGATCAGAGAACCATTTTTCGGCGCGCGCCCATACCAGATCCACCGGGATCGCCATCTCCTGGGTGTTGTTGGTGGCCTTGGCAATCGGCGGATTGTAGCGATATGCCTCACCACCATTGTTGTCACCAGCACAACCAACCAGCAGCAGCGCCAGGGCGCCCCCCATTATTTTTTTCATTTTTCTCTCGTCCATAAACAGGCCATTGGCCAACCGGTGCCCATTATCGCTGGTGCGCCATTTTCTGTCAGCAGGCATCCTGCATCCAACGCCTCGTCAATTTGTCCGCCGCTTTACAAAATGAGTTGTCTATCATAGATTTGCTCGAAATTCCTCCATAAGCGCCTCCGTGAACAACATCCTCACTCCGGATCTGCTGCAACAGATCATCGACCACTTGCCCATGAGTATCTTTTGCCGGGATAAGCAGGGGCGTTATCTGTTCGTCAATCGCCGCTTTGCCAGCGAGGCACAGTACGCCTCACCGGCGGAGCTGGTTGGCAAGACGGATGCACAGATGCCCTGGGGGGATGTGTTTCGCAGTGAAGACGAGAAGCTGCTGGCAGAGGGGAGCCCCCTGCTTAACCAGCAGCTCTATTGCCAGAACGGGGAGCGGGGCAGCTGGTCGGAGACCCACAAGATCCCCCTTTACAACGAGGCGGGGGAGCCCTGCGCCGTGTTTGGCGTTGTCAACGAGATAGCTGAGCGCAAGTCACTCGAGGAGACATTCAGGAAGCAGCAGCTGTTGCAGCGCTTTCTGCTCGATGCGATCCCGGATCTGATCCGTTTCGATGACCACAACGGTGTCTTGCTGGAGTGCAACCAGGCGTTTCTCGACTTCGTTGGCCACAACGCCGTGGAGGTGCTGGGCCAGCAGAGCCAACATATTCTGGCGGCACCCCAAGGTATGGGGCCCGGAGAGTGCTGCCTGCTGGATGCCCGTGGTCAGGGGCGACACATGGATATCACCCGGGTGGATGTGCCTGGGGGCGATGGCCACTCCCTGGGAACGCTGACCCTGGGGCGCGACATCACGGGCCTGCGCACCACCCAGGCCCAGTTGCAGCAGGAGCAGCATTACGACAGCCTGACCGGGTTGCTCAAACTCTCCCGTTTTTTGCAGACCAGCCGTCATCTCGGCACCCGTAACGCCACCCTGGTGCTGATCGACCTGCACCATTTTCGCGAGATCAACGATCGCTTCGGGATCCGGATCGCCGACCGCCTGCTAAGCCAGGTGGCCAAGCGTCTGCAGCAGCTGGCGCCTCCTCGTACCCTGCTCTGCCGGGTGGCGGCCGATGACTTCTGTCTGCTGCTGCCCGAGCTCAGCGAGCCACTCTCGACATGGTGCCGCCATCTTCAGAAACAGCTGATGGAGCACTACCTGATTGAGGATCACCGCATCCAGATCCCGGTGTTTCTGGGGCTGGCCCAGGGGCGGGCGAGCGATGCCGAGCGTTTGCTGAGCCATGCCGAAGCTGCTCTGGCGCAGGGCAAGCAGTTGCAGCAGAACTACACCCTGTTCGATCCCGCACTTCATGCCAGGCTCAAGCGGCGTCAGCTGATCGCCTCCCAGTTACCGCTGGCCATCAAGGCCGCCCAGCTGGTTGCGGTCTACCAACCCATCATCTGCACCCGCAGCCATCGGCTGCATGGTACCGAGCTGCTCTGCCGCTGGCCCCATCCAGAGCTTGGGATGATCTCCCCCGAGGAGTTCATCCCGCTGGCGGAGGAGATGGGCCTCATCGGCCAGCTCGGTCAGCTGATGCTGGAGCAGGGCTGTGCCCAGTTGGCCCAGTGGCAAGCTGCGCTGCCGGACATGGTGCTCTCCATCAACCTGTCACCACTGCAGTTTCGGGATCCGGGGCTGTGCGAGCTGGTGCAGGGCTGCATTGCCCGGCACGGGCTCAAGGCCAGTCAGCTGGAGCTGGAGATCACCGAAGGGGTCTTGATGGAAAATGCCGACGAGATAGAGACCAACCTCGACAATCTGCTGGCCGCCGGTTTCCAGCTGGCCATCGATGATTTCGGTACCGGCTACTGCTCGCTCGCCTATCTGCCCCGCCTCAAGGTGGCGACCCTCAAGCTGGATCGCAGCTTCACCCAGGGACTGGAGAGCAACACGGCCACCGCGGCCATCATTCGCTCGGTGATTGGCCTGGGTCATGAGCTGGGGATAGGGATCACCGCCGAAGGGGTGGAAACCCCGGAGCAGCAGCAGTGGCTGATGGAGGCGGGGTGTGATCGGCTGCAGGGGTATCTCTTCAGCCGCCCCCTGCCGCCGGAGGAGTTCGCCGCCACCTATCTGGCGTAACGCCCCAAACAACAAGGCCACCGTCAGGTGGCCTTGTTGTTTGATGAGGGGACATCACTCCTGGAAGTAAGTACCCCAGCCATCGTAATCCACCCCGTATTTCTCGAGGATGGGCATCATCTTGGCGATATCGGCGACGATCGCTTCGACATTCAGCTTGCTCTCGCAGGTGGCATCGAAGCAGAAGATGGTGGCGCCGTCATCCAGCTCCATCTCCTCGGCATCGGTTACCTCGAAGCCGGCCTTGAACAGATCGACCGCGGCCTTCTCCAGACGGTCGAAGTCCTGGCAGGCGAAGTGGTGCTCAATGTCGTAATCCGCATCGGGATTGCTGCCGTCGGCCAGCAGTTCATTGACGATTTCGGTGGTCTCTTCACGCCACTCTTGCATATTCAGACTCATGTTGCCTCCAGGCGTTATCATTGCGGCAAAGCATACTCGCAGAGTGCATCCGGCTCAATGCGGCAGATCGGTGGTGGCAGGATAATGTTGCTGGCAGGCCCCCGTATCACCTTGAAATGGTGAATAACTGCCCGTTACGTTCAGATGTTGAGCGAACGCGCTTTTTATCTTGCATTGCGGTTGACACCCGGCGCCGGAAAGGGTTTAATGCGCGCCGTTGCCCAGATAGCTCAGTCGGTAGAGCAGGGGATTGAAAATCCCCGTGTCGGCGGTTCGATTCCGTCTCTGGGCACCACAATTCCTCCTTAGTTCAGTCGGTAGAACGGCGGACTGTTAATCCGTATGTCACTGGTTCAAGTCCAGTAGGAGGAGCCAAATTCGAAAAGCCCGCTCAATCGAGCGGGCTTTTTTCGTTTATCAGTTGCTGTTGCAGGCGGCCAGAAACAGGGTGGCCCCGCAGGTGGCGCCGAACACCAGCATGCCGGTCTGCAGCACGCCGCCAGGGCTTGCCATCTTTTCCTTCTTTCTGACCCTGATTCACCTGGGTTTCATCGCGCTCTTCTCCCTGCTCGCTGCGTCCATCGGCCTGCATTTTACGTGCCGGCGTACGTGCCGGCGAGCCATCTTGGTCGAAGGCAACATGGACGTCAATCGTCCTTGGCGAAGATGTTTCCGGTCGCTGTGGCTTGCGCCATCCTGAGTGTTTAACTCATTGTTAATGTTTTGAAAAACCGAAGTGACCCGGCATCTTTGCAACGTTATGATGAGGCCCATCATGTTCCCATCCTGACGGAGAGATCCCAGATGAACAGCCCCCTGCACTATGTCCTGGACGGCATCCATTGCGAGCCGCATTTTTTCACCGTCCCGCTCGATCACGACGATCCGGATGGAGACAGCATCACCCTGTTTGCCCGCACTCTCTGTCGCAAGGACAAGCTGGATGACAAGTTGCCCTGGCTGCTCTATCTGCAAGGGGGGCCGGGTTTCGGGTCGCCGCGGCCGACCGCCAACAGCGGCTGGCTCAAGCGGGCGCTGCAGGAGTTTAGGGTGGTGCTGCTTGATCAGCGGGGGACCGGCATGTCGAGCCCGATCCATGGCCAGCTGCTGGCTGCCATGACGCCGGCGGAGCAGGCGGCGTACCTCAGTCATTTTCGCGCCGACAACATAGTACGTGATGCCGAGTTCATCCGGATGGAGATCTCTCCTTCCCATCGCTGGAGCCTGCTGGGGCAGAGCTTTGGCGGCTTCTGCTGCCTCACCTATCTCTCTTTGTTCCCGGACAGCCTGCGTGAGGTTTACATCACGGGGGGCGTCGCCCCGATCGGGCGCAGTGCCGACGAGGTGTATCGCGCCACCTATCAGCGGGTTGTCGACAAGAACCGCGCCTTCTTCGCCCGCTTCCCCTATGCCCAGGGCATTGCCAACCGGCTGGCCACCCATCTGCACCAGCACGATGTGCGCCTGCCCAACGGCCAACGGCTGACGGTGGAGCAGTTCCAGCAACAGGGGCTGGATCTGGGGGCCAGCGGCGCCTTTGAAGAGCTCTACTACCTGCTGGAAGAGGCCTTTATCGGGGAGCAGATCAACCCGGCCTTCCTCTATCAAGTGCAGGGGATGCAGCCGTTCAACACCAATCCGCTGTTTGCCGTGCTGCACGAGGCCATCTACGCCGAAGGGGAGGCGACCCGCTGGGCGGCCGAGCGGGTCCGAAGCGAATACCCCCTTTTCGACTGGGAACCGGGCAAGGACTTCGCCTTCACCGGCGAGATGATCTTCCCCTGGATGTTCGATCAGTTCCGCGAGCTGGTGCCCCTCAAGGAGGCGGCCCATCTGCTGGCACAGAAGCGTGACTGGGGCCGGCTCTATGATCCCGCCCGGCTGGCCCGCAACAAGGTGCCGGTGGCCTGTGCCGTCTATGCCGAGGACATGTATGTGGAGTTTGATTACAGCCGCGATACGCTGCGCACACTGGGCAACAGCCGGGCCTGGATCACCAACGAGTATGAGCACAACGGCCTGCGGGTCGATGGTGAACGGGTGCTCGATCGCCTCATCGCCCTGAACCGGGATTGCTGATCCGTCTTGGATTGTGTGGCATGAAAACAGGGGCCTGATGGCCCCTGTTTCGATTGCTCAGCTCTTGACCACCGGCTTCGGGGTGTCGGGCTGGGAGGGGGGCAAGATAGGCAACACTATTTGGGGTTGTTCACCAGTCAGGCTCTTGAGGTAGGCGGTCATGTCTTCGGCCTCCTGATCCGTCAACTGCTGGCCCAGCTGGATATCGGCCATGATCTGCACCGCCTCTTTCAGATCCCAGACCGAGCCGTCATGGAAGTAGGGATAGGTCAGCTCGATATTGCGCAGGGTGGGCACCTTGAACCAGCCGATGAACTGCTTCTCACCGGTGACGGCTCCGCGCCCCTGGGCCGGGTTGTCGGTCTTGAACGGCTTGACCAGCCCCATCTTCTGATAGGAGTTGCCACCGATGGCAGCGCCGTTGTGGCAGGCGGTACACCCCTTGTCCTTGAACAGCTGATAGCCCTTGAGCTGCTGCGCCGTCAGCGCCTTGCTGTCACCCTTCAGCCAGCGATCGAACGGCGCATTGGGGGTGACCAGGGTCTCTTCGAAGGCGGCGATGGCATCGGTCACCTCCTTGATGTCGAACTCTGCCTTGCCGTAGACGGCGTTGAAGCGGGCGCGGTATTCGGGCAGGGTGCGCAGGGTCTCCACCGCCAGCTTGTGGCTGAAGGCCATCTCCAGCGGGTTTTCGATGGGGCCGGCCGCCTGGGCTTGCAGATCCTTGGCCCGGCCATCCCAGAACTGCACGAAGTTGAGGCTGGAGTTGAGCACGGTCGGCGAATTGATCGGCCCCTCCTTCCACTTGTGACCGAGGGAGCTGACCTGGTTGTCCACGCCCCCCGTGGCCAGGTTATGGCAGGAGTTGCAGGAGATGGCATTGGATTTGGAAAGTCGCGGCTCGAAAAACAGCATCTTGCCCAGTTCGACTTTTTCCGGTGAGCTCACCTTGGCTGCTTCTATGGGTTGAATGGGTTCGCTTGCCCAGCCCATCCCGGGCAGGGCAAGCACCATTAACAGACAATATTTATTCATTCTTTTTCTCTCCCTTTTGGCTGTGCCTAACAGCAGCCCCAGCCTGACCGGGAAAGCCTGGTTGTTATTTGCTCAAGATCAATTGAGTACAACAAAAACCACATTAAAAACAATGAATTGGATAATTACGGACGGACTGGTGGCGGGGTCTTGCGAGGAAAAAACATGCGAATTTCTGAACAGTAATTTATGGCCTAATTCATCATTTCCCATAGCCAATTAATTAGATTGCTACCATTGAATAAAGCGATTATCCAATATGCAGAGACAGCGAGTTTATTAATTAGATTTATTTAAAATGCATTATTGAATGCCATCAATAACTCGCTGCCAATAATAAATATTCCGGTCTGAACCACTGCACCCTGCATTCCAGAAATGCCGCCCTCTTTACCTGCCTCGATGAGGAGAGGGACGGCCCGCTTTTCAATCAAGATTAGGATGCATGATGAAAACGTCTCTGCTGGCTTGCAGCCTGTTGTTCGCTCTTCCCGCGTTTGCCGCGGCCCCGCACTGGGAATACAGCGGGGCGGCAGGTCCCGACCACTGGGCCAAACTGACGCCGGAATTCAGCCCCTGTGCGGGCAGCAACCAATCTCCCGTGGATCTGACCGGTCTGGTCGAGGCCGATCTGCCCCCTCTGGTGTTTCACTACCGTGCCGGGGGCGAGTTCGCAAGCAACAACGGTCATACCGTGCAGATCGGCTATGCCCCTGGCAGTACGCTTGAGCTCGATGGCATGAGCTTCGAGCTCAAGCAGTTCCACTTCCACGCGCCGAGCGAGAATCATATCGAAGGGAAATCCTATCCGCTGGAGGGGCATCTGGTGCACGCCAATGGCAGGGGGGAGCTTGCCGTGGTGGCGGTAATGTTCGAGGTGGGCAAGGCCAATCCCGTGCTGGCCGAGGCGTGGCGGCAACTGCCAATCAAGGCGGGTGAGAGCCATGCCCTCAAGGCACCGGTTGCGGTCGAGCAACTGCTGCCCGCCAAGCGTGACTACTACCGCTTCAGCGGCTCCCTCACCACGCCCCCTTGCTCGGAAGGGGTGCGCTGGCTGGTGCTCAAGCAACCGGTCGAGGCCAGCCAGGCCCAGATCGATGCCTTCAAGGAAGTGATGCACCACCCCAACAACCGGCCGGTGCAGCCCCTTAACGGCCGTGTCGTCCTGCAATAAGGAATGAAGAGGGGGAAATAGAAAGATGCCAGTCAGCGTTTGCCAACTGGCATCTTTGCTTATGGTTGCGAGTTGTCCCAGCGCCGGAAGATGAGGGAGGTATTGATGCCGCCAAACGCGAAGTTGTTGGACATCAGGTATTCGATCTCCGGCAGCTCGCGGCCCGTTCCCGTGATGTGATCGAGAGGGGCACAGGCCGGATCCGGGTTGGCGAGATTGAGGGTCGGAGCAAACCAGCCATCGTGCATCATCTCCAGCGACAGCCAGGCTTCGATACCACCGCAGGCCCCCAGGGTATGGCCGAAGTAGCTCTTGAGGGACGAGATGGGGGTCTGGTCACCAAAGATGGCGGCGGTTGCCTGGCTCTCGGCGATGTCGCCGCGTTCGGTGGCTGTGCCGTGGGCACTGATGTAACCGATCTGCTCGGGGGTCAGTCCCGCCTGATCCAGCGCCATCTGCATGCACAGCTGCATGGTCTGGCTCTGGGGCTGGGTGACGTGGGCCGCGTCGCAGTTGGTGGCAAAGCCCACCAGCTCGGCGATGATGGGGGCGCCGCGCGAGAGGGCGTGTTCCAGCTCTTCCAGCACCAGAGTGCCGGCCCCCTCACCGATGACCAGACCGTCGCGATCCCGATCGAACGGGCGAGGGGTGAGTTCGGGGGTGTCGTTGAGCTGACTGGTGGCGAACAGGGTGTCGAACACCACGGCTTCGGAGGGGCAGAGCTCCTCTGCGCCACCCGCCACCATCACTGTCTGGTAGCCGTGGCGGATCGCCTCATAGGCATACCCAATTCCCTGGCTGCCGGAGGTGCAGGCGCTGGAGGTGGGGATGACCCGGCCACGCAGGCCGAAGAAGAGGCCGGTATTGACCGCCGCCGTATGGGGCATCATCTGCACATAGGTGGTGGCGGTGATGCTGGCGGTGGTCTTGTCGTTGAGCATGGCGCCAAAGGCGCTGATGGGGGCCGTGCTGCCGGTGGAGGAGCCGTAGGCGATGCCGGTACGGCCATCGGTCAGCACAGGATCACCCCGCAGCCTTGCCTGCTCCAGCGCGAGCTCGGTGGCCACGGTGGACATCTCTGAGACGCGACCCATGGCGCGGGTCTTCTTGCGCGGATAGTGGGCCGGCAGGGAGAAATCGGTGATGGGGGCCGCCAGCCGGGTGTTGAGCCCGTCGTAGACGGCCCACTCCGGCATGGTCACCACGGCGCTGCGTCCTGCCTGCAGGCTTGCCTTCACACTGGCCCAGTCGTTGCCAAAGGCGGTCACACCGGCCATGCCGGTGACGACGACACGTCGGTTCATATCAGGCCTCCGTTGATGGAAATCACTTGTCGGGTCACGTAGCCGGCGATGTCGGACATCAGATAGGAGACCAGACCCGCCACCTCGTCCGCCTGTCCCATCCGCTTGAGGGGGATCATCTTGAGCGCCTCGCTCTCTACCTCGGGGCTCACCATGCCGGTGTCGATAAGGCCGGGGGCCACGCAGTTGACCGTAATGCGCCGCTTGGCCAGCTCCAGTGCCAGCGCCTTGGTGGCGCCGATAAGGCCCGCCTTGGAGGCGCTGTAGTTCACCTGGCCACGGTTGCCCATGATGCCGGAGACTGACGACAGGGTGACGATGCGCCCGCCACGGCGCAGCCCGATCATCGGCATGATGCAGGGCTTGAGCAGGTTGTAGAAGCCGTCGAGGTTGGTGTGGATGACGTCGTCCCACTCCCCGTCCGTCAGGGCCGGGAAGGCGCCGTCGCGCACGATACCGGCGTTGCAGACCACGCCGTAGTAAGCGCCGTGCTGCTCGATGTCGGCCTCAAGGCGCTCGCGGCACTGCTCCCGATCGCCGATATCGAACTGGATCAGGCGCCCGCTCCCCCCTTGGGCGACGATGTCGTTGAGGGTCGCCTGGGCGCCCTGTTGATCCCCGTGATAGTGGGCCACCACGGCAAAGCCGTCGGCGGCCAGTTTCAGGGCGATGGCCCGGCCAATCCCCTTGCTGGCGCCGGTTACCAATACGGTCGAGTTCATTGTGATTGGGTCTCCAGTAAGTCTGTCAGTTGGGCTGTCGTGGGCTGGTAGGTGCTCAGGCGCGCCTTGGCGCACAGGGTCTCACTTTGCAGGATGCGGCATTCGAAGCTGGCCATGCCGGCGTCCTGCAGCAGGCAGTGCGCCTCGATGCGCAGCAGGCTGCCGGCGGCAAACGTGGGCAGCTGGCTCTCGTATTTGCGGGTGCCGAGCAGCATGCCGATGCGCACCGGCTCGCTACGCTGATGCGCCTGCAAGCCGGCCCAGGCGGCGATGGTCTGGGCCATCAGCTCGATGCCGCACCAGCCGGGCAGATTGCCCTGTGCATCGAGCAGCAGGGCGTGCCGCTCGCCCACCCGGGTCTCGCAGCTGATGCTCTGCGCCGCAAACACCGTGACGCGATCGAGCAGCAACATGGGCGCCTGGTGAGGCAGCAGTTGTTCTATGGGAGGAAAAGTCATGGTGCCTCTTTGCCAAAGATAAGGCTCACGTTGTTGCCACCGAAGGCAAACGAGTTGGACATGATGATGCGGGCCGCCCCGGCCTCCCTGACCAGCGTGAGCGGGGCAAGACTCGGGTCTTGCTCTTCCCCTTGCGGGGGCAGCGGCAGGGCGCGCTCCAGGAGCAGGCAGCACAGCGCCGCCTCGGTGGCCCCGGCCGCCCCAAGGGTGTGGCCGGTCAGCACCTTGGTGGAGCTCACCGCCACCCCGTGGGGGAAGAGGCGCGACAGGGCCAGGCTCTCCATCTCGTCGTTAAGACGGGTGGCGGTACCGTGGGCGTTGACGTAGTCGATGCGCTCGGCCTCGAGACCGGCGCGCGCCAGCGCCATGCGCATCGCCCGCTCGGCCCCTTTCCCTTGCGGGTGCGGCGCCGAGATGTGCCAGGCATCCGACGACTCCCCATCCCCCAGCAGGGCCAGGGGGGCGGGATCGCGGCTCACCAGAAACAGGGCCGCTCCTTCGCCGATGTTGATGCCGTCGCGCTCCGCCGCAAACGGACGGCAGCGCCGCTCGCTCAACGACTCCAGGCTGTCGAAACCGTTCAGGGTGAGGCCGCACAGGGCGTCGGCACCGCCGACCAGGGCCACATCGGCCTGGCCGCTCTCGAGCAGGCGGCGCGCCGTGATAAAGGCCCGCGCGCTCGACGAACAGGCGGTCGAGATGGTCATCGCCGGTCCCAGTATGCCCAGATGCTCGGCAAGAAAGGTCGACGGGGATCCCAGCTCCTGCTGGGCATAGTCGAAGCGGGGTGACATCGCTTCACCTCTTAGCTGCGCCGCCACGGCCGCTTCGGCCTCGCCGATGCCGGAGGTGCTGGTGCCGAGCACCAGAGCTACCCGCTCCACCCCCACCCGGCTGATGGCCGCGCTCACCTCGGCTTCGATGTCGGCCAGGGCGGCGAGCAGCAGCTGGTTGTTGCGCGAGTCGTGGCGGGGTTGCGCCACCTCGGGCAGCGGATCGCTCACCCGCCCCACCGGCGAGGTGCGGCCATCGACCAGGGTCCAGTGTTCTTTATCAAGCGGGCTCTCACCCCGGCTATGCCACCCGTTGAGGGCGTCGCACACCGCCTCCTTGCCGCGGCCGAGGGCATTGATAAGGCTGTAGGCGTGAACGTAGAGGGTCATGGGGCCAGGCTCTCCAGTGTCAGGGCATAGCCGAAGAGGTGCTGGGTCAGGCTGACCGGCTCGCGCTGGCCTTGCCAGGTGTGGTAACGGATCTCGGTGACCAGCTCTCCGGCGGGATCGGTGAGGCGCCTGACATCTCCCTCGTCCTTGAGCTGCCAGCCGGCGGGCAGGCGGGGCCGCCAGTCGGCCACGGGCCAGTAGCAGAGCATGACATCCGCCAGCACCTGGGCGGGGGGCGGCAGGGCGTTACCCGGCAGGGGAAGCAGGCGCTCGCTATGAATGCCGCTTTGGTCGTACTGCACCTTGAACAGGCGTGCCCCGGTGGGCATCAGGCCGACCAGGGTGATCCCTTGCGGGCCTGCCTCCAGGGCGGTGAGCAGCTGGTACTGCTTGCCCTGGGCGCTGGCCAGCAGCAGTTGCTGGCGGGTGAGAGGTTCGGCCAGGGTGGGCGCCGGCAGCGACAGGGGGACGTTCGGGGCGATAAAGGCCTCCACCCCCTGCCGGCTGCTGCAGCCGCCCAGCAGCAACAGCAAACACATCAGATATCTCATCATGACTCCGCAGCTGGCCGCGGGGCCAGCACCATGGGCGATAACAAAAACGCGGTAAAGATCCCGCCGCTCAGCACTATGCCAAAGCCGGCGATGGCCGGGGTGTGGCTAAGTGCCAGCAGGCCGAAGGCCAGCAGGGTGGTGAGGTGGGCGAGCAAAATAGCCAGCAGGGTCGACTGCTGGCGTCCCGGGTCCTCGCCGCAGTGGGCGAAGAAGAGGCCATAGTCGATGCCGATGCCGAAGATGAGGCTCAGCGCCAGCACCCCGAAAAGGGTCAGCGGCTGCTGGCTGAAACCGAGCAGGGCCAGCCCCATGGCGATGGCCAGGGCGTTGACCAGCAGGATGCGCGCCGCGACGCGCCAGCCGACGCGCCGCCAGAGCAGCCCGGTCACCAGCAATACCGCCAGCAGCAGCAGCTCGGCCAGCTTGAGGCGGTAGTCGGCGAAGAGCTGGCTCCACTGGCTGCGCTGATCCTGCCACACCACGCCGTCACTCTCGTCGGCCAGCCGCGCTAGGGCTGCGGCATCGTGAATGCCGGCGAGTGGCACCCAGATGCCGATCCGGCCATCAGGCAAAGAATGCCAGAGCAGCCGGCTCCCCTCGCTGACCGGGCTCGCCAGCCAGGTCTCTGGTGTAAGCGGCGAGAAGGGGCGCGTCTTGGCCTCCACCGGCAGGCCGGCTCCCTGGAGCGTCGCGATGACGCCTGGTTGCAGCCCTATGATGGCGTGATGGTCCGCCTGCTGGCGGGCCTGGGAGGGGAGCCACTGGCTGATGGCGACGAATTGCTCCAGCAACCCGCGCTGGCGGGCCTGCTCGAGGCGACCAGCCAGAGTTTCGAGCCGGGTGAGGGCCTGCTCGCCATCGCGCCCGACCACCAGATAGCCGGTCATGCCCCCCTGCTGGCCGGTCAGCTGCTGGATCTGGCGCTCCTGCGCCTGCAACTGGTGCGGCAGGGGTTGCAGCTTCTGGATGTCGTCATCCACCACCAGGCGACTCACGCCGATGGCGCTGACGACGAGCGCCAGCAGCGGCAGCCAGCGGCGCAGGCCAGCGGGCGCGCGCCAGGCGGCAATCCAGCGCGCTTGCCAGCGGCGGATGGGAAGCGGCCCCTGTGACAATTCCCCGAGCCAGGCGGGGAAGAGCAGCAACACGGTCAGGAAGGCGGCCAGCAGGCCGGCCAGGGCGCAGACCGCCAGCTGCTGCAGCCCCGGGAAGGGGGCGAGCCAGAGCAGGGCATAACCGATGAGGGTGGTGAGCAGGGCCAGGCTCAGGCCCGGCAGCAGGTGGGCGCGGGTCTGGGCCGGCGTCTCGTGGCCGTGCAGGCGCCGCTCGCTCATGAAGTGGAGCGCATAGTCGATGGAGATGCCGATGAGGCTGGTGCTGATCACCAGGGTGAAGACGTGGATCTCCCCGAACACCAGCAGCACGGCGCCGAGTCCCCACAGCATCCCCATGGCCAGCGGCAACAGGGAGAGCAGCAGGGCCCGCAGGGAGCGAAACGCCAGCCAGATCAGCAGCACCACGCCAAAGAGCGACCCCAGACCGATGGTGGAGATATCCTGCTCGGCCAGGGTGCTGGCGTGCTGGCTATAAAACAGGGTGCCGCGGCGCAGCAGCTCGGCCCCGGGGTAGTCCTGTTTCAGCGTATCTTCGGCGCGGGTCAGCTCGGCCAGCAGCTGCCGATTGCGGGCCATGTCGAAGGCCGAGAGGTTGAGCTCGGCGCGCACCAGATACCAGCGCTGGCCATCGGGCCCCAGGGCACTCAACCAGCCCTGTTCGCCAAGCTGCATCGGGCTCTTTTGCTCGAGCACGACGGCGCGGGTGAGCAACATGGGGTCTGCCTGCCACTCGGCCCGGGAGACGCCGCCGAAGGGGGAGTAGATCTGCCCAAGCACCCATTGGCTCCAGACGCCGGCGCCCCCCTCCAGCCGCGCCCGGGCGGCCGGGGTGAGGTGCTGCCAGGCCATCTGCTGCAGATAGGCTTGCCAAGCGGGTGCAAGCTCGGGCTGAGCCCCCTTCACCTGCACCAGGGCGTCGATGGCTTGCAGCTGTCGGCTCCACTCGGTTGCGGCCGCCTCACCGTCTTTGCCAGGAGGCAGGCTCACCAGCCACACCAGCTGCCGGTCCAGGTTGGCGAGCAGCCCGGCGCGCAGCTCGGGGTGCCACTGCTGATGCTCCTCTTTGGGCAACAGGTCCATCACGCTGGTGTTGAAACGGGCGCGGGGCAGGGCCAGCGCCAGGGCGATGCAGACCGCCACGCAGAGCAGCAGCCAGGCCCGCCCCAGCAGGCGCCAGTGTCGTTCAGTGAGCATCAAAGCGGGACTGCTCCTCGGCGCTCAGTGGCAGGGGCTTGAGCTGCCAGTTGGAAAAGCGGATCAGGGTGACATCCCCCTGCCTGTCGTGGATAGCGAGGGACGTGAGCTCATGGCTCCCCTTGAGCACCAAGGTGGCGAAGACCTTGTCGAGGGGAGCTCGGATGGGCTCGAGGGTCAGGGTCCACTCCTCTTCCTCGCTGGTGAGGGTGTGGCGAAAATAGCTCGCCAGCGCCGCTTCGCTCGGGTCAAACAGGGCCAGCATCAGGTTGCTGAACTCCAGCAACTGGGGGTTGTCCAGGGTCTGGGTCGGCTGGCCCTGCAACTGCTGCACCATGCGGGTGGGGGTGAGCGTCAGGGTCAGGAGAAAGGGCTTTTGCTGCTGCCACCAGAGCCCCTGGCCCTTGACCAGCAGGATCTCGCCGCCGGATCGCAAGGGTTGGCTCAAGCCACTTATCTGGCGCTCCTGCTCGAAGCGGGCGCTGCGGGCATCGGCGGCGGTGAGCTGACGCTGCACCTCGGCCAGGGTGATCTGACCGGCCAGCAGGGGCCAGGGGAGCAGGGCCAGCAGCAGCCAGAGGCACTTTCTCACTCTTTCACCCCCAGCTTGTCGAGCAGCACCCGGGGCGAGGCGAGGCACATCTCGCCACTCTCCTTGCTGACCGCCACCTGCACCGTGTAGCCCTTGCTGGTGCGTTGATTGGTCGCGGGATCGTAGAGCAGGTAGTCAATCTTGAGGCGGTTCTGATACTCCACCAGGGTGGCACGCACCCGTACCGTCTGGCCAAAACGCAGGGGCGCCACGTACTTCATGCGCACGTCGATGACCGGCCAGAGGTAGCCGGAGGCCTCCATCTGCGGGTAGTTGTAGTCGATGCGATCGAGCAGGGCGCAGCGGGCCAGCTCGATGTAGCGCAGGTAGTGGCCGTGCCAGGCGACGGCCATCATGTCCACGTCGTGAAACGGGACTGTGACGTCGACTTCGGCGCTCAGTTGCCAGGGCTCAGCCATGGGGCACCTCGTCGTAGAGCGGGTAGTGACGGGCCTGCAGGCGCCCCATCAGGGCGCGCAGCTCGGCCTCCAGCGGGCGATCTTCAGTCAGGAAGGGGTGATTCCGGCGCACCGCCTCCACCGTGTGAGCCAGCGCCGGGCTAAGGGCGCCTCGCCCCTTGCCCTGCAGGGCGAGGCGCAGTTCCACCCCTTGCACCGCGGCCAGCAGGCTGGCACTGGCCACCTGCTCGGTCAGGGTCAGCACCCGCAGGGCGTCGCGGGCCGCTATGGTGCCCATGCTCACCTTGTCCTGATTGTGGCACTCGGTGGAGCGGGAGAAGACGCTGGCGGGCATGGTGTGCTTGAGGGCCTCGGCGGTCCAGGCGGAGGCGCCAATCTGCACCGCCTTAAAGCCGTGGTTGATGAAGCGCAGCGATTCACTGGCGCCCGAGAGGTTGCTCGGCAGCCCCTGATTGAACTTGGTGTCCACCAGCTGCGCCAGCTGGCGGTCGAGCAGATCGGCCAGGTTGGCCACCGCCACCTTCATGCTGTCCATGGCCATGGCGATGTGGCCGCCGTAGAAGTGGCCGCCGTGCATCACATGCTCCCCGTCACCGTCGATGAGGGGGTTGTCGTTGGCGCTGTTGAGCTCGTTTTCGATGAGCTGGCGCCACCAGGGCAGGCTGTCGGCCACCACGCCGATGACGTGGGGGGCGCAGCGCAGGGAGTATCTGTCCTGCAGCCGGTTGCTGTGGTGGGGCAGCTCGCCGCTTTGCAGATCCGCTCGCAGCCAGGCGGCGATCTGCTGCTGGCCCGGGTGGGGCTTGGCGGCAAACAGGCGCTCGTCGAAGTGGAAGGCATTGCCCTCCATGGCCACGCTCACCAGCGCCGTGATGCGGGTACACAGACGCATCAGGTAGTCGCAGCGGGCGAAGGCGAGGCAGGCGAGCGCCGTCATCACAGAAGTGCCGTTCATCAGCGCCAGTCCCTCTTTCGGGCGCAGCTTGAGGGGGGTCATGCCGAGCTCGCGGTAGAGATCCGCCGCCGCCATCAGCTGGCCGTCCCGATAGAGATCGCGCTCTCCCACTAATGCCGCCGCCACATAGGAGAGGGGGGTCAGATCGCCGCTGGCACCGACCGAGCCCTCCTCGGGAATGCGCGGCAGCAGATCTTGCTCCAGCAGCCAGGTGAGGCGCTCGAGCAGGGTGACGCTGACCCCGGAGACCCCCTGTGCCAGGGAGTTGAGGCGGGTGGCCAGCACGGCGCGGGTGGCGGCCGGGCTGAGATTCTCGCCCATACCACAGCCGTGGAAGCGGGTCAGGTGCAGGGGCAGGGCATCGACCAGATCGAGGGGCACGGCACGGGTGACAGAGTCGCCGTAGCCGGTGGTGACCCCGTAGATGACCCCCTCGTCGGCCAGCAGCCGGTCCAGATAGTCGGCGCCGCGCTGGATGCGGGCACGGAAAGCGGGCTCGGGGTTGAGCGTCGGGGTGGCGCGGCGCTCGGCCAGGGCGACCACCTCTTCAATGGTGAGGGGACGGGCCCCGAATACGATCTCGTGCATACCTTGCTCAATCCTGCTCATCGGTCAGATGCCAAAAGTCAAAAAAGTTGAACCACTCCAGCGGCGCCCGCAGGCAGTGGTATTCCAGCCGGTCGGCATAGTGTTGCACCCTGGCCTCGAGACGCTGCTGGCGCTCGGCGCGGGGCAGGGGAGTGCCATCGGCAAAGGGCTCGAAATGGACCCGAAAACGCCCCTGTTCCCGCAGTCCGAACATCAGATAAGTGGGGCAGCCGAGCACCGCCGACAGGGCAAAGGGCCCCAATGGGAAGGGCGCCTTCTCCCCGAGAAAATCGGCCCAGACCACGCGTTTCTCTTTGGTCACCGAGGTGCGATCCCCCACGATCACCACCCACTCCCCCGCTTCGATGCGGGACTTGAGCATGATGGCGGTATCGGGCCCGAGCTCCTGCACCTGTACCAGGTTGAGGCCCGAATCGGGGTTTACCTCTTGCATCAGGGCGTTGAAGCGGGCGGCGTGGCGGGTGAAGACCAGGGCCGTGATGCGCACTCCCTGCTCCTGGCTGCCGAGGGCGCGACACAGCTCCAGATTGCCCAGGTGTGAGCCGATGATGAGCGCCCCCTGGCCGCGGGCGGCCTCGTAGTGCTCACGGTTGACCAGCTCGATGTCGTCGAGGCGGATGTCGCCGCGCCAGGCGGCCAGCTTGTCGAGGGCCGCCTCGCCAAAGCGCAGGAAGTGGCGCAGGCTCCCCACCCGCTCGGGCTGGGGATGGCCAAGCTGCCCGGCGCGGGCGGTGAGGCGGGCCAGATAGTTGCGGGAGGCCTCACGCTGGCGGCGGCCGGTCAGCCAGAAGTAGGCGATAACCGGCAGCGATATCACTCTGAAACCGGGGCGCCCGAGCAGCCGGTAGCTCCACAGCAGGGTGCGGATGCCGAACAGGGTGCCACGCTCCGGAGTGCGCGACCAGTGCGCCTTCCCCTTGTTCAGCAGCCTCTTGGGCCAGCGCAGCAGGTGGGCGGCGCCGTCGCGCAGCAAGGTCAATACCAGCCGGGTGTGCATCCAGGAGATGCGCAGGTTGTCGTGCAGCGGGTTGAAGTGGGAGAGGCCATCTTCGGGGTAGTGCACCTTCACCGGAATAAAGCGCACCGGTACCCCGCGCCAGTGCAGGCGCACCATCACCTCGATATCAAAATCCATCCGCTCACCGAGGGCGCACTGCTCGAGCAGCTCGCAGCTTGCTGTCACCGGATAGACCCGCAGGCCGCACATGCTGTCTTTTATCTCGAACGAGAGGGTCTCTATCCAGACCCAGACATGGGTCAGGTAGCGGCCGTAGAGGCGCCCCTTGGGCACCGACTCATCGTACTGGGGGGCGCCGGAGATGAGAGCCTCGGGATGACGCTGTGCCTCGGCCAGCAGATCCGGCAGGCGGGCGAGATCGTGCTGGCCATCCGCATCGACTTGCAGGGCGTGGCTAAAACCCAGGCCCTTTGCCGCCTGCAGGGCCGTTTTGACAGCCCCGCCCTTGCCCCGGTTGCGCTCATGGCGCAGCAGGGTGATCCAGGAGGCGTGCTCGGCTGCCAGCTGGTCCAGGCGGGCGGCGGCAACCGGTTCACTGCCATCGTCCACCAGCAGGCAGGGCAGGCCGAGGGGGGCGAGTTCATCGAGCACGCTGGCAAGGGGCGCGGCGTGGTTGTAGCAGGGGATGATAAGGCAGGGCGTCACGATACCTTGACCCTTCCACTGCTCGCCAGAGGCAACTCGGCCAGGGTCTCGGCGCAGCCGACCCGGTACTCGAAGCGCAGCTGGCCGTTGTCTTGTCTCTGTAGCATCAACCAGCACTGCTCATCCGGGCGCAGGGGGCGCTGAAATTTAAGCTGATCCATCCCCTGAAATTCACCATCAAGCAGCCCTTCCTCGCGGGCGAAGTGGATGGCCAGGTGCAGCTGGGCGACCCCGGGCAGCAGGGGGGCGCCGGGAAAGTGGCCACTAAACCAGGGCAGGCTGGCATCAAGGCGCAGCAGCAGTTGCACGCCGTCGGAGGTGACCTGACGCGCCAACTGCGTTGGGAGCAGTGAAATATCCATCAGGGGTGTTCTCCGGGAATGGGGGCGGTCGGCTCGTCGAAGGCGCGGCGCAGCGCGACGCCGTCGCGCTTGCCGGCGCCGGTCAGAGGCAATGCCTGAAAGAGTCTGAGGCTGCGCGGCAGCGCCACCGGCTCGAGCCAGGGGCGAAGCCGTTGGCGCAGGGCCTGCAAGAAGGCGCCGTGACCGAGGCGGGTGAAACTTGCCATCCCCTCCGGGGTCAGCACCAGGGCGACCCCCAGTATCTGGCGGCCAGCCTGCTCGAGGGGCAGGATGGCGGCATCGTGCACCCAATCGAGGGCCAGGAGGCGTTGTTCCACCTCGTCGAGGGAGATGCGTTTCTCCTCGAGCTTGATGATGCGATCCAGGCGGCCCAGCAGGCGAAACTGCCCCGGCTCGCCACACAGGGCGATGCGATCACTCCCGCGCCAGGGGGAGAGCTCGTCCATAAAGGGGGAGCTCAGCAACAGGGTCTGCTGTTCGTCACAGCCGACCTCGACCCCGGGGAAGGGGGTCCAGGGGCAGTTCGGGCCGCTGCTCTGGCGCCAGCCTATGCCGCCGGTCTCGCTGCTGCCGTAGATCTCCACCGGCAAGGGACCGAGCAGGGCGGCGCACTGGCGTGCATCCTCATACGTGAGGGGGCCACCGGAGGAGACCACCAGTCGGCAGCCGGGGGCATTCAGAGCGGCGCCGAGGCGCGAGAGAAACGCTGGCGAGCTGACCAGTGCCCAGTGCTGGCGCTGGCCGAGCAGCTGCTCCGGGTAGTCGGTCTGGCGGCGGGCAAACGGCACGCCGAGGGCCAGCGGCAGCAGGATGCGAAACAGCAGGCCATAGATATGCTGGTGGCTGACGCTGGCAAAGAGCCGTGCGCCCGTGAGGGCGGCGCCCCAGAGGGTCGCCTGCACCCGCACCTCCGCCTCGATCAGTGACCAGGGCTTGGCGATGGCCTTGGGCTGGCCGCTGGAGCCCGAGGTGAAGAGGGTGAGGGTCGGCGCCAGGGAGGGGGCATGGTTGAACTCGGGCTGACCGTCGTCGGTAGACACACTGTCGACCCGCAGCACTGGGCAGGGAAGCGAGAGCGCCTCATCGCAGATCACCCCCTCGAAGGCTTCTTGTTCGAGCAGCTCCTCCAGGGCGGCAAGCCGCTGGTGGCCGGGTAGCACTACATCGTGCCCAGCCATGGCGCAGGCCAGTAGGGCGACGGTGAAGTGGTAGCTGTCGTTCATGCAGATCGCCCAGCGGGTCGCAGAGCCGCTCTTCAGCTGGTCGGCCAGCGTCAGGGCCGTGCGGCGCAAGATGGCCAGCGTGACGTCACCTTGGGCATCAAATGCGACGGTGCGCTTGCCATCGGCCAGCAGCAGTTCATCCAGCAGCGTCATGGTGTACCCCGCTTCATCACCCGTTGTCTAATCAGCCACTCGCCGCCCATCAGGGCCCCCATCAGCAGATAGCTGATAAGGCCGTTGTAGAGGCTCCAGAGCGCCAGGTCCCCTTGCCAGATGGTCCAGCCGGAGAGGGCGCCATTGGCGATAAAAAAGAGGCACCACACCTGCGTCACCTTGCGGGTGTAGCGAACCCCCTGTTCGGGCAAGTCCGGCGTGGTCAGGCGCGCCAGCCGCTCGACCATGGTCATGGGTTGGCGCAGGCTCGCGCCAAACAGCGCCAGCAGGGTGGCGTTGACCGCCAGCGGGTAGTAGAGCAGCCAGTCGTGCTCGCGAAACCAGAGGTTCAGGAGCACCAGCAGCAGGCCGGTGGCCCCGAGCCAGCGGGTCGCCCACTGCCACGCCACCGGCATCGCCGAGCCGGCGATGAGACGAATGGCAAACAGTGGCAGCAGCAGGAGCGTCAGCCGCCGCCCCTCCCCGGATGACAGGCAAAAGTAGACCAGCAGGGGATAGAGCAGCAACAGGGCGCCTGCCAGCAGGTTGAACCGCCGCACCATTACTCGGCGATCAGGTGTTCGACGGCGTCGACCACGTCGGCGACGGTGCGCACCGACTTGAACTCTTCCGGCTTGATCTTCTTGCCGGTCAGCTTCTGCAGATGCACCACCAGATCGATGGCGTCGATGCTGTCGAGCTCGAGTTGCTGATAGAGCTGGGCATCCAGGGTCACGGCCTCGGGGTCGATCTCGAACAGCTCGACCAGGGCATTGCGGATCTCGTTGAAGATGTCGTCTCTGGTCATGGCCTTATCCTCGCTGTGCGGCGACGAGGGCCGCCAGGGCAGTGACACTGGCAAAGTGGCGACGGGTGTTTTCGTCATCGGCGGAGAGCACTATGCCGTAACGACCCTTGATCGCCAGGCCCAGTTCCAGGGCATCGATGGAGTCGAGCCCGAGGCCGTCGTTGAAGAGCGGGGCATCGGCGTCGATGTCGGCCGGCGTCATGCCCTCCAGGTTGAGGCTGTCGATGATCAGTTGTTTGATTTCTTCAGTTAAGGTGTCTTGCATCTTGAGTCCATCGCGGTGCGGGTTGGGTCGGGCTCAATACCCGTTTGAAATAATGGGTCAGATGACGTGCCGCCAGTGAAGGGGTCTCTTCCTGTAGCAACATCTCCTGAACCTGGCATTGGGGCAGAAATTCTACCGTAAAGACCGGCTTGTGTGCGGGCACCCGAAACCAGGGGTGTTGCTTGGTCAGAAAAGGGGCCGAGCAGTGAATGCGTACCGGTTGCAATCTGGCATTGCAGCGCACGGCGAGGTGGGCCGCCCCCCGCTGCAGTTGCAGCGGCTGACCCGGCGTGGTGCGGGTGCCTTCCGGAAATATCAGCAGCACGCCACCCCGTTGCAGGCGCTCACTGCACAGGGGCAACAATTTTTCGGCCGCCACGTTGGGAATATACCCGGCGGCGCGGACAATACCGGCGACAAAAGGATTATGCCAGAGCGCCTCCTTGACGATGCAGTCGCACTCCGGCATATGGGCCGCCAATAATACGTAATCGAGCAGGCTGGGGTGATTGGCCAACACCAGCACGCCGTTCAGCTGCTGCGGAATATGGTGGAAACGGTAATCCAGCACACCCAATAGTTTGAGAATTTTGATAAACAGACGGAAGGTGACCCGGATGGTGGTCTGGGCAAGATGACGCTGCATGTCACCACGGACAAACAGCCACAGCAAAGGAAACCAGAATAGTGTCAGCAACAGGCAACCCAAGCCAAACAGGGTAAACCCCAGCATGGTGCCGAACAAGCGCCAGAGCTGATTCAATTTCGCTGCCATAGCCACTCCCGACGCCCGTCGAAAATAGAAAAACGCGACGCATCGGTCAGCAGTGCTCGCCAGCAGGCGAGGGCATCTCCTGTGCCGGTTGCGCCTGAGGGCGTTGTCATCACCTCTCCTTGCCACTGCGTTCCCCTGGTCAACACCAGGCCCACCGCGTGGGGTGGCGCTTCATCGGGCAGCCAGGGCTGGCTGAAGGCGGGGATCGCGCCTTCGAAGCTGACCACCAGCACCCGTTCCATGCCGTCGGCCAGCATGCCCATCGCCTCCTGCAGGGCTGCGGCAACACTGCCGGTGCCGGCGGCCAGGGAGCTCATGGGGATGGGCTGCTTGCCCTGAATGGAGGTCAATCCGGCGGCCGTGTTGTGCACCGATTGGGAGAAATCGGTGGGAGAGAGGCTGCGCTGCTCGGCCAGGGCGCCGAGCAAGCCCAGGGAGCGATCCAGCTCACCGTGGCGACTGGCAAACACGGCGCCATCCACCGGATGGCGGGAAAGCAGCTCAAGCGCCACCTCGACCGCCAGGCGTCCACCCAGGCTCATGCGCCTGGCCACCATCATGGGGATATGGGGCGTCACAGCGGGTGCCGGAGGCAGCCAGAGGCCATCCTGAGCCCACGTCAGCCACTGCTCACGGGTCGACATGCCCGGAGCTAAAGCGTGGCTTTCAACGATGGAAAAAGTGGGCATTCTGTGCACGAAACGACCTTGATGCGCTAACGGCTGTGATACCAGGGGAGATGTGACCGGACCCACAGAAAGTCGGTTCAGCTCCGGTTAAGGATTCTGAAATAGGGCTGCATATTACCATTATTTTTCTTTATGACCAGAGGGAAAGTGTGAGCTCGCCAATAGGTGTGATGGAAAGTTAATTCACCTTCCTTTATTTATTGAAAGCTTGCAGTTTTTATTGTTTTATTGGGGCGGTTTTTGGCAGGTGTCACAATTTAAAAAGGTTAATAAAATGAAAATATTTAAACTTATTCTTGCAGCCCTCACATTAACGCTGGCCGCAGGCTGCTCCACGACCCAACCGGTCATGAATATGAGCAATAGCCCGGTACCGGCCAATCTCAGCGAACAGACAATTTCTCAAGCAATTATTAATGCGGGTGTCAGTAAGAAATGGGTAATGCGTGAAGAACGTCCCGGGTTAATTAGCGGCCATATTCAAGTTCGCTCACATCAGGCAAACATCAGTATTCCCTATAACACTCTCAATTATTCCATTAATTATGTGAGCAGCGTCAATTTAAGTGACAACGGTAGCGGAAAAATTCACCGTAATTATAACCGCTGGATCAACGGGCTGAATCAGGCCATTCAGATCGAACTGAATCGCGCCAGCAGCTACAAGTAAGGTCGGTGTCTCTTGAATCACTATCACTCCGATAGCCATAACGCACTGGATGCCATCAGCCAGGCCCAGCGGATTGCCTTCGCCCCCATGCTGTTCCAGGCCGCCTGGAGCCTGCGCGAGACCGGCATCCTCGCCAGCCTGGCCGCCTCCCGGGAAGGGGCCACTGTAGCCACTCTCGCCCATGAGACCGGTCTGACCGAGTATGCGGTCGGTGTCTTGCTGGACATGGGCCTGGGGGGCGGCATCTGCTACGTCCGCGAGGAGCGCTACCATCTGGGCAAGGTGGGGCAATACCTGTTGAGCGATCCCATGACCCGGGTCAACATGGATTTTGTCCAGCACGTTTGCTACAAGCCCCTCGCCCATCTGCAACAGGCCATCGAGAGTGGTACTCCGGCTGGCATCAAGGAGTTTGGCGACTGGCAGAGTCTCTATCCCCATCTCAAGGATCTGCCGGAGCCGGCGCGCGGCAGCTGGTTTCGCTTCGACCACTTCTATTCGGACTGGGCGTTCAAGCAGGTGCAGGATCTGGTCTTTGGCTACGAACCCCGTCACCTCTACGATCTCGGTGGCAACACCGGCAAGTGGGCCCTCTCGTGCGCCCGGCGCAATCCCGAGCTGGAAGTGACCATCCTCGATCTGCCGGAGCAGATCGCCATGGCCGACGAGCAGATCCGCGCGGCCGGGCTGGCAGGTCAGGTCCGGGGTTATCCGGTCAACCTGCTTGAGGAGCGCCAGCTTCCCGGTGAAGCGGATATCTGGTGGATGAGCCAGTTTCTCGACTGCTTCGGCCACGATGAGATCGTCGCGCTGCTGCGGCGCATCCGTCGCAGCATGAAGCCGGGGGCGCGCCTGTGCATCCTGGAGCTGTTTTGGGATCGGCAACCGTTCGAAGCGGCGAGCTTCAGTCTCAATGCCACCTCCCTCTACTTCACCTGCCTGGCCAATGGCAACAGTCGCTTCTATCACTCGAAGGAGCTGTACCAGTGTCTGCGGGAGGCGGAGTTCCATGTGGAGGCCGATCACGACATTTCGGGGCCGGGCCATACGCTGCTGGTTGCGACGCCGCTGTGAAGCGGGTAAACAGTAGAGCCTGACTGATTGCATGGAGCCGTGATGAAATACCTGCTGCTGATTGCCGCCGTGTTGCTGGCGGGCTGCGCCGAGTTGAAGGGGGCGGGGCGTACCATAGGCCATACGACTCGTGATGTGACCCGCGAGATAGGCCATACCACGCGGGATGTGACCCGGGAGATCGGTCATGGCACGCGCGATACGGTCAAAGGGATTGGCAACGAGATCCAGAACCAGTAAGACAAGAAGGGCCCGCGGGCCCTTCTTTCATTGGGGAGCCTGATTTACAGGGCGGTGGCGATGCGCGCCCCTAGGGCGGCGTTGCTGAGCACCAGCTGGATGTTGGCCGAGAGCGAATTGCCGCCGGTCAGTTCGCAGACCCGGGCCAGCAGGAAGGGGGTCGAGGCCTTGCCCTTGATCCCCTGCTCCTCCGCCTCACCCAGAGCCTGAGCGATAGCCGCATCTATGTCGGCCTTGGGCATGGCATGCTCGGCCGGAATGGGGTTGGCCACCACGGCGCCACCAGCCAGCCCCAGCTCCCATTTCAGACGCAGCGCTTCGGCAATGGCCGCCGGAGTATCGAGCCGGTAATCCACCTTGAAGCCGCTTTCGCGGGTGTAGAAGGCGGGCAGCTCCTCGCTCTGGTAGCCGATGATGGGCACCCCTTGCGTCTCCAGATACTCCAGGGTCAGGCCGATGTCGAGAATGGACTTGGCCCCGGCGCAGACGACGGCGACGGGTGTCTGCGCCAGTTCCTGCAGATCCGCCGAGATGTCGAAGGTTTCGGGCGCGCCGCGATGCACCCCGCCGATGCCACCGGTGGCAAACACCCGGATCCCCGCCATGGCGGCAATGATCATGGTCGAGGCGACCGTGGTGGCCCCCATCCCCTTGCGTGCCAGCACGAAGGGAATATCGCGTCGGCTGCATTTGGTGACGGCGTGGCCGGCGCGGCCCAGCGCCTCCAGGGAGTCCCCATCCAGCCCCACCTTGAGGCGACCATCCATGATGGCGATGGTGGCCGGCACAGCGCCGTTGTCGCGTACCACCTGCTCGACCTGGCGGGCCGTCTCCACGTTCTGTGGATAGGGCATGCCGTGGGAGATGATGGTGGATTCGAGGGCCACCACAGGTTTGCCTGCGGCCAGGGCTGCGGCGATTTCCGGCTGGATATCAAGGTATGCGTTCAGCATGAGTACTCCTCCAGTATGCGGTCAACGGCGGTCTTGGAGAGACCGGAATAAACGGTATCGGAACAATTGACGGTGAGGGCGGCGCAGCCCAGGGCGAAGCGGGCCGTGCTGGCGATGTCGTGCCCCTGCAGCCAGGCGTGGGCCAGCCCTGCCATGAAGGCATCTCCACCGCCGGTGACATTGAGCACCGGGCTGCCGAGTACTGGCAGATGGCCCTGCAGCTCGCCGTCGCTGTAGAAGATCCCCTGATCCCCCAGGCTCAGAAACAGCCGCTGCACCCCGGCACGGTGGAACCAGGCGGCGGCCATGGACCAGGTCTCGGGTCCGGCGATGGTCATGCCGCACAGCTTCTCCGCCTCGCTGCGATTGGGTTTGAGGGTATGGATCCGGCCGAGCCAGGGGCGAATTTTTTCCACCTTGGCCACCGAGACGGTGTCGACGAAGATGGCGTGCTCCCCCTGTCGCTCGAACAGCCAGTCGAGGGTGTGGATGGCCAGGTTGGTATCCAGTACCCAGAGCCGGGCGCCGGCGAGAAATCCGGCCAGGGGGGTGAGCCTTGCGGGGGTGAGCTGATCGATGATCGCCATGTCGTTGATGGCGCAGCTCATCTCGCCGCTGCCGTCGTGCAGGCTGAGATAGCAGGAGGTGGCATGGCCGTCCAGTACCTGGGTCTGGCGCACATCGACCCCCGCCTTCTGGCTCACCTCGAGTAGGTGATGGCCATATTGATCGTTGCCCACCGCGGTCAGCAGCCGGGTATCGGTACCGAGCCTGGCCAGGTTTTCGGCGATGTTGCGCCCCACGCCGCCGGCTGAGGTACGCACCTTGCCTGGGTTGGAGTCGCCAATCAGCAGCTGGCCATGGCTGGTGCCACAGATATCCATGTTGGCACCGCCGACCACCACCACGTAGGGGCCTTCCCGCAGCACATAGCCTCTACCCTGCACATATCCCTGGCGGATCAGGCTGGAGATATGGCTGGCCAGCGCCGAGCGGCTGATGCCGAGGCGATCTGCCAACTCCTGCTGGGGGATCATGGGGTCCTGGCGCAGCAGGGCGAGGATCTCTTGTTCACGCTCCGTCATAGACAAACATCCATTTGCAAACGTTTGTCTATTATTTCCATTCGCTCTTTTCGCGCTATCGCAGCGTGTGGAAAGTGTCGGCGAGCGCACAAAAAATCGTCATTGGGTTAGCGGGCGCTGCCGACGCGGTCGGAAGGCGCACTTTTTGCGGGTCGGGTGCGCCATTGCTGCTTATAATGCCGGCCGCAAAGAGGAGAAGAGATGATGGTGAAACGTTCGTTCTGCTGTGTGGGGCTGGTCAATCCCAAGTCACCGGAAAATGTGGGCTCGGTGATGCGGGCGGCGGGTTGCTACGGGGTGGATGAGGTCTATTACACCGGCCATCGCTTTGAGTTGGCGCGCCGGTTTGCCACCGATACCAAGCAAATGGTGGACAAGATCCCGTTACTGGGGGTCGATGATCTGCTGGCCTTTATCCCTGAGGACTGTGTGCCCGTGGTGGTGGATCTTATCGAAGGGGCCACTCCGCTTCCGGAATACCAGCATCCCGAGCGGGCTTTCTACATCTTCGGACCCGAGGATGGCACCCTGGATCCCGCCCTCTATGGTGTGGTCAGGGATGTGGTGTATGTGCCGACCCGGGGTTGCATGAATCTGGCTGCATCGGTCAACGTGATCCTCTATGACCGCCTGGCCAAGCAGCACAGGGCTGACTAGGGGATAACCGTGTCTCGCCTTGATGTCATCGGGGAGCGGCCTGCTTTTCCAGCTCCTTGATGAATCCCTGATAGTAGTCATAGAGATGGTTGTGGCGATAGATATCGGCCAGTGTGCCCTGACGGATCAGGGAGGCCATGTCTTGATCCCAGATCCGCTGCAGCTTCGCCCCCTCTGCGGTATCGGAAAAAATGGGGTAGGTGGGGATCCAGCGCAGAAAGGTCCGGTACAGACCGGTGGGGAGTTCACCGTCGGGATAGAGCACCCCGGCCGTCAGGAAGTAGCGATAGCGCCCCTTGTTCAACAGCTGCAGGGCCACCTCGTCACTGTCTATCTCGTGCCACTTCATGGTGACCGGGATGTATTTGTCCAGCGCCCAGCCCCGTCGCCATAACACATGCTGTCCCTGCAGGCTGGACTCTCCCCGCCACTGGGGTTGCCACTGCTTGAGCATGATCACCGTCAGATCATCGGCAGAGGCGGGAAAATATGGCTGCCGCACTCCGCGCACTTCGTCAAGATAGACCCCCATCGCCATGTCCCCCCCTTTCTTGGCGATCAAGGCCAGGGAGCGCTTGTAGGGCACAATATGGTGGATTACCCGGTAACCATGGGGTTGGTAGATGGTGCGCACCAGCTCGAGATAGACCCCCTTGCCATCCGCTTGGCAGAAGCCGGGCCAGTCATCGCAATAGACATGAAGGGACGCTGCGCGGCTGCCAAAAGAGGCGCACAGGCAACAGAGCAACAGAAAACCGATACGCAGTAGAGTCAGAACAGGCTCCATGGTGACAAGCGAGTCATGCTGAGCCTTTACTTTATACCAAGGTATGGGTAGCGGCTATGCGCAGAAAAACTCGGATGCTCATTTTGCGACAGGGTCGAGGGTTCTTTTTCAAGTAGTTGTTATGATGGGGTTAAAGATTCAATAGTGACCCAACAACAGAAGAGGAGACTGCTTATGTCATCGATCAAGACGCTGCTCTGCCCCGTCGATTTTTCCCACATGTCTCAAGCGGTACTCGACTACGCCGTCTTCATGGCCCAGACCCATCAGGCCCAGCTCAAGCTGATCCACGTGGTCGATCAACTGCACGGCTTCGACAGTTACAAGATCCTGCACATGACGGCCATCGAGATTACCCATGAGATGGAGCGTCAGGCCAGAACCCAGCTCAAGGAACTGATAGCGACGCTACCCATTCCCGCGACCTTCGATATCCGTTTTGGCCGGGCGGCAGACGAGATCGTCATCCAGGCAAAAGAGGATGAGGTGGACTTGATCGTCATGGGCAGTCATGGCCGCTCGGGGATCACCCATCTGCTGGTGGGCAGCGTGGCTGAATCCGTGGTGCGTCATGCCCCTTGCCCCGTGCTGGTGGTGCGCAAATAGGGCGTTGCGCTGATGGGATGATCAGGGCCGGCGTTTGCTGGCCCTTTTTGTTGCCTCAACCATGGGCGTAGATGACGCTGCCCCCCTTGATAGCATCAATGATGGCCCTGGCCTGCTCCTTGGGCAGGGCGGGGCATCCCCAGCTGCGACCCAATTTGTTGTGCTTGCGCAGATGGGAAGGGCTGGCGTAGGCCGCGCCATGTACTACGATGGCCCGTTTGCGGGCATTGCCATTGAGGGCCGGGGTCAGGCCATCGAGGCGCAACGAGTAGCCATGCTTGCCCTGATAGGTCTCCGCGGTACGGTAGACCCCGAGGGAGCTCTTCAGGGAATTGGGCTGATTGGAGAATTGACGGGCGGCCAGCTCACCGGAGTTGCGGCCATGGCTGACCCAGGTGTGATAGAGCAGTTTGTGCCGCTTCATATCGATGACAAACAGACGGCGCAGGTTGGATGGTTTGCTGTAATCGATGATGGTAAGGATGGGTTTTTGCTTGTGGCGTACGCTCTGGTAACCGTAAAGCGCCTTGCGAAACGTCTCCCTGTCCAGCTTGCCTGCCAGTCCCAGCTGGCGGTAGAGCGTCTGATCCCAGCTTGCATGGGCCTGGTTGTCCAGGCTGATGGCGACCAGCAGCAGTGGCAACAGCAGCCACGCCAGCCAGTGTCTGTGTCGGGCGTATTCTCTCATCCGTGAATTACCTCGCTATTCCCGGCCGTCCAAGCTTTCGCAGATAGTCCGTTATCCGCTCGATAGTTATATGCAAGGTATTGAAAGGGCGCAATAAAAAAACCGGCCGCAGAGCGGCCGGAAAGAAATTCATACAATAGGCATTGCTTTCACAGGGGGTAACACACTTCCAATTGCTTAGAAGTTGTATTGCAGGGCAACAGCGACGATGTCGTCGGTGTTCTGGCCCAGCTTGCTGGTGCTGGAACCGTTCTCTTCGTCCAGCAGGTTCAGCTTGTAATCAACATAGGCGTTGAAGTTGTCGGTGAAGTAGTACCAGGCACCGATGGAAACGTACTCGGTGTAGGTGTCATCGATACCGCGTGCATCATCTTTCACGTCGGTGCGCAGGTAAGCCAGAGACGGCTTGAACTTGCCGATGGTGTACTGGGCAACGGCTTCGTAACCGTCATGCTTCTCGGCGTAGCCGTTGTAGCCATTGCCGATGAACATGTAGTCTTCACCGTGGGCATAGGTAGCAGCCAGGTAGAGGTCGCCGGTTGCGTACTTGACGCCGACACCCATCAACTTGGCATCGTCGTTGCCACCGAAGGCAGCATAGCGGGACTGCTCGTCAGTCTTGCCAGCCTGGTTGTAGGCAGCAGACAGACCCAGACCCATATCGAAATCGTAGGAGGCCGCTACGGCGAAGCCTTCAGCAGAACCTTTGGTGTTCCAGCTGTTGCCGGTGTAGGCGTTGCCGCTGTAGCTCTGCTCAATGGCGCTGCGACCGGAGTTCTGCGGATCATTGTTGCCGGTGAACTGGGCACCCAGGGTCAGACCGTTGTAAGTGTACAGGTACTGGGCCAGACCGTTGGTACGACCGGTACCGAATACTTCGGTGCCTTTGCCCAGGCCGTCACCACCCCATTCGGGCAGTACGTCGGTGTAGTCGTTAACGATGCGGAACAGACCGTCCTGACGGCCGTAGCTGAAGGCACCGAAACGATCGTGCTTGATGCCGGCGTAGGCATAACGCAGTTCATCGTTGTCAGAACCGGAGGTCGGCAGGTTGTACTCGACAAAACCGAAAGCCTTCATTTCCGGGGCAATCTTGGTTTCACCGCTCATGTTTACACGGAAGTAGCTGGCGTCGCCTTCGGAACTGTCGTCATCAGTACCGTAGTACATGCCCTGAGCACGACCACCGATGTCCAGTTTGGTGTCGTTCTGGTTGTATACGGTTGCGGCATTGGCACCACCGGCCAGCAACAGGCTGGAGATGGCAAGAGTCAGTGCAGACTTTTTCATAATGCTTATTCCTCTGTAATAAGACTTCCGAACCTGTTTCTCGGTTCTATTGGATCGGAGGGGCTCCGATACCCACAAGGTAGGAGTCGAAACCTTGACTGGCGCTGAATGCATCAATGCTTAATTAACCTTGGGGCATCCGCTACGACAGTTAATTTCTTGCGATTAAAAAAGTAGCATAAAAAATTAACTTAATTTTATTCAATGGGTTAATTGGTAAGGATGAGTGAGCAGGGATGTGGATGTGAGCCAATAGTATCCCGTAAACCGGAAGTGGCAGGTTGTGAGGCCGATCACACAGGAGATCGCGGCAAAACAGGGAGGTGAGGGAAAAACAGAGGGGCGAATGGAGCGCCCCTCGGGAAGATCAGCAGGGTTTTTGCCACAGGGTGAGCAACAGATCCTGCTCCAGCAGGTCCGGCCCCTGATGGGTGAAGGCGTGACGTTGTTCGCCGTTGGCTCGCCAGCCGAGGCGACTGGTTTCCAGAATAAAGGTGCGCAGGGCCTGATCCATGGTCATGGCGAACTGGCAACGATCCTGCCCCACCAGCTCGAGGCCGGTGAGAGATGGCCAGCTCAAGGGATGTTCCATGCTCACCGGATTGAGACTGACTCTCAGCTGCCACTGGTGGCGAGGCCCGGGTTGCAGATAGAGCAGATAACCGCCCGGTGCCAGCCAGCTGACCAGTTGCTCCGTCTTGACCTTGAGATCGTTGACCAGCAATACCTGGGCCGTGCCGGGCTGCAGGGGCGCGCGGACCGGATCGGCGATGACGAACTGGCCCTCCGGCTGTGCCTTGCTGGCGGCGAAGATGGTGTTCTTGGCAATATCGACGCCGCCAAATTGCCAGCCGGGCAGCCGCTCGGCCAGTGCGCGGCAGTAGTAGCCTTCGCCGCAGCCGAGGTGGATCAGCTCATGGGCACCGAGTGGGGCGAGCAGGGCGGCCATCGCCTCGATGAGTGGCAATTGGTGTCCCTGTTCCAGAAAATGGCGCTTGGCACGCATCAGGGCGCGGCTGTCGCTGTCCTTGGGATTCTTCTTGCCGGGGATGAGATCCAGATAGCCTTCCGGTGCAGGATCGAAGTGGTGCTTGTTGGCGCAGTAGACCCCACGAGAGGCTTCGTGAAGATGCAGGGGGCTGCGGCAACGGGGACATTGAAGATGCATAAAAACTCTCCTGGCTGATGCCATGAAAGGGGAAGGGCGTTCGGGATTATAGGGGAGCGGATCGAAAAAGGCTGCCGTAGCAGCCTTTTTTATCCGGTAGCCGGTGTCGGGTCGATCAGCGGGTGCCGAAGACCACGATAGTCTTGCCGTGGGCGGAGATGAGCTCCTGCTCTTCCAGCATCTTGAGGATGCGGCCGACAGTTTCGCGGGAGCAGCCGACGATCTGGCCGATCTCCTGACGGGTGATCTTGATCTGCATGCCATCCGGGTGGGTCATGGCATCCGGCTGTTTGGCCAGGTTGAGCAGGGTCTGGGCGATCCGGCCGGTCACATCCAGGAAGGCGAGGTTGCCGACTTTCTGGCTGGTATGTTGCAAACGCTTGGCCATCTGGCCGGAGAGGCGCATCAGGATATCCGGGTTGACCTGGATCAGCTGGCGGAACTTCTTGTAGGAGATCTCTGCGACTTCGCAGGAGCCCTTGGCACGAACCCAGGCGGAACGCTCAGGATTCTCGTTCTCCTCGAACATCCCCATCTCACCCAGGAAGTCGCCCTGGTTCAGGTAGGAGAGGATCATCTCTTTGCCCTCATCGTCCTTGATCAAGACGGCCACAGTGCCCTTGACGATGTAGTAGAGGGTTTCCGCTTTTTCACCCGCGTGGATCAGGGTGCTCTTGGCGGGATACTTATGAATGTGGCAGTGCGACAAGAACCATTCCAGGGTGGGATCGCTTTGCGGTTTGCCAATAACCATGAGAATTCCTCTGTAGTGTCTTTTTATGGACTTGTGCGTCCGGGCAAGCTGCCAACCTTGCCATTCCTTGTAGTGGTCGCAGTAGGATAAGAGCCTTTGTCTGTGCTGACAAGGCTTTGCGGGCTTTTGAGGATCCCTTGGAGTCATGCCTGCTGCGCCGTTCGCGTCATTTTAGGGAAGATGAGCGGGGGATATGTTGATTTTGATCTATTTCCATTCCAACTCATCCGTTACGGCGTCGGTATGGGCACAAGGGTGCCGAACGGAGGGGGAGTGGGGTATGCTATGGACATCATGAGCATAATGACAATACGAGGATGCGTGAGATGAAAGCCAAGGTCAGCTGGGTAGAGGGCATGAAATTTACAGGAGAGAGCGAGTCCGGCCACAAGGTGGTGCTGGATGGTGCCAACCCTGGTGAAGGGGCAAGCCCGATGGAGATGATCCTGCTGGCGGTCGGTGGTTGCAGCTCCATCGACGTGGTCTCCATCCTGGAGAAGGCGCGTCAGTCTGTGACCGCCTGCCATGTGGAACTGGCTGGCGAGCGGGCAGATTCGGTGCCACGGGTTTTTGAAAAGATCCACCTGGACTTTGTCGTCACCGGCAAGGAGCTGGCCGAAAAGCAGGTGGCCCGTGCGGTGGATCTGTCGATGGAAAAATACTGTTCCGTTTCCCTGATGTTGGAAAAAGCGGTACAAATTACTCACAGTTATCAAATTCTTGAAGCCTGATAACCCGAGCGTTGTTTCGTTGATAACGCCACGACATAAGGAAAGTGCAATGAAAAAAATGATCGTTCTGCTTCCTCTGTTGGGTCTGGCGGCGTGCAGCAGCCCGCAACCTACCCAGTACCAGTACAGCCAGTACCAGTGCGGGGAGGTGATGCTGGCCGTCACCTATGATCCCCAGGCTGACATGGTGCAATTCCCCTATGGTGGGCTCTATTACAAGCTGGATCGGGTGGAGTCACAATCAGGCGAGAAATACTCGGACAGCGTGACCACTTTCATGAAGCAGGACAAACAGGCCACGCTGGTACAGAAGAATGTCACCCAGCTGACCTGCACCCTGCAGTAAGCATAAGGTCTCGTTCCATGACCTGAGTCTGTTGCCGATGTCGTGGTGATATCTGGGTCAAAAAAGGGTGGCTTGCCAGAGACAAGCCGCCCTTTTGCATCTGTGCCAAACCCGGGTCAGTGGCCGGGCACCGAGGAGAGCAGTTCGGCGGCCAGCTGCTGGCTCAGTTGCTGGCGCTGGCTATCGGCAATGGCGACATCGCTGGCCAGAGAGATGGCGCTGCTCCAGACCTCCTGCTGGGTGCGCCGATCGAGCAGTACGATGGCCAGGGTGCCTTTGCGCTCACCGGCCTTGGTCTGCAATCCCGGCGTCATGCCAAGGCGTGCGAAGATCTGGCCGTCGCTGACATCCTTTTCACCCGCGACGCCGATGGCGACCCAGAGATCCGCCTCATCGAGGGGCACGCTCTGCCACCCTTTGCCATTGAGCTGCTGGCTGACCGCCTGCTGCAGGGGATCGAGCCACCCTTCGGCATGGGCCCCGGCATACTGGAACTGTTCGGCCAGGGCGTAGCGCGGTGTCGCGCCGAATGGCCAGTCACTGGCCGGCCGAACCACCATGGTGCCCGCCTCGACGGTCGGCGCAGCCGGACCCGTGCTGCAGCCACCCAGCAGGGCCGCCAATCCCACAGAGATAAACGCTAACCGCATCATAAACTCCTTGGCTCAGGTGATCTTGCCGGTTTCGATCAGTTGCTGGATGAGGGGACGCAGGATCAGCTCCATCGCAAAACCCATCTTGCCGCCCGGTACGACGATGGTATTCATGCGTGACATGAAAGAGCCATCGATCATCGACAGCAGGTAGGGGAAATCCACCTGCTTGATGCCGCGAAACCGTATCACCAGCATACTCTCGTCCAGACTCGGGATCACCTTGGCACTGAAGGGGTTGGAGGTGTCCACCGTCGGCACCCGCTGGAAGTTGATGTGGGTGCGTGAGAACTGGGGGGTGATGAAGTTGATGTAGTCATCCATGGAGCGGACGATGGAGTCGGTCACCGCCTCGCGGGAGTGCCCGCGCTCCGAAGTGTCGCGAATGAGCTTCTGGATCCACTCCAGGTTGACGATGGGCACCACGCCGATGAGCAGGTCCACGTGGCGGGCCACGTTGTGCTCGTCGGTGACCACGCCGCCGTGCAACCCCTCATAAAACAACAGATCGGTCTCGCTCGGCAGATGCTGCCAAGGGGTGAAGGTACCCGGCATCTGGTTGAAGGGGACCGCCTCGTCGAAGCTGTGCAGATAACGGCGATACTGGCCGCTGCCTTGCTGGCCGTACTCCTGGAAAAACGACTCCAGCAGGCCGAAGTCGTTGGCTTCCGGGCCGAAATAGCTGATATGGCGCCCCTGTTCGCGCGCCTTGCGGATCGCCACATCCATCTCCGGTCGGGTGTAGCGATGAAAACTGTCCCCCTCCACCACGGCCGCGTTGTAACCCAGTTGATGAAACATGGAACGAAAGGCGATGGTGGAGGTGGAGGTGCCGGCTCCGGACGAACCGGTAACCGCAATAATGGGATGCTTGGCCGACATAGAATGCTCTCTTCCTTGGGAGTTCCGTTATAAAGGCAGGCTTCGTGCCCGGTCAAGCCGACTCGATGAAGCGATCCTTGGGCACTATGTTGACCGACTCGTGCAACTCGCTGTAGACGATGACGGCGGAGCCTTGCTGCAACTGGGCTTTGACGGTCTCGACCTTGCGGGCGAGGGGCACATCCTGCTCGCCATATTCGGTGCCTTCCTGCAGTACGAAATGTTCGATGAGATTGGTCAGGGTTTCGCTATCCAGCTCTTGCCAGGGGATGATCATCGGTAAGTCTCACAACAAAAAAAGGGCTGTCGGGTCATTGTTATGCCCGCTTGCCCGAGTGCAACTCCTTTTTACGCCCCGCAGGCACTTAAGTGTCACCTGGCGATGGCTCAGAATGTGCAGCCGGGCAAGATGCCGAGATGTGTCAGTTCTGGGTGGTGGCCCGTGCTTGCTCGGTTATCCAGCGGCTGATCCGCTCATCCAGCCAGAATCTGGGTCGCCAGGGTGTGCCGTGCAGGAATCCCACATGGCCGCCACGTTGGCTGAGCTCATAGCGCACCATGGGGTTGAGCTGTTCGGGGCGCGGGATCACTGCCTGCGACATGAAGGGATCGTCGGCGGCGTGGATGATCAGCGTCGGGATCGGGATCTGTCGCAGCAGGGGCAGACCGGAGCAGCTCTGGTAGTAGTGGCCGGCGTTGGTGAAGCCATGGAGCGGGGCGGTGACCTGCTCGTCAAAGTCGCGCAGGGTGGCAATGCTTCGCACCTGCTGTGGTTGCCAGCGCTCGCCCGCTTTCTGTTGCTGGTGGATCTTGTTTAACAGGTTGCGGCGCATGGTGCGCAGCAGATAGTTCTGATAGACCTTGGAGAAGCCCTGGTTGACCCGGTTGGCACAGCTTTCCAGCTGCAGGGGGGCCGAAATCACCACGGCCGCTGTCAGTGCCGCCGGACAGGCGCGAGCCAGCAGATTGACCAGCATGTTGCCGCCCAGCGAAAAGCCGATGGCGATCAAGGGCTTGCTCGGAAAGCGTCGGCTCAGCTCGGCAATCACTTCCTGCGCATCGCCGATGGCCCCCGAGTGATAGGCCTGCAGGTGGCGATTGGGCTCGCCGCTGCAACCCCGAAAGTGCATCAGCACCGCCTCTCTCCCTTCCTGCTGCAGGTGGCCAAACAATCCCTTGGCGTAGTGGGAGTGAATGCTTCCCTCCAGGCCATGGAACACCACCACCAGCGGCTGGGCATCCTGGGCCATTTCCCCGCTCCAGGCGAGGTCGACGAAATCCCCGTCCGTCAGTTCAAACCGCTCGGCCACGAAGCGGGCCGGGGTCCGGCGCAGCCATTTTGGCAATATGGTTTGCAGATGGGGGTTGCGGGCCCACCAGGGGGCCTGAAAGTGACTCTCGGTCAACATGGGTCTGTCGGTTCCGGTTGTAATGGCGGGAAGTGTCCTCCCCGCCTCTGTGGTCAGTGCTGCAGGCGGTCGTGGTGCTCGGCACCGCGCAGCATGGCCTGGATCAGCTCGTTGGCCTCGAACTTGGTCAGCGCTTCGTGAGCCCCCACCTGATGGGCCCGCTCCACGCTGATCTCGCTGGAGAGGGAGGTGTGCAGGATGATGTAGGCACCCGCCAGCTTGCTGTCGCTCTGCACTTCGAAGGCGAGCTCATAACCATCGAGCCCCGGCATCTCGATATCGCTCACCAGGATATCGATGGGGGTCTGCTGGCCAGCTCTCTCCTGCATCAGGGTCAGCGCATCCTTGCCATTGGTGCAGACCTCGTAGGGGATATTGATGTAATCGAGTGCCGCCATCAGCTGGCGGCGGGCGACGGAGGAGTCATCCACCAGCAGGATCCGCATCGGCTTGATCCGCTCCCGCTGCACGTCGGTCAGCACCGGATAGAGGTGGCTGGGATCGTCAGGGTAGACCCGTGACAGGATCAGCTCCACGTCCAGCAGCTGGATCAGCTGGCCGTTGACCCGGGTCACTCCGGTCACGAAGACGTTGTGACCGAGGGCGGCAGGCGGCGGGGCGATATCGCGCCAGTTGCACTCGGTGATCTTGTCGATGCCGCGCACCAGAAAGCCCACCAGGGTACGGCGACAATCGGTGATGATGATGAAACAGTGTTGTATCTCTTCCCGTTGGATGGGGCGATATCCCACCGCCATGGCCATGTCGATCACCGGAATGGTGGTGCCACGCATATTGGCTGCCCCCAGCACGGTCGGGTGGGACTGGGGCAGCGCGGTCAGCTGGGTATAGGGCACTATCTCCTTTACCTTGAGGGTGCCGATGGCGAAGGATTGGTTGGCTGAGAGATGAAACAGCAACATGCCCTGGGATTGATTGGCTTTGCTCGTCATGGCAGATGTCCTGTTGGTCGAAACGTTGGCCGTCACTTATGGTTCCAGCATAAAGGATAAGAGGGGGGATGATCCTCTCTTGTTAACGACCGGCGGCCAAAAAACTGGACTCGCCTGGCCGTTTTTCTTCGCTGGCGGGGGAGGGCGCTTATTGCCCCTCGCCCGGTGTCACGCCCCAGCGCTGACAAGCCTGTTGCAGCGCCGCTTCATCGGGATAACCCAGTTTGCCGGCAACCTGAGCTGCCTTGCTGCCTCCCTTGAGCAGTCTGAGGGCCTGCAGCAGTTGCCACTGCTGTTGCAGGGCATCGCCCGGGACTGGCGCATCGGCCCGCTCGGCCCACGTTTGCAGCGCATCGGGATGGCCGCTGGCGATGGCCTGCCAGTCCGCTTGCAGGGTTTCATTCCCCTGCTGACTGATGGGGCACTGTTGCACCTCATCGAGAATGACCTGCAGCCGGTGGCCATAGGCCCCCTGCCAATCCTGTGGCCGCTGCCATTGAGCCAGCGAATCGAGCAGGGCATCGAGCAGCGGCGAGGCTTGCAGCCAGCCGGCCTGCCCGGGTTGCGGCGCTCGCAGGGAGACGCTCAGCAGGTCGTAATCGCAATCTGCCAGCGGGCTGAAGGCGGCCAGAGCATCGGCACAGAGCCAGAAACAGCGGCCGGCCGGGAGCAACAGCTCATGCTGACCGAGTCTTAGCAGCGCGGCTCCTCTGGTCACCCGCAACAACTGCCCGACCGGGGTACGTTTGCGATGACCGGCTTGCAGGCCCTGGCTGGAAAAATGGTGGTACTCGATGGCGTGATGCATGTAAAAACCCTGATATGATGCTGCCTGGAGGTAACAAAAATGGAAACCAGACGTAAAAAGCGCTTCATTGCCGGTGCAGTCTGCCCGGCGTGCGGCAAGATGGACAACATGATGCTGTATCTGGAGCATGGAGTCGAGAAGGTGACCTGCGTCTCCTGCGGCGATACCCAGGTGCAGACGCCGGCCGAGGTCGATGAGATGACCCGGGAGACCGAAGAGGTGATCGGGGTATTCCGCCCCTGACGGGGTAACGGGATTGGGTGAGGGGTGTCACTTCGATCCCGCTGTCGCTTTTTTCAACACCCGCTGGCAGGGTCCGCCATAGGCGTGGCCCGCTTTTTAGGGTATTCTGAGCCCGTTTTTTTCTATCCGCAGGATCCTGACATGAAAGTAGCTCCTCTGAGCGTGGTTACGCTGGAATACACAGTCACCGACGAGCACGGTGAAGTCATCGACAGCACTGTCGGCAAAGAGCCGCTGGTATATCTGCACGGTACTCGCTATCTGGTTTCCGGCCTCGAAGCCGAGCTGGAAGGTCGCGCGGTAGGTGACGCCTTCGAAGTGACCCTGACCCCGAGCCAGGCCTACGGCGAATATGACGAGTCTCTGGTGCAGGAAGTGCCGGGCGAGCTGTTCGACGGTATGGAAGTCTCCGAAGGGGATACTTTCGTGGCCGAGACCGATGACGGCCACCGCCCGGTGACCGTGGTTGAAGTGTCCGAGTCCTTCGTCAAGGTGGATGGCAACCATCCGCTGGCTGGCGTGACCCTGGGCTTCAAGGTCGAGATCAAGGACGTGCGTGCCGCCACCGCCGAAGAGCTGGCTCACGGTCACGTTCACGGTGCCGGTGGTTGCGGCCACGATCATGGTCATGATCATGACCACGATCACGGTGGCTGCTGTGGTGGTGGTCATCACCATCATGAAGAAGAGCATGGCCATGGTGGTTGCTGCGGCGGTGCTGGCCACGGTCACGACCATGATCACGGTGACGACCATGGTCACGGCGGCTGCTGCGGTGGCGGCGGTTGCGGTGGCAAGGGCCATCACCACTGATCCGGGTTCGACCCGAGATAAAAAAACCCGCGCCTGGCGCGGGTTTTTTTATGAACTGGTGGCTGGCGTCACCGGATCAGTAGTGAGGGGGGGGCGTCTCTTCGGACATGCTGGCAATCTGGCTCGGCTGCACGCTCTTGAGCTTGTCCACCAGCAGCTGGATCTGATGCTTGAGCCGATCCAGCTCGCGCCCCTGGGTGGTGACCTCATCGTTGAGCAGCTCTATGGTGTATTCCGCATAGGCAAGACGGGTTTCCAGGGTTTCGATACGATCGTTTACTTGCTGACTCATGGGCCTTCGGGTCCTTACTTGATTGTCCAGATTTCGGCCAGACCACTGGAGCTGGCGCTGACAAGGTGGCTATTGTCGCGCAAAGCCACGCCGTAGACCACAGCGCTGGGCGGTTTGGCCTTGGGATAGGGGGCGACGCGCCAGCTCTGCAGCAAGGTGCCATCGCTCACCCGCCACAGGGAGAGCTGGCGTGACGGGGCTCCTGTGATGAGCCATTTGCCGTCGTTGGCAAAGCGGGCGCTGCTGTACACCTCGAAACGGTGATCAAACTGCAGCCGGCTCATCTCTTTACCGGTTTTCAGATCCCAGATGCTGGCCTGACGGCTGTCGGCGGTGAAGGCGTAGCGGCCGCTGGGCTCCAGTCTGGCCATCACTACCCGGCCGCCGTGGTTGAAACGCCACACTACCTGGCCACTTTGGGTATCCCACAGATAGGCGCTGTAGTCGTTGCCACCGGTCAGGGCATAGCGGCCATTGGCGGAGAGATCCACCGTATTGATCTGCTCGGTATGCCCCAGAAATTGCAGGCGGCGTCCGCTCTGGGTGTCGACCACCTCCGCCTTGCCATCTTCCCGACCGATCAGCACTTGACGGCCATCTGCAGACAGGGCGATGTCCCTCAGCCTGGATTCAGGAAGGGAGTAGTAGCCTTGCGAATGCCCATTCTGGAGGGCCCAGATGGCGAAGGTATTTGACGTTGCGGTGACGGCGTGGTCGTTGCCTTCGGCAAAACGGGTAATGAACACCAGGTTGTCCGGTGCGTCTGATTGCGTCCAGCGCCAGCGTTGGCGGTTTTGCTCAAGGTCCCATACCACGATACCCTGACTCAAGCTGGAGACGATGGCTTGCTTGCCATCGCTGGAGAGATCGGCGGTCAGCAGGCCTGTGCTGGCGAGGGTAATTTGCTGGTCTGGCCGGGCGCTTTGCTCGCAGCCAGTCAGCATCAAGCAGAGGCTTACCAGATAAATAGCACTTTTTAACATTTTTGCGGTCTCACGCTGTTGTTACCTGCAATCACGGCGTTAGTATAAGGCGCTTGTCACGATAAACCTCTCATTTCACGATGGAACCGAGAGCGGTATTTGAAGTTTGGAGAAACTGATGAATAAATTTCTGAAGGTGTCCCTGTTGGCTGCGGCGGTTGCCGTGGGTCTGACTGCTTGCCAAGACGAGAAGCCGGCGGCCAATACCGCCGAGGTGAAGGCAGAGGCCAGCAAGCCTGCAGAGGCGACCAAGGCTGAAGCCAAGAGCTTTGAAGAGCAATCCGGTTATGCGATTGGCCTCTCCATGGGTCGTTACATCGCCAACACCCTGGAGCGTCAACAAGAGCTCGGCATCAAGCTGGACAACGCCGTGATCCTGAAAGGGGTGACTGACGGTCTGGGCAAAGACGCCAAGATGACCGATGAAGAGATCCAGAAGGTTCTGCAGCAGTACGACGCCAAGATCAACGAGCTGACCAAGGCCAAGGCCGAGAAAGATGCCGTTGAGAACCTGAAGAAGGGCGAAGCCTTCCTGGCTGACAATGCCAAGAAAGAGGGCGTGAAGACCACCGAATCCGGCCTGCAGTATCAGGTCGAGAAGATGGGTACAGGCGCCAAGCCGAAGGCCACCGATATCGTCAAGGTGCACTACACCGGCACCCTGACCGATGGCACCAAGTTTGACAGCTCCGTCGATCGCGGCGAGCCGGCGACCTTCCCGCTCAACCAGGTGATCCCGGGCTGGACCGAAGGGGTACAACTGATGCCGGTTGGCTCCAAGTTCAAGTTCTTCCTGCCGTCCAAGCTGGCCTATGGCGAGCATGGTGCAGGCACCATCCCGGCCAATGCCGTGCTGGTGTTTGACGTTGAACTGCTGGACATCGAGAAGCCGGCGGCTGACGACGCTAAAAAGTAAGTTCATCTTGCGTAAAAACGGCTCCTTAGGGAGCCGTTTTTTCTTGTGTCTCTTCGGGATCCGCGGGATAACTGGAGGGGCGTCACCTTGGGTTTGCCCGAGAAAGGTTGCAAAATAAAAGCGCACAATCAATGACAAGGATGAATCCTGTGGCTGAAAACAAACCGCGTGTGCTGTTGGTGGAAGATACCCGGAGTCTGGCGGTCGTCTATGAGCAGTACCTGCGTCAGGATGGTTATGAGGTAGTGTTGGCCGATTGTGGCCAGCAGGCGCTGGACCAGCTGATGGCGAGCCCCCCGCCCGTGGTGCTGCTCGATCTGGAGCTGCCGGACATGTCCGGCATGGACATTCTGCAGCAGATCACCGAACAGCAGCTGCCCTGCGCCGTGGTGGTGATCACCGCTCATGGTTCGGTGGACGTGGCGGTAGAGGCGATGCGCCTCGGCGCCTTTGACTTCCTGACCAAACCTTTTGACAGCAAGCGGCTGTGCGCCACGGCGCGCAACGCCCTGAAACACCAGCAACTAAGCTCGCTGGTGGCCCAGTACCGGGAAAACTTCGAGCGTCACTCCTTCGCCGGCTTCATCGGTGCTTCCATGCCGATGCAGGCTGTCTATCGCATCATAGAGAGCGCGGCCCCAAGCAAGGCCACCGTGTTCATCACAGGAGAGAGCGGTACCGGCAAGGAGGTGTGTGCCGAGGCGATTCACCAGTGCAGCCCTCGCCGCGATCAGCCCTTCATCGCACTCAACTGCGCCGCTATCCCCCACGATCTGATGGAGAGCGAGATCTTCGGCCACGTGAAGGGCTCTTTCACCGGCGCCCAGGGGGATCGCAAGGGGGCGGCGAGTCTTGCGGACGGCGGCACCCTGTTTCTGGACGAGCTCTGCGAGATGGATCTCGACCTGCAGAGCAAGCTCTTGCGTTTCATCCAGACCGGCACCCTGCAGCGCGTCGGCAGCAGCAAGCTGGAGACGGTGGACGTGCGTTTCGTCTGCGCCACCAACCGGGATCCGCTGGTGGAGGTGAAGGCGGGGCGTTTTCGCGAGGATCTCTACTACCGGTTGCACGTCATCCCCCTCTACCTGCCGCCGTTGCGCGAGCGGGGCGAGGACATCCTGCTGCTGGCCCGCAGCCTGTTGCAGAGCTACGCCAAGGAAGAGAACAAGCGCTTCAAGGATTTCGATGCCCAGGCGGCGCGGGTGCTGCTCGACTACCCCTGGCCCGGCAACGTGCGTGAACTGCAGAACGTGGTGCGCAACATAGTGGTGCTGAACGACAAGGATCAGGTGAGCCAGGATATTTTGCCGCCCCCGCTCAATGGCGGACGTTCCCTGAACGGGGCGGCCCCTGTGGCCCAGCCTGCTGTGGCCAGCGCGCCGGAGCGGCCTGCCCATGGGCCGATCCGCCCGCTCTGGCTGGTGGAAAAAGAGGTGATAGAACAGGCCATCGCCAGCTGTGACGGCAACATACCCAAGGCCGCGGCCCTGCTCGAGATCAGCCCCTCGACCATCTATCGCAAGAAGCAGGGATGGGAAGAGGCCAATCTCGTCTGAATCAGGGGCGGCGCCAGGCCGCCCCTGCGTTGTCAAAGCTTGGCGAGCCGCTTGAGACGGGCGAGCCGCTCCCCCCCCTGGCGCTTGAACCACTCATCGCGCGACAGCAAAAACCAGGCGCGGGCGAAATATTCGGCCGCCGCCGGATCGTCCAGCGCCAGCGCATTCTCCCCCAGCTCTTCGAATACATAGCCATCCTCGGGGGCGCCAGCGGCAGCCATGTCGGCCTGCAACTGCGTGAGCTCGGCCTGCGCCTGTTCGTGCAGCCCCTGGGCCCGGCTCAGGCGGGCCAGGCTCCAGCGGGCGATAAAGGCCTTGGCCGGGTTGTTATGCTGCTCGTGCCAGGCCAGGCATTTTTGCTGACACTGGCGGGCCTCTTCCAAACGGCCCAGTTCGAACAGGGTCCACCCCTGATTGTTATAGATGGGGGCGAGCCAGCCGCGCACCCGCTCATCCTGGCTGCGCTCCGCCAGCTCCATCGCCAGCTGATGCCAGCGGCTTTGCTCCTCCAGCGGGGCGGCGATGGCCACCATGTGGGCCGCATCGATGGCGAGATAAAGCTCCTTGTGTTTCAGCCCCTGTTGCCAGGCCTGTTCAAACAGCGTCCTGGCACTGGCCTTGTCGCCGGCGGAGTTGAAGCTGCGACCTCGCTCCAGCAGGACGCGAAGGCGCGCCCGCGGGGTGGCATCAGTGAGGCGGGGTTCTATCTCGTCGAGCAGCTGGTGCGCCTCGGCAAACTGGCGTTGCAGCGAATGGGTGCGGGCTATCTGGGTGAGCAGCTCCAGTTCATACTGCAGGTCGGCGGCGGCGTGCGCCTCGGGCAGCAGAGCATGAAAACGCAGGGCACTGGCGGCGGGATCCTGATAATCCCACAGCGCCATGAAATCGGGCGGATTGTCCATTCGGCCTCCTTGCAGGCGATCCTGTCACCAAGATGCCTGCAGGCCATTGTTTGTACAAGGGGCACCCGTCACAGAGCGCCCCTTGGGTCATGTCGCCACAGCCGCTTTGTCAGTAGACCATGGCCAGGCTCATCAGCATCAGGCCCAGAGCGGCGAAGGCGCCTTCCTTGATGGCGAGCCGGGGCACCAGCGCCTTGGGCAGGGCCGGGAACAGGCTGAGCGCGAATCCCAGGCCTGGCATCAACCAGTGGAAGGCTGGATTGCGCAGGGCCGGATCGGCCGCGCCATTGATCACGATGAGCAGGATGAACAGGGTGAAGGCGGGCAGAATAAACCAGCGCACATTGCCGCTGGCCACCGCCCGCAGTGGCGAGATGCGATAGAGCAGCATGGTGACGAGAAACAGCACGAAGGGGGCGAGCAGGTAGAACGGAGCCGGGTTCATAGCAGATGTCCTGAAAACGAGTGGCGGGATTTAATCAGCTCGGGGCGGCGATGACCAGCCATATGGGCCAGGGCTGTGAAGAAGATCCCAGGCAAAGGTTTGCAGCGCCGGGGTCAGCGCAGCCAGAGCCAGGCTGCGGCGAAGCCCAGCCAGCTCAATACCAGCAGTGCCCAGGGCAGGGGATGCTGGCGGGTCACTTCCACCAGTTCGAGCGACTCGTCCTGTTCATCGAGCTGGTTTTCACTCTGCTGTTGTCTGGCTTTGGCCTGCTGCTTCTTCTGGCGATTGGCTTCGCGGGCTCGCGCCTTCATCTGCTTCTTGTATTCATCTATGCCCTTCTGGATCCCCTGGGCGATCAGCTGGGTCTGCTCCTTGGTCTGCCCCGGCTTCTGGTTGGCGCGGGCAATCTTCATCGCGTCCTGCTGGGTTTCTGGGGAAATCTTGTCGTATTTGGCCATCTACTCTCTCCTCGGACTCCGATGGGGTGGGAGAGTATGCCACAAAGGTGTGGCAAGAAGCGGCTTGCCATCCCCCGGTGCCGAATTTTGCGCGACCACTCATAAAAAGAGACGAAAAAACGGTGGAAATCCGGATGTTGAGCCAAGGATCACAATTAACGCATTTTGTGAGTCATTGATGAAAAATCGTCATCTGTTGTTTGTTATATTGGCGCCCGACCCGCCGGATCGGGTCATAAATAACAACATAATCAAGGTGATATGGATATGAATAAGAACTTCATCAGGGGCACCGTGGCGCTGGCCGTGCTGGCTGCCCTGACTGGCTGTAATTCCTCTGGCAATGACACCGTTGCCCCCTGCACTGAAAATGTCTGCAAGCTGACTGTTTTGCACACCAACGACACCCATGGCCGTTTCTGGCACAACACCGAGAACGAATATGGCATGGCGGCCCAGAAGACCCTGGTCGAGCGGCTGCGCGCCGAAGCCAGGGCCGCCGGCAGCGAAGTGCTGGTGCTCTCCGGTGGTGACGTCAACACAGGGGTGCCCGAGTCGGATCTGCAGGATGCCGAGCCCGATTTCGTCGCGATGAACAGCATTCGCTACGACGCCATGGCGGTGGGCAACCACGAGTTCGACAACCCCCTCAATGTGCTGGAGAAGCAGCGTGAGTGGGCCCGGTTCCCCATGCTGTCGGCCAACATCTATGACAAGGCCAGCGGCAAGCACTACTTCGACCCCTACAAGGTATTCAGGCTGGATAACGGCCTCAAGGTCGCGGTGCTCGGTCTGACCACGGAAGACACCGCCCAGCTGGTCGACCCCAACAACGTCAAGACCCTGGAGTTCCGCGATCCCACCACCGAAGCGGCCCAACTGGGCAAGCAGATCCGTGACAAAAATGAGGCCAACCTGGTCTTTGCCATCACCCACATGGGCCACTATGCCGATGGCCAGCATGGCAGCAATGCCCCGGGGGATGTGGAGATGGCCCGCGCCCTGCCAGCAGGCACCCTGGATGCCATCATTGGTGGCCACTCCCAGAACCCGGTCTGCATGGAGCCGGGGACGGCGAACAAGTATGCCGACTTCAAACCGGGTGATGACTGCCTGCCCGATCAGCAGAACGGTACCTGGATCATGCAGGCCCACGAGTGGGGCAAGTATGTGGGTCGTGCCCAGTTTGACTACCAGAATGGCAAGCTGACCCTCACCAGCTATGAGCTGATCCCGGTCAACCTCGTCAAGCGCAATGCCAAGGGTGATCCCATCGACGCGGCCGGTGCCGCCACCAAGGATCCGGCCAAGATGCAGTTCGTTCAGGACGAGATCACCAAGGATCCCGAACTCTACAACACCCTGCTTGGCTATCAGGAGAAGGGTCAGCAGGAGCTGAGCGTGGTGATCGGTTCCAGCGATGGCCTGCTGGTCGGCGATCGCGCCAGCGTGCGCAACATGCAGACCAATCTGGGGCGCCTGATCACGACCGCCACCTCCAGCAAGCTGGCAACCGACTTCGGTATCGTCAACTCCGGCGGCGTGCGGGACAGCATCCCGGCCGGCGATATCACCTATCGCAGCGTGCTGCTGGTGCACCCGTTCGGCAACACGGTCAACAAGGCCGTCATGAATGGCAGTGAGCTGGCCAGCTACCTGGGACAGGTTGCCACCAAGACCCGCAATACCGGCGGTTATGCCCAGTTTGGCGGCATCAACATGGCGGTGGATTGCCAGGCCAAGAGCGTGAACATCACCAGCATTGGTGGCAAGGCGTTCGATCCGGCGGCGACCTACAGCTTCGCCATCCCGAGCTTCAGCGCCGCCGGTGGCGATGGCTATCCCAAGATCGACACCATCAATGCCGGGCTGGTGGACGCGGCCGTGCTGAAGGAGTACATCGAGATCAAGAAGACCATCAATGTGGCTGACTATCAGCCTGCCGGTGAGGTGAGTTACCTGAACTCCACCTCTACTGACGGTTGCAACTGATCGACGTTAATCCCGAGGCAGAGTCATCGCCGTTACGCACAAAGGGCAGCCAGTGGCTGCCCTTTGTTATGGTTGAGTCTGCGCCTTTCGTGTCAGGCCGCGCCCCGGGGACAGAGAGCAATAAAAAAGGCGACCCCAGGGTCGCCTCTTGATGCCGGTTTGCGCTGAAGCCAATGACTGCTTACAGCTGCTCGATACCGACGATATGCCAGGGGGCATTGTTTTTGGCCAGATCGCGCTCCAGGTGCCACACCTCCTTGATGTCTTCCTCGACCTGCTCCTGGCGATCCATGTAGCGACCGCTAAAGCGTACGCTCACCTGGGCCCAGTCGCTGCCGTAGTCGGCACGCACCAGCTGGGTATCCACATACATCACCTCGGTGTGCTGCTCACCGGTCAGCTCGGCACGCTCGGCCTTGAGCTGCTCGAACAGCTCCGGGCTCACGTACTCGCGGATCTTCTCCAGATCGTTCTTGTTCCAGGCCTCTTGCAGGGTGCGGTAGTGGTCGCGGGCACCGGCCAGGAAGCCGTTCATGTCAAAGCCGGGCGGCAGGCGGAACGGCACATCGCTGTCGGCAAAGCCGGTGGCTTGCGGCGCGCTGTGGCTCTGCTCGAACTGCTGCGGGGCAGCCTGCGGAGCCTGATATCCAGCGTAGGCCGCCTGTTGCTGCTGTGGCGCCGCCATTTTGCCTTTGCGCAGGGCGCGGAAAAGGAACACAGCACCCAGGGCCAGCAGGGCGATCAGCAGGAAGTCCATGCCCTGCATGCCTTCAAAGGCCCCGCTGCCCAGCAGGTAGGCAAACAGACCGCCGGCCAGCAGGCCGCCCAGCAGACCCCCCATCATGCCGCTCTTCTTCGGCGGAGTCTGGGCGTTCAGTGTCGGATTCTTGTTGTCGACCGGTTTGGCCGCAGGCTGGGCCGGCGCAGTTTTGTAACTTTTACCAAAGGATTTGCTGCCGCCAAACTTCTTGGCCTCGGCATGAGGTGCCCCCAGGCCAATGGCCAGGATCACGGCAAACAGGGTCAGCATCTTTTTCATTTTGACTCTTTTCACTCTCGTCTGTGGGTGGGGCATGCTCCGCGTTGGCTAGCTCAGCAAGACGCATGGCAGGCTGCCTGTCCCTAAATGTGTCGCAGCTTGTATTCATCAATATCACCTTTGGCATGAATTATTCATGAACGAGTTGCCTGGCATCAGGCGTCAAGAATGGGAGCATGCAGCATGAAAAGCAGACGATTGAGTCGCAAGGAACGCAAACTGCGAAGCAAAACCAGAAGCAGCAAGGGGGAGCAGACCCTGGTCTGGCCCTTCATGATGGTGTGAATAAGCCAGAATAGGGCTCGCCGTGCCTGGCTTTCTTTTGTAAAATTCCCGTCCCCTTCCCGCTGCGGTTTTTATGTGTATGGCAGAGCAAGTGACGGCGAAAAAAGACGCCAAGACACAACAGCTGAAAGTACCTCCCCACTCTTTTGAGGCCGAACAGTCCGTACTGGGCGGCCTGATGCTGGACAACGAGGCCTGGGATCGGGTCGCCGAACGGGTGATCGACAAGGATTTCTACAGCCGCCCGCACCGTCTGATCTTCCAGGCCATGACCCGCCTCTCCAATGCGGGCAACCCCATCGACCTCATCACCTTGCAGGAGGAGCTGGAACGCTCCGAGCAGCTTGAAGAGGCCGGTGGCTTCGCCTATCTGGTGGAGATCGCCAAGAACACCCCGAGTGCCGCCAACATCAACGCCTATGCTGAAATCGTGCGTGAGCGCGCGGTGGTGCGGGAGATGATCTCGGTCGCCAACGAGATAGTCGAAGCGGGCTACGAGCCCCAGGGGCGCACCTCCAACGACCTGCTGGATCTCGCCGAGAGCAAGGTGTTCCAGATTGCCGAGCAGCGCACCAGCGCCAACGAAGGGCCCCAGCCCCTCAAGCTCATCCTCGAACAGACCGTCGACAAGATTGAAGAGCTGTTCAAGACCCCGCACAACGGGGTGACCGGTGTCTCCAGCGGTTACAACGATCTGGACAAGATGACTGCCGGCCTGCAGCGCTCGGACCTGGTCATCGTCGCGGCTCGTCCCTCCATGGGCAAGACCACCTTTGCCATGAACCTGTGCGAGCACGCGGCCCTCACCGCCGACAAGCCGGTGCTTATCTTCTCCCTCGAGATGCCCTCCGAGCAGATCATCATGCGTATGCTCGCCTCGGTGGGGCGCATCGACCAGACCAAGGTGCGGACCGGTCAGCTCGACGACGAGGACTGGGCCCGTCTCTCCTCGACCATGGGGCTGCTGCTCGAGAAGGGCAAGATGTACATCGACGACTCCTCCGGCCTCACCCCGACCGAAGTGCGCTCGCGCGCCCGCCGGGTGGCGCGGGACAACGGCGGCATCAGCATGATCATGGTGGACTACCTGCAGCTGATGCGGGTACCCAGCCTCTCCGATAACCGTACCCTGGAGATCGGTGAAATCTCCCGCTCCCTCAAGGCGCTGGCGAAAGAGCTGCAGTGCCCTGTGGTGGCGCTCTCCCAGCTGAACCGAAGCCTGGAACAGCGCGCCGACAAGCGCCCGGTCAACTCGGATCTGCGGGAATCGGGCTCCATCGAGCAGGATGCGGACTTGATCATGTTCATCTACCGCGACGAGGTGTACCACGACGACAGCCCCGACAAGGGGATCGCCGAGATCATCATCGGCAAGCAGCGTAACGGCCCCATCGGTCGTGTGCGCCTCACCTTCCAGGGCCAGTTCTCGCGCTTTGACAACTACGCGGGTCCGGCGTTTGATGATGACTACTGATGAACAATCCGCAGGGTGACACTATCTCGGGAGTCACCATTGCGATCCTGACGGGGAGGGTGTTCGCAAGAAGGCCACCCCCGCCTCCAGAAACAGTTTTCCCGGTTCGACAATTCTGCCGGTCCGGCCTTAGACGATGACATTTGAGGGCTGACACCACCCGGTGCCTGACGCGTTGGCGCGTTATCATGCCCTCGTAAGGGAAAACAGATGAAAGCGGCTATCGCCCAAATCAATACAGCGGCCCTGCGCCACAACCTCGCCGTGGTCAAACGCCATGCTCCCCAATGCAAGATCATTGCGGTGGTCAAGGCCAACGCCTATGGCCACGGTCTGCTGCCGGTCGCCCGCACCCTGGTGGATGCGGACGCCTACGCGGTGGCCCGCATCGAAGAGGCGCTGATGCTGCGCTCCTGCGCCGTGGTCAAGCCCATCGTGCTGCTGGAGGGCTTCTTCAGCGCCGCCGACCTGCCGGTGCTGGCGGCCAACAACCTGCAGACCGCGGTGCACACCTGGGAACAGCTCGAGGCGCTGGAGCAAGCCGAGCTGCCCGCCCCCGTGGTAGCCTGGCTCAAGCTCGATACCGGCATGCACCGGCTCGGGGTACGGGCCGAGGAGATGCCCGCCTTTATCGAGCGCCTCGGCAAGTGCAAGAATGTGGTGCAACCGTTCAACATCATGACCCACTTCAGCCGCTCCGATGAGCTGGAACAACCCACCACCCGTGAGCAGATCGATCTGTTCAGCAAGCTGACTGCGCCGCTTTTGGGCGAGCGCGCCATGGCCAACTCGGCGGGCATCCTGGCCTGGCCTGACTCCCACTGCGACTGGGTGCGTCCAGGGGTGATCCTCTACGGCGTCTCGCCGTTCCCCGATACGGTGGCGGCGGATTACGACCTGAAACCCGTGATGACCTTGCGCACTCAACTTATCGCAGTGCGCGATCACAAGGCGGGTGAGCCGGTGGGGTATGGCGCCAATTGGGTGGCGGATCGCGATACCCGGCTCGGGGTGATTGCCATCGGCTATGGTGACGGCTATCCACGCATGGCCCCCAACGGCACACCCGTTCTGGTCAATGGTCGTATAGTGCCCCTGGTGGGCCGGGTCTCCATGGACATGAGCACGGTGGATCTGGGCCCGGACGCCACCGACAAGGCGGGGGACGAGGCTGTGCTGTGGGGTGAGGGGCTGCCGGTGGAGCGGGTGGCCGAAGAGATCGGCACCATCCCTTACGAGCTCATCACCAAGCTCACCTCCCGCGTCTTTATGGAGTACGTCTGATGTGGCAGCAGCGCCTGCTGACCCTGAAGCCCCGCTCCCGGGGTTTTCATCTGGTGACCGACGAGCTGGTGGCCAGGCTGCCGGAGCTTGCCGATTACCGAGTTGGCATGGCGCACCTGCTGTTGCAGCACACCTCGGCGTCACTCACCCTCAACGAGAATTGCGATCCGAGCGTACGCGCCGATATGGAGGCGCACTTGCACCGGCTGGCGCCGGAAGATGCCCCCTACTATCGCCACACCTGTGAGGGACCGGACGACATGCCGGCCCACATCAAATCCTCCCTGCTCGGGGTGAGCCTGCTGCTGCCGGTGCGTGACGGCCGGCTGGCCCTCGGCACCTGGCAGGGGATCTGGCTCGGCGAGCATCGCATTGACGGCGGCGCCCGCAAGATCCTGGTGACCCTGCAGGGGGAGTAAGCGGCTGTCGGTGGTGTTGGGCAGAATGAAAAAGAGGGATGGCCTTGAGCCATCCCTCTCTGTTTTTGTGACTGGCAGTGTGGGCTTCTAGCGCACCCTGAACGGGGTCAGCTCGGCCAGCGGGGTTGCATCCATAAAGGCTTGCGGTTCCTGACCGTGCTTGAAGATCTTGAAGTCCTGATCGCGAGCACTCCAGTACTCCAGGGTGTCACCGCTCACCTGTAGCAGGCTCGCTTCGCGCAGGGCCACCACGTATTCGCTCGGGTTGATGGTGCAGAACTCGGCGAGGCGCTCATCGCGGGTCTCTCCCATGTGGCCGCTGATGCTGGCGTCCAGGTAGTGGGGGTTGATCTGCAGCGGAAACAGACCCAGCGCCGGCAACACGGCGGCGTTGCACACCGGCATGTCGTTGGTGGTGCGGATGCTCGGGGTGGCCACGTTGCAGCCGGCGCTCCAGCCCACATAGGGGACGCCACGCTCGCGCACGGCGCGCTGGATTGGCACGACCAGCCCCTGCTCGTGCAGTTGCTGGTTCAAACGCCAGGTGTTGCCACCGCTGATGAAGATGGCCTCGGCCTGGTTGATGGCGGCCACCGGATCGTCGAAGTGATGGATGCTGATGGCCTCGACTCCCAGGCTGTCACCGAGATCCCGGGCGCGTTCATCCCAGTCGCTGCGGATCACCGCATAGGGAATGAGCAGGATACGCTTGACCTGCTTGCGGGCGAGCAGGCTCTGCACCCGCTCGCGGGCCCAGCCGAGCAGGCCCGGAAATTCGTTGGCTTTACCGTTGCTAAGAAGAAGCAGTTCCATGAAACAAGTCCTCGATGAATGAAGGCACGGGAGGATCGCCCGCCACGGCAGGGGCGACAGGAGGGTTTATTCTAGCCCGATTGGTGGCGTGGTTTTGTGATCTTCCCGACTTTGGCCGGAGAAACGATGAGGGGGCCACAGCCCCCTCTTGCGATGCGTCAGGATCAGTCGAGCTTGAGATCGACCCACACCAGGCGGTGATCCGAACTCACCCCTTTCGCGATGCCAAGCTTGGCGTCGTAAACCAGGTGGTAACCTGCCTCGAAGCTTGCCGGCCAGAACACACCGCTGCTGGCGACCTCCAGGTTGGCGGAGGGGATGACGTGATCCAGCTGCAACCCGCTACTGCTGGTGATGCGCTCCGGCGAGGGGCGATTGTTGTTGCGCTTGCAATCGGTGCCGCTGGCCAGGCACTCCGGGCCCCCTTCGCTGACCGGGATCAGTGAGCCATTGGTGACAGCTTGGTTCATCCGCGCATTGTCCAGCAGCGCCTTGATGGCGCTCAGATCGCCGTCGCCGGTAAGCGGATCGGCGTTGAGATCCCCGGCGATGACGAACTTGGCATCTTTGGCCAGCCCACCCTTGGTGCCCTTGTCATCCGTCATGTAGTCGAGGCCGTTGACGTAGTCATTCCAGAAGGCGATTTCGGCCCGGTTGTGCTTGACGTTGTGGCGCGCCGCATTGCCGAAAATGGGCGGTGTCGGGTGGGAGATGAGGAAGTGAACCACCTCTTCCCCCTGCGGCGTCTTGATCCGCACCGGCACATCGGCGTGGTTCTTGGACGAGAGCGGGAACTGCTGCCAGGCCGCGTCGTCATACCAGGCATCGCCACACTGGCGGCTGGCCGGGATCGGGGCCTTGGGGTTACTGCAGTCATCGATGACGGGGTTGGTTTCACCGGGCATGTCCTTCCACTTGAAGGTCTGGAAGGTGCGGATCTGTTTGGTGTCGACCGGATATTTCGACATGACTGCGAAGGCGTACTGGCCGTGGTAGTTGCCAAAGCCCCAGGCATCGTCCGGCCCCGTGTTGACCTTGCCATCCTGATTGAGGTCAAAGCCGCTCATCAGACCGGTATTGGTGGCAAAACTCTGGCGTACCGGATAGCTGATAGCGGTGACGTCGGAATGCTGGGCGTGAGCCAGGTAGTTGTCGTTAAAGGCATTGAGGGCGGCCGTGTTCTCGCCTTTGCCGTCGTTGTCGAACTCGTTGAGCAGGAAGACGTCGGGGCGAGTGCGCTGGACTATCTCGGCGATATTGCGGATCTGCTGCACGTTCTTGGCGGTGGTCTTCTCTGCCTCGCTCAGGCTGGAGTCACCCTCCTGGTAGCGGGCCAGCAGGGCATCCTGAGCCGTGCGGGTCAGGGACAGTTCGCCGGCCAGCATGCCGGGGGCTGTGCGGTCGAACGAGAGATTGAAAGTGGCAAAACGGACCATGGGATCGGGGGCCTTGGAGTCGTTGTCGCTGTTGCAGCCGGCGAGCAGCCCGAGGGCGATGGCCGCGGCCAGCAGGGTTCTGTGTTTGTTCTTCATTATAATTGTTCCGTAGCATCAATGGGTTAAGCATTTTCAATGCCGCGCCATTATAGTGCTCGCTTGAGAACTGAAACCCCTTGTCTGGCAAAAGTGTGAAAGCATTCACAGCGTTTGTTGAACCTTGATGGATATCTCGCTGCCGATAAGCACAGCGACGAATCCCGACGCAATCCGGGACCCAATAGAGGGAAGTTGGTTTGGTGGCCAGCCTTCAAAGCACCATGGGCAGACCGCTGTCGGGGTGGTGGAGCACCTGGGCCGGATAGTCGTAGAGGCGGGCAATCAGCGCCGGGGTCAGCACCTCGGCCGGTGTCCCGTCCGCCATCAGTTTTCCCTGTTCCAGCATCACCAGCCGATCGGCGTAGCGGGCCGCCAGATTGAGATCGTGCAGCACCACCAGCACGGCGGTGTTGCGGCTCGCCAGGGCGCGGGCCATGGTCAGCAACTGGTGCTGGTATTTCAGATCGAGGGCCGAGGTGGGCTCATCCAGCAGCAGCAGGCGCGGCTGCTGCACCTCGTCAGGGGCTTGCCAGATCTGGGCCAGCACCCGGGCAAACTGCACCCGCTGCCGCTCGCCGCCAGAGAGGCCGGGATAGAGCCGCTTGGCCAGGTGTTCTACCCCGGCGTGGGTCATGGCGGCCAGCACTATCTCGTCGCGCCGTTTGGCCAGTTCGCTGTGGGGCAGTCGCCCCATGGCCACCACCTCCTCACACAGAAACGGAAAGTTGAGCGACGAGCTCTGCGGCAAGACGCCGACTCTGTGGGCCAGCTGGTTGCTGTCCCAAAGCCTGCGATCCTGGCCAAACAGGGTGATGCTGCCTTCGTGCTCCAGTTCACCGGTCAGGCACTTGAGCAGGGTGCTCTTGCCCGCCCCGTTGGGGCCGAGCAGGGCGGTCAGGGTACCGCTCTCGAGGGTCAGATCCAGCCTGTCGAGGATCCGGCGCTGGCCGCGGTGCAGGCCAAGCTGCTGACAGGTCAGGAGGGGGGAGGGGGCAAGGTGATCCATAGCAATCCGTCTTAGAGGGCGCGACGGCCCTTGATCAGCAACCAGATGAAGAAGGGGGCACCCAGGAGGGCCGTGATGATGCCCACCGGCAATTCGGCCGGGGCCAGCAGGGTGCGGGCCAGCATGTCGGCGCCAAGCAGAAGGGCGGCCCCCAGCAGGGCCGAGAGTGGCAGCAGCCTGACGTGATTGGGTCCCGCCATCAGCCGCACCAGATGGGGCACAACCAGACCGACGAAGCCGATCATGCCGGAAACGGCCACCGCCACGCCGACGCCGGCGGCAGTGAGCAAGATGAGGCGGCGCTTGAGCGCCTGCACATCCACCCCCAGGTGGCGCGCTTCCCCCTCGCCAAGCAGCAGGGCGTTGAGCGGATTGGCATCGCGCAGGAAGAGCCAGATCAGGGTCGCAAGGGTCAGCAGTGCCAGCGCCACATCCGCCGGTTTGCCCGCTGCCAAAGTGCCCATCTGCCACAGGCTCAAATCCCTCAGCATCTGATCGTCGGCCAGATAGGTGAGCAGGCCGATCACGGCGCCGGAGAGCGCCGTGATGGCGACCCCGGCCAGCAGCATGACAGTGACCGAGGTGCCCCCCTCCCGGGTGCCGAGCAGATAGACCAGGGTCGTGGTCAGCGCTCCACCGAGAAAGGCGAGCAGGGGCAGCAGGCCGATCCCCAGAGTGGCCTGCCACTGCTGGTTGAGGGGAGTCAGGAGCACGATGGCAAGCGCAGCCCCAAGCGCCGCACCGCCCGAGACACCTATGATGCCAGGGTCGGCCAGCGGATTGCGAAACAGCCCCTGCATCACGGCGCCGCAGAGCCCGAGTATGCCTCCCACCGCGATGCAGAGCAGGGTACGGGGCAGACGGATCTCCTGCACGATCAGCAGCTTGTGCGCTGCAATCCCGCTCTCCTGACCGGCAAACAGCGCCTTGATGCTCTCGCTCATGGTGAGGGTCATGGGGCCGGTTGCCAGAGAACCGAGCAGCAGCAGGGCCAGCAGGGCCGTGGTGATGGCCAGCAACCAGGGGAGGGGCAGGCGCATCATGATCCCTGCTTGATCCACTGGGCGATCTGGTTCGCCTGCTGCAGTGAGTTGAGGCTCAGTCCCCCTTGCAGGGCGTGACCGTCGATGGCGTGAATGGCCTTGCGCTTGCCGGCCGGAGTGGCCGCCAGGGCGGGCACTTCTGCCAGCACGCTGGCCGGATCGGCATACTGCTGCCAGTCGCGGCCGCTCACCAGCACCAGGTCGGGTTGCATCTCGATCAGGGATTCGGCAGAGACGGGTTTGTAGTTGCGCAGGCTGGCGACCGGATTGATGCCGCCCGCCAGTTCGATGAGGGCGCTGGCGGTGGTATCTCCACCCGCAATGCTGGTGGGTTGTCCCTTGTGCAGCAGCAGGAAGGCGACCTTGAGCGGCTTGTTCTGTTTGGCCTGAGCCGCCAGCTTGTCGGTCTGGGCCCGGATCTCGGCCTTGAGTCTGGTGCCGGCCTGCTTATCTCCCAGCAGAGCGGCCAGGGTATCGATGCGCTCGGTGAGGTTGGCCAGGGTGGGGGCCGTCTTCAACACATCCACCTTGACGCCGGCGCGGCGCAGTTGATCCAGCGTGGGCGCCGGGCCCATCTCGTCACTGCCGACCACCCGGGTCGGGGCGAGGCTCAGGATCCCTTCGGCTGCGAGGGCGCGGTGGTAGCCTACCTTGGGTAATCCTTTGGGCAGCGGACTGCTGACATCGGTGGCGATCAGGCTGGGTTCACCGCCCAGCGCGAGGATGAGTTCCGTGGTGGCCGGACCTATGCTGACGATACGTTCTGCTGGATTCGCCGATACCGCCAGGGGGGCAAGGAGGGCTGAGCAGCCCAACAGGGTGAGTGCGAGGGCAAGACGACGGCCCATGCTAACCTCCGAAAAGGATCAATGAAACGGGTGTGTCGCCGAGAATATCAAGGCCGCAATAAAATTGCACTGATAATGATAGCAATTATCAATTGCATTGGTTTTGGTGCTTTATTAGAGTAACCGCCATGATGAATCGCGGGGCGAACGGGCCTCGCAGAGGGAGAGAACATGAGCATTGCACAACGCATTCATGCGCTGCTGGAACAGGATCCCGGCGCTCATCCGTCAACCTTGGCGGCCCAGCTGGTCGTCAGCGAATGGGAGGTGGTGCGCCATCTGCCAGCCGAGCTGGTGACCCTGTTGCCACCGGAGCGTGCCCAGGGGCTGCTGGAGGATCTGGCCGACTGGGGGCCGGTGACCACCATAGTCGAGTCGGAAGGCTCCATCTTCGAGGTCAAGGCGCCTTTCCCGAAGGGCAAGGATGCGCGCGGCTATTACAACCTGATGGGACGTGATGGCGAGCTGCACGGCCACCTCAAGCTCGACAGGGTGATGGGGATTGCGCTGGTCAGCAAGCTGTTCATGGGCAAGGAGGGACACTCGTTCCAGTTCTTCGCCGAGAGTGGCCGCTGCATCTTCAAGATCTACCTGGGGCGTGACGAGAAACGCCAGTTGCTGGCAGATCAGGTGACCCGTTTTATGGCCCTGCGCCACCCGTCTCAAGAGGAAGTCAAAGCATGAGTGAGCGTCAGGAACGTCTGCAAAACCGCCTGCAACCGGAGATCCGCGAGTTTCGCGACCACTGCCGCACCCTGCAGCTGGCCACGGTCGACAGCGAAGGCAATCCCAATGCCAGCTATGCCCCCTTCGTGCTGCAGGAAGATGGTTACTATGTGCTGATCTCCGAGATCGCCCGTCACGCCCGCAACCTGCAGCAGGTGCCCAGAGTGTCGCTGATGTTGATCGAGGATGAAACCGGTGCCCGCGAGCTGTTTGCCCGCAAGCGCCTCACCTTCGATGCGGTGGCCGAAGTGGTGGCTCGCGACGATGTGCGCTGGCAGAAGGCGGTCGGCGCGCTGGAAGGGCGCTTTGGCGAGATTGTCCGCGGTCTCTCCAATCTCAAGGATTTCGTGCTGTTTCGCCTCAAGCCCGAGCAGGGGTTGTTCGTCAAGGGCTTCGGCCAGGCGTTTCGCGTCTCCGGCGACGAGCTGGTGGATTTCGTCCATCTGGTGGAAGGGCACAAGCGCATCGACAATGGCGCCGAGCTGACCAGCCCGGCCGATGCACCTCTCTGAGTGCCAGTCATACCATGACAAAACGGGCAGCCACTGGCTGCCCGTTTTCATTGATATCTTGCACCGGTGCGCAGCGCCTCAATCCTGCCAGGTACCCCTGTTCGGGAAGGCGCCACGGTCGGCCTCGGTCGCTGTCTCGTTGCACTCCCCCCGCAGTCGCCAGGAGTTCTGGCTCAGCACTATGTAACCGTCGCGGCAATATTGCTTGCGGGCCAGGGTCTCGGTCAGCAGATCCTGTTGCAGCTCCTCCCGCTGCTCCAGCAGTCGCTGGTGCTGGGCGGCCGACAGCCCGCGCGGCAGGGTGTCGTTGGGCGCGGCTTCGAAGGTGAAGCGCTTGCTTCCCTCTTCGCTGATATGGGTCAGGAACAGGGGCTCAGGCCCGTCATAACCCTGCCCGGGCAAGCCGGAGCAGGCACTGAGCAGGGGAAACAGCAGCAACAGGGTGACAGGCAACAGGCGCACGACAGACTCCGGTGAAAACTAAACGAGGCTCGCAGATTAACATGGCTGCACAGCGGGTGTTACTGCCAGCAGCTCATCCGTGCTGAGCAGGGTGACACCGTGCCCCTGCGGCAGGCTGAGGTGGCGCCACATCCAGTTGTGATGCTCGATGATCTGCGCCGCACCCAGGTGGGGACGATCGGCCGTGGTATGGCCATCGCTCAGCACCAGCACCTCGAAGCCGTGGGAAGCCGCGCTGCGCACCGTGGTATCGACGCAGAAATCGGTGGCACATCCGCAGAGAATGAGTCTGTCGACCGGTTGTTCGGCCAGCAGGAAGGCGAGCTCGGTATCGAGGAAGCTGTCACAGCCCTCCTTGCGTACCCGGCTGTCCCCCTTGGCCGGTTGCAGCGCCGGATGCAGTTGCCAGCCCGGCGTGCCCGGTACCAGCTCACTACCGGGCGGGCCATCGTGCTGGACGTAGATGACCCGGCCATGGTGCTGCCTTATATAGGCCGCGGTACGGTTGATATTGGCCAGTACCTGCTCCTGGCGGTAACGGGGCTCGGTGAATAACCCCTGCTGCACGTCGATGATCAGTAACACGTCCATATATGCTCGCCGTCTCCTTGATGATTAGGGTTGCAGCCACTGGCTGCAGTCACGGCTGCGAGATTGATGCAGCGCCTCCATATCTTGCTTCATCTCGGCACTGCTTTGCCAGCGTGCCGGCAGCGGCATGACGGTGACCGTCACATCGGCAGGGCGCCCGGCGGCGGGCGTGTCACCGGTTTGCGGCACTATCAGGGCCACCTTGAGCGCCGGATTGCGACTGGCGATGCGGCTGGCGAGCCCCAGGCCCCCTTCCACATGGAAGTTGCCGGCGATATGCATGATCTGCCGGCCCGGGTGGCTGGCGAGGTAATCCACCATGCTCTCGGCCATGGTGTCGTCCCAGCTGGTCTGGGCGGCGAAACGGCGGGCGTTGCTGTCGGCATCGCCGTGGTGCATGGAGGCCATAAACTTCTGGCGATAGGCATCACTCCCCAACGTCAGCTCGCGAGCCAGCTGGCTGCGCCGGTTGGCGGGAAGCTTGTCCAGCCACTCGGGCCCCTCCTGGCCGACACAGCTCACCAGAGGTTTGGGGGCATTGGCGGCGATCACTGGCAGCCGATGGGTTTTGGCAAATTCCACCAGGGGGCGGTAGTCGCTTGGGTAGTTGAGCCAGGCATGGCCTTCGCGGATCAGCGCCGCTTCGCCGATGCGCCCTGCCAGATAGGCATCCAGGGTAGCCTGATCGGCCCGGCTGAACTGCTCCATGGAGAGGATTAGCTGCCGCCTTGTCTGTGCGGCGCTGTCATTCAATCCGGCCAGCAGGCGGGATTGCAGCAGATGGATGGCGGGGTGCGTGTGCAATTCGCCCACCAGTATGATGTCGGCATCGGCCACACGGGCGATGGCCTGCTCCAGAGTGAGGGGATCCTGCCGATCGCTGCTCAGTTGGTAGTCATAGAGGGTCTGCAACGATGCAGGTGGTACGGGTTGAGTGGCACAGGCCGCCAGCAACAGGGGCAGGGCGAGCAGAGGGAGTCGTTTCATCATGGATCTCACGGCAAATGGTTCGGGATGCGCAGGCATCGCGGATGAAAAACAGGATTAAAGGGTAACAGCCGCCGACAGTGTAAGAGCAAGAAGTTTGCTTTCAAATGATAATGATTCTTTTTATTGATCTTTGTTTGGTGGTGAGTAATATGCGCCTTGATTGATAACTATTCTCAACAAGGATTCGCTGTGACCCATCATAACTCACTCTCTCTGGTTGCCATGGCTGTGGCAGCAGGGCTTTCCACCCCACTCTTTGCCGCCAGCCACCAGGCGGATGAGGTCGTGGTCGTCAGCGGCTCACGGATGGAGCAAAAACTGGAAGATGTTTCCGGTCCCATCTCGGTGATCACCGCCAAGCAGATTGAAGAACAGGTAGTAACCGATGCCGCCGATCTGTTCCGCTACGAGCCGGGCGTGACCGTGCTGGGCGGTCAGGGGGATGCCCAGACTTTCATCATTCGTGGCATGGGGGAGAACCGGGTCAAGGTGGTGCGTGACGGCGTGCGCCTGAACGATGCCTACAGCAAGGGGGGCGTGGGTCAGAGCTATTTCGACACCGACATGATCAAGCAGGTGGAAGTGGCCAAGGGGCCGGCTTCTGCGGCATATGGTTCAGATGCGCTGGGGGGCGTCATCGCCATCACCACCAAGGATGCCGGCGACTTTCTTAAAGGCAGGGACAGCTATCTGGACGTGACCAGCGGCTATGCCTCTGGCAGCCACCAGAAGATGGCGGGCTTTACCGGCGCCCTGCGTACCGGCGAGGTGGAGAACCTGCTGCGCTATACCTGGCGAGATGGTGGCGTGACCCAGAATTATGACTCCAGCAAGAGCGATTTCGATATCGGTACCCACGCCCTGCTGCTCAAGAGCAAGTGGAACCTCTCCGATGAGCAGTTCCTCAAGCTGACCGTCGATTACCTGACCGATGGCGAGGAGCCGGATGCCATCAAACTCAACAAGGTGGGCACAGGCACTGCCCGCGTCTTCGAGCAGTCCATCACTGACAAGCAGACCGACAACCTCTCCCTGGTGCTGGATCACGGCATCGCGCTCAACCTCGGCTGGGCCGATCGGATGGACAGCAAGGTCTACTACTCCCGCACCAAGCAGACCCTGGATCAATATGCCTCTTCCAAGTACCCGGTCAGCCCGGGCAACCCCTATGTGACCAAGAACTCGCTGGACAACAACGAGTTTGAGCAAACTAGCGCAGGAGCCCAGCTGCAGTTCCACAAGGCGATTGGCAATCACCGCCTGGCCTGGGGGGCCGAGTACGAACATACGGACAACGAGCGATCCCGTTACAAGGGGCCCACCACCCCGGGGGATTTTGTCGGCTACAACGAGCTGAGTTTCCCCTCAACTACCAGCGAGCGTGGCTCACTGTGGGCTTTTGACGAGATCAAGTTTGGCGAGCGCTGGGTGCTGACGCCGGGGGCCCGCTACGACTATTACCGCATGAACCCGGACAATGATCCCGCCTACACCGGAGACAAGCTGCACAAGTTCTCCGAAGGGGAGTTGTCGCCCAAGCTGGGCCTGGTATTCAAGGCCCATGAGGCGGCCAACCTGTTCGCCCAGTACAGCCATGGTTTCAAGGCTCCCATGTATGACACCGCCTTCTCCACCCTCAATCACCAGGCCTACGGCTATCGTATCGAGCCGAATCCGAACCTCAATCCGGAGAGCAGCGACGGCATCGATCTCGGCGTGCGCGGCAGCAGTCACGGTCTGAGCTACGAAGTCTCCGGCTTCTACAACAAGTTTGATGATTTCATCGAGATGGTGCAGGTGGGCACGGAAGGCAGAACTTCCGTCTATCAGTATCAGAACCTGAGCAAGGCCACCACCAAGGGGGTTGAAGCCAAGGCGGATTACTGGCTGAACGACATTGTCAACGTCTGGGGCAACCTGGCCTATATCGAAGGCAAGGATGGGGATGGCAACTACATCAACAGCCTGAGCCCGCTTAATGGCAGCGTGGGGGTGCGTCTCGAACAGGCTAAGTGGAACTTCAACACGGCGCTGCGTTTTGCCGACGACATGGGCAAGGTTCGCAAGGACAGCAAGGGTAACGAATACGTCAAGAGCGCAGGCTGGGGCGTAGTGGACATGTATGCCCAGTTCAATCCGATGGCCGATCTGCAGCTCAACGTTGGAGTCTTCAACCTGTTTGACAAGGAGTACACCAGCTATGAACGCATCGCCGGCCGTGCCGAAGGGTCGGACAACAGCGCCATGACCGAGCCGGGCCGCAACCTGAGCGCACGGATCAAGTACGTCTTCTAAATAACAAGCAGCACACGCAGTCAGGAGGGGAGCAGGGATCCCCGCACACATCCCCGCCCGATCAGGCGGGGATTTTTTTATCTCTGCTTCAGTGACAAGGATTGACGCGAGGTCACGGAAAAGTGGCTGGCACCTTGGTCGCACAGAGGGAATGTTGGTAGAGGGGGGTTATCGAGACCATCTCGGCAGTCATAAATGCTGATATGCGCAACATCTTGCTTTCATGATGATATTTATCACTGTCATTGCAGTATTTGGTAGCTCGCTTAGCAAGTTTGCGCGAGAACTTGCGTAAGTCGTGGTGATTGGGGTAGAGGTTTGTTTTTATCTATATGATATTTATATAGTTTTTTGTTTGGCATGGACGCTGCTAATAGATTCGCTCGAGTGCTATCTCATTTCACTAATCTATCAGGAGCATATCCATGCCAACTCCATGTTATATCAGCATCGAAGGTAAAACCCAGGGCAACATCACCGCGGGTG
>NZ_JBGLQV010000016.1:0-72624 GCF_041402525.1 Aeromonas sp. S18(2024) | reverse complement strand
TTAAGTTTGGTTGCCTATAAAGGCGGCTCAATGAATTGCTGAATTAACTGCTGCAACTTTCGTTGCTTTGGTCACTTCATCAGACATTGAAAATCAAAAATTGTTTTTGATACTCGATGCTGTGAGTGCCCACACAGATTGCTTGATTCAAATTGTTAAAGAGCGCTACGCTTGTCGCGTTGAGGAAGCGCATATTACGCTTCTCACTTCGAAAGTCAAGCGATTGTTTTCGCTTTTCTTTCGGCGCCGGCTTCTCAAGGAAGCTGGCTCATCAGGTTGGCGTGAACCGCCGTGCTGATGAGGGCGCATTATAGGGAGCGGCGTTTCGATGACAAGACTTTTTTTGAAGAAAATCACGAAAATTTCAAATATTTCAATTAGAAACAGCTTATTCAGTGTATATATACAGGGTTATCCACAAAACAGCGGTTCCACACCCTTTTAAGCGTCATTTCTGACAACGCAAAGGGCTCCGGGAATGCCATACTGACATCGATAACCTCTCCCTAGCGGTCCGTGGTAGCGCCAATCAGGAAAGCTGGTTACCATGGAGGTGAATATAGTGTTGCACCTTTTTTGCTTTCATTTACAAAAGGTCTTTTAAGATGAATTTATCCAAATTTCCCGTCTATGTGCAGGCCGCCATCCTTGCACTGGTATTGGCAGTTATCGGTTATCTGGTTGCTCAAGCCCTGCAGTTTTCTTTGAAGGCGGAAGTTATTTTTGCCGTGGGCCTGGCTATCGGTGGTTTTATCGTCCCGCTCTGCCTGAAACGTTCCCCGGCCAATGCCGTAGATGCGGTCGCCAATCAGGAGACATGCACCTTATATGTAGGCAACCTGCCATATCGGGCCAACGAGATCGCCGTGCGCGAATTGTTTGCCGAGCAAGGCCAGGTGATTTCCGTTCGCTTGATGAAAGACAAGGCGACCGGCAAACGCAGAGGATTTGGTTTTGTGGAGATGCCCGCCGCCGATGCTGCCAAGGCGATTGCAGCCTTGAATGACAAGGAGTATCAACAGCGCACTCTGAAGGTACGCGAAGCCAACGACAAGCGGGATAAAGAAGAGAAGGAAGGTGGCGAGGCTGACGCCTGATCTGAGCGTCGGAATATCTCAGTAACGCACCTCTTCCAACGATGACAGCCCCCATGCTTGCAAGGGGGCTGTCAGTTTTTGAGCCTCCCCATCCAGCCGGGTGCAATAAGCCCGAGCAATCACCTCATTGCAGTGAATCTGGCCGGAAGCGGCATGGCCCCCGTTGGCCAGCAACCAGGCCACCCGTTTGGCCACCGCGCAACCCGAATCGACGAGCCGGCACCCTGGCATCAGTTGCTGGATCTCCTCATTCAATAACGGGAAGTGGGTACAACCCAGCACCAGCGTATCCGGCGTGCACTCCCCTTCCAGCCACTCGGCCAGGACTTCGCGCAGCAGCGGCATGTTGACCGGCAGTCCGGCCAGCTTGTGCTCGGCCTCGATGACCAGCTCTGTCGTGCCTTTGAGCAGCACCCGCTTGCCGGGGGCAAACTGGGCGATCAACTCCTGGGTATAGTGGCGACTGACCGTGCCGGGCGTTGCCAGAAGACCGATGCAACCATTGCGGGTCAGGGCGGCTGCCGGCTTGATGGCGGGCACGACTCCCACGACCGGAATGGCCAGTGCGGCACGCAGCGCGGGCAGAGCTATGGTGCTCGCTGTGTTGCAGGCGATCACCACCAGATCGATGGCATGTGCTGTCACCATGTGACTGACCAGACCGGAGCAGGCCGCGATCAGCTGGGGTTCGCTCAGTTCGCCGTAGGGGAAGTTGGCGTTGTCGAAACAGTAGAAATAGTTGTGGGCCGGCAAAACACGGCGGATCTCGCGATAGATGGTGAGGCCACCCATACCGGAATCAAACACGAGAATATTGGCCACTTGAGCTCCCCCTTTGGTGCAAGGGGGCGATCATACTCCCGGCTGCGGCCAATAGAAAAGGCCCTGCCAATGGCAGGGCCCCGGTTTTTTCCGATCAGACGGATAGGGCTTACAGAGAGTAATCCATGGTGATGTAGTAAGCGCGCTCATCAGCCGGATAGCCGACCGCGGTCTGATACTCCTTGTCCAGCAGGTTGTTAATCTTGCCGGAGACCTTCAGCGCCGGTGTCACCTTGTAACCCACCGCCAGATTCCACACGCTGTAACCACCCAGCTCGGTGGTGTTGGCCGCGTTGCCATAGCGCTCGCCCTGGTAAATCCAGCTCAGGGAGCCGTCAAACTGCTGCCACTGCGCCTCTGTCACCCACTTGGCGCCCTTGCGGGAGATCAGTTGCAGCTGTTTGTCGGTGATCCTGTCTTTGGGATCCTTGTATTCGGCAGAGACCCGATGGCTCAACCAGCCGGTATCAAACTCCCCTTCCAACTCGATACCTTCGATCCGTGCCTTACCCACGTTTTGCGGCGTCCACATCCCCTGGCTATCGGGGGCCCACTGGATCATCTGCTCGAAATCGTTGCGATAGCCGGTCAGGCGCCACTCCACCCCGGCGGTCTGGCCATCCAGCATCAATTCGCTGCTCTTCGACTCTTCCGGCTTCAGCTTGCTGTTGCCGGAGCCCGGATAGTAGAGATCGTTGAAGGTCGGTGCACGGAAGCCTGTGCCGTAACGGGCGCTGAGACGGTAATCCTCTGCGAAACGCCAGCCCGCTCCGGTCTGCCAGGTGTTGTGACGGCCAAACTGCTCGTTGTCGTCGCTGCGTCCGCTCAACTCGGCCTGCCAGGTCTGGTTGTCAAACTGGGCGAGGGCATAGAGGCCGGTGTTGTCACGCTCTTTGGCATCAGCCGGATAGGTGGCGCCGGAGGAGCGGGAGCGATCATCCAGCATGTCGCGCTGCCAGTCGGCCCCGCCCCCCAGGGTCCAGAACTCGTTCACCTTGAAGCTGTTGACCCAGTTCAGGCTGTACTGGCGGGTATAGGTGCGGTTAACGGCCTGATCGCGACCGCTGTTGTCCGGATAGTCGTAGGCGTCCTGCTTGGAAAAGGCGCCGCGCAGCTCGCTCAGGTAACGATCATCGTGATAGCGGGAACCGAGCTGGTAGCTCTGGTTCTCGGTCCAGGTTTCGTTGCGCTGATGATTCGCCGGCCCCCAGGCGGAAGCAGCGGACGAACTGTCATACTGGGCAACGTTGCGGAACCAGCGGGTCGTCCCGAACAGATCCCAGTTGCCAGTGAGCGCCTGCTGATAGTCCAGCATGGCGTTATAACCGCGGTGGCCATGACGATCGCCATCATTGATACCGGGCAGAGGATGTACGTTGTAGCCGGACTCGTCGTCAAAGCCGCCGGCGACCTTGAGCTGACCCGCCTCGCCCACCTGGCTGGCGCTGCTGAACGCCGCCTGGCGCTGTTGATTGGAACCAGCCCCCAGGTTGAACTTGTGCTGGTTGGTGCCCTGCTCGGGGCGCGTGATGATGTTGATCACCCCGCCGATGGCATCGGAGCCATAGATGGATGCACGCGGGCCGCGAATATATTCGATCCGCTCGACCTGATTGAGCGGCAGGTTGTTGAGTTCGGTCATGCCGGCGGTCAGAGAGGCGCTGCGCACGCCGTCCACCAGCACCAGCGTCTGGGAAGAGGTACCGCCGCGCACCCGCAGCGAGCTCAGTTGACCGCGACCACCATTGCTGACCACTTCCACACCGGGCAGGGTCTTGACCACATCGGTCACGGTCTGGGCTTGCAGGCGATCGATCTCGTCCCGGCTGATCACATTGACGGGAGCCAGTACGCTGGAAGCAGGTTGGGCGACGCGAGTGGCGGTCACCACCATGGTGGGATTGACAGGAATGGTCAGCTGCTGGGCAAATGCCGCCGTCGGCAACAGGGCAGCCGCCAATAATTTCTTGGACATGAGAGATCCTTAAGTTCGCGTAAGCATCTACTTCGTGGCCGGTTTCTCTCGGCCCGAAATACGAACTCTGGCAGGTCTTCGGGCTGGGGGGCTGATGACCTACGGCGACGGCTTCCCACCTGACGGCAGTGCCCTGATGTCGCTTCGTTCCCCCTTACCGCTGCGCGCCAGCTCCGGATTTTCACCGGATTCCCTATTAAGCATGATGCGCCAAAGCGGGGGGGATTATAGGCAGACGCATATCGGATGTATAGCCATCCAGATTTCTATTTTTTATTTTCCAGTGCCGCCAATCGCTGGCTGGCCCCCTCCATCACCGCCTTCACGCCGGGGTGGGAGAGATGACGACCGGCCGAGACAAGATAGTAGGAGAGGGTGACCTCGGGCAGGGTGGCAATCCGTTCGACACCATAGACGCGGGTTATCTCCTCCCCCATGGCGAGCGGAGCCGGAAAGATCCCCATCCCCGCCTTGCCAAACGACTTCATCAGGGCGGAGTCATCGAACTGGCCGACCAGGTGGGGATGGATGCCCTGCTGGTGATACCAGGCCAGTAAGCGATCATGAGTCACCGACTTTTCACCCGGGATCAGCACGGGCAACCCCTCCAGCGCGGCGGGAAACCCCTTGCGGGCCTGCGCCGCCAGCGCCGGGCTGGCAAACAGCGCCAGCGGGCTGCGCCCCAGCTCGTGGTTATAGCCGCGGATGCCGCTGTCGGGGGGCAGCGGGCGGTCGGTCAGCACCATGTCCAATTTGTGTCTGGCCAGCTCGCTGAAGAGCTGGTCGGGCCGTTCCTCATGACAGATCAGCCGAAGCGGGGTCGCCAGTGCCATGGCCGGCGCCAGCAGTTCGAACGCCAGGGTGCGGGGGACTGACGCGGTAATCCCCACCTGCATGGTCAGCTCCTGGCTGGCGTGGCGCAAGGAGTGCTCCAGCTCGGCCACCTGGCCGCTGATGGTCTGCGGGGTCAGATGCAACTGCTGCGCCGCCCGAGTCACGCCACCGCTGCGGGCCACATGCCAGAAGTAGTAGAGCTGTTTGTAGTTGAGCATCGGACCCCTTATCAGTTTTTACCGAACAACCATCAATCAAAATCTGATTTTATCGAAGCATCATGCACTCTAGCATGCAACCACCCTGTGGACTGCTCCCGCGAGTCATCATGTTGGATGTTGTTGTTCTCTTTTTCCTGTTTGGCCTGCTGGCTGGTTTGGTGCGTTCCGAGCTCAAACTGCCGCCCGCCCTCTACGATACTCTCTCCCTCTTTTTGCTGCTGGCCATCGGCCTCAAGGGCGGCGTCGGGCTGGCCCAGCAATCCCTGCTCCCCCTGCTGCCCCAGCTGGCGCTGGTGATCCTGCTCGGCGTGGTGCAGACCCTGCTCGGCTTTGCCCTGCTGCGCATCAAGATGAACCGGATCGATGCCGCCGCCACCGCCGCCCACTACGGCTCGGTCAGCGTGGCCACTTTCGCGGTCGGGGTGAACTGGCTCACCGAGCGCGGCATCGACTTCGAATCCCAGCTCTCCATCTTCCTGGCAGTGATGGAGATCCCGGCCATCCTGGTCGGCATAGTGCTGGCGCGTGGCGTGAGTCGCCAGACCCGCTGGCGGATGCTGGCCCACGAGACTTTCCTCGGCAAGGGGGTCACCCTGCTGCTCGGCGGCATGGCCATCGGCTATCTGGCCGGCCCGGAAGGGGTCGCCCCCCTCAAACCGCTCTTTGTCGACCTGTTCAAGGGGGCGCTGGCCCTGTTCCTGCTGGAAATGGGCCTCATCGTCGCACGCCAGTGCCAGGATCTGCGCCGCCACGGCCTGTTCCTGCTCGGCTTCGCCCTGCTGATGCCGCTCGCTTCGGCCGGACTGGGATTGGCCGTCGGCAAGCTGATGGGGCTCTCCCTCGGCGGATTGACCCTGCTTGCCATCCTGGCCGCCAGCACTTCTTATATTGCCGTACCCGCCACCCTGCGCATCGCCCTGCCCCAGGCCAATCCCGGACTGTCGCTGAGCGCCGTGCTGGGGGTCACCTTCCCGTTCAACATCATGCTGGGGATCCCGCTCTACCACAGCTGGGCCCGCCACTTCATGGAGTAGCCATATGCAGACCGAGACCCGCACCCTGCTGACCATAGTGACAGAGGCCACCCTGGAACCCACCCTGCTGCGCACCCTGACCCGTGAAGGGCTGCGCGGCTACACCATCACGGACGCCCGGGGCCGGGGAGACCATGGCGAACGCAACGCCAGCTGGAGTGAAAGCGGCAATATCAGGCTGGAGGCGATCTGCACTCGCGAGCAGGCCGAGCGATTGATGGAACATATTAAGATCCGTTACTACCCCGATTACGCTATGATTGCGTTCCTGCAAACGGTCGAAATAGTGCGACCCGAGAAATTCTGAGCCGGCATGCCGGCTTGTTTTGCCAACCAGAGACAAACGTTTGACTGCAAGGAGTAGTAATGAGCACCCCTCCCCTGATCGGCCTGGTAATGGGCTCTGACTCTGACTGGCCCGTCATGCAAGCGGCCGCCCGCATCCTCAAGGAGCACGGGGTTCCCTACGAAGCGCGCGTGGTATCGGCCCACCGCACCCCGGATCTGCTGTTCGAATACGCCGCCAGCGCCCGCGAACGCGGCCTGCGCGCCATCATCGCCGGCGCCGGCGGTGCGGCTCACCTGCCGGGCATGCTGGCCGCCAAGACCACGATCCCGGTACTGGGCGTGCCGATCCCGACCCGCCAGCTCAAGGGAATGGACTCCCTGCTCTCCATCGTGCAGATGCCCAAGGGCGTACCGGTCGCCACCTTCGCCATCGGCGAGGCGGGTGCCGCCAACGCCGGCCTGTTTGCAGTCTCCCTGCTCTCCGTCGCTCAGGACAGCGACGCCCCCCGCTACCACCAGCAGCTCGACGGCTTCCGCGCCAAGGAGCGCGATCGGGTGCTGGCCCTCACCCTGGAGGAGCCGGCATGATCCTGCCTCCCGCTACCCTCGGCATGCTCGGCGGCGGCCAGCTCGGCCGCTACTTCGTGATGTCTGCCCACCGCCTCGGCTATCAGGTCATCGTGCTGGATCCGGATCCCGCCAGCATCGCCGGCGCCGCTGCCGACGATCAGATCATCGCAGCCTATGACGACGCCGATGCCCTGGCCGAACTGGCCCGCCGCTGTGATGCCATCACCTGCGAGTTCGAGAACGTACCCGCCGCCTCCCTGGCCCTGCTGGAGCAGCACAAGCCGGTGCACCCGGCCGCGAGCGCAGTACGCGTCTGTCAGGATCGCCGTGAAGAGAAAGCCTTCCTGGCCCGTGCCGACGTACCCGTCGCGCCGAACCTGACCCTGCTGCCCCACGAGCCGCTGCCGGCCCTGTCGGATCACCTCTTCCCCGCCATCCTCAAGACTGCCCGCGAGGGTTATGACGGCAAGGGGCAGTGGACCATTCACCAGGCCAGCGAGCTGCCGGCGGCCCTGGCCGCCAGCGGCGTACCCTGCGTGCTGGAAAAACGCCTGCCACTGGAAGGGGAGTTTGCCCTGACGCTGGCGCGCAGCCCGAGCGGTGCCATCAGCGCCCTGCCCCTGGTGCAGAACTGGCACAGCGGCGGCATCCTGGATCAGACCCGCTCTCCGGCCAACGTGCCTGCCCTGGAGGCCGAAGCCCAACGCATCGCCGAGCACATCATCGCCGCCCTCGACTACGTGGGCGTGCTGACGGTGGAGTTCTTCCTGGTCGGCGGCCAGCTGCTGGTCAACGAGATGGCGCCCCGCCCCCACAATTCGGGTCATCCCAGCATCGACAACGCCGGCTGCAGCCAGTTCGAGCTGCAGGTACGCGCCCTGTGCGATCTGCCCCTGCCGGCAAAAGCCGAGGTGCAACCCGCCATCCTGCTCAACCTGCTCGGTGATCTGTGGCAGGACGGCACCCCGGACTGGGCCGGTGCCCTGGCCCTGCCCGGGGTGCACCTGCACCTCTACGGCAAGGGCGAGGCCCGCCCCGGCCGCAAGATGGGCCACGTCACCGTCACCGGCCGCGACTGGCCGACGGTCGAAGCCACCGCTAGCCAACTGCGTGCCCTGCTGGGCCTGCCGCCGCGCTAAGCGCCGCTGGTACCAACGAAAAGACCCGGGCCTTGGCCCGGGTCTTTTTTATGGTGCTGCCTTCAGACGAAGAGTCAGGCCCGTTCGGCAGAGGCCGCGACGGGGGCTGGCAAACGGATGGTGAGGGAGAGCACCAGGGCCACCACCAGCAACACCAGGATCAGGTTGAAGGTCGCCATGAAGCCGCCGAACAGGGAGGCGACGATGGAGCCGATGATGCTGCCCAGACCAAAGCCCAGATAGATGACGCCGTAGTTCTTGGTCAGGTTGTTGAGGCCGAAGAAGTCGCTCACCAGCGAGGGGTAGACGGTGATGGTGCCGCCGAAGCTGAACGCCACACAGGCCACCGCCACGAAGAAGAGGTTGGCGTTGAGCGGTACGAACAGCAGCAGCGCCATGCCGCACAGGGTAATCAGCTGGGCGATGGTGATGACCCGGATGCGGGACATCTTGTCGGAGAGGATGCCCAGCACCAGCCGGCCACCCAGGTTGGCCATGGCAATGATGGCGACGGCGTTGGCGGCGACCACGGCCGGCAGGCCCACCATCTTCTCGCCGATGTCCTTGGCCACGCCGATGACGTAGAGACCGCTCATGCAGGCGGTGAGGAACATCAGCGCCAGCATCCAGTACTGGGGCTTGCGCATCGCCTCGGCCAGGGTGAAGTCGCGGCTCTCGCTCTGCTGCACGGCGGCCGCCTGCTTGGGCGCGTCCTTCATCAACATGCCGCCCACCAGCACCATGGACATGGCGATCAGTCCCCACAGCTGGAAGGTAGTCTCAAGACCGTTGCTGGAGAGCAGCAACAGGTTGATGTACTTGAAGCCGAGACTGCCGAGGCCATAGGCGCCGATGGAGCAGGCGGAGATGAGCCCCTTGCGCTCCGGGAACCACTTCACGCAGTTGGAGAGGGTCATCAGGTAGCCGGTGCCGTCGGCAAAACCGACTAGGATGCCGGCGCAGAGGTAGAGCATCGCCAGGTTGCTGGCGTGAGCGGTGAGAAAGAAGCCGATGCCGAGCAGCACGCCGGCGCCCAGGGTAACGTTGCGCACCCCGAACCGCTCCTGCAGCTTGCCCGCCAGGGAGGAGGCGACTGCAAGCGACAGGCTGAGCAGGCCGAAGGCGAAGGCAACCTGACTCACCGGCTCGTCCAGCTTGTCGGAGAGCTGGGCGTTGAACAGGCTCCAGGTGTAAACGGATCCCAGCGCGAACTGGGTGATGATGGTCCCCAACAGGGTGAGGTAGCGGGTGCGATTCATCTCTTTGGTCATGATGCGTCTCGGTCAATGGCCTTAAGGAAACTGGGGCCACTATAGGCAAGACGCCACTCCCGCCGACCGATTAAGGCATGAAATGCAGATCGGCGGGAATGAATGACAATCAGAGCCGCATCAGCTGACGGAACGCCTTGATGTTGCTGCGGCTGACCGGCACCTCGAACGGTAGGTCATGGAGCCGGATGAGACAGGTGTTGTTGAACCAGGGCACTATCTCACGGATCTTGTTGATATTGACGCAGTAGGAGCGGTGGCAGCGGAAGAACCCCTCGGCAGGCAGCCGGCTGACAAACTCGCTGAGGGTCATGGTCATCACGTAACGGTCATCGCGGGTGTAGACATAGGTGAGCTTCTCGTCAGCTTCCGCGTAGTAGATCTGCTCGCAGGGGGTGACGATGATGCGCTCCCCCTTCACCAGATTGACGGTGCGATTGTGCGGCGCTCCCTGCTCGACTCCCTGCCCCGTCTGTGCCTTGCCCGCCAGCTCGAGCTTTTGCAGCAGGTTGATGAGGCGCAGTTCGTTGTAGGGTTTGAGGATGTAGTCGAACGCCTCCAGTTCGAACGCCTCCACCGCGAACTCCTTGTAGGCGGTGACGAAGACGATGTGGGGCGGATGGCTCGACTTGTGCAGGTTCTTGGCCAGCAGCAGACCGTCGATGGCGGGGATCTGGATGTCGAGGAAGACCACGTCCACCTCGTGATCCTGCAGGTATTTGAACGCCTCCAATCCATCCTCGAAGCTTGCCACTATCTCGATGGTGCTGTGCTGCTCCACCAGAAAGGCCAGCTCCTCGCGAGCCAGGTATTCGTCTTCGACAATAATGGCTTTCAACATGACAACGCCTCACGAGTCAGACACTTAACTTCCACAATGATGGCCTTCAACATGGCATCGCCTCCTGATCCGGCAGATAGAAACTCACTTCGGTACCCGGCTCCAGCCGCGTGAGGTGCAGGCCGTCCCCGTAGAGCAGCTTGACCCGCTGATGCACGTTCATCAGGCCGATGCTGCGGCTCTCCACCCGACCAGCTGCGACCCCGTCGATCACCGCCTGGCTGATGCCGAACCCCGTGTCCCGCACCGCCACCCGGATGCCACCCGCCAGCAGTTTCACCTCGATGGTGACCCGACCCGGCGCGCTGCGGGGCTGGATGCCGTGCAGGATGGCGTTTTCCACCAGCGGCTGCAACAGCAGGCTCGGCACCTGGATGTGCACGTCGTCCACCTCGAACACCACCTCCAGCTTGTCGCCGAAGCGGGCCTGCTCGATGGCCACGTAGTCGCGCACCTGCTGCAGCTCCTCCTGGATGTCGATGAGGGTATCCCCCTTGTTGAGGTTGTAGCGCAGGTAGTCCGCCAGGTTGGCGATAAGCTGGCGCGCCTGCTGGGGCCGAATGCGGATCAGCGACGAGATGGCGTTGAGGGCGTTGAACAGGAAGTGCGGGTTGATCTTGCTCTGCAGCGCGGTGAACTCCGCCTTGCGGGTCATCTCTTTCAGCTGCTCGATGCGCGACACCTCCATCTGGGTGGAGATGAGCTGGGAGAGGCCCACCGCCATCTCCCGCAACGAGCTGGTGATGCTGTGGGTGCGGCGGTAGTAGATCTTGAGGGTGCCACTGACGGCGCCGTTCTCCCGCAGCGGAATAATGATGACCGAGTGGAAGTCGGCCAGGTGGTACTGGCGCAGATCGTTGTTGATGATGATCTGGTCCAGCAGCACCGCCCGCTGGGTCATGGCGCTGATGGCGTGGTGCTCGTCCAGCTCGTAGTAATCCTTGCCCACCCCCACATAAGCCAGCACGTCATGGGTATCGGTGATGGCCACCGCATCGGCGCTGATCTCGCGCCGGATGACGTCACACACCTGCCCGAGGGAGTGGCGGTCGATGTTCTGGAAAAACGGCAGGGTCTGGTTGGCGATGTCGAGCGCCAGCTTGGCCTGCTTGGCGGCAATCAGCTCCTTCTCGTCATCCAGATCCTGCACCAGCTTGATGATGAGACCGATGCAGAGCGTCCCGGCGATCATGGGATAGGCGATGTGGTTGACGATTTCCACCCCCACCGAATGTGGCTCGGTCAGTTGCCAGATGAGCAGCATGGTCAGCCCCTCGCAGACCATCCCCGCCAGGATGCCGTACAGCCAGAGCCGCGACTTGCGGCATCTCAGGTGCAGCCAGGTGGCCAGCAGACCGGCGATGATGCTGGCGATAAGGCAGGGGATGGAAGTGTGACCATCCATGTCGATGAGGTAGCGGTGCAACCCCGAGATGACCCCGGCCGGAATGCCGACCCAGGGGCCGAACAGGATGCCGCCCGAAATGATGGCGATGATCCGCACGTTGATGAGCGCCCCCTCTATGGGGATGCCGGTGTAGGTGCTGAACACCGCAAACAGGCAGAAGATGGCGGCGACCAGCACCAGTTCGGCCGGGGTGTGATCCCGCTTCTGAAACAGCCGCTGGAACGGCCGGGTACGAGTCAGGAAGAACAGGGTCATCAGCATCAGGGCGGCCCGTTCGAACACCGCCAGCAGCATCATCTGATTTTCAAGCATGGATACCTCAAGAGCGCGACAGGTGGGAGCCCACTATAGGGATTGTGAGCTCGGCCACCGCTGACCGGGATCAAAGAGAGAGGGCGAGTCACCGCGCCAGAAACGAAAAAGCCCCGCGCCAACATGCGGGGCCTGACAAACAATCCTCATCAGGAGAGGGTGGCCAACCTGGCCGCAAACCCCATAAAGAAGAGGCCGATGAGACCGTTGCCCAGCTTGGCGAGGCGCACCTTGCGCGCAAAGAAACGAGCCATCAGGGTACCGCCGAAGATCAGCAGGCTCAGATAGACGAAACTCATCGCCTCCAACATGCCGGCCAGCACCAGATAGGAGAGCCAGGTGTGGGCATAGTTGAAGTCAATGAACTGCACGAAAAAGGAGACATAGAACAGGATCGCCTTGGGGTTGGTGAGGCTTAAGGTCAGGGCCTTGCTGAAATAGCGCTCTCCCGCGTCTATCTCGGACTCTTCTCCTTCCCGTCTGGCGATGAAGTTGGCGTGCAGTATCTTCACTCCCAGATAGAGCAGATAGATGGCGCCGAGGTAGCGCACCAGGGTGAACAGCAGGGGGGTGGTGCGAATGAGGGAGGCAACCCCCAGATAGGCGCAGAAGATCAGGATGGCATCGCCGACGAATACCCCGAGAGCGGCGCGATATCCCGGCCCTATGCCACGGCTGGCACCGGTGCGCAGCACGTAAAACGAGTTGGGGCCCGGCGCTATGATGATGAAGAAGAGACCGACCAGATAGGTCCAGACGTTGATGACCCCCAGGCTCTCAAACATCGGCCACCTCCGTTCCTGTCATCGACCAGGCCGCGACATCAATGCCATCCAAACGTTCGTACATGTTGCCCCCGAGAGACGGAGGACACCTGTGCAGAGGCGCCCTCCCGGATGAAAGAGTGAACAACCACTCTATACCAATCTCTGGTAGGTCGGAAACCGTCGCATACAAAAGCGGCAAACATGCCCTGCTCCGTTGGCAAACCGGTGGCAGTCACACCGCCGCCGGCGATCAGCAGTATTGACCGGCGACCCAGCCGGAAGACCAGGCCCACTGGAAGTTGTAGCCACCGAGCCAGCCGGCCACTTCCACCACTTCGCCGACAAAGTAGAGGCCGGGCACCTTGCGCGCCTCCATGGTCTTGGAGGAGAGCTCGTTGGTATCGACGCCCCCCAGGGTCACCTCGGCGGTGCGATACCCCTCGGTGCCGTTGGGCAGGATCTGCCAGTCTCCCAGCAGGGCGGCGATGGCCTCCAGCTCCCGCTCGTTGTACTGGCGCATCGGCTTGCTGTCGAGCAGGCCCATCTCCACCAGCTTGTCGACGAAGCGTTTGGGCAGCTCGCGCCCCAGCACGGTTTTCAGCTCCTGGGCCGGATGGGCCTGGGCCCACTCCCGCAGGGCGGCCGCAATATCGAGTTCCGGCAGCAGGTTGATGTGGATCTTCTCGCCGGCGTGCCAGTAAGAGGAGATCTGCAGGATGACGGGGCCGGAGAGGCCGCGGTGGGTGAACAGCATGGCCTCCTTGAAGCGGGTGCCATCCTCGGCGGTCACCGCCACCGGGAGGCTGATACCCGCCAGATCGGCAAAGGCCTCTTTTTCGGCCTGATGCAGGGTGAAGGGCACCAGACCGGCACGGGTCGGCAGTACCTTGAGGCCAAACTGCTCCGCCAGCTTGAAGCCATAAGGGGTGGCGCCGAGCTTGGGCATGGAGAGGCCGCCGGTGGCCACCACCAGCGAGTGGCAACGCACCTCTCCCTTGCTGGTCGCCAGTACGAAGCCTTCGTCACCCTTGCTGACGGCGAGGATCTCGGTCTGGCACTGCAGGGTCACCCCGGCCCAGTCGCACTCGGTGAGCAGCACGTCGACGATATCCTTGGCGCTCTCGAGGCAGAACAACTGCCCCAGGGTGCGCTCGTGATAGTTGACCCCGTGGCGATCCACCAGATCGATGAAATCCTGCTGGGTGTAACGGGCCAGCGCCGACTTGCTGAAGTGGGGATTGGCGGAGAGGTAGGCGTGGGCCCCCGCCTGATGGTTGGTGAAGTTGCAGCGGCCACCGCCGCTGATGAGGATCTTGCGGCCCGGTTTCTTGGCATTGTCGAGCACCAGCACGGAGCGGCCCCGATAGCCCGCCTGCGCCGCACACATCAACCCGGCCGCACCGGCCCCGATCACCACCACATCCACTTGCATCATCACAGCCTTACTCATCAAACGACCAACCAACACGGCCCGGAGAAATACAGCAGGGTCGCCATTGTGCCCGGCGGTCACCACTGCGGTTTTCGCCCCGAGACAATAGAAAACGGCCCGTAAAAGGGCCGTCATTGTACTGGCTGAACACTAAGTGTCCACGACTATCAGGCGTTGCCGTCCATGATGCTGGCCGGCGCGCCCTTGGCCAGCTCGGCCAGCTCCTTGTCGATGAAGTAGAGACCCTTGCCATCCTCGCCCACCAGACCCAGGCGATCGACGATGCTCTTGAACAGCTTCTCCTCTTCGTGCTGCTCGGCCACATACCATTGCAGGAAGTTGAAGGTGGAGTAGTCCTGGGTGGTGAAGGCCACGTGAGCCAGGCCGTTGATGCACTTGGTGATGTGGTATTCATGCTCCAGGGTGGTGCGGAACACGTCACCCAGCGACTTGAACTCGTGGGGAGGCGCATCGATGGCACCCAGCTTGGGCATGGCACCGGTCTCGCTCACATAGGTGAACAGGCGCTCCATATGCTGGCGCTCCTCGACCGCGTGCTGGCGCAGGAAGGTGGCGGCCCCTTCGAAGCCCTTGTCTTCGCACCAGGCGCTCATCTGCAGATAAAGATTGGAGGAGTAGAACTCCAGGTTAATCTGTTCGTTCAACTTTTCGATCATGGGTTGGGCCAACATACTGATTCTCCACTGTGATTTGGTATCGATTGTCGCCACACTCAGGTTGCGAATCAACCCGCCAACGGGAGGGTGATCCCATTTCCTGCTCGCTTAAGGGATCAGCTCGGTGAGCGAGGCGACATCCACGGGCGCACCATAATCCACGCCAGTCAGCTCGAAACCATTGAGCTGCATGAAATCCCGGCGCAGGCCGGCGAAATCCCCCAAGGCGTGGAAGTTGTCCGGCGTTACCTTGGGCCAGAGCGCCGAGACGGCGGCCTGAATGGCCGGATCCAGCTCGAGGTCATCCATCCGGATCAGCCGGTTGCCATCGGCCACCACCCCATTGGGCCCGTACATCTTGCCGGCAAACAGCCGCTGCATCTGCTCGATGCAGCCCTCGTGCACTCCTCGCTCCTTCATCACCCCCATCAGCAGGCCGAGATAAACAGGCAACACCGGAATATAGGCACTCGCCTTGGTCACCAGCGCCTTGCACACCGACACCCAGGCGTGGCCACCGATTTGTGCCAGTTGCAGGTTGATGGTCTCGGCGGTGGCGTGCAGATGCTCCTTGGCATAACCGATGGTGCCATCCCGATAGAGGGGATAGGTCGACTCGGGGCCGATATAGGAGTAGGCCACCGTCTGGGCGCCAGGCGCCAGGCAATCCGCCTGCTGCAGCGCCTGCAACCAGAGCTGCCAATCCTCGCCCCCCATCACGGTGACGGTATCGCGGATCTCCTCCGGGGTAGCCGGCGCCAGGGATTGCTGCACCAGGGCATCGCGCTCCAGATCCAGTCCCCAGCCGCTGAAGGGTTGGCCCGTGGTCTTCAGCACGGAGCGCACCTGAGTGCCATCGGCCAGCACCCGGATGCCGCTCGCCAGCGAGTAGATCACCAGATCCACCTGCCCGAGCTGCTGGCGAATGGTCTCGATGGCCTGCTGGCGCATAGTGTCGGAAAAAGCGTCACCGATCAGGTTGATGGCGATGCGTCCGGCCTGCTCCGCCGCCTGCCGAAACCAGATGTTGTTGTACCAGCCGGCGCTGCCAAGCCCCTTGTCGGAGGGGCCCCGTTCGAACGAGATGCCTATGGTGTCGGCCCCGGCGCCGAAGGTGAGCGCGATGCGCGACGCCAGCCCGAAACCGGACGAGGCCCCCAGCACCAGCACCCGTTTGGGCCCGTTGAACGGGCCTGCGGCCCTGACACTGGCGATCTGCTGCTGCACGGCGGCCCGGCAGCCGATGGGGTGACAGTTACGGGCGACGCAGCCCTGGATCTGGGGAGTAATGATCATGACGGTGTCTCCAAGGGAATTGGCTACAGCATAACCAAGCGCAGGGAGATTACCTTGATACCGGGCGGATTCCGGAGAAGAAAAACGGCAGAAAAACAAAAGGGAGCCGAGGCTCCCCAAAGCGGTATTCAAATGCTTTTTGTTGTTTTGTGTTCATTGCGAAGCACGGGCACATCCTATGCTTCTCCCTTGCCAGGAGCAAGCCGGGGGATGTGACCCGCTTCAAACTATTGTTTATTTAATGTACAAACAATGCTGTTGCTGCGAGCAAGCGCACGCTCCCGGCAACCATTCAAGCCCGTTCAAATCCCTAAACTGTGCCCTCGGCACCATTTTAGTTTCAGCGGAGATTGGTATAGTGGGCTCAGGATCAGTGAGGAGATATCCCATGAGTGGAACCTATTACAAACACATTCTGGCCGCGATCGATCTGTCGGAAGACAACCGCAAGGTGATCGAGAAGGCGGTCGATCGGGCCCGTTCCAACGGCGCCCAGTTGTCGGTGATCCATGTCGATGTGGACCTCAAGGATCTCTACACCGAGATGATCGATATCGACATCGACAACGTGCAGGATCAGGTGATCGCCGAGGCGAAGGAGAAGCTGGAGACCTTCCTGGCCTCGGTGGACTACCCCATCGAGAAGAAGCTGGTGATCTGCGGCGACCTCAGCGAACGGGTCAACCAGGCGGTCAAGGATTACCAGATCGACCTGCTGGTGTGCGGCCATCGCCAGAGCTTCTGGAGCCTGCTCACCTCCAGCGCCCGCCAGCTGATGAATACCGTGCCCTGCGATCTGCTGGTGGTGCCCTTGCAGAAGTGATCAAACAGGCGTAGCTTGATTTGCCATGAATATGACCATCTTCACTCACAACTACTGGTGGTGCTGCTTCTAAACAGGCGGCACTGCTTTTCTATGTGAAATTTTCCCGAAGAAAACACCGTGACCGCCGAGAGGCGGTCAACTGTTTTTACTCCCTTGTCGCCTCCCGGCCCACCCCCAACTGGAGAGAGTGACATGCAAAACCCCGTTATCCTGACCGGCGATCGCCCCACCGGCAAACTGCACATCGGCCATTACGTCGGATCGCTGCGCCAGCGCGTCGAGGCCCAGCACCATTACCGCCAGTTCGTGATGATCGCCGATCTGCAGGCGCTGACCGACAATGGCCACAACCCGGCCAAGGTGACCGATCACGTGCTGGAAGTGATGGCCGACTATCTGGCCGCCGGTCTCGACCCCGTCAGGACCACCTTCTGCCTGCAAAGTGCCCTGCCCGCCCTCGCCGAGCTCACCAGCTATTACCTCAATTTGGTCAGCGTCGCCCGGCTGGAGCGCAACCCCACCGTCAAGGCGGAGATCCAGCAAAAAGGGTTCGAGCGCAGCCTGCCGGCCGGTTTTCTGGTCTACCCGGTCAGCCAGGCCGCCGACATCACCGCCTTTCGCGCCACCCATGTGCCGGTGGGGGAAGATCAGCTACCCATGCTGGAGCAGACCAACGAGATAGTGCGCCGCGTCAATACCCTGGTGGGCAGGGAGGTACTGACCGAATGCCAGCCGATCCTGAGCGACACTGGCCGCCTGCCCGGCATAGACGGCAAGGCCAAGATGTCCAAGTCCCTCGGCAACACCATAGAGCTCGGCATGTCGAGCGACGAGATCAAACAGGCGGTGTTCGCCATGTATACCGACCCGGACCACCTCAGGGTGAGCGATCCGGGGCGGGTGGAGGGCAATATTGTGTTCGCCTATCTGGATGCCTTCCACCCCGACAAGGCGCTAGTGGCCGAGATGAAGGCCCACTACCAGCGCGGCGGCCTGGGAGACATACGCTGCAAGCAGGTGCTCAACGACTGCCTGCAAACCCTGCTCGCCCCCATGCGGGAGCGGCGCCAGGCCGCCATCGCCGACAAAGATAGCCTGCTGGCGTTGCTCTATCAGGGCACGGAGCAGGCCCGCCTTCTCACCGGCGAGGTGCTGGCCGAGGTGAAGGGCGCCCTGGGACTCGACTACTTCGCCAGGCTGCGCTGAGCGGGAGAGCCCAGCGCATCGTCGCCATAGAAGTCGAAGGCGATCCGATGCAGCAGACTCTTGAACCAGCCGATCGCCTCGTCGTGGGCGGTAAGCGGGTGGCCCGCCATCAGATAGACGATGGGGATGGCGGGATCCAGCTGATGGAGGCGCAGTGGATAGTAGCGGCAGAAGTGGCGCCCGATCATCTCGGGCACCACAACAAGATAGCGGCCGGTCGCCATCAGCGGCGGCACTGCCATAAAGCTCGGCAACCTGACACCCAGTTCACGCTCCACCCCGAACCGGGCCAACCAGAGCTCCACCATGGCCTGGCTGTGACCCCAGCTGGAGGTGTGGATATGGGGTCGGCTGACCAGCTCGTGCGGGCCCAGCGCATCGGGCAGTTCACTGCCCAGTGGTGACAGACAGACCAGCGGGTTGTTGAACCAGTCCTCGCGCCACAGCCGGGGCGAGAGGTGGTTGGCGCCGGCAAACCCGATCACCAGATCCAGCTCTCCCTTCTCCAGCTCCCGTTCGTAGTCGCTGTCCGCCAGCTCGCACACCTCCAGTCGACAGTGAGGCGCCTGCCGGTGCAACCGGTCCACCAGCACAGGGACCAGACCATGCTCCACCGATCCCGGGGTGGCGATGCGAAAGATCCGTCGTGCGCTGGCAGGGTCGAACCCCTTGGCCTGACGCAACCCCTGCTCCAGCATGGCGAGCGCCTGACGCACCGGCCCGGCCAGCGCCTTGGCCCGCTCGGTCGGCATCATCTCGCGCCGGCTCATGACAAACAGCGGATCGTCGAGCGCCGTTCGCAACCGCCCCAGGGCGTGGCTGACGGTGGACTGGGAGAGGTGCAGCCGCTCGGCGGCACGGGTGACGTTGCGCTCCTGCATCAACATGTCAAACACGGTGAGCAGGTTAAGGTCGAGGCGGGAGAGGGAGGTTTCCATCGATAATGACCATAGTTGAATGCCAACAATTCATTTTTGACATAGTAACAGATTGCCTAGAATGCGCAGGCTCAATACATCGGAGATTAAAATGCGTAGCTATTTGTTATTGCTGGCCATTGGCCTGCTGTGGGGTTCCCAGTTCATCTTCATGCACCAAGCCGTTGCCGAGTTGCCCCCCATCCTGGTGGCTGCCGGTCGTGCCCTGTGCGGCAGCCTGACCCTGGGTCTGCTCTGCCTGTTCATGCGTCTCAAGAGCGAGCACACCCCGTGGCGCACCTACATGCTGATCGCCCTGCTGGATGCCACCATCCCCTTCATCATGGTGGCCTGGGGTCAGCAGTATGTGGATAGCGCCATCGCCGCCGTGGTGATGGGTTGTATCCCGTTTGTCACCATCCTGATGGCACCGCTGTTTATTTCTGGTGAAAGAATCACCAAGAGCGGCCTGCTCTCCGTGGTCATCGGCTTTGCCGGTGTGCTCACCCTGTTCTGGCCGAAACTCTCCCAGGGCATGAACGCCGGCCTGCTCGGCTCCATGGCCATACTGTTCGGCGCCAGCTGCTTCGCCATCGGCCTGCTGATGATCAAGCGCTTCGCCAAAGATCATCCGGTCGTGGTGGCCCGCAACATCCTGATCTCCTCTGCCACCCAGCTGCTGATTGCCGCGCCCTTCGTCGCCGATCTGGGCAGCCTGGCCATGCCGAGCAGCCAGGCCCTCAACGCCATCGCCGTACTGGGTATCTTCTGTACCGGCCTGGTCTACTTCCTCTACATGGCACTGATCCAGAAGGCGGGCCCGACCTTCGCCTCCTTCAGCAACTATCTGGTGCCGCTGTTCGGCGTCATGCTGGGTGCCCTGTTCCTCGGCGAGCAGATCCAGTCCACCACGGGTGTCGCACTGGCGCTGATCCTGGGTTCCGTCGCCATGAACCAGTGGGCCCAGCAACGCCGGGTGCAGCGTGAGGCACAGCTATGTCAGGCATCCTGACAACCCTGTGCGGCGGCCTGGTGTTGATTGCCAGCTGGCAATATCGCCAGCGGCTGGCCGGGGTGGTAGGCCTCTTGATGGTGCTGCTGCCCTGGTTCTTCGACAGCAAGTTGCAGGCGATGCTGAGCTATGCGCTAAGTGCCTGAGCTGAATGTGTGACGAGAGTGTGTCTCTCCTGTTTGTGGGACCGTTTTAAATAAAAAACCTCCGATTTGTCCCCGCTACCGGCGCCTTGCGCCGGTTTTTTATGCCTCTTTTCTTGCCGTCGCCGGCACTCATATCCGGTAGCGATAGCTCAGCCCCTCGTTCTTGCGCGGGCCGATGATCTGCCAGGTGAGCAGAAAGCCGTTGTCGGTCGGCGTCAGCTCGGCACGGTAGTAATCCTGACCGCACAAGTGGGGCTCGGCGGTGAACCAACGGCCATCCTCTCCTGGTCTCAGCTCGAACAACTCGACCGGTTTCTCGTGACGCAGGTGGGAGAGGCGCACTCCCTGTTCGGTGCGCTGCCACCAGAAGCGATTGTGCATCGCCAGCACCCGGCCATGGGGCGTGGTATAGCGGCCCGTCTCTACAAACAACCAGCCGCCATGATGATCGGTCACCAGCACCTCCCCCTCCCCGCGACCATTCCAGTCGGTCGCCGAGCCCACTCCGTTGTTCGCCTCGAAGGCAAATGCTCCGATCTGTGGCAACTGGCGCCATAAACGCTGGATCACGGCTTCCATCTCGGCCATCATAGCCCCCTTTCAAATTGACAACTGACGACAAATCAACCACATGAACTACTTGATAGGGGTTACCCTGCTCTGGTCATTCTCCTTTAGCCTGATTGGGGTCTACCTCGCCGGCCAGGTGGATGCCTACTTCTCGGTGCTGACCCGCATCGCCCTCGCCAGCCTGGTGTTTCTCCCCTTCCTGCGCCGCCGCTGGCTGCGACCCGAACTGGTGCTCAAGCTGATGGCCCTCGGCGCCATCCAGCTCGGCATCATGTATCTCTTCTACTACCACTCCTTCCTGCTGCTGACAGTACCGGAAGTACTGGTGTTCACCATCTTCACCCCCATCTACGTCACCCTGATCCACGATCTGCTGGAGCGGCGCTTCAAGCCTGCTTATCTGTGGGGTGCCCTGCTGGCGGTAGCCGGCGCGGCCATCATCCGTTTCGACGGGCTGACCGAGAGCTATATCCTGGGATTCCTGGTGGTACAGGGGGCCAACATCTGCTTCGCCCTGGGCCAGGTCGGCTACAAGGTGGTGCTGGCCCGGGAGGCAGAGCAGCCGCCGCAACAGGCGATCTTCGGCTGCTTCTATCTGGGGGCCCTGGCCGTCGCCCTGCCCGCTTGGTGGCTACTGGGTAAACCCCAGTATCCGACCAGCGAACTGCAGTGGGGCATATTGCTGTGGCTGGGGATTGGCGCCTCGGGCCTTGGCTACTTCCTGTGGAACAAGGGGGCGACGCTGGTCAGCAGCGGCGTGCTGGCGATCATGAACAACGCGCTGATCCCGGCGGGCCTGCTGGTCAACCTGCTGCTCTGGGGCAAGGATACCGATCTGGTGCGGCTGGCCCTGGGCGGCCTCTTGATGCTGGCCTCCCTCAAGGTGTGCCAGCGCCACGCAACCACCTCCCCCTGACGACCGTCAGCCGACGACTGTGTTGTGTTCCCGTCTGGCCTGGCCATGGCAGCTGGCCAGACGGGCCAGCAGGTGATCGAGCATCTCGCCCGGCTGGCTCTGCACCAATCCGACACTGACGGTAACCGGCCGCTGGGGTAGCAAACTGGCATCGGCTATCTCGAGGCGCAGCCGCTCGGCGATCTCCAGGCCGCTCGCCCGCTCGGTCTGAGAAAGCATCAGGATGAAGCCATCCTCGTCCCAACGGGCGAAGGGATCCTCCCGGCGCAACTCGTGACGCACGATGCGCGCCAGCTTGGCCAGCATGGCATCGCAGGCCGCCTCGCCAAACAGCTGCTGGATCTTGGTCATGTGATCGACGGAAAACTGCATCAGGCTGAAACTGCCGCTGTCGGTCGCCAGGCGATCCTCCAGCAGCAATTCGAAGCTGTTGCGGCTCTCCAGTCCGGTGAGGGGATCCGTGCCGTGACGCTCTTCAACCGGCTCCTCGACCGAATCAAGATGGCGCACCGCCCCCAGCAGATGGCCGCGCTCATCACGACGAATGCGCTCTTCCAGCCGGATGTAGTGGCCGTGGTGATGAAGGATGCGGTACTCGAGGCGCAGAGCGGCGCTGCGGCCACTCTGGCAGGCGAGCAGCGCATCCTCCAGCCGGGAGACATCGTCGGGATGCACCCGATCCAGCCAGCCCATGTCATCCGGCCAGCTATCCCCCAGCCCCAACAGATGCAGGCAGCTGGGGTCCCGGCGCAGTCCCTGCTGCACAGACCAGGTCCAGAGCCCCGCCTCCAGCAGATTCATGGCGTCAGACAAGAGACCCGGGTCAAGCCGGGTCGTCACATCCACCAAAGGTGTCTTGAGTGTTTCCATGGGGCACCTCGAAACCAGATCTAAATAGCAGCAGCTCAATAAGTAACATTGGCTCCGGCGGCGAGCAACAGGGTCAGAGCGCTTTTCCCTGATAGCCCTTCATCAGGGTTTGCCAGTTCTCCGGTACGAAGTGGAAACTGGTATGCAATTGGGCCTCTTTATTGAAGGAGCGCAGCAGCCGCTCCAGATTGGCCTTCTGCCACTCCCCCGATGCGCGGATGGCGCCCTTGTCAAAGTCGATCACCCACACCTTGCCCGCCTTGTCGATCAACAGGTTGTGGCTGTTGAGATCGGCGTGATAGACGCCTGCGTCGTGCAGCTGGCGCACCGTCTGGCCGGCTTTGTGCCAGAGCTCTGGCGCAATCGGTCCCTGTTTGAGCAGGGCCACCATGTCTTTGGCACCGCGGATGCGCTCGATCAGGATGTCGGCACGATAGAAGGGCCCCTGCTTGACCATGCGGGCACCAAACGGACGTGGCACCGGCAGCCCCAGCTCGCTCAGCTTGGCGAGCAGGGTGTATTCGGCCATGGCGCGGCTCGATTCCACTCCTTCGAACCAGAAGCGATCCCGTACCACCTTGCCCACCATGCCGCCGCGATAGTAGTGGCGCAGCACCAGATGGCGCGATTCATCCTTGACGAACCAGGTCACTCCCCGACCTAAAGAGGTCCCCACCACCTGTCGATTGCTCTGCCACCAGGCAGGATCGAATAACTGGGGAGAGGGGTCGCGAAAGGCCCCTTCGGCATACCAGCAGATTTGGTTGTGTTCGGTCTGTATTCGCATCATGAGCTCCCGCTCGGTGGGTCATTGCTCGCTAGGTTTGCAACTGCGATGAGGCTGTCGTGGCAACCGCCTGCAATATGGTCAATATCCTGTGCCAGCACAGGTCAGCCACAACCGGGAGGTCATGGCGAAACCGGGCTGGCGATTGCGCGCAATTTTACAATCCACAGGGGAGTTTGCATAATGCCATCCACCCTTTTTGCCAGCCGTGCCGCACATCATGCCGCTATTTCAAACGCCTCCTTCCTCCATCTGCATCCTGCGGCTCTCCGCCATCGGCGATTGTTGCCACGCGCTGGCACTGGTTCGCGTTATTCAACGGGAGTGGCCGCAGACCCGCATCACCTGGATCACCGGTAAAATCGAGGCCACCCTGTTCGCCGATCTGCCCGGGGTGGAGGTCATTGCCTTCGACAAGAGCAAGGGTTGGCGTGGCTATCGCGATCTGTGGCACACCCTCAAGGGACGCAAGTTCGATGCCCTGCTGCACCTGCAGGCCGCCATGCGGGCCAGCATCGCCACCCTCGGCATCAGGGCAAACATCAAACTCGGTTTCGACAAGGAGCGGGCCAACGACGGCCAGTGGCTGTTCACCAATCACAGGGTACCCTCGCCTGCCTCTCCCCATGTGCTGGATGGCTTTCTCGCCTTCGCCAGTGAACTCGGCATCCGGGATCTGACGCCGGATTGGCAGCTGCCCATCAGCGCCGAGCACCAGGCTTGGGCCCGGGAGAAGATTGCCGGCAAGCCGACCCTGCTCATCTGCGCCGCCGCCAGCAAGCCTTTCAAGAATTGGACCGCCGCAGGCTATGCCGCGCTGGCGGATCACGCGGTGGGCAAGGGATTTCAGGTCTATCTGTGCGGTGGCCCGGCCAAGCTGGAGCGGGATCTGGCCGCCGACATCCAGCGGCTGAGCCACAGCAAGCCGGAAGACCTGGTGGGTCAGACCAACCTCAAACAGCTACTGGCACTGATTGGTGAGGCCAGCCTGGTGCTGGCCCCGGATACCGGCCCCGCCCACATGGCCACCCTGGTGGGCACGCCGGTGATCGGTCTCTATGCCCACCACAACCCGGATCGCACCGGCCCCTATCTGTGCCGCGATTATGTGGTCAGCGTCTATCAGGAACTGATTGAGCAGGAGACCGGCAAGCCACTGGCCGAACTGGGTTGGCGCACCCGTCTCAAGGATCCGGATGCCATGGGCAAGATCAGCAGCGAGCGGGTCATCGCCGCCTTTGACAAGCTGTGTGCCGATAAACATCTGCCCGGGCAATTCGAAAATCCCGAGCAATAAGGCAGGGATAACCTGATGGCCCCGCCCCAATAGCCACGGCAAAATGGCAACCAATGTGGGTTACGCTCCCGCAGCAAGCTACGAATCCTTTGATCGGCTGGAATATGATTCCGGCCGTTTTTTTATTCGCCGCCTTCTGTTAAAATTCGCCGCCTTTACATCCCCCTGATTCTGAATTTTTCCGCGTTTTGCATTGGGCTGTCTTCCTTTCGGGCACAAGACGGCGGCCTCTGCTACAACCAAAAACACGGTTATCGATTAAAGGTAATAACATGGCGCAACAAGGCACTCTCTATATCATCTCCTCCCCGAGCGGTGCGGGTAAATCCAGCCTGCTCAATGCCTTGCTGACTCACCATAACGCAGCTGGCAAGATGCAGCTGTCGGTCTCCCACACCACTCGCGCCACCCGCCCCGGTGAAGAAAATGGCGTTCACTACCATTTCGTCCCGGTGGAAGAGTTCAAGTCGCTGATCGAGCGCGGTGATTTTCTGGAGTGGGCCGAAGTGTTCGGCAACTACTACGGCACCTCTCGCGCCGCCATCGAGGCCTGCCTGGCCCAGGGCATCGACGTCTTCCTCGATATTGACTGGCAGGGTGCCCGCCAGATCCGTGAACTGATGCCGACCAAATCCATCTTCATCCTGCCTCCCAGCCGTGAAGAGCTGGAACGCCGCCTGATTGGCCGCGGCCAGGACAGCGCCGAGGTGATCAAGGGGCGGATGGAGAAAGCCATTGCCGAAATGGTGCACTATGACGAATATGACTATGTCATTATCAATGAAGACTTTGAGCTGGCACTGTTCCAGCTGAGGGCCATTATTGAGTGCCAACGGCTGGAAATGCGTCAGCAACAGCAGGCACAACAAAACTTGCTGCAACAGTTACTGGCAGAGTAAGCCAAAAACGAGTAAACTTTTGCGTCATTTTTAAACACCGCTTTTCTAAACACAGAAAGCCCACATACTGGAGTCCTGCATGGCACGCGTTACTGTAGAAGATGCTGTAAAACAGGTTGGTAACCGTTTTGACCTGGTGCTGGTCGCCGCACGCCGCGCCCGTCAAATCGCGGTTCAAGGCAAAGATCCCCTGGTTGAAGAAGAGAACGACAAGCCGACCGTGATCGCCCTGCGTGAGATCGAGCTGGGTCTGGTAAACAACCAGGTGATGGACACCCAGGACCGTTACGAGCAGCAAGAGCAGGAAGCCGCCGAGCTGGCTGCCGTTGCTGCCATCGCCGAAGGCCGCGGTTAAGTCATTCTTTCGGTTGGCACCCGCCCGGGTGCCGACTGTTCATCCCCATTTACAACCGCTCCAAAACCTCGCAAACTCAGGGCTATACCCTCGATTCCACGAATTGCCGTTTCACCGCAGCGGGGACTGTCTTGTATTTATTTGAAAATCTTAAAGAAATAGCCAGTTCCTACCTGCCGGCAGAGCAGGTCGAGAAGCTCAGGCAAGCCTATGTGGTGGCCCGTGATGCTCACCAGGGTCAGCTGCGTTCCAGTGGTGAACCCTATATCACCCACCCGGTCGCCGTGGCCCGCATTCTGGGCGACATGCGCCTCGATCATGAAACCCTGATGGCCGCCGTGCTGCACGACGTCATCGAAGATACCCCCGTTACCAAAGACGACCTGGCCGAGCAGTTCGGCGACGCCGTGGCCGAGCTGGTTTCCGGTGTCTCCAAGCTCGACAAGCTGAAATTTCGTGATCGCAAGGAAGCCCAGGCCGAGAACTTTCGCAAGATGGTGATGGCCATGACCCAGGATATCCGGGTCATCCTGATCAAGCTCGCCGACCGCACCCACAACATGCGCACCCTGGGTTCACTACGCCCGGACAAGCGCCGCCGCATCGCCCGCGAGACCCTCGAGATCTTCGCCCCCATCGCCAACCGCCTCGGTATTCACACCATGAAGAACGAGCTGGAAGAGCTGGGCTTTGAGGCGCTCTATCCGATGCGCTCTCGGGTGCTGCGCGAATCGGTGCGCCGTGCCCGTGGCAATCGACGCGAGATCATCGACTCCATCCAGAGCGAAATCAGTGGCCGGTTGCGGGAGGCAGGCATTGAGGCCCAGGTGAGCGGCCGCGAGAAGAACCTCTTCTCCATCTACAACAAGATGGAAAAGAAGGAGCTGCAGTTTCATGAAGTGATGGATATCTACGCCTTCCGGGTCAAGGTGAAGGATATCGATACCTGCTACCGGGTACTTGGCCAGATGCACAGCCTCTACAAGCCGCGCCCCGGTCGCTTCAAGGATTACATCGCCATCCCCAAGACCAACGGCTACCAGTCCCTGCACACCTCCCTGGTGGGGCCACACGGGGTGCCGGTGGAGGTGCAGATCCGCACCGAATTCATGGACCAGATGGCCGACAAGGGGGTTGCCGCCCACTGGGCCTACAAGCAGGATGGCGACAGCTCGGGCACCACGGCCCAGATCCGCGCCCAGCGCTGGATGCAGAGCCTGCTCGAGCTGCAGCAGAGCGCCGGCAGCTCCTTTGAATTCATCGAGGGAGTCAAAACCGATCTCTTCCCGGACGAAATCTATGTCTTCACCCCGGAAGGGCGCATCATGGAGCTGCCCGCCGGCGCCACCCCGGTGGATTTCGCCTACACGGTGCACACCGACATCGGTCACGCCTGCGTCGGCTCCCGGGTCGACCGCCACCCCTATCCCCTGAGCAGCCCGCTGCACTCGGGCCAGACGGTGGAAATCATCACGGCCCCCGGCGCCCGCCCGAACGCGGCCTGGCTCAACTTCGTGGTGACCACCAAGGCGCGCTCCAAGATCCGCCAGTTCCTCAAGAACCTGCGTACCGAAGAGTCGGTGGTGCTGGGCCGTCGCCTGCTCAACCATGCGCTCGGCGCCAAGAACATCGAAGACATCCCCGAGCCACGCATCAAGCAGGTGCTGGCCGATACCAAGCACGAAAACCTGCAGGGGCTGCTGGCCGACGTGGGCCTTGGCAACGCCATGAGCGTCATGGTGGCGCGCCGCATGCTGGGTGACGAACTGCCGCCGGAAGATCAACCCAAGTCCAGCAGCAAGAAGATGCCGATCAAGGGTGCCGACGGCATGCTGGTCACCTTCGCCAACTGCTGTCGCCCGATCCCCGGGGACGCCATCATCGCCCATATCAGCCCGGGCAAGGGACTGGTGATCCACCAGGAAGCCTGCCGCAACATCAAGGGCTACAGCAAGGAACCGGACAAGTACCTGCCGGTGCAGTGGGAAGTGGACAAGGAGCAGGAACAGGAGTTCCGCACCGGTATCAGCATCGAGATCATCAACCATCAGGGTGCCCTGGCCGAGCTGGCCAACGTGATCGCCGCCACCGGCGCCAACATCCACGCCATCAGCACCGAAGAGAAGGATGGCCGGGTCTATCTGGTCACCCTGCTCATTACCACCAAGAGCCGTATCCACTTGGCCAACATCATGCGCAAGATCCGCGTGATGCCCAACGTGCTCAAGGTGAGCCGGCAGAAGAACTGAACACAGGCGGCGCAAGCCGCCTGCTGTTTTACAGAGACAATGGAATGGCCCACTGCGCTGCCAGCGCGCCACCGGCATGCCAGCCCGATATGACCATCTGCAGCACCAGCCTCATCGCATAGAAACTGATATGACACCTGAACGCTTTAAACGGATTTCCGACATGCTGGCCCAGCGCCAACTCGATTTGACCGTCTGCATGGAAGAGGTGCACAAGCCTCACAACCTGGCCGCCATCGTGCGCACCGCCGATGCCATCGGCATCCACCGGGTACACGCCGTCTGGCCCAAGACCTGGATCCACAAGCGCAAGGGCACCGCCCGCGGCAGCCAGAACTGGGTGGACGTGAAGCTGCACCCGGACATCGGCAGCGCAGTGGCCGAGCTCAAAGCCAGCGGCATGCAGATCCTGGCGACCCACCTCTCCGACAGCTCGGTGGATTTTCGCGCCATTGACTACACCAAACCCACCGCCATCCTGGTGGGCCAGGAGAAGCACGGCATCGGCGAAGAGGCGCTGGCCCTGGCCGATCACCATATCGTCATCCCCATGGTGGGCATGGTGCAGTCTCTCAACGTCTCGGTGGCGGCCGCCGCCATTCTCTACGAAGCCCAACGCCAGCGCGAGCTGGCCGGCTGCTATCAACGCGGCTGCCCGCTCAGCCTGGAAGAGCAGAACAGCATACTGTTCGAGGGGGGTTACCCCGTCTATGCCCAACTCTGCAAAGAGAAAGAGATGCCCTATCCCCAGCTCGGCCCGGCCGGCGAGATCCTGGCGGACGAGCGCTGGTGGCAGCAGATGCAGCTGACCCGCAAGGGCTGGGCTGCCCAGCAGGAAGAGGATGAATGGCAGGAGCAATGATGGAAAATCCATTCGGTAGCTGGCTGGAATCCCAAGTAATACGGGATCACCTGACCAATCCCAATATCGAGGCCGGGGAGTACAGCTACTACTCCGGCTACTACCACGGCAAATCATTCGAAGATCACTGTGTGCGCTACCTGCTCGGCGATGGGTCGACCCGCGCCACCTGGGAGAGTGGCATTTGGGGTGACGTAGATCGCCTCATCATCGGCAAGTTCTGCTCCATCGGCTCGGGGGCCACCTTCTTGCTGGCGGGCAACCAGGGTCATCGCATGGAGTGGGCCTCCACCTTCCCGTTCGATCCGGGCACCTTTGGTGAGGGGGTTCGCAACGGCTTCCAGCGCAAGGGCGACACCCGGGTTGGCAACGACGTCTGGATCGGCTCGGAAGCCATGATCATGCCGGGCATCACCATAGGCGATGGCGCCGTCATCGCCACCCGCGCCGTGGTCACCCGGGATGTGGAGCCCTACACCATAGTCGGCGGCAACCCGGCCCAGCCTATCCGCCGCCGCTTCGACGAGGAGCAGATCGCCATGCTGCAAGCCATGCAGTGGTGGGACTGGCCACTGCCCCGTTTGCAGGCCGCCATGCCTCTGATCTGCTCGAGCGACATAGCGGCGCTCTACCACCATTGGCGAGAGGAGCTTGCCCGATGACATATTTCTCTCTTCCCTTGCTGGCCCTGACCCTGTTTTCTGCCGGAGCCCTTGCCGTGAACAACCCCTATCAGCTGACCACTGAAGCCGACGTACCCACCCTCTATCAACAGACCCTGCCCGACTTCTGGCGCGAGCATGCGGTGGAAGGGGAGTTCAAGGGCAAGGAAGGGATCAGCATCCGCTATGCGGCCCTGCGTCAGCCTAAGGTCGATCGCGCCATCCTCATCGTCAACGGCCGGGTCGAGAGCTACCTCAAGTATCAGGAGCTGGCCTGGGATCTGTGGCGCCAGGGCTACAGCCTCTACCTCATCGACCATCGCGGCCAGGGGATGTCCGGACGCATGCTGGTTGACACAGACAAGGGATATGTCGACCAGTTCGACGACTATGTGCTGGATCTCAAGCAATTTCACGACGAGGTGATCCTGGCGGACAAGCCTGCCAGCCTGTTCCTGCTGGCCCACTCCATGGGGGGCGCCATCTCGGCCCGCTATCTGGAGCGCTGGCCTGACGACATTCAGGCCGCCGTGCTCTCCTCCCCCATGATGGGCATCAACCTCGGCGGCCTGCCCAAGTGGCTGGCCAAGGGGGTGACGGCCACCATGGCGACCCTGGGGGGCTGGTTTGGCGAGCCCCCCTACGGCCCGGGCCAGGGGCCCTATCAGGATCAGGGCTTCGCCGACAACGAACTGACCCACAGCACGGCGCGCTATCAGGCCTTCCGCCAGATCTACGAGCAGCACCCCAAGGTCAAGCTGGGCGGGGCCACCGCCCACTGGATCCATCAGGGTATTACCGGGGCGGATGCGGCAATCGCCGATGCCGGCGCCATCAAGACGCCACTGCTGCTGCTGCAGGCCGGTGAGGACAGCGTGGTAGACAATGCCGCCCAGGAGGCCTTCTGCACCAGGGCCAACTGTGAAGGGGGCAAGCCGCTACGCATCGAGGGCGCCTGGCACGAGCTCTTCATCGAGGCGGATCCCCAGCGTCAGGCAGCGCTCAATGCGACTCTGTCCTTCTTCGCGCGCTACTAAAACTGGTTATTTTTTGGATCCCAAAAGAAATGGGGTGACACACGACGCTGGGGTACACTGCGCCAGCGTTCAATAGATGGTGAGGTAATGATGTTCAAGGTAGTTGTATCCGATCTCGATGGCACCCTGCTCAACAAGCAGCACCAGATCTCCCCCCGCACCCGTGACACCCTGCACCGTCTGGTGGAACAGGGCGTGAAGTTCGTGGTGGCCACCGGCCGGCACCATGTGGATGTGCGCAGCATCCGCGATACCCTGGGGCTGGACATCTACCTCATCACCTCCAATGGCGCCGTCGTGCACGACAAGCAGGATCAGCTGGTCTACAACCAGGCGCTGCCGGATACGGTAGCGGCAGAGCTGATCGCGCTGGAGCGGGATCCCTCCATCCACCTCAATGTCTACTATGGCGACGAGTGGCTGGTGGAAGAGGAGCTGCCCTGGCTGCTGCAATTCCATCACGACTCCGGCTTCACCTACCGCCTGACCGATCTCGCCAGCCACCCGATGGACAAGATCAACAAGGTGTTCTACATCGGTGAGCACGAGAAGCTGCTGAAAATAGAGGCGCGCCTGAACCAGCAATATGGTGATCGACTCAACGTCACCTTCTCCCTGCCGGATTGTCTCGAGGTGATGCACGCCGGGGTGCACAAGGGCAATGCGGTGCGCGCCGTGCTGGAACAGCACGGGCTGGAGATGTCCCAAGCCGTGGCCTTCGGCGATGGCATGAACGACTTCGAGATGCTGAGCATGGTGGGTCGCGGCGTGGTAATGGGCAACGCCCATGACCGTCTCAAACTGGCACTGGCGAATCACGAGCAGACCCTGAGCTCCGATGAAGATGGCGTCGCCGTCTATCTGGAGCAGCTGTTCGCCCTCGAGAAGGTCAACGCGGCCTGATCCCTTAGCCATGGATACCACACCAGGTGGTATCCATGTGCTCGCCTGTCAACGCTCGAAACTGTGACCGCACCCCTGGCAGCGATATTGCCGGGAGATTTGGCGGTCCAGGGTGCGGCCAAGCCATAACCCCGCCCCACCGCCGGTCGCCCCACCCAGCAGGGCGCCACCCAGCGCACCGGCGATGGCGCCGAGAGGCACACCAATCCCCCCCAGAGCGGCCCCCATGCCGGCTCCCACCTTGGCGAAGCTGGCAGCACAGGCAAAGCCGCCTGCGGCGCCGAATCCCATGGCACAGGCCCGCCCCACCCGTTCATCCAATGCCTTATCAACCCCCTCTTTCAGACACCTCGGACATCTCATGATGCACCCCCTTGGCCGGCAGAATTGAATTCCCTGTTCATTCCCTGAACAGTTTCGCTCTTATCGGCATTGGCTGCACTCGATTATGTGCCGGTAATAACTCAATTTTTTCCTGATCCCACCCGATAGCGTGATCCTCGTCTGAACCCCTGACACATCCGAAGCCCGATAATGGAACGTCATTCATCTCCCCTTGCGAGACTCACCGTCATGACACTTCTCAATCGCTTGTCCCTCACGACCAAAACCCGTCTGCCCGTGGTGATAGTGCTGACCATCATGTCCAGCGTGGTCTCCGTCGCCTACACCAGTTTCACCGAGCAGCAGCGGGTCAACCGCACCGTCGTCGAGCAGATACTGCCGGTGCAAAATTCACTGGAAGATGCCTATCGCGATCTCTATCAGGTCATTGCCGCAGGTCAGGGGCTCATCGTGGGTGGCCTCACCACCGACAACGTGGCGCACCAGAAGGCGGAGTTTCTTGATAATGGCAACAAGGCGAGAGACAGGATGAGCCAGGTGCAGACCCTGATCGATGCGGGCCTCATCGGCAAGCAGCACCAGGCCACGCTGGACCTGATGCTGGGAGAATTTGACGACTGGCTCGCCCACTATCAGGCCGTCTTTGCCGATCCCCACGAGAGCAGCCATCTGCTCTCCAGCCAGTTCCAGGCCTCGCAGCAGCAGTTCACCTCCATCCGTCAGCAGCTCAACCAGCTCAAGGATGCCATCGAGCAGTCCCAGCAGGAGCTCAGACTGGAGGTTCAGGATTCGAGCCAGCACGCCCAGCAGGTTCTGAGCCTGGGCACCCTGATCGCCATTGCGCTGGCCCTGGCGCTCACCTGGGTTGTCACCCGGCTAACCCTCAAGCCCCTCAACCAGATGCAACAGGCCCTTGAAGATATTGCCCAGGGCGAAGGTGATCTTACCCGTCGTATCACCATCACCTCCCGCGACGAGATTGGCACCCTCGGCGCCACCTTCAATCGCTTCATCGATCAGGTTCACAGGATCGTCAGCGACGTCAGCCAGACCGCCAGCACGGTGCAATCGGCATCACGCCAACTGTACTCCCTGATGGAGGGGATGGTGACCAACGCCGAGGAGCAGCAGCGCCAGAGCGATCAGATTGCCGCCGCCGTGGAGGAGCAGAGTGCCACCAGCGCCCTCATGGTGGCGCACGCCAGCCAGACCGAGAACGCCTCGGCCGAGGCGGCCAGCCAGGTACAGAGCGCCACGACAGATCTGATGAATACAGTCACGGCGATGGAGGCACTGGCGCGGGACATTCACGTGTCGGAGCAGGGGATCCAGCGGCTGGAGCAGGATGTCGGACACATCTCTTCCGTGCTGGAGGTGATCCGCGGCATCGCCGATCAGACCAACCTGCTGGCACTCAACGCCGCCATCGAAGCGGCCCGGGCCGGAGAGCAGGGGCGCGGTTTCGCCGTGGTAGCCGACGAGGTGCGCACCCTGGCCAGCAAGACCCAACATAGCACGGGTGAAATCCAGCAGATGATCGAGCGGTTGCAGCAGGGCAGCCAGGAGGCGGTGCAGAAGATGGGGGCCAGCAGCCACAGCGGCACCCAGGCTGTCGCCCAGGCCCACCAGACCCGGGAGAGCCTGGGTCAAATGACCCATGCGATCACCATCATCAACGAGATGAACGGCCAGATAAGGGACGCCGCCCATGAACAGAGCGGCGTCAGCACCGAAATCAACCACAACCTGAGCGTCGTCGCGGGCAATGGTCGCGCCATGCTGGAGAATCTGGAGAGCATTCGCCAGACCTGTGGCCAGCTGGAGTCTCAGAGCCGGCAACTGGCCACCCGGGTGCAGCAATTCAAGCTCTGAGGGGTCAGCCGGCGGGCTTGAACTGATCCTTGTCGAGATTGTGCTTCTTCATGCGCAGATAGAGCTTCTTGCGCGGGATGCCGAGGTACTGGGCTGCCTCGGTCACCCGGCCGGAGAACAGGAACAGGGTATCCTCGATCACTCGCCGCTCAAACTCTTCCACCAGATCGTCCAGCGGCTCCTTGGCATTGGCGAGCGGCATGGCCCGCTCTACGCCGGCCAGCTTGACGATACCCACCGCATAGAGCTCGGCTACGTTGCGAAGCTCCCTCAGGTTACCTGGCCACTGGTGACGCTTGAGGGTCTCCAGATAGGCGCGGTCCACCGCCGGCACCGGCTTGCCAATCCGCTTGCATCCCTGGCGCAGGAAGGCGCGAAACAGGGGGATGATGTCGCAGCTGCGCTCCACCAGGCGGGGCAGTTTGAGCCGCACCTGGGAGAGGAAGTAGTAGAGCTCGGGCATAAGCTGCTGCTGTTCCACCAGCCCTTCCGGTGACTCCTCGAACAACGCTATGGTGCGCAGCGACTTGCCCCCCCTGCGTTCCTGCTCCAGCAGATGGTTGCCGAGCCAGCGCTGGCACTCGGCCGTCAGCCGGGCCGGCGATTGCAGTACCAGAGTCCCCTGTTCGGCCTGCGCCAGGCTCTCCTGCACTTCGGCCAGCGAACTTGCCGATGCGCAGTCGTGCAGGTGGAAGGCCTGTTCCCGGCGGGCGCTGATCTTGTGCAGCAACAACGCCAGGGTGTGGCGTCCCGAGCCGGCCGGCCCCTCCAGCATCAGATCCTTGTCGGTCTGCGCCAGCTGGTTGATCTGGTTGCGGATGGCGACGATCTGCGGGCTGGTGCCGATCAGCTCGTCGTCGATCGTCTCCTGGATCTCGTTGCGTCGCGCCAGTACCTCGCTGCGCTGCTTGCAAGCCCGCTCCAGCAGCCCCAGCAGGGCCTGCGGGTTGAGCGGTTTCTCCAGGAAGTCGAACGCCCCCTGCTTCACCGCCTTCACCGCCAGGGGGATGTCGCCATGGCCGGTGATCATGATGACCGGGATCTCGGCATCTATCTCGTGAACCCGGGTCAACAGCTCCATGCCATTCATGGCGGGCATGTAAATATCGGAAACCACCACACCGGGCCACTGGCTGGCCAGCAGTTCCAGCGCCTCGTGGGGGGAGGTGGTCGCCTTGGGCTGATAGCCGGAAAGCCTCAGCAGGTGACAATAGGACTCCAGCACGTCCTCATCGTCATCCACCAACAACACGTTGGCCGGGCGGCTACGGGGTAACAACATCGACTGACTTCTCCTCATTCAAATACGCGTTGGATTCGGCGCCCTCCTGCGACCGGGCCGACGGGGGCTCGCCAAACTCCAGGATCACCATGGCCCCTCCCCCTAAGGCAGAGCCCAGCAAGATCCCGGCATCACAGCGGGCCAGCAGGGAGCGACAGATGGTCAGCCCCAGGCCCAGCCCCACCTCCTTGGAAGTGGTGAAGGGGGTAAACAGCCTGGGCAGTATGGCCTCGCCAAAACCGGCGCCGCTGTCGGCGATCCCGATCTTCAGCTGGCTGCCATTCTGCTCCAGCAGCAACAGACGGATTTCGCGGATATCCCGCCCGGCGATGGCATCCATGCCGTTGACCAGCAGATTGACCAGCACCTGCTCCACCAGCACGGGATCGGCCTCGATCCAGAGCCCGGCGGGCAGCTCATTGTTCAGGGTACAACCATCCCGCTTGGCCCGGGTCTCCAGCAGCAGCAGCGCCTGATCCGCCAGCTCCCCGAGATCGAGCCGAACCCGGGTCTCCTCGGTCGGCGACTTGCGGGCAAAGTTGCGCAGGGCATTGATGATGCGGCTCATGCGTTGGCCCAGCATCTCTATCTTGCCGAGATCCTTGTCCAGCAGCTGGAACTCTCCGGCTCCGAGGGCGGTACGGCTGGTGTAAAGATACGTCATCATGGCCGACAGGGGCTGGTTGAGCTCGTGAGCCAGGCTGGTCATCGCCTGCCCCACCACCGCCATCTTGGCCGCCTGGATCAGCTCATCCTGGGTCTGCAGCAGATTACGCTGGGCCTGCTGGCGCTGCACTACCTCCGCCGCCAGCAGGCGGTTGTTCTCGGTCAGCTCGCGGGTGCGCTCCTCCACCAGCTGGCCCAGCTCCCTGGCGGTCAGCTCCTGACGGGTCACGTCGGTGACCGTGATGATGAAGCGATAACCGCGTCCCTGCTCGAAGCGGCGCAGGTTGAAGTGCAGGAAGCGCGGCTCGTCGTGGGGCCCTGTGGCCACGGTGCATTCACTGTGACCCAACCGGTGCAGCGGCTGATCAGGCTCAAACTGGCTGGCCAGCACGGCGCCGGCCTCCTCGGGGAAGACTTGCCACAACGGCAGATCTGGGCTGATAGTCGCCTGCCTGAACAGGGTCAAGGCGCTCGGGTTGACCGATTCTATGGTGCCGTCCGGATAACAGGTGATGAGGCAGGCCTGGGTGTTGTTGATGAGGTTCAGGGCGTTGGAGCGCTCCATCTGCTGCAGCTGCTGGCAGAAGTGGCGCAGGTTCTCCCCCAGCTGGCCAATCTCGTCCCGTCCGCTGGTCTGGATCGGCACATCCATCTTGCCGGCCGCGACCCGGGCCAGATCCTGGCCCAGCACATCGAGCCGCCCGATCAGCCGCCGCCCGATCAGCACCACCAGCACGAAGATGCTGAGCAGGATGGCGAGGGCCAGCACCACCAGGATCACCAGCTTGCCGGTCGCCACCATCTGGCTGCTGTTGTTGCCGAGCACGTGGAGAGAGCGGTTCGCCTCGCTCACCGTCTGGCTGACCTTCCGGTGATAACGCGAGACGGCATCATCCAGCTTGGGACGCAAGGCCATCAGCCGCTGATGGGTCAGGGCGTCGGCTTGCAACAACCGGTGCAGCTGGCCATTCGGTTTCACCAGGGTGACGATATCCTGCAGGATCTGGCGATAGCTGACGGTAGAGGGGTACTCGGCCAGCCGGGAAGTCAGTTCGTCCATCTCGTCGATCTTGTAACCGATGAACAGGAAGGCGCTCTCCAGATCCTGCTGGTAGCGCTGGTCGATCACCTCATTGACCAGCGCCTGCAGCTCGTTCTCCTTGAAGGTGAGATCCTGCAGGGCGGAGAACTCCTTGATGACGTTGCCAAATTCACTCATGTCGTCGGAACTGTTCACCATGCTGGTCAGGTGCCACTCCACCTCCTGCAGCAGGGGAGCCACATCATCCACCAGATCCTGATGCAGCCAGTTGCTGCGCTTTTGCAACTGCTGCAGGGTTTCGGCATGGACGATTTGCTGCTTCAGGTAGCGGGCGTGATCCGCCACCAGAGCACTCAGCTCCTCGAACGCCCGCTGCTGGGAGAGCGCCTCGTCATCATCCTGCGACCCCAGCAGGTAGGCATTCTGGATATCCTGCAGTGTGGTGGAGACCGAGAGGGAGAGTCGCTTGTACTGCACCGGGTCCCGGGTATCCCGCAACTGCGCCAGCAGCAACAGCAGACGGGAACTGGCCCGCTCCAGCTGGTAGGCGCTGCCGATGGCGGGCAGGCTCTCCCTGACGATCTGGTTGACCTGCTGCCCCAGCCGATCCCACACCATGTAGGCCGCCATCCCCATGATCCCGGTCAGGGTCGTGATGGCCAGAAAGGCGAGGATCAGGCGCCGTCCAAGGCTGCTCGGCAGACGCAGGCTGCGCCCCAGGCGACTCATGGCTTGCTGGCCTGTTCGACTAGCCGCTGCGCTTCGTTCAGCCGCGCCTCCGTCGTCTGGCGCCACTGGTGCATCACGCGCTCGGCCCGGGGGTTGCTCTGATCCCGCTCGTACATGCCGTCAAACAGCGCCAGCAGCGCCGGATCCCTGGCCTCCTGCTCGCTTAGCGGCGGCGTACTCGCCAGCACCTTCGCCTGCTCGACCAGCTTGATCCGTTCGGGATCGTTTCGGGTGTCCGCCCCGTTGATCCCCCGCCAGGTCATCTTCAGTTTGGGCAACTGCTGGGTGATGGTCTGTTCGAACAGGGCCTTGAGCAGACCCGCTCGCCGGTAGAGCAACGCCTTGTCGGTCACGTAATGGGTCTGCCTGGCCAACTCGGGCTGACTCAGGGTCGCCTTGGCCATGCCGGGGGTGCCGATGATCGCCTGCCCCTTGTCGGAGAGCAGGTACTGGATAAACAGGGCTCCGTTCCCCGGATTGTCCGTGCTGCGGGGCACCCCGAGGTAGGTCGGCAGGATCACCGAATCCGCCATGGTGCTGAAGCCGATGTGCTTGAAGAGTGCCTGGCTGTTGAGGGCATAGCTGTCGATCACCGGGCCGGCTCCCGCCAGACCTCGGGCGATACCGTCACTCACCCCGAAGCTGCGCGCCGTGATGGCGGAGAGGTTGCTGCCAAGGCGCATCAGCAGGGCCCAGCCCCGATCCCAGCCATATTGTTGCAGTATGCTCTCCACCATCATGTGGGTGGTGCCGGACTGGGAGGGAGAACTCATCATGACATGACCCATGAACACCGGCGACGCCAGCTGCTGCCAGCTGCCGGGTTGTGGCAATTGATATTTGGCCAGATAGTGACGGTTATACATGATGCCGCTGCTGGAATATCCCACCACCGCCACCTTGTTGCTTAATCCCAGGGTATGGGGACTCAACCAGTCTGGTGGAATGGTGGCCGTTGGCAAGGGAGCCAGTAAACCTTCTTTATCGAGGGTGTTAAAAAATGTCGGTGACGATGACATGATAATATCGACCGACGGCGCCTCTGCTTCCGTTAATAAGCGCAAAGAGGGGATGGTTCGCCGATAAATAACCTCGACCCGGATCCCGGGATATTGCTGAACGAATCCGTCTATTACCGATTTGACCGGCGTCTCCGAAAAAGAGGTGAGCACGGTCAGTGACCCGGCCTGAGGGGCGCCAAAGGGCAACAAAATAGCCACCAGACTCACAGGTAGCAGTCGAAAAAATAGAGACATGGGGGTCGTTCTGCTCACTATCAAAAACGGATTATGTGCGGTACATCTAATAATTGGTAGTTCACATTATTTTTATTAGAGAGGGGATGAGCCAATTCTGACTCATATCTCTCTGGTGATATGACTATTGTTATTCATCGCTTATCAATAGGACAGTCAGAATATGCCATTTCTGACTCATGGTTTTCCCTCGCTCGAGTCATAAGTGACTCATTTCCGACTTTTTGCCGCCTTAATTTCTCCCTTCATATCATGGCATCCGTGATCAGAGCTTCCTCTGAAACCATGCTGCCAAAATAGAAACGGAGAACACCATGTTCAACTTCTTCAAGACGCGAGCAGACCTACCGGTCATGGATGCCTCGCCAGATAAAATTCGCTCGATTTACCGCAAGTACCAATGGCAGGTCTTCCTGGGCCTGGTACTCGGTTACGCCATGTTCTACGTAGTTCGTATGAGCCTTAACGTAGTCAAGAAGCCCATGCTGGACTCCGGCGTGGTCACTCTGGAAGAGCTGGGCGTCATCGGTTCTGCCTTCCTGTTCACCTACGCCGTCGGCAAGTTCTCCAACGGCTTCCTGTCCGACTACGCCAACATCGGCCGCTTCATGTCGGTGGCCCTCGGCCTGTCGTCCATCTGTACCATCCTGATGGGCATGAACACCGCCACCTTCTTCCTGGTGCTGATGTGGGGTCTGAACGGCTGGTTCCAGTCCGTCGGCTCAGCGCCGTCCTGCGTCTCCATCTTCCAGTGGTTCTCGCCCAAGCAACGGGGCTCTGTCTACTCGGTCTGGGGCGGCTCGCGTAACATCGGTGAAGGCATCTCCTGGATCCTGACCGCCACCATCGTCAGCTACTTCGGCTGGAAAGCCGGCTTCATCGGCGCCGGTATCGCCTCCCTGATCGCCGCCCTGTGCATGTACCTGGTGCTGAAAGATCGTCCGCAGACCTACGGCCTGCCGGAACCTGCCGTTGCCTTTGGTGAAGAACCGGAGATCTCCAAGAAAGTGGAGCCGGCCGAAATTCGCCGTGCCCAGCTGTTCGTGCTCAAGCAGCCCACCGTGTGGCTCATCGCCGCCGCCTGTGCCTGCATGTACATGTCCCGCTACGCCATGAGCTCCTGGGCCGTGCTCTATCTGCAGGAGCAGAAGGGCTACAGCCTGATCGATGCCGGTTTCGCCATGTCGGCCTACCCCATCGCCGGTTTCCTCGGTGCCATCCTGGCCGGGATCATCTCTGACAAGGTGTTCAACGCCAACCGCCACATCCCTACCCTGCTGTACGGATTGGCCAACATCGCCGGTATGTGCCTGATGTTCTGGGGCCCGCAGAGCCGCATGATGGATGCCGTCGCCCTCGCCCTGATCGGTTATGCCATCGGTGGTCTGGTGGTGTTCCTGGCCGGTCTGACCGCCTGTGACCTGATGCCCAAGACTGCGGTCGGTGCGGTGAAAGGCTTCATCGGCCTGTGCTCCTACATCGCCGCCTCCATTCAGGAACTGGTCTCCTCCGCGCTGATCAAGACCGACGTGATCGACGGCGTGACCCGCTACGACTTCAGCAACGCCCAATACTTCTGGCTGGGTGCCTCCGTGGTCTCCATGCTGCTCGCCATGACGGTGTGGAACGCCAAGAAAGTCGTCAACTACTGATATTTGCCCATAAAAAGGGTGGTCCGGTGACCACCCTTTTTCACGTCGTCGCAACAGGAGTAACCCATGCGCAAGACCAAAATTGTTGCCACTCTGGGCCCCGCCAGCTCATCGGAAGCCATGGTGGAGAAGCTGATACTGGCGGGAGCCAACGTCTTTCGGCTGAACTTTTCCCACGGCACTGCGGAGCAGCACCTGGCGCTGGCCACGCGGATCCGCGCCACCGCCGCCCGCCTCAACACCCATGTCGGCATTCTGGCCGACCTGCAAGGCCCCAAGATCCGCATCGCCTGCTTTGCCGATGACAGCATCCGGCTGCAGATCGGTGATTCCTTCGTGATCGATGCCGGCCTCGGCAGCCATCAGGGCGACCAATATCGGGTCGGTACCGACTACCCGGCGCTGGTCCATGAAGTGCAGGCAGGCAACACCCTGCTGCTGGACGATGGCCGCATCCAGCTGCATGTCGAACGGGTGGAAGGGGAACAGGTCGTGACCCGCGTGCTGGTAGGCGGCATCCTCTCCAACCGCAAGGGCATCAACGTACTGGGTGGTGGCCTGAGCGCCCCGGCCCTGACCACCAAGGACAAGGAAGATATCCTTACCGCGCGCCAGCTGGAAGCGGACTTCGTGGCCGTCTCCTTCCCCCGCAGCGCCGCTGACCTCGAAGAGGCAAGAACCCTCATTCGCGCCACCGGCAGCAAGGCGGCCATCGTCGCCAAGGTGGAACGGGCCGAGGTAGTGGCATCCGTCGAAGCCATGGACGAGATCATCCAGGCTTCCGACATCATCATGGTCGCCCGTGGCGATCTGGGGGTGGAGATAGGAGATGCCCGCCTGCCAGGGGTACAGAAGAAGCTGATCAAGCGCTGCCGCGCCCTGGGTCGCCCCGTCATCACCGCTACCCAGATGATGGAGTCCATGATCGGCAACCCCATGCCGACCCGCGCCGAGGTGCTGGACGTGGCCAATGCGGTCATGGATGGCACAGATGCCGTGATGCTGTCGGCCGAATCGGCGGCGGGACTCTACCCGGTCGAGGCGGTCGAGGCCATGGCGCGCATCGCGCTGGGTGCCGAGCAGGAGATGGAACCCATACAGCCACGCTGGCGCCGGGAGAGCAGCCAGGCCGACCACTCGGGCCGCTGCATGGCGCTGGCCGCCATGACCTCCGCCTTCAGTCAGGATCGCTCCTGCGGCATCGCCGTGTTGACCAATCAGGGAGAGGCGGTGATCGCCATCTCGCGCGGGGGTCTTCACAACCCGATCTGGGCCCTGTCGGACAATCCGCAGCTGCTCAACCAGATGACCATACTGCGTGGGGTCACGCCGATTTTCTTTCAGGAAAATGCTCCCCAGCCCCATCACGAGCACCTGATCGCGGCCCTGCAACAGGCCGATCAGCTGGATGGCATCCACTCCCTGCTGATTAGCCGCCTCGACTCCCTTGAGGGGGCTGGCCATGAGGATGTCTGCCGTCTGGTCTCCCTGAGCGGCGTCGCCCATCAACCCGTACCGGCGGCCCCCGCCACGGTCGCTGTCAGCCACTCACACTGAGTTCAAGTCACCTCGAATGGACGAAAAGCCTCAACGGATGAGGCTTTTCAACTCCAGCTGCTCCAGCAGACTCTCTTCACGCTTCCACTCGAAACTCTGGTTGGCCCCGCCAAAGCACTCCGCCAAGCGCAGCGGAGTACCCGGCTTGTGACGACGTCCTGCCACATCCAGGCAGAGCGCGGCCTGCCGATTGAACAGGCGATCCCCCTGCCACTGCCATTGATAGCTCGTCTCCTGGCACTCGGCCACGGCCAGTTCGCTCCGGCCACTGGCGACCAGACAGCCCCGGGCCAACTCCAGCGCACCGGCATCCCAGCTGAACTGCTGATTGGCGCTCTCGTCACAGGGTTGGGTAAGCAGCTGCTGGCCACTCAGGGTCACGCAGAAGCCTGCACTGGTCACCAAAGCGGATGTGATATCGGTGCGCTGCATCGGTGCAGAGCCCATCAGGAGATCGTCTGGCGTGGGCTTGTACGAACAGCCGCTGATCACCACGGCAACCAGCGCCAGCATACTGACGCGAACGGAATTAGGGTGCATATGAGGTATCTGCCTGAAATGTGATCCATGATGCCCGCTTGCTGCGGATCTGCGCTCAGCATACGCGAAGCCGGGTTGGGAGAAACCAGCAAAAATGTAAACAGACGTGACGGGGAAAAGGCAGGAAATGGCGACACCGGAAAGCAAAAAACCTCGCCTAAGCGAGGTTTTTCTGAAATTGGTCGGTGATAAAGGATTCGAACCTTTGACCCTCTGGTCCCAAACCAGATGCGCTACCGGGCTGCGCTAATCACCGAGACTATTTTAAAAATAGTGTTTTTCAAAAACACAAAGACGACCAAAAGGTCATCCTCGTTATACAGCAAGTATGGTGCGAAGAGAGGGACTCGAACCCTCACACCCGGGGGGCACTAACACCTGAAGCTAGCGCGTCTACCAATTCCGCCACCTTCGCGTACCTGACAAGCTGTAAAATGGGGTGGCTGATGGGGCTCGAACCCACGACAACCGGAATCACAATCCGGGACTCTACCAACTGAGCTACAGCCACCACAGCTGTTTTCGTTCCACAACACCGCCCGTTTAACCGGCGCACTTTTGATGGTGCGCCCGACAGGATTCGAACCTGTGACCTCTGCCTCCGGAGGGCAGCGCTCTATCCAGCTGAGCTACGGGCGCTACGCTGTCGAACGGGGCACGATATTAATGATGGGGGGCATGCTTGTCTACACTTTTTTTCTTTTGCTGAATCAACCGTTGTTTTTTCAAACACATTGAGCACTTTTTTAGCGTCTGTGACGAGATATTCCACCGGACTGGGATATTTTTCGGCTTCAACCCCCGTGTAGCCAATACGAATCGGTTTGCTGCCTTGACTTGGTTTAAGGCCCATCTAGAATGAATGAACGTTCATTCATAAGGTGATGCCGATGAGTCAGGATAAAAACCAGGACAAAAAAGAGAGCATCTTCAACGCAGCCCATGAAGTGCTGGGTGAACGGGGTTTTCACGGCCTGTCGATCGCCGAGGTAGCCAAAAAAGCCAATGTGGCGACCGGCACCATCTACCGCTACTTCAGCGACAAGGATGACCTGATCCGGCAACTTTATCAGCACACCATATTGCAGTGCGTCCCCATGGTGATGGCCGATGTGGATGTTGAAAGGGTTTCATTTGAGCAGTTTCAAAAGATATGGCGAAATATCCACGCCATCTTTGTCAACGACCCCAACGCCATCAAATGCAAATTGCAGTATGAAAGCTCTCCTTTGGGAGCCGCACTGGAAACCGAGCCGGTCATGCTGGCTGCATGGGGGCCACTGGACAGTTTTTTTGCCCGGGGCGTTGAGCAGAAGCTGTTTGTGGATTTACCCATACGGGCACTGCAGGTGTTGAGCCTGGATTGTGTCATGCATCTGGCCCTGCAATGCAGGGTTCACCACTTTACGCTGACCGAGGTGCAGTTGGAGACTGCCATTCGTGCCAGCTGGAATGCCATTTTATCCCCCCACATTTCCACCTCAGGAGCCTGTTCATGAAAAAATGGATGGCCATTATGTTGCTGATCGCGATTGCCCTGTTTGGCAGCGTGATCGGCTTCAATGTGTTCAAGCAGAAGATGATTGCCGACTATCTGGCCAACCGGCCGGAGCCCGAGTTCCCGGTGACTTCCATGGTCACCAAGGCACAGGACTGGGTGCCCACTATCGAAGCCATCGGCTTCATCGAGCCCAATCAGGGGGTCACTCTCTCCACCGAGCTGGCGGGCACCATAGATGCCATCAGCTTCGAATCGGGCAAGCCGGTCAAGGCAGATCAGCTGCTGCTGAGCCTGGACTCCAGTGTGGAAAAAGCCAATCTACGCGCCTCCCAGGCCAAGCTGCCGGCTGCGAAGGCCAAGTTCGATCGCTTCCAGAACCTCTACAAGACCAGCTCCATCTCCAAGGAGCAGCTGGATGAGGCCGAAGCAGCCTATCGCTCGCTGGAGGCCGACATCGAGAGCCTGAAGGCTACCATAGCCCGGCGCGAGGTGCGTGCCCCCTTCAGCGGCATGGTCGGCCTGCGCAACGTCTTCCTCGGCCAGTATCTGCAACCGGGCACAGATATCGTGCGGCTGGAAGATACCAGCGTGATGCGCCTGCGCTTCACCGTGCCCCAGACTGACATCTCCAAGATCACCCTGGGCCAGCCCATCGAAATCAAGGTGGATGCCTACCCCCAGACCCGGTTTGATGGCCATATCTCCGCCATCGAGCCCGCCGTCAACTTCCAGAGCGGCCTGATCCAGGTCCAGGCGGACATCCCGAACAACGATGGCCAGCTGCGCTCCGGCATGTTTGCCCGCGCCAGCATCATTCTGCCCACGGTGAAAGATCAGATCGTGATCCCGCAGACCGCCATCTCCTTCACCCTCTACGGTCAGAACATCTACGTGATCAAGGAGAGCGAGGAGACCGACAAGGATGGCAACAAGGTGAAGGTCAAACGAGCCAAGCAGGTGGTGGTCAAGGCGGGCGAGCGTCGCGGCAACGACGTGCACGTGCTCTCCGGCATCCAGGCTGGCGACGAAATCGTGCTCTCCGGCCAGGTACGCCTGAGCAACGACACCAGGGTGCGCGTGGTCCAAAACGATGCCCTGGCCGTCCCGGCACAAACCCCGATGCTGTAAGCGCGGAGATCAGCGATGCGATTTACTGATATTTTCATCAAACGGCCTGTGCTGGCGATCTCGCTCAGCTTTCTGATCGCCCTGCTGGGCTTTCAGGCCATCTTCAAGATGCAGGTACGGGAATACCCCGAGGTGACCAATACGGTGATCACCGTCAGCACCAGCTACTATGGCGCCGGTGCCGACCTGATCCAGGGGTTCATTACCCAGCCGCTCGAACAGGCGGTCGCGCAAGCCGACAACATCGACTTCATGACCTCCTCCAGCCAGCTGGGCAGCTCCACCATCACCGCCTACATGAAGCTCAACACCGACCCTAACGCCGCGCTGTCCGACATCCTGGCCAAGGTCAACTCGGTGCGCTCCCAGTTGCCGAAAGAGGCGGAAGACCCCTCGGTCACCTCCTCCACCGGCTCCACCACGGCAGTGCTCTACCTCGGCTTCACCAGCCCGGAGCTCAACTCCAGCCAGATCACCGACTATCTGGAGCGGGTCATCAAGCCGCAGCTGTTTACCGTGGGGGGCGTCTCCAAGGTGGATCTGTATGGCGGCGTCGAGTTTGCCCTGCGGGTGTGGCTGGATCCGGCCAAGATGGCGGCTTTCAACCTGACCGCCAGCGACGTGATGACTGTGCTCAACAGCAACAACTATCAGTCAGCCACCGGCCAGGCCACCGGCTACTTCACCCTGTTCAACGGCAATGCCGAGACCCAGGTGAGCGATACGGACGAGCTCAAGCGGCTGGTGGTTGCGACCCGCGACAGCAAGGTGATCCGCCTCTCCGACATCGCCAAGGTGACCCTGGAGAAGAGCCACGACATCTACCGCGCCAGCGCCAACGGCCGCGAGGCCGTGGTCATGGCGGTCAACGCCGCCCCGACCGCCAACCCCATCAACATCGCCCACGATGTGCTGGAGCTGCTGCCGAGCCTGAAGCGCAACATGCCGAGCACCCTGCAGGCCGACGTGCTGTATGACTCCACCATCGCCATCAACGAATCCATCAGCGAGGTGATCAAGACCATTCTGGAGGCGGCCGCCATCGTACTGGTGGTGATCACCCTGTTCCTCGGTTCGTTCCGGGCGGTCATCATCCCCATCATCACCATCCCCCTGAGTCTCATCGGCGTGGTGATGGTGATGGACATGTTCGGTTTCTCCATCAACCTGATGACCCTGCTGGCCATGGTACTGGCCATCGGCCTGGTGGTGGACGATGCCATCGTGGTGCTGGAGAACGTGGATCGCCACATCAAGGAGGGGGAGGAGCCGTTTCGCGCCGCCATCATAGGTACTCGCGAGATCGCCGTGCCCGTCATCGCCATGACGGTCACCCTGGCGGCCGTGTATGCGCCGATCGCCCTGATGGGGGGCATTACCGGCTCCCTGTTCAAGGAGTTTGCCCTGACCCTGGCGGGCGCCGTGTTCGTCTCGGGCATCATCGCCCTGACCCTGTCGCCCATGATGTGCGCCAAGATGCTCAAGGCCAACGAGCAGCCGGGCAAGTTCGAGAGCAAGGTGCACCACCTGCTCGACCGCATGACCGACCGTTACGACAGCATGCTGCACGCCGTGATGCAAAAGCGTCTCGTGGTGGTGGTATTCGCCGTCATCGTGTTCGCCAGCCTGCCGCTGCTGTTCAAGTTCATCCCGAGCGAGCTGGCCCCGTCGGAGGACAAGGGGGTCATGGCGGTGCTGGGCACGGCGCCTTCCAACGCCAACCTGGACTACATCGAAAACACCATGGCGGACGTGAACAAGATCCTGGACGACCAGCCGGAGATCGCCTTCTCCCAGGTCTTCTCCGGGGTGTTCAACTCCAATCAGGCGTTCGGTATCGCCTCCATGGTGCCCTGGAGCCAGCGTGAAGCAAGCCAGAAAGAGGTGCTGGACCGGGTCGCCGGCCTGGTGAAGGAGATCCCCGGCATGGCCATCACCACCTTCCAGTTCCCGGAACTGCCGGGTGCCTCCAGCGGCCTGCCGATCCAGTTCGTCATCACCACGCCGAACAGCTTCGAGAGCCTGTTCCTGATCGCCGGCGAGATGCTGGCGGCGACTCAGGCCAACGGCCAGTTCGTCTATTCGGATCTCGATCTGAACTACGACTCCGCCACCATGAAGATCCGCATCGACAAGGACAAGGCCGGCGCCTACGGCATCACCATGCAGGACATCGGCATCACCATGGGCACCATGATGGCGGATGGCTACGTCAACCGGATCGACCTGGATGGCCGCTCCTATGAGGTGATCCCGCAGGTCGAGCGCAAATATCGTCTCAACCCCGAGTCCATCAAGGGGTATTACGTGCGCGCCGCCGATGGCAAGTCGATCCCGCTCGGCAGCCTCATCAGCATCGAGGTGGTCGGCGAGCCCCGCGCCCTGCCCCACTTCAACCAGCTGAACTCGGCTACCATAGGTGCCGTACCCGCTCCGGGCGTCGCCATGGGGGATGCGATCAACTGGTTCAAGGCCACCGCCGAAGAGAAGCTGCCCCAGGGCTACCGCTACGACTTCATGGGGGAAGCCCGCCAGTTCGTGACCGAGGGCAACGCGCTCTACGCCACCTTCGCCCTGGCCCTGGCCATCATCTTCCTGGTGCTGGCGATCCAGTTCGAATCGGTCCGCGACCCGCTGGTGATCATGGTGTCGGTGCCACTCGCCATCAGCGGCGCCCTGATCGCCCTGGCATGGGGACTGGCCACCATGAACATCTACTCCCAGGTGGGCCTCATCACCCTCGTGGGTCTGATTACCAAGCACGGCATTCTGATCTGCGAAGTGGCGAAGGAGCAGCAACTGCTGCGCGGCGTGAACCGGATGGAGGCCGTCATGCAGGCCGCCAAAGTACGTCTGCGTCCGATCCTGATGACTACGGCCGCCATGATTGCGGGCTTGATCCCGCTGCTCTACGCCACCGGCGCAGGGGCGGCCCAGCGCTTCAGCATCGGCATCGTGATCGTGGCGGGGCTGGCCATCGGTACCCTGTTCACCCTGTTCGTGCTGCCGGTGATCTACACCTTCCTGGCTTCCACCCACAAGCCGCTGCCGGTATTCGACGAGACCATTCCGCCCAAGGCCAACGGCGGACACTGATCGCGTCCATCACCAAGAGGTCCGCCGTGGACCCCAGCAACAAAACACCCCGCCAGAAGCGGGGTGTTTTTTTATCGAGGCTTGAGTAAGGCCACGCCGTAGTTCATGAGTGGCGGCAGTGAACTAACGGGGAAGGCCCCATAGCATCGGCAGCCAGTAAACAGGGAGCAACAAAAAGGGGCCTTGGCGGCCCCCGATATCAGATGAACTCGTAGGCATCGCCGAAGATGCGCTCCGGCTCGGCGCCGAGGATCTTGAACTCCTCTCGCGCGGCCCCCGCCATCTCGAAGCGACCGGCCACATAGATGTCGTAGTCGTGCAGGCTGACGAAGTCATCCATGATGGCCTTGTGCACCAGCCCGGTCTTGCCGGTCCAGTCGCTTTCCGGCTCCTGCACCACGGGGATGTAGGTGAGCGGCGCATACTCGCGCTCCCACCGCTGCATCTGCTCCTGCTCGTAGAGCCAGTGCGCCTGACGCACGCCCCAGTAGAAGAACACAGGACGCTTGCTGCCGGTCGCGATCAGGTATTCCAGAATGGATTTGGCATAGGAGAAACCGGTGCCGCCAGCCATCAGGATCAGCGGACGGGGAGATTCGTCGCGCAGGAAGGCCTTGCCGGCCGGCAGTTCAACCTCGATCTCGCCCTGCTCGCGCATGCGGGCCAGCACCTGGCCGGCGTAGGCGTTCTCGGGGGTGGCACCGATTTGCAGCTCCAGCACGCCGGAACGGGTCGGCGAGTTGGCGATGGAGAAGGGACGCTTGTCCGAATCGCTCATCACCACCAGCAGATACTGGCCCGGCTTGAAACTGACCTCTTGCAGCGGCGTCAGGGCCACGTGCCAGATGGTGTCGACATATTCGCGCAGTTCCTCTACGCGGCACTTGATACGTTGCATTCTTGTCCTTGTAACGGGCTCGCTCGGCCCGTTTTCGCTCATTGATTCACTGTAAACGGGTGACCAGCGACCTGGTCTTGCCCGTCGAGAATACCCAATTCAGGCGAAATGGCATCTCTCTTTTGCGGAGCGGTGGCCGGTCAGGCCACCGCTCCCTCTTATCCAAGGATATTCAACTCATCCCAGATGGCATCGATCCTCTGCTTCACCGCCTCGTCCTGGACGATGGGCTGACCCCATTCGCGGTTGGTCTCCCCCGGCCACTTGTTGGTGGCGTCGAGCCCCATCTTGGAGCCGAGCCCGGAGACCGGGGAGGCGAAGTCCAGGTAGTCGATCGGCGTGTGCTCGATCAGGGTGGTGTCGCGGGCCGGGTCCATCCGGGTGGTGATGGCCCAGATCACGTCTTTCCAGTCGCGGGCGTTGACGTCGTCGTCACACACCACCACGAACTTGGTGTACATGAACTGGCGCAGGAAGGACCAGACCCCCAGCATCACCCGCTTGGCGTGGCCCGGGTAACGCTTCTTGATAGTCACCACCGCCATCCGGTAGGAACAGCCCTCCGGCGGCAGGTAGAAGTCGACGATCTCGGGGAACTGCTTTTGCAACAGCGGCACGAACACCTCGTTGAGCGCCAGACCCAGCACCGCCGGTTCATCGGGCGGGCGGCCGGTGTAGGTGCTGTGATAGATGGCATCACGGCGCTTGGTGATGTGGGTGATAGTGAACACGGGGAACTCGTCCACCTCGTTGTAGTAACCGGTGTGATCCCCGTACGGCCCTTCCGGTGCCATCTCGCCCGGCTCCAGATAACCCTCCAGCACGATCTCGGCACTGGCGGGTACCTCCAGATCGCAGCTGATGGCCTTGACCACCTCGGTACGGCTGCCCCGCAGCAGCCCCGCGAAGGCGTATTCGGAGAGGGTATCCGGCACCGGCGTCACCGCGCCGAGTATGGTCGCCGGATCGGCACCCAGCGCCACCACCACGGGGAAACGCTCGCCCGGGTGGGCCTCCTGCCACTCACGAAAATCGATGGCACCGCCGCGGTGATCGAGCCAGCGCATGATCAGCTTGTTCTTGCCGATCTTCTGCTGGCGGTAGATGCCAAGGTTCTGCCGCTTCTTGTAGGGGCCGCGAGTGATGGTCAGACCCCAGGTCACCAGGGGTGCCACGTCACCCGGCCAGCAGTGCTGGATCGGAATCTGGTCCAGGTCGACCGCATCCCCCTCCAGCACCACCTGCTGGCAGGGGGCGGACGAGAGACGCTTGGTCGGCATGTTGAGCACCTGCTTGAAAATAGGCAGCTTCTCCATCAGCTCCTTGAGGCCGCGGGGCGGCTCGGGCTCCTTCAGGTAGGAGAGCCACACCCCGACCTGACGCAGGGCGCTCACATCCGGCTGTCCCATGCCCATGGCGACCCTGTCCGGCGTGCCGAACAGGTTGGTCAGCACCGGCATGGTGTGGCCTTTGGGGTTTTCGAACAGCAGGGCCGGGCCCCCCGCACGCAGGGTGCGATCGCTGATTTCGGTCATCTCCAGATAGGGATCTATCTCGCGCGTGATGCGCCTGAGTTGTCCGTTTTGTTCCAGCTGCGCGATAAAATCACGCAAGTCCTTGTATTTCATGCGGGTTCCCAACCGGATTCAGGGTGTGCTGCATTATAACCCTGGTGTCACACCGGGTGTACCCGAATCGGGTAACAGGCTAGGTGCAATGGGGGGCATGTCATGGCGTCCCAGGTGTTTCGCCAACGCCGAGAGCATCAGGGGCTCGTCCACCTCCAGCAACAGGGCAACCACCTGGGCGCCATACTGGCGATTGGTGAGTTCGGCCAGCAGATAGCTCCTCGCCTGCTCCGGCAAGGGGGAGAGGGTACCCAGCTGATGCAGGGCAGCGCCTTTCAGCTGAGGGTTGGCGCTGGCCTCGATCAGCAGCCTGCTCGCCACCACGCCCTGATGGAAACGGTTGATGGTGGGCAGCGCCGCCAGGGCATCCTGATCCACCGGCTGGCGCCACAATCTGGCATAGAGCCCGGGCTCACCGGTGCGCTGCAACAGCTGCAACAACAGACGGTTGTCGGGCAGGTAGATGTTCTGGGAGGCCAGCTGACGCGCCTCTCGCAGCCAGACTGGCAACGGCAGTTGCTCGAAGGCCTGCAGCAGCGCCTGTTGCTGCTGGGCCAATTCGGGGTTGGCCCGGTAATAGATGGCTTTGAACTGGAAGCGGCCGAGGGCCAGTTGCTGGCGATACTCTTCCTGCCAGGTCTGCTGCTGCCAGCGCGACAACAACAGGCGCGCCTGGGCGGCAAAATCATAGGCAGGCTGCTGCACCAGAAAACCGTTCTTCCCCTTTTCGACCAACCAACCGGGCACTCTGGCCGACTGGGCACGCACCCAGGCCAACTGGTCCGCACTGGCTGGAGCCGGTTGTTGCAGGAGGGTCGCCAGCAGCTTGCTCAGCAGGTACTCCCGTTGACCGAGGGCCAATGAATCCAGCAGCGCATCGATGGCCGCATACTGCTCCTGTTGCAAGCGATCCGTGAGATAGGTGAGATGCTCGGGTACCCCCTCATCGGCCACCAGCACAGGAGCCGTGGCAGCGGTCAGCTGGGGCGGTGCGCCGGCCAGGGCTGCGAGCAACAAGATGATGCGGATTGTCATGACGTCTCCATCCTTGTGACATCGAAAATAGGGGTGCCGTCTTTGGCATATGGCCGGCATCCCTGCGCCCGGCCATACACACTCAACGCCTCAATGGCCTTCCATAGTACTCAGGCGAGCGGTCAATCCATAAACAAAAACCGCGACCTGGGCCGCGGTTTCGTCATTTCTTGACCGGATTACTTCTGCTGGCGCCGCATGGCGTCGAAGAACTCGTCGTTGGTCTTGGTCATCGCCAGCTTGTCGATGAGGAACTCGATGCCGTCAATCTCGCCCATCGGGTGGACGATCTTGCGCAGGATCCACATCTTCTGCAGCTCGTCGCCGGTGGTCAGCAGCTCTTCCTTGCGAGTACCGGAGCGGGTGATGTCGATGGCCGGGTAGACACGCTTCTCGGCGATCTTGCGCGAGAGGTGCAGTTCCATGTTGCCGGTACCCTTGAACTCTTCGTAGATGACTTCATCCATCTTGGAGCCGGTATCGATCAGCGCGGTGGCGATGATGGTCAGGCTACCACCCTCTTCCACGTTACGGGCCGCACCGAAGAAGCGCTTCGGACGATGCAGGGCGTTGGCATCCACACCACCGGTCAGTACCTTGCCGGATGACGGGATGACGGTGTTGTAGGCACGGGCCAGACGGGTGATGGAGTCCAGCAGGATCACCACGTCCTTCTTGTGCTCGACCAGACGCTTGGCCTTCTCGATCACCATCTCGGCGACCTGGACGTGACGGGAGGCCGGCTCGTCGAAGGTGGAGGCGATCACTTCACCCTTCACCATCCGCTGCATCTCGGTCACTTCTTCCGGACGCTCGTCGATCAGCAGGACGATCAGTTCACAATCCGGGTGGTTGTAGGCGATGCTCTGGGCGATGTTCTGCAGCAGCATGGTCTTACCGGCCTTGGGCGGAGCGACGATGAGGCCACGCTGGCCTTTACCGATCGGGGATGCCAGATCCAGTACGCGGGCGGTGATGTCTTCGGTCGAACCGTTGCCACGCTCCATGCGCAGACGCTCGTTGGCGTGCAGCGGAGTGAGGTTTTCAAACAGGATCTTGTTGCGGGAGTTTTCCGGACGGTCGTAGTTGACCTCGTTGACCTTGAGCAGTGCGAAGTAGCGTTCGCCCTCTTTCGGTGGCCGGATCTTGCCGGAGATGGTATCGCCGGTGCGCAGGTTGAAGCGGCGGATCTGGCTCGGGGAGACATAGATGTCATCAGGACCCGCCAGGTAGGAGCCGTCTGCACTGCGCAGGAAGCCAAAACCATCGGTCAGGATTTCCAGCACACCGTCGCCAAAGATATCTTCACCACCCTTGGCGTGCGCCTTGAGGATGGCAAAAATAATGTCTTTCTTGTGCGCCCGAGCCAGATTTTCCAACCCCATGGATTCGCCGAGCTTGACCAGCTCAGACACAGGAGTGTTCTTTAATTCAGTCAGATTCATAGTGGTGAAAGTCTGTAAGCAAGGATTGAAATGAGGAGACAGTCTGCTGGATTGATGCTGATCGGATTTGATTTGCCAGGCTGATGTGTGAGCAAAGAGTCAGGCAAAAAGGTTAGCAAACGAGCGATAAATTAGCACCAATCGGGGTGAGCGTCTAGGTGATAAAACACAAGGAGCGCATTATTGCAATGCGCTCCTCTTGGATTATTACAGGTTGCCGTCCAGGAACTCTTTCAATTGAGTTTTGGACAGTGCACCGACCTTGGTCGCTGCCACTTCGCCATTCTTGAACAGCAAGAGGGTCGGAATACCACGAATGCCGTACTTGGGCGGAGTATCAGAATTATGGTCGATGTTCAGTTTGGCAACGGTCACGCGACCGGCGTACTCTTGGGCAACTTCTTCCAGGATCGGGGCAATCATTTTGCACGGACCACACCATTCGGCCCAGAAGTCTACCAGAACGGCACCATCGGCTTTGATTACATCTGCCTCGAAGCTGGCATCGCTCAGCTGAACAATCTTGTCACTCATCTCCAACTCCAGTCAGTAAATAAGACTTTATTGACATGTCAATAAAGGCAATAGTTGCCCTATTTGAAATGATCCTGTTTATTATTGCAAGCCTAACCTGATAACCTACCGCCATGAGCAAAACACACTTAACGACCGACAAATTCGCCCAAATGGGCCTCGAACCCGAAGTTCTGGCTGGTCTGGAAGCAAAGGGATTTCATTATTGTACGCCTATCCAGGCACTGTCTCTGCCACTGCTGGTAGAAGGCCATGACCTCGCCGGTCAGGCCCAGACAGGTACCGGCAAGACCATTGCCTTCCTGGCGGCGACATTCAACTATCTACTGACTCATCCACTGACCAAGCCCCGCCTGGTAAATCAACCCAGAGCCATCATCATGGCCCCCACCCGGGAGCTGGCAGTACAGATTTACAACGATGCCGACAGCATGGCTGCGAGCACCGGCCTGAAACTCGGCCTCGCCTACGGTGGCGAAGGATACGACAAGCAGCTGGCCGTGCTGGAGCAGGGCGTCGACATCCTGATCGGCACCACTGGCCGCATCATCGACTACTTCAAGTCCAAGGTGATCGATCTGAGCAACATTCAGGTCGTGGTGCTGGACGAAGCGGATCGCATGTTCGATCTCGGCTTCATCAAGGACATCCGTTTCCTGTTTCGCCGCATGCCGCCCGCCACCGAGCGTCTGAGCATGCTGTTCTCCGCCACCCTCTCCCTGCGCGTGCAGGAGCTGGCCTACGAGCACATGAACCATCCGGAACACGTGCAGGTTGAGCCGGAGCAGATGACTGGCGTGCGGATCAAGGAGGAGCTGTTCTACCCCTCCAACGAAGACAAGATGTTGCTGCTGCTCTCCCTGATGGAAGAGGAGTGGCCGGAGAAAGCCATCGTCTTCGCCAACACCAAGCATGTCTGTGAAGACGTCCACGCCTGGCTGGAAAACGACGGCCACCGTGTCGGTCTGCTAACCGGTGACGTGCCGCAGAAGAAGCGGATGAAGATCCTGGAAGAGTTTACCAAGGGTTCCCTCGACATCCTGGTCGCCACCGACGTGGCCGCCCGTGGTCTGCACATCCCCGACGTGACCCACGTCTTCAACTACGACCTGCCCGACGACTGCGAAGACTACGTACACCGCATCGGTCGTACCGGCCGTGCCGGCAAGAGCGGTCACTCCATCAGCCTGGCCTGTGAAGACTATGCCTTCAACCTGCCGGCCATCGAGGAGTACATCCACCACCCGATCCCGGTCAGCAAGTATGATCGCGAGGCGCTGCTGGATGACGTGACTCCGCCGAAGCGGGTGTTCCGCAACCGTCAGCCGGTGAACCGCAACATGCGGGATCGCCAGGGTAGTGGCAACAGCAACAATCGCCGTCGTCCGCCCCGCAAGAGCTGAAGGATCGGCCCAGTTGCACAACTCGCCTCTCTATGCGGCCATCGACCTCGGCTCCAACAGCTTTCACATGCTGGTGGTGCGCGAGGTCGCTGGCGCTCTGCGCACCGTCACCAAGGTCAAACGCAAGGTACGCCTCGCCGCCGGACTCGATGCCGAATTTCGTCTCAGTCGTGCCGCCATGGAGCGGGGCTGGGACTGTCTGCGCCTGTTCGCCGAACAGCTGCAGGACATTCCGGCCGACAACATCCGGGTAGTGGGTACCGCCACCCTGCGTCTGGCCACCAACGTCGATGAATTCCTTAGCGAAGCGGAACGGGTTCTCAACCACAACATCGAGATCATCTCGGGTGAGGAAGAGGCCAAGACCATCTATGAGGGGGTCTCCTGGACCTCGGCGGGGGAAGGCAACCGGCTGGTGATCGACATCGGCGGCGCCAGCACCGAGCTGGTGATCGGCGAGCACAGCGAGGCGAAGCTGCTCAACAGCCTGCACATGGGCTGCGTCACCTGGCTCAACAACCACTTCGGTGACGGCGAGCTCTCCGAAACCCGCTTCAACCAGGCCATCGCTGCCGCCAAAACGGTGCTGGAGAGGGTGGCTGACGAATATCGCACTCTCGGCTGGCGTACCTGCGTCGGCGCCTCCGGCACAGTCCAGGCGCTGCAGGAGATCATGATGGCCCAGGGCAAGAGCGAACGGGTCACCCTGCCGAAACTGCAGGAGCTGATGGCACAGGCCATCGCTTGCGGCCGGCTGGATCAACTGCATTTGGAAGGGTTGGCGGCCGAACGGCTGACCGTGTTCCCCTCCGGCCTCGCCATCCTGATCGCCATCTTCGAAACCCTCGACATCGAGAGCATGACGCTGGCCGGCGGCGCCCTGCGCGAAGGCTTGATCTACGGCCTGCTCGGCAACAATCACGACTGTGACGCCCGGGATCGCACCGCAGACAGCCTGATCAATCGCTACCAGCTGGACAAGGAGCACGCCGAGCGGGTGCGCGATACCGCCATCGAGGCGTTCACCCAGCTGCAACCGGCCTGGCGCCTCTCCAAGCGCTATGGTCGGCCTATCCTGCGCTATGCGGCCCTGCTGCACGAGATCGGTCTGTGCATCGAGTATAAAAAGGCGCCGCAACACGCCGCCTACATCATCGACAACATCGACATGCCGGGCTTCACTCCTGCGCAAAAGAAGCTGTTGTCGGCCCTGCTGTTCAACCAGCGGGACGAGTTCAAGCTGGAGCCACTGGAGAAGCAGGGGGCCGTCACCGCCCGCCAGGCGATCCGGCTGGCCCGCATCCTGCGCATCGCCCTGATCCTCTGCATGCGCCGCACCCAGGGTACTGTGCCCCACTTCACCCTTGAAGCCGAAGAGGATGCCCTGACCCTGACCCTGCCCAAGGGTTGGCTGGAAGAGCATTATCTGCGCGCCAGCGAGCTGCGCCTCGAGGTAGAGCGCCAGCAGAAGATGGGCTGGTCCACCCGCCTGCAGGAAGCCTGAGCCCCTCTCCCATCAAGGAGCAGACCATGACCGACTACCAACCCATCAGTTGCGACCTCTACGACTGGCTCGAGATCGCCGCCAGCTGGCAATTGCCGGTGACGCTAACCTGCCGGGACGGGCGTCAGTGGGCAGACAGGATCCGCACCATAGAGGCCAGGGACGGCGTCGAGTACCTGTTGCTGGAGAGTGGGGAGCGACTCTGTCTGGCCGAGCTGGCCACCCTCGACCTGCTATGGCAGGGCGAGCAAAAACAGATCCGTTTCACTCCCGAATCTTGATAACTCCCAAACCTTGAGCGCCGGATAGCGGCCAACAAAAAGGAGGGACAACCTGGTTGGCCCTCCTCTCTATTTGATTCACCCAGACAGTTGATCAAGCCGCCGTCATGGCTGCCAGCACATAGACATCGAAGCGGTTGCTCTTGGTCTCGATGGCCATGCTGGGCTTGTGTTCGTTGAGCCAGCCCGCGTAGTCGGGGCGCTTCACCACCACCCGCTTGTCGGCCATCTTGAGCGCCGCCGGCAGCAGGGCATCGGCGTCGAGATCCGGCCCCACCAGCGACTGGAACACCCGCATCTCCTTTTTCACCAGCGCCGACTTCTGCTTGTGGGGGAACATGGGGTCGAGGTAGATCACCTCGGGCCGCTCCGTCAGCGCCAGCAGGGTATCCACGGCAGGCCCCTGCAACAACTGCATCCGCTCGCTCACCCAGGGGCCTATCTCGGGATCCTGCGCCGCCCGCGTCAAACCATCCTGCAGCAGGGCCGCGACGACCGGGCTGCGCTCTATCATGGTTACCCGGCAGCCGAGGGAGGCGAGCACAAAGGCATCGCGTCCCAGCCCGGCGGTGGCATCCACCACGGTCGGGGTCACCCCTGCCTTGAGCCCCACCGCTTTGGCGATGGACTGGCCGCGGCCGCCACCGAACTTGCGGCGATGGGCGACCGCCCCTTCGACGAAATCCACGTAGACGGCCCCCAGCTTGGGTTCATCCAGCTTGCGCAGCTCCAATCGTTGTTCGGTCAGCACCAGCGCAAAGGGGGCCGGAAACTCCACGTTGGCGAGGCGCTGGCGCAGGGCATCGAGCTCGCCGTCGCGGGCGGGCACTTCACTGAAAACCTGGATATGGGGCATTGGGAACAGACTCATGACACGCACGGAAGCGGCCATGATAGCAGAAGAGCCGGATCACCTCACGATGGAGAGGTTCATTCCCTGGCGGTTGAGATCGAGATAATCGGTCAGGTCATCGAACGTCAGCGGGCGGCTGAGCAGATAGCCCTGAGTGAAGGCACACCCCTTCTGGCAGAGGAAGTTGAGCTGCTCGCGGGTCTCCACCCCCTCGATCACCACCTGCATACCGAGGTTGTGCACTATGTTGATGATGCCGTCGAGCAGCATGCGATCCTGCTCGTTGAACGGAATGTGGCGCACGAAGGAGCGATCTATCTTGACCAGATCCACCGGGAAGGTGCGTAGATAGTTGAGCGCCGAATAGCCGGTTCCGAAATCATCGATGGCCAGCTTGCACCCCGCCTCGCGCAGCGCCTCGATCCGGATCCTGTGCTGATCGCTGCTCTCCATCAGCAAAGACTCGGTGATTTCGATGACGATGTCGGCAGGATTGAGCCCGAAGTGATGGATCACCTTGAGCCATTCGCTCGCCTCCGGGTCTATAGTCTGGAACTCCATGGTGGAACGATTGATCGACATCTGCAGATCCGGAAAACCGGATTGCTGCAGGCGCGCCAGATCCCGGCACGACTGCCACAGTACCAGGGCCCCCAGGCTCTGGATCAGGCCAGCCTCTTCCGCCAGCGGGATGAATTCGGCGGGAGAGACCTGTCCCCAGTGCGGGTGATACCAGCGCACCAGAGCCTCCAGCTTGGCCACCCGTCCGCTGCGGTTGTCCCAGATAGGCTGGTAGGCCATGGTTAGCTGCTCCTGCTTGATGGCCTCCGCCAGATCCTGTTGCATCTGGTGGCGCTGGCGCACCTCTTCGCGCATTGAAGCGCAGTAGGTGCCGATCAGCCGCCCCTGCCGCTTGGCGGCAAACAGGGCCTGCTCCGCATTGCGCAGCAGCTCGTCACTCTCACCGCCATCGCTGGGGCAGAGGGTCATGCCGATGGTGGCCGTCACATAGAGGTGCTGGTTGGCCAGCATGAAGGGACGGGCAAAGCTGCCGATCACCTGTTTGGCAAACACCTCGGCCTGGCGGCGGGTAACGATGCCGGGCACCAGAAAGGCAAACTCGTCGCCACCGATACGCGCCACCAGATCCTCGGTGCGCACCCGGCTCACCAGGCGATCCGACACCTCGCGCAGCAGGGCGTCACCGGCATGGTGATCCATGCTGTTGTTAACCGCCTTGAAGTTGTTGAGATCCAGCACCATCAGGGCGAAGCGCTCACCCCGCTCGCAGAAGCGGGCGAGACAACGGCCAAACAGCCAGCGGTTGGGCAGGCTGGTAAGGTTGTCGTAGTTGGCCTGGGTCGCGATCTTCTGCTCGGCCAGCTTGGTCTGGGAAAGATCGCTGAAAATAGCGATATATTGCTGGATTTTGCCCTCTTCCCTCAGGGTGCTGATCATCAGCTGCTGGGGATAGAGCTTGCCGTTTTTGCGCTTGTTCCACACCTCGCCACGCCAGACACCGGCCCGCTCCAGCGCGTGGTACATATCGGCATAGAAGGCCTGATCGTGCAGCCCGGACTTGAGCATGCTGGGGCGCTGACCACACACCTCCTCGCTGCTGTAGCCGGTGATCTGCTCGAACGCTGGGTTGACCGAGATGATGCGGCTGTCGGCATCGCACACCAGGATCGCCTCGGAGAGGTTGTCATAGACCCGATGGGAGAGCTTGAGCTGCTCGGCATGGCGGCGCAGGGGATCGATATTCTCCAGCAGCACCATCAGGTAGTCCGGCCGCTGCTCGGCGTCGCGGATCAGGGTAACGGTCACCCGTCCCCACAGGATCTCCCCCCCCTTGCAGCGATAGCGCTTCTCTTGGGTGAAGCTGTTGCGCTCGCCACGGTAGATCTGCTCGTAATGTTCGGTGCTGCGCAGCCAGTCCTCCGGGTGATTGATGTCGGAGATGGAGTACTGGAGCAGCTCATCAAGGGGGTAACCCAGCATCTGTTCGATGGCCGGGTTGACCCAGAGAATGCGGCCGCCAAGATCCAGCTTGCCGATCCCGACCGGCGCCTGGCTCAGCATGTTCTGCAGCTCGTGGGGCGTCTCGGGAAACAGGGTTGGAGACGCCTTTTGTGGCAGCATCAGTGCCAGTTCACGGCCCGCCAGCGGCGCCAGCAGCCTGAGCAGCCCCATCACCTTGGCCATATTGTCCTGGGGGTGACGATAGAGGAGGCTGCAGAGGCCTATGGTCTGTCCCTCGGCATTTTTGAGCGCAATGCCGGCATAAGCCTGTGCCTGCCACTCCTGTGCCAGCGGGGTATGGGGAAACAGTTGCAGCAAACGGTCACTGAACCAGGCTTCACCCTCCTGCCAGGTGATGGCTTCCGGGGTGGCGGTCAGCGGCAAATCCAGAGAGGCGGGATCGAGCGAAGCCGGGTAGGCGGCATGTCCCCTAAGTTGGCCAGAGGAGGCCTCCCAACTGGCGATCAGGACGACATCGGCCATCAGGGCCGAGGCGATTTCACTCACGAAGGTATCAAAATATTCCCGACCACTCGAATGAGCCAGACTGGAGATGATTTGATAGACAGAATCGAGTGCTCGCCTCATGGCAAGTGGCATTGCCCCCTTGAAAGTTTAGAGACGACTCTACTTTAAGAGGCGCCGAAAGTGCAAATATGCAGTCAGCAAGATATTAAAAAGCATTGAGAAAAGGGACCATCAGGTCCCTTTTTATCTCAAAAATCACGCGGCGATCTCACTATGCCGCAAATTAGCCGCAAAAGTGTATCTGCTTGAAGCTCGCACCTGCGGGTGTCACGCGGCAATCCCGCTATGACGCAGCAGGGCATCCACTCTGGGCTCGCGGCCACGGAAGGCCTTGAACAGCTCCATGGGCTCTTTTGAACCGCCTTTCTCCAGAATGTGTCTGAGGAAGGACTGGCCGGTGACCGGGTTGAAAATCCCCTCCTCCTCGAAACGGGAGAAAGCATCGGCGGAGAGCACCTCGGCCCACTTGTAACTGTAGTAACCCGCCGCATAACCGCCCGCGAAGATGTGGGAGAAACTGTGCTGGAAGCGGTTGAACGTCGGCGGCGTCATCACGGCAACCTGGCTGCGTACTTCGTCCAGCAGGGCCGGGATCTGATCCGGTTTGGCCGGATCAAACTCCTGATGCAGACGGAAGTCGAACAGGGCGAACTCCAGCTGGCGCAGCATCTGCATTGCCGCCTGGAAGTTGCGGGCCGCCATCATCTTCTCCAGCAGATCGGCAGGCAGTGGTTCGCCGGTCTCGTAGTGGCCGGAGATGAAGGTCAGCGCCTCGGACTCCCAGCACCAGTTCTCGAGGAACTGGCTCGGCAACTCCACCGCATCCCAGGCCACGCCGTTGATGCCGGCCACCCCGGCCACATCGACCCGGGTCAGCATGTGGTGAATACCGTGACCGAACTCGTGGAACAGGGTGACCACTTCGTTGTGGGTGAACAGGGCCGGTTTGCCATCCACCGGGCCGTTGAAGTTGCAGGTCAGGTAAGCCACCGGCTTTTGCAACGAACCATCGCGACGGTAGCGGCGACCCAGGCAGATATCCATCCAGGCACCGCTCTGCTTGTGTTCGCGAGCATAGAGGTCGAGGTAGAAGCTGCCACGCAGCTCGTCATCGGCGTCGAAGATGTCATAGAAGCGCACATCCGGATGCCAGGTATCGATACCGAGGCGCTCGCGCACCTTCATGCCGAATACCCGTTTCACCACCTCGAACAGCCCCTTCACCACCTTGCTGGCAGGGAAGTAGGGGCGCAGTTGCTCATCGGAGATGGAGAACTTGTGCTGCTTGAGCTTCTCGGCGTAGTAGGCGAGATCCCAGGCGGCCAGTTCGCTCTGGCCGTGCTGCTCGGCGGCGAAGGCACGGATCTCCTCCAGCTCCGCCTTGCCTTGTGGCAGGGAGCGCCGGGCCAGATCGGTGAGGAAGTTCACCACCTGTTCTGTCTTGTCCGCCATCTTGGTGGCCAGAGAGAGCTCGGCGTAGTTGGCAAATCCCAGCAGCTGGGCCAGCTCGCGGCGCAGGGCGAGCAGCTCGGTCATGATGGCGGAGTTGTCCCACTTGCCGGCATTCGGACCCTGATCCGAGGCGCGGGTGGTGAAGGCCTCGTACATCTCGGCGCGCAACTCGCGGTTGTCGGCATACATCATCACCGGCAGGTAGGAGGGGATATCCAGAGTGAACAGCCAGCCCTGCTTGCCTTTCAGCTCTGCCATCTGGCGAGCGGCCGCCAGCACACTCTCCGGCAGACCGGCCAGCTCGGCCTCGTCAGCCACCAGCTTGTGCCAGCCCTGGGTCGCATCCAGCACGTTGTTGCTGAAACGGGAGGCCAGCTCGGAGAGGCGGGCCTGGATTTCGCCGTAGCGCTGCTGCGCCTCGGCGGGCAGTCCGATACCGGACAGGCGAAAATCGCGCAGGGTGTTCTGGATCTCCTTGCGCTGGGCATCGTCCAGGCGCGGGAAATCGTCGCTCTCGGCCAGCTCGCGATAGGCCTGATAGAGCCCTTCGTGCTGACCGACATAGGTCTGGAATTCGGAGAGCAGCGGCAGGCAGGCATCGTGAGCCGCGCGCAGCGCTTCGCTGTTGAGTACCGAGTTGAGGTGGCTGACCGGCGACCAGATCCGCGCCAGACGGTCATTGACCTCTTCCAGCGGGGCGATCAGGCTGTCCCAGGTACGGGGCTCCTGTTTGGCCAGCACATCGGCGATCTTCTGTTTGCAGTCGGCAATCGCCTGCGTCACCGCAGGTTGCACCTGTTCGGGCTGGATCTGGCTGAAAGGGGGCAGCGAGTCCATTGTCAGCAAAGGGTTAGTCATCCGGCGATACCTCTAAATTCTCTACAGCCCCTGCCGTCCAGAAGCTTGCTTGGACTACCTAAGATGTAGGCAGAAACCCCATTAATCAAGCCCTTGCCGCCGAGAGCGGGGCCGGTTGCCCACTTTTGGCCAAAACGTGTACACAAAACGACCAGATTGGCCGCCAGAGACAACAATGCCGGCTCCAGGGCCGGCATTGTCTGCACTGAAAGATATTGAGCCATCAGGCCCGGGCATCTTCCTTCAGCCACTGCGCCACCCGTTTGGCGAAGTAGGTGAGGATGCCGTCGGCCCCGGCGCGCTTGAAGCAGAGCAGGGATTCCAAGATGCACTCCTTCTCCTTCAGCCAGCCGTTCTGGATCGCCGCCATGTGCATGGCGTATTCACCGCTCACCTGATAGGCGAAGGTCGGCACGCCGAACTGATCCTTCACCTGGCGAACCACGTCCAGATAGGGCATCCCCGGCTTGACCATCACCATGTCTGCCCCTTCCTGCAGATCCAGCGCCACCTCATGCAGGGCCTCGTTGCCGTTGGCCGGGTCCATCTGGTAGGTGGCCTTGTTGCTCTTGCCAAGGTTGCCGGCGGAACCGACTGCATCGCGGAACGGGCCGTAGTAGTGGGAGGCGTACTTGGCGGAGTAGGCCATGATCTGGGTGTTGATGAAGCCGTTCTCTTCCAGCGCGGCGCGGATGGCACCGATACGGCCATCCATCATGTCGGACGGCGCGACGATATCCACCCCGGCGGCAGCATGGGAGAGCGCCTGCTTGATCAGGATCTCGGTGGTGATGTCGTTCAGCACATAGCCTTCGTCATCAATGATGCCGTCCTGACCGTGGGTGGTGAAGGGATCGAGCGCCACATCGGTGATGACCCCCAACTCCGGGAAGCGGGCCTTGAGGGCACGCACAGTGCGCTGGGCCAGGCCATCCGGGTTGTAGGCCTCTTCCGCCATCAGGCTCTTGCTCTCCAGCGGAGTCACCGGGAACAGGGCGATGGCTGGCACCCCGAGCTCCACCAGCTCGGCCGCTTCCTCCAGCAGCAGATCGATGGAGAGACGCTCCACCCCCGGCATGGAGGGCACGGCCTCACGGCGCTTCTCCCCCTCCAGCACGAACACGGGGTAGATGAGATCGTTGGCGGTCAGTACGTTCTCGCGCACCAGACGACGGCTGAAATCATGTTTGCGCACCCGGCGCAGGCGGCGGCCCGGAAAGGCGCCAGGAAGAGTTGTAGCCATGAATCACTCCAAAAGAGGAAGTTGGAAAAATGCGGCGGAGGTGGCCCGGGTATGGGCCAGCAAGGCCTCGGGCGCTTCACCACGGCAGGCCGCCACCACCTGGGCGATGTGCGGCAAAAAAGCGGGTTCATTGCGTTTCGGTCTGGGTTTCAAATCCCGCGGCACCAGATAGGGGGCGTCAGTCTCTATCATCAGGCGGCCAGCAGGAATGCGGGCCACCTGCTCACGCAGCAGCTGGCCGCGGCGCTCGTCGCAGAGCCAACCGGTCACCCCGATATGCAGCCCCAGCGCCAGGCACTCGTCCAGCTCCTCGTCGGAACCTGTGAAGCAGTGCAGCACGGCCCCGGGCAAGCGGGGCAGCCAGGGACGCAGGATCTCGATGAAACGGGTGTGGGCATCGCGGCAGTGCAGGAACACCGGCATCCCGAGCTCGGCGGCCAGCGCCAGCTGGGCGTCAAATACCGCATCCTGTACCGGACGGGGGGAGAAATCCCGGTTGTAGTCGAGGCCGCACTCGCCGATGGCGACCACCTGTGGCAGGGCCGCCAGCTCGCGCAGGGCGGGCTGTGTCAGTTCATCGACACTTTTGGCATCGTGGGGATGCACCCCGGCGGTAGAGAAGCAGTAACCGGGCCATTGGGCAGCCAGTTCGGCGCTTTCCCGGCTGCCGGCCAGATCAGTGCCGGTCAGGATCAGCGCTTCCACGCCGGCGGCGCGGGCACGGGCCACCAGTTCTGGCTGTTCACCGGCAAACTGGCTGCTGGTGAGGTTGAGACCAATATCGATCATGATGCGAGACGTTCCGGATAAAAAGGCGGCATATCAGGTATTTGAAAACCATCTACTCGATGGGGCATCACCATACGCCTCGAACGGGTGCATGAAAAGAGGAAGGGAGCCTCAGCTCCCCTCCTCGGTCTGTTCCTGCTGTTCTTCATCCTCTTTCTTCACATAGAAACGGGCGAAGAAGAGGCCCAGTTCCCACAGCGCCCACATGGGGATCGCCAGCAGGGTCTGGGAGAACACATCGGGCGGTGTCAGCAGCATGCCGACCACGAACACCCCGACAACGACGTAGGGGCGCTTCTCCTTCAGGCTCTTGGGCGTGGTTACGCCGGTCCAGCACAGCAGTATGGTGGCCACCGGAATTTCGAACGCCACCCCGAACGCGAAGAACAGGGTCAGTACGAAGTCCAGATAGCTGGCAATGTCGGTCGCCACCGTCACCCCGGTAGGGGCGGTACTGGTGAAGAAACCGAACACCAGCGGGAACACCACGTAGTAGGCAAACGCCATCCCCGCATAGAACAACACGGCACTGGAGGCAACCAGCGGCATGATGAGTCGCCGCTCGTGCTGGTACAGACCGGGGGCGATGAAGGCCCAGGCCTGATAGAGCAGATAGGGGATCGCCACGAAGAAGGAGACCACCAGGGTCAGCTTGATCGGCGTGATGAAGGGGGTCGCCACATCCGTCGCTATCATGCTGGTGCCCTCCGGCAACTGGCTGAGCAGCGGCTGGGCGATGAAATCGTAGATGTCGTTGGAGAAGTAGATCAGCGCGACAAACACCAGCAGGATGGCAGCAACGGAACGCAGCAGGCGCGTTCTCAGCTCCACCAGATGGCTGATGAGGGGTTGCTCGGCCTGGGTCATGGCTTCACCTCCTCTTTGTCTTTGCCGGCCTGCTCGCTGGCAACGCTCGCCGGCTGCTGGCTATCGACCGGCGGCACCGCCGCAGCTGCCGCAGGGGCGGGCTCGACGGAAGCAGCCTGGTCAGCCTGGGTCGGCCGGATCTCGTTTTCCACCTGATAGGGCCGGTTTACGGACTGGGCCGCCGACTTGAGCTGTTCGATGGACTCTTGCAACTCTGGGCTCAGGTTGCTCATCTGCAGCTTCTCGGCCTTTTTCAGGTCGTTGTGCAGCTCTTGCAACTTGAGCTCCTGCTCCAGCTCGGACTTGACCGAATTGGCGGTCGAACGAATGAGCCGGATCCAGTGGGTGGCGGTACGGATGGCAACCGGCAGCCGCTCGGGCCCCAGCACCAGCAGCGCCACCACGCCGATGACGATCAGCTCCCAAAAACCGATATCGAACATGGCTTAGGCCTGATCTTTATCTTTCTGCTTGGCGGGCTCGCTGCTCTGGGCAGCCGTTTCGTTCAGCTGTTTCGGGGGAAAATCGGCATCTTTCTGCTCGGGTTTGGCGTCGGCCGGCTCATCGGAGAGCGCCTTCTTGAAGCCCTTGACCGCCGCACCCAGATCGCCACCAATCCCGCGCAGTTTTTTGGTACCGAACAGCAGCACGACGATGACAGCGATGATCAACAATTGCCAAATACTGATACCACCCATGATATTTCTCCAGAGTTAGCGCCATTCGGCGCACTTTTTGTTTAATGGGAGCGGGCGCGCAGCCAGCCGAGCAACCAGCATAACCCGGCGCCGGCGAGACTGATTTGTCCCCACTCAATATGTTGTTTTTGGGTCAGCAAGAATACACCCGCCAATAGCAGGCTGGCTCCCACCCCTAAGAGGTAGCGAGCCTGCCCCTGCCGCCGGCTGTGGCGGCGGAACTCGGCAAACATCTGGTCGAAATGCAGCTGCTGATGGCGAGTCTGGCGCAGGGTCTCGTAGACCAGCTCCGGCAACTCGGGCAGCTTCTCGGCCCAGAAGGGCGCCTTCTCGCGAATCGCATTCAATACCGCCTTCGGCCCCACCTGCTGGTGCATCCAGTTTTCCAGATAGGGTTTGGCGGTCTGCCACAGATCAAGCTGGGGATAGAGCTGGCGCCCCAACCCTTCCACATAGAGCAGAGTCTTCTGCAGCAGCACCAGCTGCGGCTGCACCGTCATGTGGAAACGGCGCGCCGTGTTGAACAGGTTGAGCAGCACGTGACCGAACGAGATCTCGGACAGCGGCTTCTCGAAGATGGGTTCCAGCACGGTACGGATGGCGAATTCAAACTCGTCCACCTTGGTGTCGGCCGGTACCCAGCCGGACTCCACGTGCAGCTCGGCCACCCGGCGATAGTCGCGGTTGAAGAAGGCGAGGAAGTTCTCCGCCAGATAGCGCTTGTCTTCCCGGTTGAGGGTCCCGACGATGCCGCAGTCGATGCCGATCCAGAGCGGGTTCTCCGGGTGATCAAAGGAGACGAAGATGTTGCCCGGGTGCATGTCGGCGTGGAAGAAGCTGTCGCGGAACACCTGGGTGAAGAAGACCTCCACCCCGCGCTCGGCCAGCAGCTTCATGTTGGTGCCGTTGGCCTCCAGCGCCGCGATGTCGGACACCGCGATGCCGTAGATACGCTCCATCACCAATACCTGCTCGCGGCAGTGATCGGTGAACACCTCGGGCACATAGAGCGCTTCGGAGCCGGTGAAGTTGCGGCGCAGCTGGATGGCGTTGGCCGCCTCGCGCATCAGGTTGAGCTCGTCGAGTATGGTCTTGCGATACTCCTCCACCACCTCGATGGGGCGCAGCCGTGCGCTCTGGGGCACAAAGCGGGCCACCAGACGGGCCAGCGCCTGCATCAGGCGCAGGTCGGCCTCGATGACGTGTTCGATGTCGGGGCGGATCACCTTGATGACGATCTCGCGGCCATTCTCCTTTAGCCGTGCGGTATGCACCTGGGCGATGGAGGCGGACGCCAGCGGCGTCTCGTCGAAGTCGTCGAACAGGGTCTCGATGGCGCAGCCCAGGCTGCGCTCGATCTGCTGACGTGCGGCCTGACCGCAGAAGGGGGGCACCCTGTCCTGCAGCAGCGCCAGCTCTTCGGCGATATCCGGTGGCAACAGATCGCGCCGGGTCGAGAGCATCTGGCCAAACTTGATGAAGATGGGGCCGAGCGCCTCGAAGGCGAGCCGGATGCGGGCACCACGGCTGAGATCGGGTTGCTTGTTCTTCAGCCAGAACAGGCTGCGCCGGGCCAGACGACCGGGCCAGGGTTGATAGCGGGCGGGCACCAGTTCGTCGATGCCCTGCTCCAGCAGTATGGTGACGATGCGATAGAGGCGTTTGAACTCCTTCGGGGTCATCAGGTCACCTGCTGTTCGAAACGGGCCAGGCGCAGTTCAATGGCCTTGAGTTGCTGGGCCAGCACTTCGACATCGTCGTTGAAGCTCGCCACTTCCAGCGGACCCGGTGCGAGGCGGATCTCTTCGGTCAGGTATTCTGCCAGCTGACGCTGGGAGCGGCACAGCTCACGGCCCACCAGGCTCCTGGCCTGACGAGCACCCCGCAGCAGAGTGTGAGCCATCACGTCACCGGTATAGCGGGAGAGTTCCTCTTCCCAGTCGATGTCGAGCTCCCCCAGCAGCACGCTGAACGCCTGAACCAGTTGGGGATCGCCGCTCAGATCCAGCTTCTCCTCGCGGATGTAGCGGGTCAGGGCGGACGGATCTTTCAGCAGACCGAGCGCCGTCAGCGACAGGCTGAGGACCGCATCAGCATCCCCTTCGTAGCGGGCCAGCACGTCCAGCCGACGATCGGAGAAGACAAACCAGAGCGGCTTGAGTTCACGCAGCTCCAGCTTGAGCACCTTGCCGGTCAGCTTGCGCAGCCGCTCCGGGCTCTGTTTGTCCAGTTCCAGCAGCCGGTTGAGGCTGGTTTCGATCACCGCGGTGACCATGGCATCCATCGGCATAGGCAACCTTAAAACTTGTAACCGCGGTGCAGGGCAACGACGCCCTGAGTCAGGTTGTAGAACTCGACCTGCTCGAAGCCGGCCTCTTCCATCATGCCGGCCAGAGTCTGCTGGTCCGGGTGCATGCGGATGGACTCCGCCAGATACTTGTAGCTTTCGCTGTCGTTCGCGACGATTTCGCCCATTTTCGGCAGCAATTTGAAGGAGTAGAGATCGTACATCTTGGCGATCACCTCGCTGACCGGCTTGGAGAACTCCAATACCAGCAGGCGTCCACCCGGCTTCAGTACCCGGAACATGGAGGCCAGCGCCTTGTCCTTGTTGGTCACGTTGCGCAGGCCGAAACCTATGGTGATGACGTCGAAGTGATTGTCCGGGAAGGGCAGCGCCTCGGCGTTGGCCTGCACGTAGGAGACGTTGTTTGCCACTCCCAGGTTGCGCAGCTTGTCGCGCCCCACCTTGAGCATGGAATCGTTGATATCCGCCAGCACCACCTGGCCAGTCTCGCCGACGATGCGGGAGAACTTGGCGGTCAAATCGCCGGTGCCCCCGGCCAGATCCAGCACCTTCTGGCCCTTGCGAACCCCGGAGCAGTCGATGGTGAAGCGCTTCCACAGGCGGTGGATGCCGAACGACATCAGATCGTTCATCAGATCATACTTGGCCGCCACCGAATGGAAGACGCCTGCCACCAGAGTTTCTTTCTCGGTTGCAGCCACGGTTTTAAAGCCAAAATGCGTTGTCGTTGCTTGTTCTGACATCCTCTAAACACCCATAGAGCAAAGAATGGTCGCCAGTTTACCAGAGCCAATGGCGTGCGGACACCTTAAACCCGGCTCGCCACCAACTGCATGCCCAGCACAACCATGGCCAGACAGAGGCTCAGGTTGAGCACTATGTTAAGCAGCGCCTTGAGATAGGCGCCATGCTGAGCCAGCACCACGGTATCGAGTGCGAAGGAGGAGAAGGTCGTCAGTGCTCCCAGGATCCCGACCATCAATAGCGGTTTCATCGGGTGCTCGACGACATGACTATGGCTGATGAGGGCATAGGCCACCCCCATGATGAAGGAGCCGATCACGTTGACCAGCAGGGTGCCGTAGGGAAAATGGCGCCCCAGCAACAGGGCCATCAATTCGGCAATCCCAAAACGAAGGGAGGCACCGATGGCCCCCCCCGCAGCAACATATAACCAGGTTTGCATGGCGTTACTCCTTCAGGCTCAGGCCGACATTATGCGCAATGCCGGCCATTGTGCCCAGAGGGGGAACTAATCGCCCAACCGGTTGATTGAAAACTTATCGCCGAAAATCAATCTGTTCCGGCTGACCGAGCAGGATTTCCGTCTGCGCTGGCCGGGTTTGGGCGATGACCTTGCCGTGGCGAATGGAGTAACGCACCGGCACCTGGCGACGCACCGCCTCGAAGCCATTTTCTGCGGGCAGAATCAGCAGGTTGGCTGGCTTGCCTACCTCAATGCCGTAGCGATCCTGCACATTCAGGGTACGGGCGCTGTGGCTGCCAATCAGCTTCAGCCCCTCGTTGATCTGCTCATAACCCATGATCTGGCAGACATGCAGCCCCATGTGCAGCACCTGCAACATGTTGGCCGTGCCCATGGGGTACCAGGGATCGAACACATCATCGTGGCCGAAGCAGACATTGATGTTCGCCTCCAGCATCTCCTTCACCCGGGTGATGCCACGGCGCTTGGGATAGGTATCAAACCGCCCCTGTAGGTGGATGTTCACCAAGGGGTTGGCGACAAAGTTGATACCCGCCATCTTGAGCAGCCGGAACAGGCGGGAAGCATAGGCGCCATTGTAGGAGTGCATCGCCGTGGTATGGCTGGCGGTCACTCGATGGCCGATACCGTGCTCGTAGGCCAGGGTCGCCAGGGTTTCGATGAAGCGGGACTGTTCATCGTCGATCTCGTCACAGTGCACATCCACCAGAACCTGATACTTTTCGGCCAGATCGAAGATGTAATGCAGACTTTCGACCCCATATTCTCGGGTAAACTCGAAATGGGGAATGGCACCGATCACGTCGGCTCCGAGCTTGAGCGCCTCCTCCAGCAAGGCCTTGCCATTGGGGTAGGAGAGGATCCCCTCCTGGGGGAAGGCCACGATCTGCAGCTCGACCCACTCCTTCATCTCTTCCTTCACCTCCAACATCGCCTTCAGGGCGACCAGGTTGGGATCGGAGACATCGACGTGAGTACGGACAAACTGGATGCCATTGGCGATCTGCCACTTCAGCGTCTGGGTCGCGCGTTGTTTGACATCCTCATGGGTCAGCAGCGCTTTGCGCTCGGCCCAGCGCTCGATCCCCTCGAACAGGGTGCCGGAGAGGTTCCAGCTCGGCTCACCGGCGGTCTGGGTGGTATCGAGGTGAATGTGAGGCTCGATGAAAGGGGCTATCACCAGACCACCCTCCCCGTCCAGCACATGGCCTGCCACAGTATGTTCATCATGGGGTTCGATAGCGGTGATGACGCCATCCTGGCAACGGATCTGCCAAAAACCTTCCCGGTCGACGAGGCGAATATGTTGAATCAGCATTTGTTTGCTTCCTGTACCAGAATCGGTCGCGGCGTGAGCCGAACCAGAATGAAATAGGTGAAGGCGGCACCCAGCACCGCGTTGAGGGGCACTATGCCCGGCAGCCACTTGCCGACGGCTACTCCGACGGCGGTGGCAACCAACGCCTGCCAGCGAATGGCTTCGAATTGCTGGTCGGCAAATTGACGATAACGTTCACGGTTGAGCAGGAAATCCATGATGATGATGCCACCGATGGGCGGAATCGCCGTACTCAGAAAAGCCAGCCAACCGACAAAATTGTTGTACAGCCAGAGCGCACAGGCAGTACCGACCAGGCCATTGATCACGCTGAGCGGCTTGCTCTTGAGACCCGTGATGTTGGCAAAACCGAGGCCGGAAGCATAGAGGGCATTGTCGTTGGTGGTCCAGATATTGAGACCAAGCACCAGGATGGCGGGGATCAGCAGCCCCTGCATCAGCATCACTTCAGAGATATCGGCTTGACCGGTCACAGCCGCGCCGGCAGCCCCAAAGACGAACATCAATGTGTTGCCCAAAAAAAACGCCACCATGGTAATCATGACGGCGCCCCAGGGTTTGCGACCAAAGCGGACAAAATCAGCGGTCAGGGTTCCTGCACTGATAAAGGAACCGACCACCATGGTCAGCGCCGTGGTGAACTCGATGGGATTGGATGGCTGAACTTGCTGCAGGGCTTCCATACCACCGGCGGAAGTGACAGCCAGCCAGACGGAGTAACCACCGAGCAACGCGATGGCCGGTACGGCGACAAAGCTCAGCACCATCAAGGCAGAAATACCGAAGTAGACGGTGACCGTCATCAAGATGCCCGAGATGGCGATCAACCAGTTCACGTCGATCCCCGTGGCCTTCTGTACCGGTAGGGCAAACATCGCCACCCCGACACCAAACCAACCAACCTGGGTACCGCCCAACAGCAGCGAAGGCAGCCAAGAGCCTTTGACGCCGAAGGAGTAACGCGCCAACAGATGAGTAGAAAGGCCGGTCGAGGCACCGATATAGCCCAGACAGGCGGTATAGACCCCCAGCAGCAAATTGCCCAGCAGCACGGCCTTGATGAAGTCGTCAAACACCAGACCGGTACCCAGCGCCCCACCGGTCCACATGCTGGCAGAGAAGAAGGTCAGACCCAGCATCACCAGCATCAGCGACAGCACACCCTTGCGCCCCTTGGCAGGAACGGCTCCCAAACAATATTCATTATCCTGCGCCATGCTTTCTCTCCACGTAATAGGCAAAACGCGGCGGATTCTACATGTAAAACGTTTCCCGTCAATCAACAACGGATAATTATCGGGATAAAACCATCAATAACAGCCAAATAAACAGCAGAAATGAGGATGCCCGAGATCAGGCAGGAGTTGAAGGGTAACGAGATCACTGAGAAATACAGAACGAAAAAAAGCCTCCCTTTTCAGGGAGGCTTTCTATTTAATGGTGCTGATACCCAGAATCGAACTGGGGACCTCATCCTTACCAAGGATGCGCTCTACCGACTGAGCCATATCAGCACACTAACCGGTAAAGACCACGCTCACCGCGTA
>NZ_JBGLQV010000015.1:0-96636 GCF_041402525.1 Aeromonas sp. S18(2024) | reverse complement strand
ACACAGGCGCCAATGGGTTGCCGACAAGCTGGGCCAGCTGTCGCAGGTCTTTGCCATCGGCATCTGCGCCTATGCCGTGATGAGCAACCACTATCATCTGGTGCTCAAGGTACAGGCCGATACTGCCAATAAGTGGCAGATTCTGGGACACCCACCTCTTTGACAACCACATAGCTGGCTGCTTGGCTTGATACATCACTGCCGAGGAAGTTGCCATGACCATCGCCCGTTCACGCCAGATCAGCCTCGCCGATACGCCCTATTACCATGTGGTCAGCCGCTGTGTCCGGCGGGCCTTTCTCTGCGGTCAGGATGAGCACTCCGGCCAAAGCTACGAACACAGGCGCCAATGGGTTGCCGACAAGCTGGGCCAGCTGTCGCAGGTCTTTGCCATCGGCATCTGCGCCTATGCCGTGATGAGCAACCACTATCATCTGGTGCTCAAGGTGCAGGCCGATATTGCCAATAAGTGGAGCGAGCGGGAAGTGGCAGAGCGCTGGGCTCGCCTGTTTCAGTGGCCCTTGCTGGTAAGGCGCTGGTATCAGGGTGATGAACTGATAGAGCCCGAGCTGGACGTGGTGCACCAGCTAATAGTCCAGTGGCGGGAGCGCCTCTATTCCATCAGCTGGCTGGTGCGCCTGCTGAATGAGTCGCTGGCCCGCCAGGCCAATAAGGAGGACGGTTGCAAGGGGCACTTCTGGGAGGGGCGCTTCAAGAGCCAGGCCCTGCTCACCGAGTCGGCACTACTGGCCTGCATGACCTATGTTGACCTCAACCCCATTCGGGCCGGCATTGCCACTACGCCTGAAGAGAGCCATTTCACCAGTATCCAGCAACGGATTGAACAGATAACGGATCCCGTCAATCCGACCCCATTGCTGTTGCCTTTTGCCAGGGAAGGCAATGAAGCCCTTCCCTGCAGTTTTGCCGACTACCTGACCCTGGTGGACTGGACAGGACGCGCGATCCGCCTGGATAAGTGTGGCCATATCCCGCATCATCTTGCCCCCGTCTTGCAACGCCTGGGTATGCATGAGGAGCAATGGTTGGGACAGGTCACTCTGTTTCGACGCCACGGCATCCGGGCGGTTGGTGACAGAGTCTGCTGCCAACGTTATGCCGAGCATTGCGGCCAGACCCGATGTTACCAACCCCATTTATGACATCAGCTTGGTGTACACCTTGATGAACTTCTGACACCAGCCTCGTGCCCGCACCGAGGCACAATAACCCCTTGCCGCCGAGTAGCCCTTTCCCGTACTTCAACCAATCGATCCTATCTGTCGCCGCTCTCCCCGATGATGTTCCATGCTCAGCGACCCTCAAATCAGCCAACCTGCAAACGCGCCTCTTCTGGTTATTCACCTTCCCCCAAAGTGGGTGTCCCGAAACGAGAAATAGGTGGGTGTCCCAAAACAAAACCTTCACCTTCCCCCAAGGTGGATGTCTTGAAACAGGAATCCCAATATCTTCCATAGGTGGGTGTCCCAAAATAAAGCGAGAACCGCTGCGGCGCGTATAGGCAGGCAGCTCGCCGATTTAGTCATATCTTGTCAGGGCGGCTCTGCCTGGGTGACAGGGCCCCTTCACGAGGTGCAACGATGAAACGAGCAATCCAGGCCGCCCTGCTGGCCGTCACCATGGCCGCCACCGGTGCGCAGGCCGCCGACAAAATCACTACGGTACCGGTGCAGTTTGCCAAGGGAGCCCACAGCGCCCAGGTAAAAGGCAACTTCTCCGGTTACGACACCATCCACTACACCCTGGTGGCCAAGGCTGGCCAGACCATGACGGTCAAGATCAGTGGCAGCAGCAACGCCAACTTCAATGTCTTCACCCCCGGTGCCATCCCGGGTCAGGCCGAGGCACTGGGTCGCAATGATGGCAATGGTCAGTGGCAATCGACCTTGCCCACCTCGGGCAAATACCTGATCCAGGTCTATCAGATGCGCGCCTCCGCCCGCCGCGGCGAGCAGGTGCCCCACACCCTGTCAGTCAGCATCCAGTAACCGGCCTGCTGTGCTTAAGACATAAAAAACGGCGCCCGCAGGCGCCGTTTTTCTCTTTCCATGTCCGTGACCTAGCCGGTATAGGCAGGCAGCAGTCCCGCCATATTAAGCAGGTGGAAGGCGGCGGTCAGCACACCAAACAGGATCACCAGGGCGATCATGACGATGCCGCCCGGGGCACGGAAGCCCTCGTGCTTGCCCCCTTGTTGACCCTTGCCAGCGCGCACCTTCCACGCCAGCAGAGGCGGAATGATGCAAGTCCACAGGGTCGCGACGGCGCCGGCGTAACCGATGGCCACCAGAAAGCCGAACGGGAACAGCAGCGAGAGCACCAGCGGCGGCAGGAAGGTCACCGCCCAGGACTTGGCGCGGCCACCGCGGCTGTTGTCAAACTTGAACAGGTCCGCCAGGTAGTCGAACACCCCCAGCCCCACCCCGATGAAGGAGGAGAGGATGGCCGCCATGGAGAAGGCGTTGAGGGCGCTTGCCACCGCTTTGGATTCGATCACCGAGCCGAGCGCCTTGAGCAGGGCGTCTACGTTGCCACCCTGTTCGATCACCGGGCCGAACTCGCTGCGCGGCAGATTGCCGAACACGCTCAGCAGCCAGACGGTGTAGAAGGCCAGAGCGATCACGGTGCCACCCAGAATGGCGCGGCTGGCGCGGCGCTCCTCGCCGTAGTAGGCGCGCATCGACGACACCGAGTGGTGATAGCCGAACGAGGTGAGCGCCACCGGCAGCATGCCGAGGGCATAGGGGGCGTAGCTGGCGTGCTCGCTCATCCGGTCAAACAGCAGCTCGGGGCTAATCTTCATCGACAGGCCCGAGATGCCGAAGGCGAAGCTCAGCATCATCAGGATGATGAGCAGCACCGAGATGCGGTCCACCGCCCGAGTGGAGTGCCACACCAGGGCCGAGAAGACCAGGGTGAACAATACTGAGGCGGCGTGGCTGCCGATCCCCGTCATCTCCTGAATAATGAGGCCGGACGAGGTGATGTAGGCGTAGAGCAGGATGCCACCGACGAAGTAAACGCTCAGGTTGTTGAGGGCATTGATCTTCTCCCCCAGCAGATCCCGGGTCACGGTGTCGAAGGAGACGCGCAGCGGATAGCCCTTGTAGGATTCGAGCAGCATCCAGCCCGACACCGTCATCACCACCATGGTCAGCGCCACCGCAAGCAGGGACCAGAGGGTCCAGGCACCCGCCCCGGCACTCGGCAAGCCCAGCATGCCGGCCCCCACACAGACGCCGGCAATGATGCATGCCCCGCCCACCAAGGATGGTTTGTGTTCCATAAATCCCCTTTACTCCTGCCCTGTTTGCACTGCAAAGAAATGGCGCAGCCATGGCTACGCCCTGACGGCCGCCCGCACGCTGGCAGGCGACAAGATGTTGTTTTCATAAAGAAGATGAAACATAAAGCGAGCTCGTTCGAAAATGTTTCAACGCCCCTGCTCAACGTTTCACCCGTGCGACTTTACCTGCCAGCCCGTCAGGTATCAAATCCCGTGCCCTATTCGAAGGCAGATCCCCCGCCCCAGCCACTCAATGGCTCAGTTGCGGCAGGATCTGCAGCAGCTGGCCGCGTACCTCCAGCGGGGTCTGACTGACCCAGAATCCCAACACGCCATAAGAGAGCAACGGCAAGATCAGCAACAACAGGCAGAGCAGCGCCAGCAGCCAGCGAGGCATGAGCCGACGACGCCGGGTGCCCAGCGCGAGGGCATCGGCCCGCTTCGGGCAGGCAGCCACACAGCTCAGGCAGCTGGTGCATTCGAGGCTGCGCACCGCAATCAGCTGGTGCACCTGGATACGGGACGGGCAAGCCCGGCTGCACTTGTCACAATCGTGACCGACGCTTCGCAGGCAGCGGGCCGGATCCCGGCGGATGCGCAGGGGCGTCAGCAGGCCCAGCAGGGCGAGCCAGGCACCATAAGGGCAGAGATAGCGGCAGAAACCCTGACGGAAAGCGGCGGTGAGCAGCAAAACCCAGCCGAGACACAGGCCTGAGATCAGGGCCAGGTTGAAGAAGAAGGCCCCCATCTTCATGTCCGCCGCCTGGTGATAGGTGCTGGCGAAGTAGCCGGGCAGGGCGGCATCCGGTACCGCGAGCAGCACGATGAACAGCAGAAAGCCAAGCACCAGAAACTTCTGGCCACGCAGGATCAGATCCAGCCAGAGCGGCGGCGTCCATTCCCCTGGCAATACCCGGCTGCGCAGCCGATGCAGCCACTCCCCCGCCAGGCCAAGCGGGCAGAACCAGGCGCAGAACGCCCGCCCAAACAGCAGGGCCGACAGAGAGAGCACCAACACTGTGACGGTGGCGGCCGGATGGTGGGGATCCATGATGCCCTGGCTCAGCCAGGCCCGCAGCCCGAGCCCGCCGGCGATGGGCAGGAAGCCATCCACCACGTCCGGGCGCACCAGCCAGGGAGGCGTCACCTGCCCCAGTTGCCAGATATAAAGGCCATATTGCACCGTCACCAGCCCCCAGGAGAGCAGCAGCAGGTGGCGAGTCCAGGCACGCAGCGACTGGCCGTCGAGCTGACCCAGAAGTGGCAATAGCCGGGTTCGGCTGAGCAAGGCGAGCGCCGCAACCACCAGCCCCAGTGCGAACCAGAGGGTGACATCCGCCGCCACCAGCCAGGCGGCAGCCAGCAGGGAGAGAGAGAAGAACCAGGATCGACCGGCCCTCTCCTGCCACTGCAACAGCACCAGATAGATCAGGCTACAGGCCAGGGTCACGGCTTCGATCAGGCTCACTCTTCCCTCACTACGCACATCAGGATAAGGGGAACAGGGTAACTAACATCTGGTTTGATTATTTTGATCTGCATGGGCAGAGGAAGAGATTCATCCCAAACTACCCGCCACCACATGAAGTGCCATCGCCACAAACAAAAACCCCCTCGCTGGCGAGGGGGTTTTTCGTGGTGTCGACACAGGACAGCTGATCAGCGCAGGGCTTTCACCGAGCGACGGACGATGAGCTCGGGCTCGACCGTCATCGACTCCACTTCCTGCTCCTTGTTGCGGATCCGGCTCACCAGCTGCTTGACCGCCAGCTGGCCCAGTTCCGCCTTGGGATGACGGATGGTGGTGAGCGGCGGACTGGAGAAGCGCGCCATCTCGACGTCGTCATAGCCGATGATGGAGATGTCGTCCGGCACCTTGACCCCGGCTTCCCAGGCGGCGCAGATGGCACCGATCGCCATGGGATCGTCAAAGGCAAACACCGCTGTCGGACGAGGCTGCAGGGCCAGGATGCGCTGCATCTGGTCGAACCCGCTCTGGCTCTCGTAATCCCCTTCGAAGATCTGTTCATCTTTCAGGGTCATGCCGCGCTCGCCCAGGGCATCGCGCACCCCGTCCAGTCGCTGCTGGGTGGTGGGTTTGGCAAGATGTCCGGTGATGCAGACGATGTCGGTGTGACCCAGCTCCAGCAGGTGGCGCACAGCAAGGCGCGCACCGATGCGGGCGTTATCGTTGATCACGTTGGCGAAATCGCACTCGGTTCCCCAATCCAGCACCACCTGGGGTACGTTCTTGTGGATGCGCAACATGTCGCGCAACGGAGTGTCGATGTCGGTTCCCAACACCAGCAGGCCATCGACCCGCTTCTCCATCAGCATGCGCAGATAGTGCTGCTGACGGGGCGGCTGGTTCTCGGTGTTGCACAGGATCAGGCTGTAACCCTGTTCGAAACAGTACGCTTCCACACCTTGCACCACTTCCGCGAAGAAGGGGTTCACGCTGGTGGTCACCAGCATGCCTATGGTCTTGGTTGAATTGATTTTCAGACTGCGCGCGACCGAGTTGGGCGCGTAGTTGAGTTCTGCCACCGCCTCAAGCACTTTCTGGGTCGCGTCTTCGCTGACCCGGCGAGTGTGGTTGAGCACATGTGAGACGGTGGAGATGGATACGCCCGCTCGGGAGGCGACATCCTTGATAGTGGCCATCTCTGTCTCCTGACTGTCAAAGGCGGAACATTAGCAGATTTCCCGAATAAAGGCTTGGTTTTAACGAGCACTGCCAGCGATTTGTCAATGCTGGCTAATTTAGGCGTTCATTTCTATTTGCGCAAACGGATTGTGGTCAAAATGGGAGCAGCATCAGAGTAAAATATCGCCAGATTAATTCTCTACACTTCATCACAACCACATCTTGTTACCCAGTTGTTAGCTCAACATATCAATATTAAATTCCAAATCAAGATTTAAAACAGGTTATTTGTTTCAAAATAAGCTCTTTCGACCCGCTCTGGTCAGTATCTTTAACAGCTTGTTATTGCCCCGTGAGGAATGATAGAACCTTAAATATTGCCGGACAGGTAGGATCAGGATCCGGAATGGCACATGGAAATGAAACAATCCACTGATTAAGGGACGAATCAATGAATAACTTCGGAAAAATGGCGGTAAGAGCAGCGGTTTCTTTGGCTCTGTTTGGATCGGCCTCAATGGTCCATGCAGCCGATACGGTCAAGATCGGCATCGCCGGCCCGGTGACCGGCCCGGTCGCCCAGTACGGTGACATGCAGTTTACCGGCGGCAAGATGGCGGTCGAGCAGATCAACAAGGCTGGCGGCATCAATGGCAAGCAGATCGAGGCGGTCATCTATGACGACGCCTGCGATCCCAAGCAGGCGGTCGCGGTCGCCAACAAGGTGGTCAATGACGGCGTCAAGTTCGTGGTCGGCCACCTCTGCTCCGACAACACCCTGCCCGCCTCCGACATCTATGAAGATGAAGGGATCCTGATGGTGACCCCGGCCTCCACCAACCCCAAGATCACCGAACGCGGCTATCAGCTGGTACTGCGTACCATCGGCCTGGACAGCGATCAGGGCCCCACAGCTGCCAAGTACATCATCGAGCAGGTCAAGCCCCAGCGCGTGGCCGTCATCCACGACAAGAAGCAGTATGGTGAAGGCATCGCCTCCAGCGTGAAAGCGGCGCTGGACAAGGCGGGCGTCAAGGTGGTGGCGTTCGAGGGTATCACCGCCGGTGACAAGGATTTCTCTGCCCTGATCGCCAAGCTGCAGAAAGAGAACGTCGACTTCGTCTACTACGGCGGCTATCACCCCGAGCTGGGCCTGATCCTGCGCCAGGCTGGCGAGAAGGGTCTGAAGGCCAAGTTCATGGGTCCGGAAGGGGTGGGTAACAAGGACATCTCCGCCATCGGTGGCCCGGCTTCCGAAGGCCTGCTGGTCACCCTGCCGAACAAGTATGACCTGGTGCCGGCCAACGCCCCGCTGGTTGCCGCGTTCAAGGAGAAGGGCCAGGACTCCTCCGGCCCGTTCGTGTGGACCACCTATGCCGCGGTGCAGACCCTGGCTGCCGGTATCGCCAAGGCGGGTGAAGATGATCCGGCTGCCGTCGCCGCCGCCATCAAGGCCGCACCGATCGATACCGTCATGGGTCCGCTGACCTGGGCACCGAATGGTGACCTGAAAGGCTTCGAGTTCGGCGTCTTCCAGTGGCACGCCGACGGTTCCTCCAGCCAAGTCAAATAATCTGCCGATCCGGGGGTGAACCTGTTCACCCCCTCCTCTCTTTGCGGGCAAGTACAGGGAACGCAGTATGTCCGAACACTTTCTCTATCTGGTTCAGCAGCTGCTGAACGGATTGACCATAGGTAGCACCTATGCCCTGATCGCCATCGGTTACACCATGGTGTATGGCATCATCGGCATGATCAACTTCGCCCACGGCGAGGTTTACATGATCGGCTCCTATGTCGCTTTCATGGTGATGGCGGGGCTCATGATGATGGGCATCGACAGCACCTTCCTGCTGCTGGGGGGCGCCTTCCTGGTCAGCATCATCATCACCGGCACCTATGGTTGGAGCATAGAGCGGGTCGCCTACCGGCCGCTGCGGGGCGGCAACCGCCTGATCCCCCTCATCTCCGCCATCGGCATGTCGATCTTCCTGCAAAACATGATGCGGATGGCCCAGGGCTCGCGCGACATCGCCATGCCCAGCCTCATTTCCGGCGGCTGGTCGCTGGGTGAAGCCGACGGCTTCCAGGCCAGCCTCTCCTACATGCAGCTCATCATCTTCGTGGTGACCTTCATCACCATGCTGGCGCTGACCCAGTTCATCGGCCGCTCCCGCATGGGCCGCGCCTGCCGCGCCTGCTCGGAAGACATCAAAATGGCCAACCTGCTGGGGATCGACACCCACGTGGTCATCTCCATCACCTTCGTGCTGGGGGCCGCACTGGCCGCCGTCGCCGGCGTACTGCTCGGCATGTATTACGGCGTCATCAACCCCTACCTGGGCTTTATGGCCGGCTTGAAAGCCTTCACTGCGGCTGTGCTGGGCGGTATCGGCAGCATTCCGGGCGCCGTGCTTGGCGGCCTGCTGCTCGGCGTGGTGGAAGCGCTCACCGCCGGCTATCTCAGCACCGAATACAAGGATGTGATGGCCTTCGCCCTGCTCATCTTTGTACTGCTGTTTATGCCGACAGGTATTCTCGGCCGACCGGAAGTGGAGAAGGTATGATGAAACACCAATTTATCCATGCCTGTATCGCCAGCCTGGTGCTGCTGGTGCTCTCCTTCTGGCTGCTCGGCTTCAAGCTCGAGACCGACGGTTCCCGCCTGCTGGTAGTGAGTCGCCTCGATGTGTCGCTGGCCTGGCTGCTGGGCGGTGCCACCCTGGTGTTCTGGTTCCAGATGCTGCGCGGCCAGATCGCGCGCCTGTTTCAGGCCTCCATCAGCGGCTTCTCGGTCGGCTTCACCAAGCTGGTGCTGCCGAGCCCGGAGGAGGCACCCAAACTCTATAACCTGACCGCCGTGCTGGTGCTGCTGTTCGCGGTGAGCTGGCCCTTCATGGCCTCTCGCGGTGCCATCGATCTCGCCACCCTGACGCTTATCTACATCATGCTGGGGCTGGGCCTGAACGTGGTGGTGGGCCTCGCCGGCCTGCTGGATCTGGGCTACGTCGGCTTCTACGCGGTCGGCGCCTACAGCTACGCTCTGCTCAACAGCTACTTCGGGCTGAGCTTCTGGGAGTGCCTGCCCATCGCGGGCGGCCTGGCAGCCCTGTTCGGCTTTCTGCTCGGCTTCCCCGTGCTGCGATTGCGGGGGGACTATCTGGCCATCGTCACCCTGGGCTTTGGCGAGATCATCCGCATCCTGCTCAACAACATGACCAGCCTGACCGGCGGCCCGAACGGTATCTCCGGCATTCCCAAACCGACGCTCGGTGGCCTGGAGTTCAACCGCACCGTCAAGGATGGCGGCTTCGAGACCTTCCACGAGTTCTTCGGCATCACCTACAACGCCAACCACAAGGTGATCTTTCTCTACCTGATGGCGCTGGTGCTGGTGGTAGCGACCCTGTTCGTTATCAACCGCCTGCTGCGCATGCCGCTGGGCCGTGCCTGGGAAGCGCTGCGGGAAGACGAGATCGCCTGCAAGTCGCTCGGCCTCAACCCCACCATCATCAAGCTGACCGCCTTCACCATAGGCGCCTGCTTCGCGGGGTTTGCCGGCAGCTTCTTCGCCTCGCGCCAGGGCTTCATCAGCCCGGAATCCTTCGTCTTCATCGAGTCGGCCATAGTGCTGGCGATCGTGGTACTGGGCGGCATGGGCTCCCAGATCGGGGTAGTACTGGCCGCCATCGTGATGACGGTATTGCCGGAACTTGCCCGTGAATTCAACGAGTACCGCATGCTGATGTTCGGTCTGCTGATGGTGTTCATGATGATCTGGCGGCCTCAAGGACTGCTGCCAATGACCCGTCCCCACCTGGAGCTGCGCAAATGAGCAACATATTGTTGGAAGTCTCCAATCTGTCGATGCGCTTCGGCGGCCTGCTGGCGGTCAACGGCGTCGAGCTGGATGTCGAGAAGGGAGAGGTGATCTCCATCATAGGTCCCAACGGGGCGGGCAAGACCACCATCTTCAACTGCCTGACCGGCTTCTATCGCCCGACCGGCGGCGTGATCCGCTACAAGGGTGAGGAGATCCAGGGGCTGCCCGGCCACAAGATCGCCCGCAAGGGAATCGTGCGCACCTTCCAGCACGTGCGGCTGTTCAAGGAGATGACGGCGGTGGAGAACCTGCTGGTCGCCCAGCACCAGCACCTCAACACCGGCTTCCTCGCCGGACTGTTCAAGACCCCGGCCTTTCGCCGGGCCGAGCTGGAGGGACTGGATCAAGCCGGCTTCTGGCTCGACAAGGTGGGGCTCAAGGATCTCGCCAACCGCGCCGCCGGCAACCTGGCCTATGGTCAGCAGCGCCGGCTCGAGATCGCCCGCTGCATGGCGACCCGCCCCGAACTGCTGATGCTGGACGAGCCGGCCGCGGGCCTCAACCCGAAAGAGACCGACGAGCTCAACGAGCTCATCATCAACCTGCGGGACGAGTTCGGTGTGTCAGTGCTGCTCATTGAGCACGATATGAAGCTGGTGATGGGCATCTCCAACCGCATCTTCGTGGTCAGCCAGGGCACCCCGCTGGCCCACGGCAAACCGGATGAGATCCGCAACAACCCGGCGGTGATCAAGGCCTATCTGGGCGAATCGTAAACACAGGAGTCACGATGTTAGAACTTCGCAACGTATCGACCCACTACGGCAAGATCCAGGCGCTGCACGACGTCAGCGTCGAGGTGAAAGAGGGGGAAATCGTCACCCTGATCGGTGCCAACGGCGCCGGCAAGACCACACTGCTGATGACCCTGTGCGGTGAACCCAAGCCCAGCAGTGGCTCCATCTGGTTCGAGGGGGAGCAGATAGACTCGCTCTCCACCGCCCGCATTATGCGCAAGGACATCGCCGTGGTGCCGGAGGGGCGCCGCATCTTCGCCCGCCTGACGGTGGAGGAGAACCTGCTGATGGGGGCCTTCTTCGTCGACAAGTCCGAGCAACACGCCCTGCTGGATCAGGTGTTTACTCTGTTCCCGCGGCTGCACGAGCGGCTGGAGCAGCGGGCGGGCACCATGTCCGGCGGCGAGCAGCAGATGCTGGCCATCGGCCGCGCCCTGATGAGCAAGCCGCGTCTGCTGCTGCTGGACGAGCCCTCCCTCGGGCTGGCTCCCATCGTCATCCAGCAGATCTTCGACACCATAGAGCAGCTGCGCCAAAAGGGGATGACCATCTTTCTGGTGGAGCAGAATGCCAACCAGGCGCTCAAGCTGGCCGACCGCGGCTATGTGCTGGAGAACGGCCACGTGGTGCTGCAGGACACAGGGGCTGCCCTGCTGGCCAACCCGGCGGTGCGTCAGGCCTATCTGGGTGGCTAGCCAGTTGCAGCGGCCAGCGCCGAATCAACCCGTCACGCGATCGCGTGGCAAACGTGTCCGAATGGCTGGCCGATGAGCAGGCAAAAAGAAGCGCAGGATCACCACCACTTCTGGGGGCACCCTGCGCTGCCCTTTATCGAGGCGCGAGCGGTACAGGATGGCCGCCGTGTCTGTTATGACAAGCACAGCCACCCCCACTTCTCCATTGGCGCCATCACCGGTGGCCACAGTCACTATCTCAACCAACGCAACAGACAGGAGGTCAGCACCGGCAGCCTGGTGCTGATGAACCCCGAAGAGGTGCATGCCTGCAACCCGATCACGGATCAGCCCTGGTCCTATCTGATGTTCTATCTCGATACTGAATGGCTGCGCAGCCAGCAGGAGGAGGCGGGATTGGGCAGCGAATTTCGCCCCTTCGACATGACTGCCAGCCGGGATCCCCTCCTATATCAAGGGTTGCAGCGCCTTTACCGCCAGCTGGTTCAAGAGGATGACTCCCTGGTCCGGGAGGTGGCCTGCCACCAGTTCAGTCGCCAGCTGCTGGCCAGGCTGACGCCGGCGACCTGGGATGATCGCCCCCCACAACACCTGCAGCGGGCAGCCGAGCTGATGCAAGACGACAGCGCCAGCATGCTGACCCTGCAGCAGCTGAGCACAGTGGCCGGCCTCACCCCGTCCCACTTCGTGCGCAGCTTCAGCCGCCACTACGGCATGACGCCCCACGCCTATCTGCTCGATCAACGCATCCGCCACGCCCGTACCCTGCTGCGCCAGGGACAGCCGCTGGCGGAGGTGGCACTGGCGAGCGGCTTTGCCGATCAGGCCCATTTCCAGCGTCAGTTCAAACGGCGGGTCGCCACCACCCCGGGCCAGTACAGGTCACAGCTTGCCCGTCAGGGCGAATGCATCAGATAAGCTGCGCTCAACAGCAACAACAGGGCCATGGCCCGGTTGAACCAGCGCAGCCGGACCGGGGAGAGCAACAGCCCCTGCAGATAGCTGCCGACATAGGCCCAGCAAGCGATGGAGCAAAGGCAGATAACCAGATAGATACCGGTGAACAGCATCATCTGCCCGCTCCCGCCCACGGTACCATAGACCCCCATCCCCATGCTGGCCGCCAGCCAGGCTTTGGGATTGAGCCACTGCATCAGGGCGCCGTACCAAAAGGCGGGAGGTACTCCGCCCCCCTCTTCCAGCTCCCCCTTGTCCGCCACCAGCTGCCAGGCCATGTAGCAGAGAAATAGGATGCCACCCCAGCGAACGGCGCCACTCGCCACCGGCCATTGCGACAGGGCGGCGCCGAGCCCCAGCCCCATCAGCAGGAGCAGCAGGATGAAACCCAAGGTCGCCCCCACCACGTGACGCAGGCTGGCAAGAAAGCCGTAACGGGCTCCGCTGCCGAGGGCAACCAGATTGACCGGCCCAGGCGAGATGGACATGGCCAGGGAAAACCCGGCCATCGACAGCAACAGACTCATTTCCATGGCATACCTTCCAACAAGAGAGTGAGCCTCCAGCCTAGCCATCCAGTCCGGCCCGATATTGAAGGAAATTGCGATCGCCGGCGGCAATAACCCGACACTTTGCGGGCTTAGCGGCGGCGCCAGCTTGCGGTACACTGGCCGGTAATCCACCTATTCGCAGGACATGTCAATGGACCAGTTTGCCCATATCAGTGCCCATGATGCCCACCAGAAGCTCGCCGCCGGTGACGCCCGCCTGGTCGATATTCGCGACCCGCAATCCTTCGCGGCGGCCCACGCGGTCGGCGCCTTCCACCTCACCAATGGCACCCTGGTGCACTTCATGAACGAGGTGGACTTCGATACCCCGGTGATCGTGATGTGCTATCACGGCAACAGCAGCCAGGGGGCGGCCCAGTACCTGCTGCAACAGGGTTACGACGAGGTCTACAGCCTGGATGGCGGCTTCGAGGCCTGGCGCAAGGAGTTCCCCGTCGAGGCGGGCGAGGCATGATCCAGCTGCTGGTGCTCGACAACGCCCGCATGGCCCAGGCGCTGGTGGACTATCTCGCCACCCTGGGCATCTCGTGCGAGCTGACCCAGTCCGAGCTTGGCGTCTCGGTCTGGCTGGCGGACGAGCAGCGCCTCGCCCAGGCCCAGCAGGAGGTCAAGCGTTTCCTGGCCGAGCCGACCCACCCCCGTTACATGGAGGCCTCCTGGCAATCCGGCCGGGCTGATGCGCGCATCGACTACAGCAAGGGGATGACGGATCCGATCACCGATTTCCTCCATCAGGCTGGCCCGCTGACCCTGGTGGTCATCATCGCCTGCCTGGCCATCTACGGACTGGATGCCATCGGCCTGCCGATCTTCGACGAGCTTGCCTTTCACCCGACCCTGGCCCAGTTCACCGACTGGCAGGCATGGCGCTACTTCACCCCGGCTTTCATCCACTTCTCGGTGCTGCACCTGGTGTTCAACCTGCTCTGGTGGTGGTATCTGGGGGGCCAGATCGAACAGCGACTCGGCAGCGGCAAGCTATTGATCCTGCTGCTGGTCGGTGCCGCCCTGCCCAACATCGCCGAGTTCTTCGTTAGCGGTCCGCGCTTTGGCGGCCTCTCCGGCGTGGTCTATGCCCTGCTCGGCTACAGCTGGATGCGCAGCAAGCTACAACCGGCCTGCGGCCTCGTCCTGCCTCCGGCACTGATGGGCTTCATGCTGCTCTGGCTGGCCCTCGGCTTCTTCGACCTGCTCGGCAACACCGCCAACACAGCTCATCTGGTCGGCCTACTGGTGGGTCTGCTGCAAGGCTGGCTGGATCGCCATCACAAACCCGCCTGAGTCGATTTGCCATAAAAAAACGCCGCCCGAGAGGCGGCGTTTTTCATGATCGGTCGGCTTACTGCTTGAGCAGGCTGGAATTGGTCACCTGGACCAAGGCACCGCCGCTCATGAAGAAGCTGCCGAACTGGGTCTGCATCTCTGTGGTGACGTCGCCGCTCGGATCGAACTTCTCGTCCGGTGCCAGCAGCGAGCTGTGACCACCGGCCACAAAGCGGGCGGCGTGATGGTTGGCGGCACCGGTCGCGGTCAGCGGCTGCAGGGCCAGCACCTTGAACAGCGGCTCGGTGCCACCCAGCGGCGCGGAGGCAATGCTGTTCGGGATCACCTGATCAGACAGGTTCAAGGCACCATCACCGACGATCTCGGTGGCAAACAGCGGGAAGCTGGTGACGATACCGCTGCCGAGGTTGATCGGGTCAGCCGAATCCAGCACAGACTGGGCCGCGAAGCTGTAGCTCTGCAGTGTGCTGGCCGCGCTCGCCTGAGTGGTCGCATCCAGGCTCGGCAGGAACTCGTTTACGAAGCAGGTCGCCACCGCCGTCTGGCAATTGGGCGCATAGGCGGTAAAGCCCGCCTTCAGCTCGGCGCTGCCACTGGTCAGCACACCCATCTTGATGGTCGGACCGAAGGTCGGCGAGTTCAGCAGCAGCGGGGCAATCCCGCCACCCGGCATGGCCAGGCCACCGGAATCGAACTTGAACAGGGCATCCGCCTGCGCATTGCCGAGCGTCTGGTTGGCCACCGCCAGCAGGTTGGTTCCCGTAATGGCGCCCAGGGAGTGACCGAGGAAGTGCACCTTGAGGCTGCCAACCGTACCGATGACACTCTGGCTGTTGGCCAGACCGACCGCCAGACGCAGGCCCAGCAGATCCGCCACGCTCTGTTTCAGGTTATCCCGCGCCACTGTCAGGTAGCTCAGGTTCAGATACGGAGTCGGATTGTCGGAGGTGGTCACGGTCGCCGTACTGCCGCTCAGGGCATAGCCACGCTCGCCATGCAGCGGGTGATCGATCACCACCAGCGCTACCTTTTTGCCAGCCAGAGTGCCAGCATAGATCTGGCTAAGCGCCAACGCGTAGGCGTTTTCCTTCACCGAGGTGACGCCATGCTGATAGATGATCACGTCGGTAATGGTGTTCAGGTCATCCTTGGCGAACACGCGCATCGGCACGGACTGCACCTCTTCAAGGGCCGGCAGCGGGTTGAAGCGGCCAATGTTCATTTCGGCATCCAGCGGCTTGCCACCCGAGGTCAGGGTGACCCCGATCAGCTTGCTCGCCTCGGCCAGCAGCTCGGCCTGGCTGGTCGGATCAGTGATCAGGGTGGCCAGCAGGTTGGGGTCAACCCCGGCCCCCACCAGCCCGGCGATCACTTCGCTGTCACCGGCTTTCAGCGCATTGGCGATGGCATAGAGGCTGGGAATGGCGCCGTGCCAGGACTGGGTCTTGGCCTTGTCCCAGGAACCGGCGGTCGCCGGCGAGGCGAGGAAATAGGGCAGCTTGACCGTGCCGGTATAGACCTTGGTCAGCTGGGCAAGCCCGTTGAGCGGGGTGCCGGTACCAAAGGCGGCGGCCAATGCGTCCTTCTGCTCCTGGGGCAGGAAGGGCTCGTTAGCCAACTGGGTCAGGAAGGGGTTGTTGCCGGTCACGGCCAGGGTGTAGGTGCCGGGCAGGCTGGTGTTGCCCAGCGCATCCTGCTTCCACAGTTTGGCGGCATCCAGTGTTGTGGGATCGGCCTTGAGTACGGCCGCCGCGGCACCTTTCACCCCCAGCAGCACATCGGCGCCGGACTGGGTACCGAACCAGTCGGAGAAGATCACGTGATCGCTGGTAATGCCGGTGGCCGCCTTGAACAACCCCTCCTGCAGGGCGATCAGATTGGTGACGGTCTGCTCCTGCTCGGTGCCGCCCGAAGCAGTTCTGAAGCTGCTGTAGTCACCACCGGCCTTGAGCGGCGTGCCGCGGCTGTCTTTCAGGGTATCTGTCGCCACTATCATGTAGTAGGACGCCGGGTTGAGCGGCTTGAGCGGCACCAGATTAAGCTTGCCGAATGCCTCGGTCACCACGAAATCCGTGCCATAGGCCAGCACCTTTTTCACCCCGCTAGGGCGCTGGGTACTGTTGTCGAACGCCAGCTCCAGCAGATAGAGAGGTGCTATGGCCGCGGCATAATCGCCCGCATTAGGGGCAGGAACCGACACCCCTGTCACGGTCGCGGGAACCAGCTGGATGGCCTGGGTCGTCGACCAGCCATCAAGGGTGGAGAGGGCCGAGACCGGGTTGGAAAGATCCTGGGTTTCGGTGGAAAATTTCAGGGTGCCATCGCTGGCACGAGGCGCCAACACGCTGGGACGCTGCCCGGTGGATCCGGTCAGTGCGTAATCAAGTGAACTGGTGCTGTCCCCCACATTGTCGTTTTCACCACCGCCACATCCGGCCAGCAGGGCACTGACCACGGCTGCACAAATCAGCTTCTTCTTCATTTTTTGTTCTCTGTATAGGTTGTTGTCCATCACAAGCCTACGGAGCGATGAACTGCTCCGATGTCTCGACGTTAACATAAAACCAACAATCAACAAGACTCATATTGGTCATTGTTCATCCGTTTTTGTGCTTGCAATCAAGGTTTTAGGTCAACAAGGGGCGCAAGGGTAGCAGTTGGCAAGCAAGGGCCAGAACCGACCAGATGGCCAACTTGCTTTGCACGTAAAAAGCCGTTCCGATCTCGGCAAAGCGAGGCAATTGTCGGTAGAATGTCCGCCAACGATTGAGGAGAACGTCATGATCGACCCGAAGAAACTGGAAGAGATCGCCAAACAGGTACACAACGCCCTGCCCCCCGGCATCCGCAGCATGGGTGAAGAGGCAGACAAGAAAATTCGTCAGGTACTGCAAGCCCAGCTGAACAAGCTGGATCTGGTCAGCCGTGAAGAGTTTGACGTGCAGACCAAGGTGCTGCTGCGCACCCGGGAAAAACTGGCCGCTCTCGAAGCCAAGCTGGCAGAGCTGGAACAACAGCTCAGCCCCAAAGGCGAATAATCGAAACCCCGGCCCAGGCCGGGGTTTTTGCTGGACGGACAAAGCGGACTCCCGATTTCCTGCAAAAGAGCCCTCTTTCATCCTTGTGTCACAAAAGCGACCCCATGCTGCAGCATGGCGGCAGCAGATGAGTTAGCCTCCGTGAAAGTTGGACGCAGCACGGGAGTGGTCGTACGCCACGCCGGAATGACGACACAAGTACATGAAGCAGTTAAACTAAACAACACCGCATCCAGACCGCAAGGACGCCATGTCAGGACTCTTCTTAAAGACCGCCAAGGCCGTTGGCCGCAACGGGCTCTCATACCGCCTGCTCTCTTATATTCTGGTGTGCAGTACCGTATTGGCCATGATCATCACGGCGCTTCAGCTCGCCTGGGATTATCGCAAGGATGTGGCAGTCATCGAGGACAGCATCGGCCAGATTGAAGCTTCCTTCCTGCAACCCATCGCCGCCAGCCTGTGGAACCTGGACGAAGAGCAGGTCAAGGTACAGATCGAAGGGATCATGAACCTGCCCAACATGCAGTTCGTGATGGTCAAGGAGATGCTCGGCAACACCGAAGTGCCCTTGCTGACCCAGGGGGTGGAGCGCCCAAGCTACGACATCTCCCGCGAGTTCAATCTCACCTACCAGGATGAGGTGGTCGGCAAGTTGTTCGTCGCCGCCTCCCTCGAGCAGATCTACCAGCGCCTCATCGAAAAATCCGTGCTGATCCTGGTCAGCCAGACCATCAAAACCCTGGTGGTCTCATTCTGCATCCTGACCATCATCTACTACATGGTGGTCAGACACCTCAATCGCATCGTTCACTACGCCCAGAGATTCACTCTGGACAGCCTCGACATGGAACTGGAGCTGGAAGGCCGCCCCCTGCCCCGCAAGAATCCTGACGAGCTGGACACCCTGGTCGCCTCCCTCAACCAGATGCGAACCCGCCTAAACGACGAGTTTGCCGCACGCCATCAGGCGGCGGAACAGCTGCAACAGGAGCGGGATTTCTCCGCCACCCTGATCAACTCGGCCAACATGGTTATCTGCTGCATGGAGCCGGATCTCTCCATCGCCAGCATCAATCCGGCAGCCATCATGCTGACCGGTTACCACCAGCAGGAGATTCTGCATCACAACTGGCTGGATCTGTTCGTCAGCAAGGAGCAGCAGGAGGAGCTGGCACTGACCCTCGCCAGCCAGGGCTATATCGAGGATAAAGAGGTCATGATGCAGGATCAGCAGGGCCACCAGCTGGTGCTGCAGTGGACCTTCGCCCCCTTCTACGAGGGATTGAACCTCAAGTATCTGATCGGATTCGGTTATGACATCACCCGCCTCAAGAAGATCGAGCGGGAAATCAGCCAGCTCAACGAACAGCTGGAAGGCAAGGTGGTGGAGCGCACCCGCAGCCTGAGCGATGCCAACGACCAGCTTGGCAAGGCCTACGACGACCTGAAGCAGGCCCAGCAGACCCTGGTTGAGTCTGAGAAAATGGCTTCTCTCGGTTCGCTGGTGGCCGGGGTGGCTCACGAGATCAACACCCCCATCGGCATCAGCGTCACCGCGTCCTCCTACCTGCAGGAGCGGGTGGCCGACTTCAAGCAGCACATCGAGGCCAAACAGCTCTCCCGCTCCTACCTCAACGAGTTCACCGTCAACCTCGATGAGTCCATGCAGCTGCTGCAGGGCAACCTGCGCCGCGCCTCCGAGCTGATCGCCAGCTTCAAGCAGGTGGCCGTCGATCAATCATCCGAGGCTCGCTACAACTTCAACCTCGCCGACAACCTGCACCAGGTAGTGGTCTCCCTCGGCCACAAACTGAAGAAGGCCCAGTGCGAGGTGGACATCCAGTGCGATCCCAAGCTGTCGATCTTCTCCTTCCCCGGCAGCTTCACCCAGATCTACTCCAACCTGATCCTCAACTCCATCAACCATGGTTTCGAGAATTGGGACAAGCCGAAGAAGATCACCATCAAGGTGGAGCAGCAGGGTGAAGAGCTGATGATCGACTACAGCGACAACGGCCGCGGTATCCCGCCCGACATTCTGCCCCGCATCTTCGATCCCTTCGTCACCTCCAAGCGGGGCCATGGCGGCAGTGGTCTTGGCACCCACATCATCTACAACCTGGTGGTACAGTTGCTGCGTGGCCGCATCCACTGCGCCAGCGAACCTGACAGCGGCGCCCAGTTCCATATTCGCCTGCCAATCCAGCATAACTGAGTGCCGGCTCTTGTGAGCTGGCCACTTTGTCCCCATCATGCTGTGATTGCATTCCAAATGAGCGGAGAATCTCGCAATGGCACAGCATTTTGACTATATCGCCATCGGCGGTGGCAGTGGTGGCATCGCCTCGGCCAACCGGGCTGCCATGTATGGCAAGAAAGTCGCCCTGGTTGAAGCCAAAGAACTGGGTGGTACCTGCGTCAACGTCGGTTGCGTACCGAAAAAAGCCATGTGGTATGCCGGTCAGATCGCCGATGCCCTGAAATATGGCGCCGACTACGGCTTCGATACCACCATCAACAATTTTAGCTGGGCCAAGTTGGTCGAGTCCCGCCAGGCCTATATCGGCCGCATTCATCAGTCCTACCAGAACGTGCTGGGCAAGAACCAGATCACCATCATCAAGGGCTTTGCCCGCTTCGTCAGCAGCAACACCATCGAGGTCAATGGTGAGCAATACAGCGCCGATCACATACTGATCGCCACCGGCGGCCGCCCAGAAGTGCCGGCCATTCCGGGTGCCGAACTGGGCATCGACTCCGACGGCTTCTTCGAATTGCAAGAACAGCCCAAGCGGGTCGCAGTAGTCGGCGCCGGCTATATCGCTGTCGAGATCGCCGGCGTGATGCAGGCACTCGGCTCCGAAACCCACCTGGTGGTGCGCAAGCATGCGCCGCTGCGCAACTTCGATCCCATGATCCATGAGACCCTGGTGGAGATCATGGCGCAGGAAGGACCCAAGCTGCACACCCACGCCATTCCGAAAGCCGTGGTCAAGAACGCCGACGAGAGCCTGACTCTGCAGCTGGAAGATGGTCGCCACCTCACCGTCGACTGCCTGATCTGGGCCATCGGCCGCGTCCCGGCCACCGACAACCTCAACCTGGCCGCCACCGGCATCACGCTTGACGAGAAGGGCTTTATCCCGACCGACAAGTTCCAGAATACCGCCGTCGCCAACCTCTATGCCGTCGGTGACAACACCGGCCGGATCCAGCTCACCCCGGTGGCCGTCGCGGCGGGCCGTCGTCTCTCCGAGCGGCTGTTCAACAACAAGCCAAACGAGCACCTCAACTACGATCTGGTGCCGACCGTGGTATTCAGCCACCCGCCCATCGGCACCATAGGGCTGACCGAGCCGGAAGCCGTCGCCGAATACGGTGAAGATCAGGTCAAGGTCTACCGCAGCCAGTTCACCGCCATGTACTCGGCGCTGACCCAGCATCGCCAACCCACCCGGATGAAGCTGGTCTGTGTCGGGCCGGAAGAGAAGGTGGTCGGCCTGCACGGCATCGGCTTCGCCATGGACGAAATCCTGCAGGGCTTCGGCGTCGCCATGAAGATGGGCGCCACCAAGGCGGACTTCGACAACTGCGTCGCCATTCATCCCACCAGCGCGGAAGAGTTTGTCACCATGCGCTAAGCTCTGGCAAGATCGCTGATTTATAAGTGATAGCGACGAAGTAATCGCAAACTATCACTGATTGAATCCAGCATCTCAAACCCGGCCAACGCCGGGTTTTTTCATCCCCCAATCCTTCCAACACCCTCGCTTTTACCCCGATACAACCGCAGTGCAGGTTCTGGTGCGCCCCCGGCAAGCTGGTGCTGCAGACCCAGCAGCCAACCCTCATCGAGACCAAGCCCGGCATCGGCTACCGTTTTATCGGCAGCTGATGTTTCACGTGGAACGACGCCAGCAACAACACAGGGCCAACAGACCGCAGCCACCGAGCAGCAGACCGAGATCCTGCAGCCAAGCGGCGACGGCGAGCCCCAGGCTAAGCAGCAGGTAGTAGCCGAGCCCGAACAGGGCGCCGGCACTGCCCGCTACCTCTCGATAGGCCAGCAGCGCCTGGCTCAGCACATTTGGGATCGCCAGCCCGAATGCCACTACCACTCCCGTCATGGGCAGCAGAAACCAGAGCGACGACTGACTGGCCCACACCAGCCAACCCGAGCCCAGCGCCAACACGGCGGCGAGCCGGATCAGCGAGGCAGGCGACCAGCCAAGCCCCAATAGACGCTTGTTGAGCAGGCTGCCCCCCAGGGTCGCCAGTGCCAGCACGATACCGGAGTAACCAAACTCACCCGCGCTCAGCCCCAGCCCGGCAAACAGAAATGGCGCCAGACTGTAGTAGCCGAACAGCATGGTGTTGAACAAGGCCACCAGAGCGGCGCTGCGCCACAAGCCGCTATCACGCACCATCCGGCATGCCAGCGGCCAGAGTGCCACTCGCTGGGTGGTAATCGGCCGGGTTTCCGGCAACTGCCGGCAGGCCATCAGCAACAAGCCGATTGCCAATGTCAGCAGGGCGCCAAATACCCCGAGATAACCAAAACCATCGGCCAGCAGGCCACCGCTCACCAACCCCAGCACTGGGCTCAGGGAGAGCGTTATGCCCATCACCGAGAAGACCCGCGCCAGATCGCTGCCCTGATAGCTGTCGCGCAGCATGGTCTGGGTCACCACGGATCCCACGGCGGCGCCGAAGGCCGCAATGACCCGGGCCAGCAGCAGGGTTTCAAACTGGGTGGCCAGCAACGCCAACAGGGTGCCGGCGCCATAGGTCAGCAAACCCGCCAGCATGGCTGGGCGCCGACCGATGAGATCGCACAACCGACCCCAGCAAACCACGCCCGCCGCAAACGCCAGAAAATAGACCGACAGGGTCTGGGATGCCTGCCCCTCACTCACCCGAAACTCAGTGGCGATATGGGTCAGTACCGGGCTGTAGATGGTCTCCACTATCTGGGGAAACATCATCAGCCCAACCACCAGCCAGAGCGGTAGCAACTTGTTGTTCATGACAAACCTCCTTCACTAGAGGCCGTCATTCTAGAGTGACGCCAATTGTCCGATTACAATAAGTAAGACTATGAACATCAAGAATCGGACACATGGCCTTTATTCTTCCCGATCACCCTTTTGATCCGGACCAGCACGACGGCAGTGCCATCGGTATCGCCGCAGCCCTCGGCTGGCACGACTCTGGCCGCCACCAGCACAGGCGCCATCAGCTGCTGTTCGCCCAGGCCGGCTGCATGACCATAGAGCTGGACGATCAGGTCTGCCTGCTGCCGCCGACGCGGGCCGCCTGGTTGCCGGCGGGTCTGCCCCATCGGGTGCTGATGCGCGGGGTAGTGGCCTATCGCTCCCTCTACTTCCAGCCGGAGCCCGGCTTGCCGGCCGAGATGACGGTGCTGGCGGTCAACCCGCTGCTGCGGGAGATCATCGAACGGATGGCGCTCTGGCCGTGGGACAAGCCGGAGGCAGAGCAGACCTGCACGCTGGCATTATTGAAAGAGGAACTGGCGCAAGCGCCGCGGGAATCCTGGCAGTTGCCGCTGCCGTCAGACGCGCGTCTGGCGGGCTGGCTGCAGGAGGTGAAACAGGGCAACGCCCTGCCCGATCGGCTCAACCGGCTGGCCGAACGGGTGGGTGCCAGTGACAAGACCATAGGCCGCATCTTCATGCGGGAGACCGGAATGAGCTACCAGGCCTGGCGTCAGCAGTGGCGACTGCTGCGGGCGCTGGAGCTGCTGGCCGAAGCCGAGCCCATCAGCCGGGTGGCGGCTGCGCTGGAGTTCGCCAGCGACAGCGCCTTCATCGCCTTCTTCAGGCAACACACGGGACAGACCCCCTTGCGCTATCTCAACTCTCGGGGTGAGTCGCATCGGCCGAGCTCGCCTCCACCACCAGGGTATCCAGCGCCAGCGGCTTGAGGTTGTGGATCGCCTCCTCCACCACCGCATGGGAGGCCTGCTGCTGCTGGGCCAATATTTCCTGCTCCAGCTTGACGCTGTCCAGTTCGGGTCTGGGGTATTCGTCGGCCATGACGTTCAGGCTCAGGCTGCTGGCAATCAAGGTTGCGATCAGGATTTTCATCTGGTGTGCTCCGGTGTGGTTGAGATGACCAGATAACTATCCCAATTGTCGTGCCACATCTATAACAACATGATTTTGTTTAAATTAATTGTTTTTAGATAATAAATGGCGCCAGTTGGAAAACATCCTGTAGTCAGGATTGAACCAACAAGTGGTTATTTTCACCACACTAGATTTTGCCTGCTGTTCCACGTGGAACGTCCCATTTTTTTGATCGACACCCGCTTTTAAACTGAGCTATGGTGCTAGCTCCCCCGTAACTGACTCTGGATCTGTCACCGAATGGAATTTTCCTTGTTCGGCGAGAAGTTCACTCGCCATGCCGGTATTACCCAACTCATGGATGACCTTAATCAGGGGCTGACCAATCCGGACGCCATCATGCTGGGTGGCGGCAACCCGGCCCCCATCCCCGCCATGCTGGAACGCTTTCAGGCCGAGGCCAAGAGCCTGCTCGACAACGGCGAGCTGGTGAAGGCGATGGCCAACTACGACGGCCCCCAGGGCAAGGACAGGTTCACTAAGGCGCTGGCGGCCCTGCTCAGCAAGGAGCTGGGTTGGGAGATCTCCGCCCGCAACATCGCCCTGACCAACGGCAGCCAGAACGCCTTCTTCTATCTGTTCAACCTGCTGGCGGGCGAATTTGCCGATGGCCGCAAGAAGAAGGTACTGTTCCCGCTCGCCCCCGAGTACATCGGTTATGCCGACTCGGCTCTGGCGGACGACTACTTCGTGGCCTACAAACCCACCATCGAGAAACTGGCCAACGGCCAGTTCAAGTACCACGTGGACTTCGAGAGCCTGCAGGTGGGTGATGACATCGGGGTGATCTGCGTCTCCCGGCCGACCAACCCGACCGGCAACGTGCTGACCGATGAAGAGATCGAGCACCTCGATCAGATCGCCCGCGACAAGGGTATTCCGCTGCTGATCGACAATGCCTATGGCGTCCCCTTCCCTGGCATCATCTTTAGCGAGGCCAAGCCGTTCTGGAACGCCAACACCATCCTCTGCATGAGCCTCTCCAAGCTGGGGTTGCCGGGCACCCGCTGCGGCATCGTCATCGCCGACGAGAAGATCATTCAGGCCATCACCAACCTGAGCGGCATCATCAATCTGGCACCGGGCAGTCTGGGCCCCGCCATCACCATTCCGATGATCGAGAGCGGCGAGATCATCGCCCTCAGCGAACAGGTGGTGAAACCCTTCTATCGGCAGAAGGCGGAGCTGGCGGTGCAACTGCTGCGCGAAGCGATCCCCGATCCGCGCTTCCACATCCACAAGCCGGAAGGTGCCCTCTTCCTCTGGCTCTGGTTCGAAGGCTTGCCGATCCACTGCCAGGAGCTGTACGAGCGACTGAAGGCGAAGAACCTGCTGATCGTGCCGGGTCACTACTTCTTCCCCGGCATCGATGACCCGGAGTGGCGTCACAGCCAGGAGTGCATCCGCCTCAACTACTCCCAGAGCGAGGAGCTGGTGCGGCGCGGCATCGCCATCCTGGCCGACGAGATCAACGCCCTCTACGCCGGCTAATCCGCCCGGCGATACAAAAACAGAGAGGCCTGCAATGCAGGCCTCTCTTCTATCAGCTGGTCAGCGATACTGTTTAGCCGGGCAGCGCCAGCTGCTCGGGTTTGCCGATGGGGATGGCGCGGGGCTTGAGCGCCTCCGGCAGCTCGCGCGCCAGCTCTATGGTCAGCAGACCATGCTCCAGCTTGGCACCCTGCACCTCTACATGCTGGCTCAGCTTGAAGGCGAGCTCGAAGTCCCGCTCGGCGATCCCCTGATGGAGGAACTGGCGCTCACCCATGGTGGCGACCTTGCGCCCCTTCACCTTGAGGGTGCCGTTTTCGGTCTCCAGCTCCAGCTCATTGCGCTCGAAACCGGCCACGGCAACCGTGATGAGGTAGCTGTCGTGATCGCGCTTTTCAATGTTGTACGGGGGGTAGGCCGAGGTCTTCTGATCGAACAGGCCTTCCAGCTCACGGGCCATCCGCTCGAAGCCGACGGCATTGGAATAGAGATGAGAAAAATCGAGGTTACGCATGATCCTATCCTTCTATAAAGCAACAGGGTTTACTCTCCACGGGCCCGTCAATCGGCACCCGGGATACATCAACAATGCAACGAGGTCAGGCTGTCAGCCGTTGATCTCGATCTTGCGGGGCTTCATCGCCTCGGGCACTTCGCGCACCAGGTCAATGTGCAGCAGACCGTTCTTCAGATCGGCCCCCTTCACCCGCACATAGTCGGCCAGCTGGAAGCGACGCTCGAAGCCGCGTTCGGCTATGCCTTGATAGAGGTAGTTACGCTCGGTATCGGCCTGCTTGCTGCCCTTCACCGTCAGCAGATTTTCCTGGAAGCTCAGCTCCAGCTCTTCCTGGGTAAAGCCCGCCACCGCCATGCTGATGCGGTAGTCGCTGTCACCCAGCTGCTCGATATTGTAGGGGGGATAACCGGCATTGCCATTGCTGGCGGCAGATTCGATGAGATTGGCCAGACGATCGAAACCAATGGCAGAACGATAGAGCGGAGAAAAGTCGATAGAACGCATAGTATTATCCTCTTTTGAGCGATAACCGATTGTTTGCCCTCCTGATGGACGGGCGCCTGGTCGAAACCTCTGTCGAGCGTTCCGGCCTTGTTATCTATATAGGGGCCCGCTTTCGGCTTTCAAGGGCTCTGATCGAAAAATCTTCTCTCCGCCCATTTGCTGGCTTTTTCCTTATTGGGCTTCCTCCTCCAGTCACAAACGACTGAAGAGCTGAGGGCCACAGCATGTCCCGTTGCAAACCAGAAAGGGGGCTGGAGCCAACCTTCACTTTCTCCGATGATACTCTGCCGTCGATCGCCTGTTTGCCGAGTGGCACGTGCGCGGGCTCACTCTGATCCAGGAAACGACCCGGATGGCGTTTGGTTACACCTGCATGGCTCTCGATCCGGACGGCCATCGTCTGCGCCTCTACTGTCTGGCTGTAAATCCCATATGAGTCCACCCTCACACTAAAGAGGAGCCATGTTTCACGTGGAACGTGCCACTTCCTCCGCCAGAAAAACAAAAAGCCGCTCACAGGGAGCGGCTTTTTAATATCGTACTGATGCGCCGAATTAGACGTCGAGGTTGGCCACACGCAGGGCGTTGGTCTCGATAAAGTCGCGACGCGGCTCTACTGCATCACCCATCAGGGTGGAGAAGAGCTGGTCAGCACCGACGGCGTCATCGATGGTGACGCGCAGCATGCGACGGGCTTCCGGATCCATGGTGGTTTCCCACAGCTGATCCGGGTTCATCTCACCCAGCCCTTTATAGCGCTGGATATAGATGCCACGCTTGCCTTCGTTCATCAGCCACTCGACCGCTTCAACGAAGCTGGAGACCGGCTTCACCTTCTCGCCACGCTTGATGTAACCGCCTTCCTCAATCAGGTTGGCGATCTCCTTGCCCAAGGAGACCAGCTGGCGGTACTCGGAGGATTGCAGGAAGTCGTAGCTGATCGGGTATTCGCGGTCGACACCGTGCTGACGCACCACTGCGTGCGGCACGAACAGACGACGCTCTTCGTCGCGACGCACCTGCATCTGGTACTGGATGCCCTGGTTGCTCTCGTTGAGCACGGCTTCCATGCTCTGACACCAGGCCTGCAGATCGCTTTCGCTGGCCAGCAGGGCTTCGTTCAGTTCCGGCTGATAGATCAGCTGGGTCAGCACGGCTTCCGGCGCACGGCGGGACATGCGGGTGATCAGGTGAGTCACGGCGCGATGCTGGTTGACCAGACGCTCCAGTGCCTCACCACCAATGGCCGGGGCGGACTCGTTGACGTGCAGGGTCGCACCATCCAGCGCCATGGCGGTCTGGTACTGCAGCAGCGCATCCTCGTCTTTCAGATACTGCTCCTGCTTGCCCTTCTTCACCTTGTAGAGCGGCGGCTGGGCGATGTAGACATAGCCACGTTCGATGATTTCCGGCATCTGACGATAGAAGAAGGTCAGCAGCAGGGTACGGATGTGCGCACCATCGACGTCCGCATCCGTCATGATGATGATGTTGTGATAGCGCAGCTTGTCCGGGTTGTACTCGTCACGACCGATGCCGCAGCCCAGCGCGGTGATCAGGGTGCCCACCTCCTGAGAGGAGATCATCTTGTCGAAACGGGCCTTCTCCACGTTCAGGATCTTGCCCTTGAGCGGCAGAATGGCCTGGTTCTTACGGTTGCGACCCTGCTTGGCGGAACCACCCGCAGAGTCACCCTCCACTATGTAGAGTTCGGAGAGGGCCGGGTCTTTCTCCTGACAGTCCGCCAGCTTGCCGGGCAGACCTGCGATGTCCAGCGCGCCTTTACGGCGGGTCAGTTCGCGGGCCTTGCGGGCCGCTTCACGGGCGCGGGCCGCATCGATGATCTTGTTGACCACGATCTTGGCATCGCCCGGGTTTTCCAGCAGGAAGTCGGCCAGCTTCTCGCCCATCGCCTGTTCGACCGCAGTCTTCACTTCGGAAGAAACCAGCTTGTCCTTGGTCTGGGAGGAGAACTTGGGATCCGGCACCTTGACGGAGATAACGGCAATCAAACCTTCACGCACGTCGTCGCCGCTGGCGGCAGATTTGGCCTTCTTGCTGTAGTCCTCTTTGTCCATGTAGGAGTTGAGGGTACGGGTCAGCGCGGTACGGAAGCCCACCAGGTGGGTGCCACCATCGCGCTGCGGTATGTTGTTGGTGAAGCAGTAGACCCCTTCCTGATAGGCGTCGTTCCACTGCATGGCGACTTCGACGCCGATACCGTCCTGTTCGGTGGTGAAGTGGAACACCTTCGGGTGGATCGGGGTTTTGTTCTGGTTCAGGTACTCGACGAACGCCTTGATGCCACCTTCGTAGCAGAAGTGCGCCTCACGGCCGTCACGCTCGTCCATCAGACGAATGGAGACGCCGGAGTTGAGGAAGGAGAGCTCGCGCAGGCGCTTGGCCAGGATCTCGTAGTGGAACAGAGTGTCGCTGAAAATGGTCGGGCTCGGCCAGAAGCGTACTTCGGTCCCGGTGGTGGTGGCATCACCGATCTGCTTGAGCGGTGCCTGCGGCTCGCCCAGGTGATAGGTCTGCTCGTAGACGTGACCGTTGCGACGAATTGTCAGCAGCAGCTTGTCAGAGAGGGCGTTTACGACGGAGACACCCACACCGTGCAGACCACCAGATACCTTGTAGGAGTTGTCGTCGAACTTGCCGCCGGCGTGGAGCACCGTCATGATGACTTCGGCAGCGGAACGGCCCTCTTCCGGGTGAATATCGACCGGAATGCCACGACCGTTGTCGCGGACGGAGACGGAGCCGTCGGAATGGATCTTGACCTGAATCTCGGAGCAGTAGCCAGCGAGCGCCTCGTCAATGGAGTTATCGACCACTTCGAACACCATGTGGTGCAGGCCCGATCCATCATCCGTATCGCCGATATACATCCCCGGGCGCTTGCGGACCGCATCCAGGCCCTTCAGTACCTTGATATTCGAGGAGTCGTAAGTATTTTCACTCATAGCTTACTCTCTGCCTTCTCTAACGTTTCGGAGATCTTGCCTTGTTCCACGTGGAACAACTTGCAGTCATTCGCATCCATCATGTCTGCAAGCTGACCGGTGTCGATGGCGGTGATGAACACCTGGGACGCACACTGCTTCAGCCTTGCAGCCAGCAAGCGGCGCTTCTCGACATCCAGTTCAGAGGCAAAATCGTCAATTAAAAAAATACAGCCACGGCTGCTATGTTGATTCAAATAGAGCCCTTGGGCCAGCCGCATGGCACAGACCAGCAACTTCAACTGACCCCGGGACAAAATATCCTGAGCAGGCACCCCGTTCGCCTTGAGGCGCACATCGGCTTTCTGTGGACCGACGCCGGTATAGCCCAGCGACCGATCCCGCTCAAATCCCGCCTCAAGCAACTCGTTGAGGGGGGTATCCTTCTCCCAGCCCCGATAGAAACCTAGGCTGATATCGAATTCCGGCAAAAAGTCCGCCGTCATCTCCTTGATAAGGGGCGTAATAGCCTGACAATAGTTGGCGCGAAACGCCGCCAACTCGCCCCCCAACCGCACCAGCTCCTGATCCCAGAACGCCAGCTGGCGATACTGGGTGCTCTGACGCAGCAGCGCATTGCGCTGTTTCAGCAGGCGCCGCACTCGACCCCACAGGGCGAAGAAGGTCGGCTCTTGATGAAAGACCCCCCAGTCGAGCCAAGCCCGGCGAGCCTGGGGCCCACCGGTCAACAGATTGAAGCCATCTGGATGGATCAACTGCACCGGCAGCAGCTCGGCCAGATCGGCCAGACGCTGGGCCTGGGCCCCGGCAATCTTGAGCTGGGTCTCGCCACTCTTGTCCTTGGCGAGACCGATGGGGACCTGGCGCCCCTCCAGTTCGCACTGGGCGAACAGGGTAAACGCCCTCTCCCCCTGGCGGATGACCCGCCCGGTCAGGTGAGTGCGAAAGGAGCGCCCCAGACCGAGGTAGTGAATGGCTTCCAGCACGCTGGTCTTGCCGCTGCCATTGCACCCGACCAGGATGTTGAGGCCGGGTGACAGCTTGAGACTGGCTTGCTGGATATTGCGAAAGTCGCTGAGCTGGAGTTTGACCAGAGACACGACTAGATCCGCATCGGCATTACCACATACTGAGCATCCTGATTGTCAAAATCCTCAATAATGGCACTGCTGACGGAATCGCTCAGACTGACCCGGATTTGGTCACATTTTAACGTATTCAGCACGTCCAGCACATAAGAGACGTTGAAGCCGATCTCCATCTCGCCAGCGGCATATTGTACGTCAAGCAGCTCTTCGGCTTCTTCCTGTTCCGGGTTGTTGGCGGTGATGCGCAGCAGGTTTTCCTGCAGATTGAGACGCACACCACGGAATTTCTCGTTGGAGAGGATGGCGGCACGGGCAAAGGCCTGGCGCAGATCCTCGCGACCGGCGATCAGGGCCTTGTCGCTGTTGCGCGGAATGACACGGCGCCAGTCCGGGAAGCGGCCATCCACCAGCTTGGAGGTGAAGATGAAACCGTCGAGGGCGGCGCGCAGGTTACTGCGGCCGATCTGCAGCCGCACCGGCTTGTCTTCCGCCTCCAGCAGACGCACCAGTTCCAGTACCCCTTTGCGCGGCAGGATAACCTGATGATCGGGCAGCGATTCCCCCACTACCTCGCGGCGGCAGGTAGCCAAGCGGTGACCGTCGGTCGCCACAGTGCGCAAGCCATGCCCTTCGCTCTCGAACAGCATGCCGTTCAGGTAGTAACGCACGTCCTGGCTCGCCATGGAGAACTGGGTAGCATCGATCAGCTTCTTCAGTTCCAGCTGGCTGATGTCGAACTCGAGCACGGACTCCCAGTCCTCGATGTTCGGGTATTCGGTCGCCGGCAGGGTCGACAGGTTGAAGCGGGAGCGGCCGGAACGGATGATCAGGCGCTCGCCTTCGGTATTGAGACGGATCTCGGCGCCTTCCGGCAGGCCGCGGCAGATATCCAGCAGCTTGCGTGCCGGCACTGTGGTGCGGCCATCTTCACTGGCTCCGTTCAGATAGACCTGACCGATCATCTCTACTTCAAGATCGGTACCGGTCAGTGACAGCAGACCGTTGCTGACATCAAGCAGCACGTTGCCGAGGATCGGCAGGGTCGGTCGGCCACCGAGGGCGCCGGACACCAGTTGCAGAGGACGTAACAGGGCCTCACGGCTAATTTCGAGCTGCATCTGTGCTCTCCGTAGTGATTAGGAGGAAAGGATTCGGATCAGGTTGGAATATTCGATCTGCATCTGTGCACTTGGTTCCGTTATCAGGAAGAAAGGGTACGGATCAGGTTGGAATAGTCCTCCTTGATGTCGTGACTCTCTTCCTTCAGCTGCTCGATCTTGCGGCAGGCATGAAGAACGGTGGTGTGGTCACGGCCACCAAAGGCATCACCTATCTCCGGCAAACTGTGGTTGGTCAGCTCCTTGGCCAGCGCCATCGCCAACTGGCGAGGACGGGCAACGGAGCGGGAACGACGCTTGGAGAGCAGATCCGCCAGCTTGATCTTGTAGTACTCCGCCACCGTCTTCTGGATATTGTCGATGGTGACCAGCTTCTCCTGCAACGCCAGCAGATCGCGCAGCGCTTCGCGCACGAAATCGATGTTGATGGCGCGGCCGGTGAAGTTGGCGTTGGCGATCACCCGGTTGAGGGCACCTTCCAGCTCACGGACGTTGGAACGCAGCCGCTTGGCGATGAAGAAGGCCACTTCGTCCGGCAGGTGGATCTGGTTCTCGTCCGCCTTGCGCATCAGGATGGCAACCCGGGTCTCCAGCTCCGGCGGCTCGATCGCCACGGTCAGACCCCAGCCGAAGCGGGACTTGAGACGATCCTCGACACCGTTGATCTCCTTCGGATAGCGATCCGAAGTCAGGATGATCTGCTGGTTGCCTTCGAGCAGGGCGTTGAAGGTGTGGAAGAACTCCTCCTGGGAGCGCTCCTTGTTGGCGAAGAACTGGATATCATCGATGAGCAGGGCATCGACGCTGCGGTAATAGCGCTTGAACTCTTCGATGGCGTTGTTCTGCAGCGCCTTCACCATGTCCTGGACGAACCGCTCGGAGTGCATATAGATGACTTTCGCATCTTTTTTGCTCTCCTTGATGGCATTACCGACGGCGTGTAGCAGGTGAGTTTTACCCAGACCAGTGCCGCCATAGAGGAACAGCGGGTTGTAAGCGCCCCCCGGATTGTCCGCCACCTGACGGGCAGCCGCACGGGCCAACTGGTTGGACTTACCTTCGACGAAATTCTCGAAGGTATAGTTCACGTTGGTGTTGCTCTTGTGGTTCGGCTCCGGCTTGGCCTCGGCCTTGCTTTCCCAGCTCTTCTGCAAGTTATTCACAGGTGCGGCACCCTGTGCCGGCGCTCTGGCGACGGCCACAGGATGGGGACGATTACCGATATCAAAACGCAGGGCGGGGCCATCGACCCCACAGAGTTCATTGATGATGCCGTTCACCCGGATGAGGTACTTGTCTCGTACCCAGTCCAGAACGAAGCGATTCGGTGCATACAGGGTCAGAGTATTGTCACTCAACTCCGCTTGAAGCGGCCGGATCCACATGCTGAATTCTGCCGAGGGCAACTCATCTTGCAGCCGGTTAAGGCACTGCTGCCATAGCGAAGCAGTCACTCTAAACTCCTGTCGATTGATTAACTAAAGACCGGCTATTCTACTTTTTTAGCCGCCGGATCTCCAGCCGTCACCCCATGGATCCAGCAAATAAGATCCTTGACTTTCAAGGATCCAGCGCCATTGGATCATCATTCATCCCCAAAGTTACCCACAGCTTGATCCACCGCCATAAACGATGGATCCGGACCTCATCGTCATGTTATTTCATATAACAAAATGTCATTTATTTTTTAAATTTTATTCCAATAACATCAGCGCGAAACCAGTTATTCCAACTACAAATACAAGACATTCAGAGAGAGAAACCCCATGAAAACATCTATCAAGCTCATTTCCGGCGCAGCCATTCTGCTGGCCACCCTGTCCGGCCAAGCCATCGCCCAGGAAACCATCAAGGTTGGCATGTCCGGCAAATACTTCCCGTTCACCTTCGTCAAGCAGGACAAGCTGCAAGGCTTTGAAGTGGATATGTGGAACCAGATCGGCGAGCGCACCGGCTACAAGGTCGAATTCGTGACTGCCAGCTTCTCCGGCCTGTTCGGCATGCTGGAAACCGGCCGTATCGACACCATTTCCAACCAGATCACCATTACCGACGAGCGCAAGGCCAAGTACAACTTCTCCCAGCCTTACGTCTATGACGGCGCCCAGATCGTGGTCCGCAAAGGCAACAGCACCATCCACGGCTTCAAGGACCTGGAAGGCAAGACGGTGGCCGTGAACCTCGGCTCCAACTTCGAAGAGCTGCTGCGCAAAAACGACCCGAACAAGAAGATCGATATCCGTACCTATGACTCCAACTTCGAGCAGGACGTCGCTCTGGGTCGTATCGATGCTTTCGTGATGGACCGCGTCTCCACCGCCCAGCTGATCAAGGAGTCCAAGCTGCCGCTGCAACAGGCTGGCGCGCCGTTCGAAACCATCGAGAACGCCCTGCCCTTCTTGAAGACTCCGGAGAAAGAGGTGGTGCTGAAGAAGGTTGACGAAGCCCTGACCGCCATGCGCAAGGATGGTTCCCTGCGTCAAATTTCCGAGAAATGGTTCGCCGCGGATATCACGACCAAATAAATGATGGATTTCGACTTCGAATACACGCTGGGGCTGTTTCCCATTCTGCTCAAATACCTGGGCACCACGATGGAAATGGCCCTGTGGGGATTCGTATTTGCACTCGTACTGTCGCTGGCCCTGGCGATAGTACGGGTGTTTCGCGTTCCCGCAATCCACTGGCTGGCGATGCTCTATATCTCGTTCTTTCGGGGTACTCCGCTGCTCGTCCAGCTGTTCCTGCTCTATTACGGGCTACCACAACTCTTCCCCATCTTCGTGGGGATGAATGCCTTTACTGCCGCCATCATAGGGTTGACCCTGCACTTCGCCGCCTACATGGCCGAGTCGATCCGTGCCGCCATTCTGGGGATACACAAGAGCCAGATGGAGGCTTCGCTCAGTATCGGCATGAGCCGTTACCAGGCGATGCAACGGATCATTCTGCCGCAGGCGGCCCGCATCGCGACCCCGTCGCTGATGAACTACTTCATCGACATGATCAAGAGTACCTCGCTGGCGTTTACCCTGGGGGTGGCCGAGATCATGGGCAAGGCACAGATGGAGGCCTCCTCCTCCTTCAAGTTCTTCGAGAGCTTCATGGCGGTGGCCCTGGTCTACTGGGTAGTGGTCATCTTCTTCACCCGCTTGCAGCATCTGCTGGAAGTGCGCCTCAACCGTGCCTATTAAAGGAGGGTCGCCATGATCAAGCTAACCGGCCTCGCCAAGGCATATGACGGCAACCAGGTGCTGAACAGCATCGATTTGGAGGTCAAAAAGGGGGAGATCGTCGTCATTATCGGTCCCTCGGGGACCGGCAAGTCGACCCTGCTGCGCTGCCTCAACCTGCTGGAAACCCCGGATGCGGGCCAGCTGGTCATTGACGACCTGCAACTCAACCTGGCCAACGCCAGCGAACAGCAGGCCATCGAGCTGCGCAAGCGAGCCTCCTTCGTGTTCCAGAACTACGCCCTGTTCGCCAACAAGACGGCGCAAGACAACATCGCCGAAGGGCTGATCACCGTCTGGAAGCAGCCGAAGGCGGAGGCCCGCGCCACCGCCCTCGACATCCTGGAAGACATAGGGCTGGCCGACAAGAAGGATGCCTACCCGGCCTCCCTCTCCGGCGGCCAACAGCAGCGAGTAGGCATAGGCCGCGCCATGGCGGCCCACTCCAAGGTCATCCTGTTTGACGAGCCCACGTCAGCCCTCGATCCCGAATGGGTCGACGAGGTGCTGGGGCTGATGAAGAAACTGGCACGCCAGCACCAGACCATGGTGGTGGTTACCCATGAGATCGAATTCGCTCGGGATGTCGCCGATCGGGTGATCTTCATGGAGGGAGGGCGGATCGTGGAGCAAGGTCCGCCAGATCAGATACTGGTCGATCCCAAGGATCCCCGTACCCGGGAGTTCCTGCGCAAAGTGCTGAAATAGCTCTCTCTTTGGCGGCCTGGCCGCCTTTTTTATTGGCGGATCCCTTGTTTAACAACGGCCAGCCAGTATAATCCGGAGCCCTTGATCCTCCGGATCCTCACACCCTGCCATGGTCCTTTCAAGACCGGAACAGGATGGAAGGGAACGGCGGATTGACTAAAAGCCGAACTCTGTTTAGAATTCGGCCTCTTTTGCTAGTCGTCACACGCTATAGCTGGCGCGTCGGCTAAGTGTGACAATCAAAACTGTACAGTAATACGGAATCGAATCATGAAACGTACTTTTCAACCGTCCAACCTGAAGCGCAAGCGCTCTCACGGTTTCCGCGCCCGCATGGCTACTGCCAACGGTCGTAAAGTTCTGGCCGCTCGTCGTGCCAAGGGTCGTGCTCGTCTGGTAGTTTAATGCCTACCCAGCACACCTTCTCTCGGGAGTTACGTCTGTTAACTCCCGAACACTTCAAACGCGTATTCGCCGAGCCTGTCCGGGCCGCTTCCCCGCAAATTACGCTTCTCGCCTGCCCCAATTCACTCGAACACCCACGTCTTGGTCTCGCCGTGCCCAAAAAAGCACTCAAGCGTGCCGTCTGGCGTAACCGTGTCAAACGTGTGGTTCGGGAAAGTTTCCGCCTCAAACAGCATCAGCTGCCCGCTATCGACATCGTGGTGATCGCCAAGGCCGGTGTGAAAGAGATGGATAACGAGGAACTGTTCAAGTTACTGGAAAAGCTATGGCGCACTCTGTCACGCCGTTGCAATGGGTAGCTATCAAACTGATACGCCTGTATCAGCTAATCATTAGTCCCCTGCTGGGGCCGCGCTGCCGTTTTACCCCGACTTGTTCCCAATTTGCGATAGAAGCAATCCGACTTCACGGTTTCATAAAAGGCGTTTGGTTAGCTAGCAAACGTCTATTAAAATGCCATCCCTTATCCGAGGGTGGTTATGACCCGGTTCCGCAACCAAAGCGAAGAAACTGAAGACTATGGAATCACAACGCAATCTACTCCTGATCGGTTTGCTGTTCGTGAGCTTTTTGCTCTGGCAACAGTGGGAGTCCGACAAGGCTCCGAAGCCGGCCCCGACAACCGTGGCCCAAACCGAACAATTCGTACCTGAAGCCGGTCAGTCCGGTGATATTCCTCAGGTTTCCGAGCAAGCCAATGCGAGCGCCGCACGCAAGCTGATCACCGTCTCCTCCGACGTACTCAAGCTGACCCTGGATACCCAGGGTGGTGACATCGTCTCTGCCGAACTGCTGGCCCACAAGCTGGAAGAGGGCAAGGACAAGCCGTTCGTGCTGCTGACCAGCCAGCCTGACCACATCTATGTCGCCCAGAGCGGCCTGGTTGGTCGCAATGGCCCTGACAGCCAGGCCGAAGGTCGTCCCACCTATGAAGCCGCCCAGACCAGCTACCAGCTGGCCGACGGTCAGGATCAAGTCGTGGTTCCCATGACCTGGACCGACAGCAAGGGTGTGGTCTTCACCAAGGAATTCGTGCTCAAGCGCGGTGACTACGCCGTTGGCGTCGATTACAAGATCGACAACAAGTCTGCCGAGCCGGTCCAGGTGCAGTTCTATGGTCAGCTGAAGCAGACCATTGCGACGCCGAAGGATCAGGAAGGTCATGCCATGGTGGCCAGCGCCTACCGTGGTGGTGCCTTCTCCAGCGAAGACACCCGCTACAAGAAGTACACCTTCGACGAGATGAAGGATGCCGACCTGAGCAAGACCACCCAGGGTGGTTGGGTCGCCATGCTGCAACACTACTTCGTCTCTGCCTGGGCGCCGAATGCCAACGACACCAACAGCTTCTACAGCCGCGTGATCCCGGGCAAAGCCCAGGCCATCATCGGTTACAAGGCGCCGCAGGTTGACGTTGCCGCCGGTCAGCAGGTCGAACTGACCAGCAAGCTGTGGGTCGGTCCCAAGCTGCAAGATCAGATGGCCAAGGTAGCCAACCACCTCGACCTGACCGTCGACTACGGCTGGCTCTGGTTCATCGCCCAACCGCTGCACTGGCTGCTGACCGTGTTCCACGGCCTGGTCCAGAACTGGGGTGTAGCCATCATCATGCTGACCCTGCTGGTTCGCGGCATCATGTTCCCGCTGACCAAGGCCCAGTACACCTCCATGGCCAAGATGCGCATGCTGCAGCCCAAGATTGCTGCCCTGCGCGAGCGCTTCGGCGACGATCGCCAGAAGATGTCTCAGGGCATGATGGAGCTGTACAAGAAGGAGAAGGTCAACCCGCTGGGTGGCTGTCTGCCGATCCTGGTTCAGATGCCGATCTTCATCGCCCTCTACTGGGCACTGATGGAATCCGTTGAGCTGCGTCACGCGCCGTTCGCCCTGTGGATCACCGACCTGTCAGTGAAGGACCCCTTCTTCGTGCTGCCAATCCTCATGGGTGCCTCCATGTGGTATCTGCAGAAGATGAGCCCGACCACCATTACCGACCCGATGCAGCAGAAAGTGATGCAGTTCATGCCGATCATCTTCACTTTCATGTTCCTCTGGTTCCCGGCAGGTCTGACCCTGTACTGGCTGGTGAGCAACGTCATCTCCATCATCCAGCAGACCATCATCTACCGTCAGCTGGAGAAGAAAGGTCTGCACTCACGCAACTGATGCGCAGCCAATCTTCCCGTGATGACAAAAGAGGCGGCCTTCGGGCCGCCTTTTTTATTACAATGTCCACCAATTACCGAACAAACGAGCCAAGCAAGATGACTACAGATACGATCGTGGCCCAGGCCACCGCCCCCGGCCGTGGCGGCGTCGGCATAGTCCGGGTCTCCGGTCCCGCCGCCGAACAGGTGGCCGAGATAGTACTCGGCAAACGCCCGCGAGTGCGTTACGCCGAATATCTGCCGTTCAGGGATGAGCAAGGCGAAGTGCTGGATCAGGGCATCGCCCTGCTGTTCAAGGCCCCCAACAGCTTCACCGGCGAAGACGTGCTGGAGCTGCAAGGCCACGGCGGCCCGGTCATCATGGACATGCTGGTGCGCCGCATCCTGCAGATCAAGGGGCTGCGCCCTGCCCGCCCGGGCGAGTTCAGCGAACGCGCCTTCATGAACGACAAGCTGGATCTGGCCCAGGCCGAAGCCATCGCCGACCTCATCGAAGCCTCCAGCGAGCAGGCCGCCCGCAGTGCCATGCACTCCCTGCAGGGGCAGTTCTCCAGCAAAATCCAGCAGCTGGTGGAGAGCCTGATCCGCCTGCGCATCTATGTGGAAGCGGCCATCGACTTCCCGGATGAAGAGATCGATTTTCTCTCCGACGGCAAGGTAGCGGGGGATCTCTACGCCATCATGGGGTCGCTGGACGAGGTTCGCAGCGAAGCCAGGCAGGGCGCCCTGCTGCGGGAAGGGATGAAGGTGGTGATCGCCGGTCGTCCCAACGCCGGCAAGTCGAGCCTGCTCAATGCCCTGGCCGGGCGCGAGTCCGCCATCGTCACCGAGATAGCCGGTACCACCCGCGACGTGCTGCGCGAACACATCCACCTGGATGGCATGCCTCTGCACATCATCGACACCGCCGGCCTGCGCGACACCCAGGACAAGGTGGAGCAGATCGGCATTGAGCGTGCCTGGGCCGAGATCGAGCAGGCCGACCGGGTGCTCTTCATGGTGGATGGCACGACGACAGATGCGGTGGACCCGCGGGAAATCTGGCCGGAATTTGTTGATCGGTTGCCAAAAAACATCGGCCTCACCGTCATTCGCAACAAGGCTGACCTGACCGGTGAAGATCTGGCGCCGAGCGAGGAGCTGGGCCACGCCGTCTATCGCATCTCCGCCAAGACCGAGCTGGGGCTGCCCGCCCTGCGCGAACATCTGAAAGCCTGCATGGGCTTCCAGGGCAATACCGAAGGGGGCTTCATGGCCCGCCGCCGCCATCTGGACGCGCTGGAGCGTGCCGCCGAGCGGCTGCTGGTGGCCAAGGAGCAGCTGGAGGTATTCGTCGCCGGCGAGCTGGTGGCCGAAGAGCTGCGTCTGGCGCAGGAGTCCCTCTCCGAGATCACCGGCGAGTTCAGCTCAGACGATCTGCTGGGCCGGATCTTCTCCAGCTTCTGCATCGGCAAGTAATGTGGTGAAAAATCAGCAATAAAAAGCAGCCAGTGAGAATATAAGATATTGTAAATATTGGACTTTGTTTTTTACTGGCTGTTCTTGCCTGATCTTGTTTCGTGAGAATTTACCCCGAGAGTACCCCGAAGTAACCTCTCGGGGTACTTTCGGGGGACAATTATGAAGATCAGCATCGAATTCCGCGAACCGGACGCCGAAGGCAAGCGCGCTCTGCGCTTAACCTATTACGCCGGCTCCTACCTTGACCCAACCACGGGCATCCGCAAGCACAAACGCAGCAGAGAGCCCCTGGATCTCTTCCTGTACGACAAGCCGCGAACCCCAGCACAGCGGCTCCACAACAAAGAAACCCAGCGAGCAGCCGAAGCCATCCGCGCCAAGCGGCTCTTCGAGTACGAGACAGGTAAACACCATCTGGATTTCTCGAACGCCTACAAGGCCAGCTTCTTCGAGTACTTCCAAGAGGTTACAGACCAAAAAGCGGCAGGCAGCAAGAGCAACCACTCTATCTGGATATCAGCCCTCAAGCATTTGCGCCAGTACCATAAACTGCCAGAGCTGACTTTCGAGGAAGTAGATCAGCTGTTCCTAGAGGGGTTTCGGCACTACCTGATGCACAAGGCCCGCACCAAAAGCGGCACACCACTGAGCCGCAACACCCAGAGTGCCTATTTCAACAAGTTGAGAGCAGCCTTGAACCAGGCAGAGCAGGATCGGCTGCTGCCGGATAATCCGGTACGACGTGTCAAAGCTATCCAGGGGGAGAAGAACAAACGGGTTTACCTGACCGAAGACGAGGTACGAGCCCTGGCCCAGGCCGAGTGCCGTTACGACGTTCTTAAGCGCGCCTTTCTGTTCTCTTGTTGCACTGGCTTGCGCTGGTCCGACATTCACAAGCTGACCTGGGCAGAGCTGGAGCCCTTCTATGGCCATTACCGTATCGTATTCACCCAGAAAAAGACCAGCGGCCTGCAATACCTGGATTTGAATGACATGGCGATGCAGCTGATGGGGCGCCCAGGCAAGGCAACAGAGCGGATCTTCAAGGGCCTCAAGTACTCGGCTTGGCACAACATGGAGCTCACCCGGTGGGCGTTGCAGGCGGGTATAACCAAGAAGGTAACCTTCCACAGCGCGCGTCATACCTTCGCCGTCATCCAGCTTAACCGCGGCGTCGATATCTATGCCCTTTCCCGCTTGCTGGGGCACAGTGAGCTGAGAACCACCGAGATCTACGCCGACATTCTTGAATCGCGGCGCCGAGATGCCATGCTCGATTTCCCCAATGTCTTGGGGTGATAGAAGCACCCTCGACAAGATCATGGCCAGGAAGAGCCAACAAATAGGCCAGCGCAACCATGCGCTGGCCTAGATTATCTTAGATAATATAGATCGGATTTCAGGATCGCCCTGCAGCCCAAGCGGTAACTGGGTTTCACTGAATTGGCTTGTGACCGTTATCGTGAACTTTGTGACCACTTTCGTGATAGTTTGTGACCGTTATCGTGATAGTGCAGGCCGGCCGATGGTAAACCGCCCCTTGGCATGTTCACTGATTGACCAACCCAGTTCAGCCAGTTCATACAGTGCCTTGCGAACTCGCGATTGCCGCTTTCGGTTGGTGGCCGCGCTGGACTTATCAGGAAAAGCGTAAGAGACCAGTTTATCTAAACCTACTGGCTTGCTGCGGCCACAATCAATCCAGGCACAAAGCCGCTGATGCAATATCCGGGCAGTGCTACTACGCAGTTGCCGTACCTCAGCCAGATCGATATAGGTATATCGGCCATTACCCAATATGGCATTGGTCAGCAATGGATTAAGCGCCACAAAGAGCCTATCGGTCAGGGGATCGCTGGCATAGTTCGCCAGCAGACGAAAACCACTACGCAAGCCTGCTACCTGTGCTATTACCGACACCTTCCACAACCGCTCGACAGTGCGACGCACCGTATTGGTGTCACGAGGGTTTGCGTAACCAATCTCCTTGGCCAGTTTGCGCAAGCTGCTTTTGACTACCAAGACATCCTGCTGGTTGGCAATCCCACGCAGCTGAAGTAGGTCTCGTAATATCTCTCCGGTTTCACCACTCGCAATAGTCCCAATCTTGCCACTTTCTGATTCAAGCCCAGCTAGGGCAACCAACCCTTGAAGTACGCGCAAATCGTCAGCCCCCAAGGGTTCTGGCCCAGAAAACTCAATCTGATTACCGTTATCCAAACGGTAAATCACCTCCAGCTTGTCACGGCGGCGTTGGCCATTCGAGATCGCCCTAAACAACCCGGGAGCAAGGCAGTGCATATGGTCGTGCCGGGCATGAGTCAATTCAAAGCAAGGCACGTTTGCCCCCAGCCCAGTGTATTTCGTCAAAACCAGCGGGGTACAGCACGCCACCTTCCTTCCGCTCCAGCCAGCGCTCCGGTAGTGGCGGCCCATAATTGCTTTTGCTTACCCCAAACCGCACGTAAAGCTGGCTCTTCTCTGCCGATACGCCCAGCTTCTGCGCCTCTTTCTTGGTCATAGTGGCGAGATAGGCCTGCCAGCGGACGTTGTCCACCAGTACAGACGAACCTCTGCTTGCCTGCTGCAGATCGCCAGCCTCTTGGAAAACTGCGGATTTGCTGGTGTGGTGTACAAACAACACAGCGCATCCCTTCAGCATGGCCAGCCGTTCCAGCTGACCCAGCACCAGTGTCATAGCACAGGCTGCATTCTCATCAGCATCGTGAAAGCGTCTCAGTGTATCGATAACCACCAACCTGACCCCCTCAGCCCAAATGGCAATCGCTTCCCACCAGCGGCTATCCAACACATTCGGACTGGCTCCCTGAAGCGATATCAAACGAAGGTCTCGTTCAACGTTGGCACGAAGTTCAGCATCAAGGCCTCCGCCCAAGGCAAACAAGCGCTGGTGCAGTACAGGCCAAGGGTCCTCGGCAGGCAAGTAGAGCACAGCCCCCCTGCCCAGCTTGCCAAGTTCAATCCAATCCGGCCCACCGGCGATCTGCATTGCCAGTTGCAATGCCAACATCGACTTGCCCACTCCTCCCGGTGACACCAAAGCACCAACGCAACCAACAGGCAGCCCCGGGAGGACAAAATCGAGGGGTTTCGGAGGTTCAATAAAAGCCGACCGGAGATCCTGGGGGCAGAGAGATGTAATCAGATCCTGTGTCATACCCACCTCACAACCGCCCATGGCTAGCTTGCCGCACACGCTTGGTTACATGCTCAGTGAGTTCGGCGTCTGGTGAAATGCGGTGGGAGAGCAGCCAGTCCAGCAGCTCAACGCGCTTGAAGTAGATTTTTTTGCCTTGTGGCTTGTAATGCGGCAGACGCTTTTCACTGGTCAGCCGGTACACATAGCAGACAGAAACCCCCAGCAACTCAGCGCACTCCTCGGCAGAAAGCACCTCTTTTTGCGCCTGTCCTTGCTGGATTACCAACTGCTTAAGCTCATAAAGCTCTTTCAGGATTGCCCCATTCGGATCACTGAAAACTGACGAATTTTGTTCGCGCATGCAGATTGTCTCCTAGTTACAAACATCAGCATGCAAGAGCGTACCGGGGACCTAACGAAATCCAGACCGCTGTAAGTGCCCGTTTTGGGCACTTACAGCGTTTTCTGGAAAATTTTCGGATGTGAAATTTAAGATGGAAACAGGAAGGGGGGGGGGCAAATGACACTTTGGCGAGAGACCGCCAGTAAAGTCATCAGGCTCCACTAGGTTGGCTATCCCAAGCCAACCACAGGATCAACGATGGCTCATCTCTTCGATCCAACGGCCAACGCCATCAGGATCGGCAAGCAGCTGAGCGAGCGGCAGATGGTTGGAGCACAAGGCGAGCTGGCCGCACTCCTCACTTTGCTTCCAATCCGGTTGATGAAGGGGCCAAGGCACCGGGCGCCACAGCTCATCGAAATGCTTGTCGCTATCTTCCAGACAACGGAACAGACTCACTTCAACAATGGCTTGGCCATCAAGTTGCAGAGGGTCTGGCTGGCCTTTTACCCCTGCCCGCAGCATTGAGGTATGGCGAAAATCGCTATCAATGTAAAGGCGGAAAGCCAGAGTGATATCGTTCTTTTCGGCCGTATCGCCACCCCAATCACGGTAACAATGGGTAGAAGCAAACAGTGGCAGATAGTCCCATGCCCAGCTGCTGGATGGGCGGGTTCCCGAGCGGCAGGGGCGGCTATTTTCGCTGGGCTCCCAATACCAGAACTCGGCGTCCAGCGCCTGACTGGCGATCTGATCGAATAGCGGCAGGATACGCTGGTAGAAACCGGCGGCGAGTCGGTGGGCTTGTTGCAGTTGGGTAACCAGCTGGGTGGTCTGTTCAAGATCGTGTGGCATGACGGCATCCTTAGCCAAAGTCAGTGATTCAAAAAAGAGAAATCGGGGCGAGAGAGGTACAATGTCCCGGCATAGTCGAGCAGAGCAGCCCAACCAGTAGGTTCAGCCGGTGGGGGAGTTTCCCGCTCAGACATTACCCCGCAATCCAGGTCCAGCTGCCCTGCGTAGGCAAACAACGGCGCCCATTCAGGCACCACCGGGGCCATGCCAAACAGCTCAAACGCCTGCAGCCACTCATCGCGAATGGCGCGATCCTGACGGCAGGATTCAAACTCGGAGGCAGTTTGCAGATAGCGGCGCAGTGGCTCCCATTCACGCAAGGTCATCTGGACAAAGCGTTCGGGCAGCTCTGGGCGAATCAGCGGGGCGACAGGGATATTACCAAGCGCAACGTAATAGAGCCGGTCTTCATAGTCATCAAACTCGGCTTCGCTGACCACAGCATTGACCTGTGCCAGCCACTGCTCCCGATACTGGTCACCACCGAACGGGGGCTTCACCTCGATAACCACCAGTGCGTCGTCAAAGTGGAGCAGCACATCGGGCTCGACATAACGGCGATCCTGCAACGATGCCAGTTTTGGCCACAGCTCCAGCCGTTGAAAGGTGGCCGGGTCTAGCGGATTGTCACCGAGTAGAAAGTGCAGCACGGCCCCCAGAGTACCGTCCGAGAGGTGGGGCAAACGGCCAAAGAAAGTGGCAGTTAGCAGATCTTCGCTGCCTTTAAACAGGTCGCGCCAGCGCAGGGATTCCCCTTCCCGCTCGATACGCCCAGCCTTGCCATGCAGGATTGCATGTAGCATCGCAACTCCTTGTAATATTGATATTTCAAGCCGGCTCTCACGTAGCTGAAGAGCCTTTGAGATCCTGCTTTAATACCCACTCGACTACCACTCTATCCGTCACAAAATGGGGTAAAAAAGTTTGACTGAATGGAGGTTCCCCCCTATTCTTCTCCGCAACACGACCCCGGCCTCTTGGTTGCTTCGCAACTTACGCTGGGGTTCTTATTTGGTGGATTTACCACCACTCCTGCCAGTTCTCTATGTACCCCATATTTGCCAACCCGAGCTTGCGCACCGACTTTTGTGTGGGGAACGTCAGCAGATGATCCCGCAGGCGCAGATGCCACTGGGTATTCGGGCAAATCACCTTGAGTAGATGCCGTGTGATGGCCAGCAACACGAATGGCTTGGCAAGCCGCTCATCGTCTCTTGCCAGGAAATCGCACCACGGCACCTCTCTTGGCTTGGGCAACTTCACCTGCGTCGTTACGTTGCGGTTCCAGAGGCGGCTATGATGGGCGCAGATATTGCGCAGGTAACTGAGGCCGTAGATCCAGCTGGCAAACACCTGCCAATCCAAACCGTATTTGCTGGCGATATGCTGCTGATCCGACACCTTCATCATGCCGATCAGCTGCGAGATGGCGCCAAAATCAAAGACTTCCACCGCCACCCAGATCGGCAGCTCCTCACCATGGCGCTGATGGTAGTGGCGCACAAAATCCTCTTTGGAGCGCTTTACCAGCCCCCGGTATTTCTCCATCCACGCCTCAAAGTGGGTCTGGTGACTCCCCCTGAATGCAGGCTGCCGGATAAAGCTGGGGTGGAAGTAGCTGCGATCGAGGTGAGCAAAGGTATTTCGCTTGCCAAGGAGATAGGCAAGATCGACCCGCAAGGCCACCTCGATCCGCTCCAGTGCATCCACTACCAGCAGACGCAGCTTCTTGTCGAACAGATAGAGCTCCACCGCATCCAGCAGATGGGTATCGGGGCAAAACTGGTCAGTCGCCCGGGTCTCCCGTTTGCTTTCCCCCTCAGCCGGAGGCTCAAAGCGGCGAAACGGGTACCAGTAGCCGCTTAAACGGTAATAGCCGATCCGCTCCAGATAGCTCAGTGCGGCATCCCGGTCGGTGACCGTGATACCGCGCTCAATCAGCTGATCCAGTTGCTGTTGATAGCTAAGCCAGGGACGAGCGTAGGGCATCAGGCAAGGGCTCCCTCCACCAGCGACTCGGCCAAGGCAAGTTGGGTCTGCTGGCTGGTTTGCAGGCGGGATTTAAGTTGATCGCAGATAGTCATTAACTGATCGATTTTGGCAACGATACGATGTTGTTCAGCTAATGGAGGTAAACAAACGACTATAGGATATAGCTTTCTTCCTGAAATTACAGGCTGTGCTGTTGCATTATCATGTTCATTAAGATTTGTAGCTTTTAATAACCAAGCCAAAAATTCAAGATGAACATTTACATGAGAGAAGCTGGTAATAAATGCATTGTCTGTCACCCATGCCTTACTCGGGGTTATATGAACTGAACCACAGTAAAACCCTACTCTACCAATAACTATAGTTGGCTGACTTACATTAAACTGGTCGTGATAACCAGTTATACCATTACCGCCAAAAACGGGGATAGAACCATCGCTAGCCATTTGTTTTGATGTAAGGCCATCACCAGATGATATTTTAATGATGTCATTCAGCCTACATTGCAGCCACCCTTCTGGTAGATTGCATAGTTTTTCGTCTTCACTAATTGCAGGAAGCGGTTTCTCTTTTTTGATTTTCTTCTCTTTGACCAGCTGGGCTTTTTCGGCGGCGATACGCTCCAGCAGGGTGGAGGCGGGTTCATCGCTGGGGTCTTGCGATACCAGCTTGCCCATCACCGCCAGTTGCAGGATGGTCTGTTTCAAGGCGTCGATGCTGGCCTCAGTGGTAAAGAGGGTATCAAAGTGAGTGCTTAGCCGCGCCCAGTTTTGCGCCAACTCGTCGGCATTGGCACTATCTGTGAGCGTAGCGAGCAGGGTCTCCACCAGCATCTGATGGGCTGCTAGCTGTGATTCGCTGCGCAGTTCCAGCTGGTCGCAGAGGGCCATTAGCTCACCCACTTTGGCGACGATGCGGTGTTGCTCTGGCAAAGGTGGGATAGCAATGACAAGCGGATTTAATTTTTCCAGTGATATATTGGCAATATTTGTTGTCTGACTTGATCTATCGATAAGAACAGACCTTGTCTGAGGTGCTCGTAATACAGTCATTAAAAAAGATGCATCAATTTCATATGGCCTAATAACACTAAGAAAACCACCAAATGTTGCACTTCCAGATGGTATTTTTTCTATGTACGCAACTTTACCAACAAGCTCCTTGCTGTTTGCCATAGACATAACAATGTCACCAACTTCGACTCGTTGTTCTAGACGTTTAACAAATGAGGTTTTTACATAAAGCAAGTCATCCCATTCTATTTTATCTTGGACATTAGCTGTACGCAGGCAAGCAATTCTATCTTCTGATGGCTCGCAGTGTTTTTCGCTAGCAGGAAATGTAATACCACGAATAATGGCTACAATATCTCCTAAACATCCCCACTCCCATCCCTCTGGTAGATCAAAAGGTTGCTCTTCCTCACTAATTTTCGGCAAGACCTTAGACTTTTTAATTTTCCCTTCTTTCACCAACCGCGTCTTTTCGGCGGTAATCCGTTCCAACAGCACGGAGGCGGGTTCATCGCTGGGGTCTTGCGGCACCAGTTTGCCGCGCACGGCCAGCTCCAAAATCAGCTCGCGCAGCTTTTTGATACCGGTGAGCTCCAGCTTGCTGTTGCTACCGCGCCCGGCACTGCTTTTTGGGCGCACCGCCGCAGTCCAGAGATCCAGGTGGTCGGTAATCAGATTTTCTATTTTCAGAGCCGCCATTATGCCTGCCCCCCTTGCTTGCCCAAGGCGTCGCCAAGAATGGCTTTTAGCTGGTCACGCAGGGTCTGGATCTCGGCCTGCTCTGTGGCATAGCGCGTCAGCAGCTCGTCCGGATCGTGGCTTATCTGCTCGCCGACATGGGGGTTTTTGATATCGAGGTTAAAGTTGCGCTCGATAATGGTGTCGATGCTGACCTTCCAGGCATGCTCGTTCTCTACCCGGGCGGCAAAGCCGTCCGCCTCATCGCCCCACCAGGCGATCTCGGCTTCGAACTCCTCGAACTTCATCGGCTTGGTCTTGCTGTAGTTCTTCACCCCAGCCGGATAGGGGTGCTCATAGAACCAGACATCCTTGGTGGGCTGGCCCTTGGTGAAGAAGAGGATATTGGTCTTGATGCCGGTATAGGGGGCAAACACGCCGTTGGGCAGCCGCACTATGGTGTGCAGGTTGCACTCAGCAGTGAGCAGTTGCTTGATCTTGGTTTTGACCCCTTCGCCAAACAGGGTGCCATCGGGCAGCACCACGGCGGCGCGACCGCCCTTTTTCAGAACTTCGATGATGAGCTGCAGGAACAGGTCGGCAGTTTCTCGGGTGCGCAGATCGGCGGGGAAGTTCTGCTCTATGCCATCCTCTTCGGTGCCGCCAAAGGGCGGGTTGGTGAGGATCACATCGATATCGCTATCCCAGCTCGAGAGCGGTTGGTCGAGGGTGTTGCCATGGCGAATTTGCACCGGCACCTCGATACCGTGGAGCAGCATATTAGTAGTGCAAAGGAGGTGCGGCAGCTGTTTCTTCTCGACCCCGAGGATCTGCTTCTGCAGGGTCTGATGGTCTGCAGCGGTCTCGACATAGTGCTCTTTGACATGATCGAAGGCGCAGGCGAGAAAGCCGCCGGTGCCGCAGGCCGGGTCCATGATCCGCTCGCCGAGTTTGGGGTCGATGCGGTTAACCATAAAGCGGGTGACGGCGCGGGGGGTGTAGAACTCGCCCGCGTTACCGGCGCTTTGCAGGTCACGCAGGATCTGCTCGTAGATGTCGCCAAACAGGTGGCGTTCGCTGCTGTCGGTAAAGTCGATCTCGTTAAGCTTGTTGATCACCTGCTTAAGCAGGGTGCCGTTCTTCATGTAGTTGAAGGCATCGCTGAACGCCTCTTTCACCACATAGCCACGGGGGTTGAGGCTGATATTGGCAGGCTGGTTTTTCAGACTGTCGAACAGATCGTTGTTGACGAAATCGAGCAGGGCATCACCGGTCAGCCCTTCGCTATCAGCCGCCCAGTGGCGCCACAAGAAGCGTTCGGGGATGGGGCAGCGGTAGTTATCCTGCTCAAACTCTAGCTCCTCTTCCTGGGCGTCGAACACTTTCAAAAACAGCAGCCAGGAGAGCTGGCCGAGGCGCTGGGCATCGCCGTCGATACCGGCGTCCTTGCGCATGATGTCCTGAATGGATTTGATGACTGAGCTGATGGATGACATGGGATTCTCTGCTTTTTACAAAAATGGTGACGAATACAGGGGCGAATGCGTCAGGAAGATCGATCAAACAAGCGGCCATCATTGGAATGGCCGCATGGTAGTTCAGAAGCAGTCAGGCCGTCAGGCGCTCTGCTGCTCATGGTAAATTTCTTGCTCCAGTTCGGTGATAGCCTGCTCGAACTGTTTGGGGCCACCAAAACCCTTCTTGGCCAACTCCAGCGGGCGACCCAGCTCGGTAAAGGGGGCGACTTTTAGCGCATCCTTGGTCTCAATCTCGGTCACGCCCTGATCGGCATACTTGTCGAGCAGGCTGGTAAGCACCAACTGGGCGGTGTCGTTGTATTTGGTAAAGTAGTTGCGCTTTTTGACGTTGTTGGCCCGCTCGCGGCGAGTCAGTGGTGGCTGATCGTATACCACATGGCAGATAAGGTCGAACGGGTCGAGCTCCTTACCCACTTCCTGCTCCAACACCTCCCACAGCACGCCCGCCTGAGCCAATTCATCCATGATGGCTTGCTTGCGTTCGGCGGCTTGCCAACGTTTGGTGAACGCATCGAGGGTGGCAAACTCTTTGAGCAGGGTCTTCTTGGTGTAGTCCTTGAAGGATTCGGTCACCAACTTGCCATCGGCATCGTAATACTGTACCCGCTCGGCGATGACGCTGACCGCCACGCCGTTGACATAATACTTGCTGACTCCGGGCATTGGACCACCCTGCGGGCCCGCGCCCTGCCCCCCTGCGCCACTCTGGCCACCATCACTACCGGTTGTGTAGCTGCCGGGTTGTTCATCTACTCCGGGGGCAAACGGATCGCCATGGTCGCCGGGTTCATCGGTTGGCAGCGGATCGGCGCCATCGATGATATCGCCCAAGCCATCATCTGGATTGTTGATGTCTGCCGGCTTGACCACCATGACGCGCTCCGGTTCGCCGTCGAAACGGGGATCGGCAAACAGCTCGGTAGCCTTCTTGAAATCGAGAATGGTAAACCAGAGCTTGCCGTACTTGTCGTCGATACGGGTACCACGGCCGATGATCTGCTTGAACTTGGTCATGGACTGGATGTTTTGGTCCAGCACCACCAGCTTGCAGGTTTTGGCATCGACGCCGGTGGTCATCAGCTCGGAGGTAGTAGCGATGACCGGATAGGGCTTTTTCGGGTTGATGAAGTTGTCGAGCTGGGCTTTGCCAAGGTCATCATCGCCGGTGATTTTCATCACATACCGATCATCTTTCAGCATCTGCTCGGGGTTAAGGTTCGCCAGCGCCCGTCGCATCCGGTCGGCATGATCAATGTCGTTGCAGAACACGATGGTCTTGGCCATCGGGTCGGTTTTCTTGAGGTAGTTGGTGATGGTTTCGGCCACCAGCTGGGTACGCTCGTCGATCACCAGGGTGCGGTCGAAATCCTTCTGGTTATAGATACGGTCTTCAATCAGGTTGCCCTGTTTGTCCATCTGCCCTTTGGTGGGACGCCACCCCTGCAGATCGACATCGATATCGACCCGCACCACCTTGTAGGGGGCAAGAAAACCATCTTCGATCCCCTCTTTGAGGGAGTAGGTATAAACAGGGTCACCGAAGTAATCGGTGCTGGAGACGGTTTCGGTCTCTTTGGGCGTGGCGGTGAGACCAATCTGGGTGGCCGATGAGAAGTATTCGAGGATCTCGCGCCAGGCGCTGTCTTCGGCGGCGCTGCCCCGATGGCACTCATCCACCACGATCAGGTCGAAGAAGTCGGGTGAGACCTGCTTGAAGGCTTTCTGCGACTCTTCCGGCCCGGTGAGCGCCTGATAGAGGGCAAGGTGGATCTCATAGGCAGGATCGATCGTGCGTCCGGTGACCTTGGTCATGGCCGAGCCAAAGGGCTGAAAGTCATTGACCTTGGTCTGATCTACCAGAATGTTGCGATCGGCCAGAAACAGGATGCGCTTCTTGGCGCCCGCCTTCCACAAACGCCAGATGATCTGGAATGCGGTGTAGGTCTTGCCGGTACCGGTGGCCATCACCAGCAATACCCGATCCTCGCCTTTCGATATTGCTTCTACGGTCTTGTTGATGGCCTGCAGCTGGTAGTAGCGGGGAGATTTGCCGCTGCCATCGGAGTAATAGTCCTGACTGATGACAGGCAACTGTGCCTGGGTGTAACCCTTCCAGGTGCAGAGTTTGTCCCAAAGCTGGCCTGGGCTGGGGAAGTCCTCCAGCGCGATCTCGGATTCCAGCTTGGCCGGATTGGTCTTGTCATGAAATACGAAGCCATCGCCGTTGCTGGCAAATACGAACGGCACATCCAGCAGACGGGCATAATCGAGCCCCTGTTGCATCCCCTTGCCAATCTCATGCTTGTTGGCTTTGGCCTCGATCACCGCCAGTGGCAAGCCCATCTTGTGATAGAGCACGATATCGGCCGATTTGACCTTTTTGCGTGCCGCCATCTGGCCGCGCACCACCACCTTGCCATCCCGCAGCTTCACCTCTTGGCGGACCTGGGTCAGGTCATCCCAACCCGCCGCCTTGATGGCAGGCAGAAGATATTTGGAGATGATGTCGGCTTCGGTGAGGGTTGCTTTGTTGATCTCGGCCATGAGCTCTCTTCCGGTCGGGGGACAATATTGCTCAAGATTCTCTCATAAAATCAGCCGGGTTTTGTTGATTTCAGACTCATAAAGCAACATGGGGTGCTGCTCTTGATGGCATGCCTTCGGGTCAAGGAAACGTCTGGCAATGGCGTAACTAGGTCGTAGTGAATGATTGTTGAAGTGCATCGCTTGAGTTAGTCCCATAGCAAGTCAGCCGGTTTGGCTCTCGCTGAATGCAGAGGCCAAGATTCCAGATAGATAGGAATCTGCCCCCATCAATTCCAGCACACAGGGTTTTCCCACTCACCTCAGACAGAGTGGTCAACATTCCAGAGCGAAAAACAGCGCGAACATTCCAGATAGATGGGAAGGCCCCTATCAATGTTCCAGGTGCTCGTTCTGAAGCGACATTCCACTATCTGGAATATCCGCACCAAGATTCCAGATAGATAGTTATGTGGAAAGGAATTGGACAGAGATTGGCCGGGGATGAGGGCGCTGATTCCACTGGCCAATAAGCCACTGGATTCCAGTACTCCAGCTTTGTTACGAACGAACAAACTCAACATTTTCAATAAGTTGATTGAACACCAAGGCCTTCGGTGCCATGCTGAAATCATGTTCATTGGTGGAGTAACACGATGGATTCGTTCAGTTGGGGGATGGTTGGCTTGCTGGCCTTCTTCACGCTTGTCTTCGTGTGGAGTCTGTATAGCTACAAGGCGCATGCAAAAGAGAGACACCATGAAACCGATCGCTGATATCGCCCTCATGGCGGTGGTTGCGCTGGGCTTGATGGCACTTGGCGACACGCTGTTTGCATGGCTGCTGATCTGCCTGCCACCGGTTTACTGGTGCTGGCCAATACTGGCCTGGGCCACCAGGCGCCCCATCACGGCCAGGTTGCAGTTAATGGCTCTTGCCGCACTCACCTGCTGGCACTGGCCCGCCGGGCTGTTCACTGCGCTGAGCATCGCACTCATCTGGACAGCGAAAACCCTCAAGACAACCCCACGCCCACAGCGCAAGGGTGGGCCGGTCATCAAAAATTACTACTTCTGGAGCTAACTGCGTGTCTCCTTGGCCACACTGGCGATAAGGTACCTTGAGCAACCAAGCATCTCCTGAATCACGGAATAACTGTGGCCTGTCACCAACAGCCTAGCGATGTGCTGACGCTTCTTCTCATCCTTCTGCCTACCACGGTATTTCCCTTCATCCCTGGCCTTGGCAATACCCTGCTGCTGCCTGCGACGGCGATCTTCATAGTCTTTACGAGCGACGGCTGCGAGCATATCCAACAGCATGCCATTTACAGCCTGCAAGATGGCGCTGGTGAACTCGGAGCGGCTGTCCCCCTGTAATGCCACCCAGGAAGTCGGAAGCTCAGGAGAAACGATGGAGAGCTGTTTCTGTGCCAAAAGCTGCTTCAGTGTTTGCCAATCCGTCTGATTGAGGCGAGCCAGACGATCAATCTGCTCTACCAGCACAATGTCACGATCTGCAGCGTCGCGGATCAGCCTCATAAGCTCAGGCCTGTCCAGCGTCGCACCAGACTCATTCTCTACATAGAAACTGGCAATCTGATGGCCATGCTCAGCAGCAAAACCAATCAGCAGCTCTCGTGCCCGCTCAGCATCCTGTTCCACAGTCGATGCACGTAAATACGCCCGTATGAACATTGACCCCCCATCAGTCTGTTTAAAGTGGTTCCTACTTATTGGTTCAATATAAGTGGTTTCAATATGATTTTCGAGAGGGTCTTAAGTGGTTTTAATGGGGTATACCTTTTTAGAACCACCACATGACGATCGAAACACAACCTTTCGATAGCCTTTTGATCTGACAGCACAAACTTTAAGTGTGATCCGTCATCACAAAGTCGCTTTTGAGTTGTATTTGGGTATTTAAGCGACGTTGCTCACCATTCCTGATCTGCTGAATGGGATGCCAAAGGAGGAAATCTACAGAAGCTGGGCTTGTTCGGTGAGTCATCTTTTCGACTCACCGAACAAGCCAGCAGCCAAGCGCAGCGCGGCAGGCTATTGAACGTTACGTACAAAATCCCAACCATGTGACACCATACTGACAAGTATTCTGTCTCAAACTACCAAATGACCGTACCAAGGGGACAGCTTGCCCGAGCACCAACTGGGATCTGGCGGTGGCCTTTGCTCCGACTAAACAGAGTGGACTACTGGATACAGCACTGAAGAACTGCTGGCGCTGTAGTGCAATGAGTTCTGGGGGAAACTCTCGGTTATCGATTTAAGTAGAGAAGTAGAGATGAGCGATAACGCTTATATCGGCGCTTTGCGCACCAGCTTGTCGCGCTACCAGGCGGAGCTGTCAGAGATCCGGGCAATTCTGGCGCAGCGTACCCTTTCCAATCTGGAGTACCGCGCCGCCGAGCGAATCCTGCAGGTTTCTATCGAAACGAGTATTGGCGTGGCAAAACACTGGGCCAAAACACTGGCAGGCCATACCCCACAGGATGCCAATCAGGCATTCGAGTTCCTTGTCCTACGTGGTGAGCTATGCCCCGACACTTTGATCTGTTGGAGCAAGCTCATTGGCCTTCGCAATACGCTGGTGCAAGACTATCTGAATATTGACCCCGAGATAATTCTCAGTGTGATTACTCCTGGCTATAGCGACCAACTGTTTACGTTTGCAAAGCAAGGTCTCGACTGGTTGGCTGCCCATATTGATTGAAACTTCGACATCATCTTTCTGTTTGCCTGTTGTAGCACGTTATCAAGCGGCATCAACCCAGCCATTCGATTTGCTCAGTTGCATTGGCCAGGATAGCGTAGGGGCATTACAGCTGGTTACCGAAGGGCACGATGTTCCAGATGTCAGGCGAATCGACTACAAGGCCATTTCCGATGACGAGCTCGAGCAGATCCTGACCAGCTACAAATCAGGAATCCCTTTGGGGATGGTTAACCATAAACCGGGGCAGTCATCATTGCCTGGGTAGTGTTTCTTAAAAAAATAAGAAAAATTACATCATTCCTATGATTTTTATAGCCATTTACAGTCATACAATCAGATCTATCACATCGATTGATCGATTAACCCTCGCTTGCCAATAAAAAGAGCCCCTGATTTCTCAAGGGCTCTTTTTTTATGACTACGGCTGAAGCAGTAGAGGCAGGTTCTCAGCCAGGGTGGTGGTCGGCTCGCTGCACTGCCACCTCGGCAGGCGATCTGGGCTGCATGATAATCAGTGCCATTACCCCGAGGATCACCGCCAGCATCACCGAGCCGAAGCGGATCATGCCATCGCTCAGCGCATCGATGCTGGTCGAGGTAATCGAGTAGAACACCAGCACGACATAGCTTGAATAGAGCAGCTGAATCGAGTTGTAACTGGCCTTTCTCTCGACGGCGTGGATCCCCATAAACAGGGCGCACACCAGAGTGACCCCCAGTTGCCCAATCAGGTTGGTTTGAAACACGCACATGATCAGGGGCGGCACGGCATAGAGCACGCTGGCATAGGTGGTCAGCAACCGCCGGATACCGTAGTTGTGCCCCAGCGCCGGATTGGGATCCTTGATGATCAGCGCGACCACGATGGCAATGATGGTGCTCTGCTCCAGATCCAGGGTGATGCCGACACAGAGAGTAGCCAGCACCAGCACCGCCTTGAACAGAGTGTGCCAATCCTGATGAGGCGTCTTGCCTGCACTGCTGGCTGCTGCAGAGGCATCCGTTAACGGCTCACCACCCGGGAAGATGAAATAGGCCAGATACGCGGTAAACCCTGCCACGAAGATGTTCTTAAGCAACGCCAGCGGTATCTGGTCGACCGAAATCCCCTTCTGTTTGACGAACACCGCAATCATGGCCGTCGCCACGATGAGCAGGATTGCTATCAGGTCCTGCGCGTTTTTTCGGGTGCGATCCATGCACCAGTAGAAGACGCCCAGCAGCGCGAGGTAATAGACATGGGGGTAATCCAGCAACAAGGTTGCCAGCCATGCCTGTATCCAGGAGGTCAGATACAAGACCCCGGCCATCAGAAACACCATGATGAGCGGTGGCGGGTTATGGGTGGTGGTGAGAAATACCGCGCACATGGCCGGGGCCAGCAGCGGTAAATCCGTACCAAAGACAAATTGCCAAAACAGCAGCAGCACCGGAAACAGCGCTACCCGCAGCAAGGCATTGGCTGGACTATGAAACATAGCTTATGTAGCTCCATGCCCATATCCAGATATCTGCCAACCGCTCACCCAGATAGGACTCTCCCGGGTAGAAGGCGACGACAGCACGACCGCCGAAGCGCGGGTTCACGCCGGGCGGAAGGTCATCAAACTGGATATTGACCGGGAAGCGCTGGGCGCTTGGCTGGGAGGTAGGGGAATCCAGCAACCCAGTGCCGGTATTGACCTGCAGGCTGCCATTGCCACTGCTGCCAAAACCGATGGAAGTGATCTTGCCGGTGAAAACCTGGCCCGGATAAGCATCAAACACCAGCTTGACGGCATCATCCCGCTTCAAATAGGCCAGCGAGTTCTCCCGCACCATGGCGGTCAGCCAGAGCTTATCGGTATTGATAAACGTCAGCAGCGGCTGGCCTGCGCTGGCATAGTTGCCTTTGGCCAGCGCCAGATTGGTAATGACACCATTGGCGGGTGCCTTCAGCTCGGTGTGTTCGAGATTGAGGCGGGCCTGGGCTCGCTTGTTGAGCACGGCCTGAATCTCGGGGTTCTCTTCACCGCGCGGGCCAATCTCAAAACGGGCCTTTTCCAGCGCAGAGACGGTTTGCGCCAGATTGGCCTCGGCGGTTTGCAGCTGGGTCAGGCTGTCATCCATGGCTGCACGGCTGATGGTGCCCTTTTTCAGCAGGGCCCGATATCGCTCCACCTGCAATCTGGCGTTGTTAGCAGCAGCGCGGGCGGAAGCCTCATTGGCTTTCGCAACCTTGATGGAGGCAGAATCGGCATGGTATGACTGGGCAGCCTGTTGCAAAGCGAGCTCGGCCGCCTTCTCCTCCAGCTCAAACGGCGCTTTCTCGATGGTGACCAGCAACTGCCCTTTCGACACCTCATCGTTATTGGCGGCATGGATGCTGGCCACCGGGCCGGATACCTGCGGCGCAAGACGGATCACCTCGCCATTGACTCTTCCCATATCGGTCATGGGGGTCACCCGATCGGCCCACAGGCTGTAAATCCAGAGAATAAAAACCGCCAGGAAAATACCATAAGTCAGCGAACGGGCCTGCTTGGTCTTGTCCTGTGCAGCAGGCACGGTAGCGGCCGTTTTCTCGGTTGCCGCGCTCTTCGGATCACTCATGAGGGTTATTCCTTTTCTGAAATAAATGGGGAGGCAGAATCAATCCAGAAGGCTAACTTTCTTAAAGATCAGATTCTGTTTGGTGCGATATTCAATAAACAGGGTGATAACAAAAGCAAATCCACCGACCAGAATGGCGGCCCAGAAGCTGGAGACGGCCATTTCACCCATGTATTTGGTCCAGATCACCGCCAGCGCCACAAACCAGCCGAACAGGGCAGCACACTGGGTAATCGCTATAGGCAGCATGGTGCGCAAAAACGAGGGATTGAAGCTGCTTTGCAGCGCAGGACGAGCCTTGTGCAGATGGTTGACGAACAGCTTGGCGGTGATCAGCGACAGTATGATCCCCAGACCGAAGGTCAGGGATACCGCCTCCCCCCACACCGATGTCTGCTCGTGGGCAATGGCATTGACCGACAAGGGTACAAAATCGACCCCCTTGAAATGCCAGTGTGCAATCAAGCCGTTGATCACACCGTTAATCAAGCCTGCGACAAGAGAGTCCTGAAGCCGGATATCTGGTTTTGACATTAATTAACTTCCTCATCACTGAATATAAAAATGGCTACAAATGCGAAGAACCGGCTAGAACTATCATCTCACAGCCGCTCGAACTGACTGTTGATAATACTCGTTTCTTTCGGATCCTGTTATGTCAGTACACAGCCTACATTAACTCGGATGGCTCAAGTTTCTCCCCTGCTAACCTCCTGCTTACCCGCTATATAGGATAAATCTTAAATACTGCCTATAGCGTGTAAACAACCTTTACCCGCCACAGCAGGTAAAACTTGATGTACCTGCCATAGCGTGTAAATTGGAAGAAGGCACGCTACCAGGTTGTCGAATCATGAAAGTAACCAGCGCCAAGCAGCTGAGCGCCTGTATCAAGGATGCCAGGCTTTCTCAAAAGCTCTCTCAAGGCAAAGTGGCCGAGAAAGTAGGGATTAGGCAAGACACAGTCTCCAGCTTCGAGCTCAATCCTGAGTCCACCAAGCTGGAGACCCTGTTCAAGATCCTCGCGGCACTCGAATTGTCACTGGACATCAAACCCCGCAATGAGTCATCCGAGAGTCCGGCATCGGGCTGGAAGGAGGAGTGGTAATGGCCAATCTGGCTGTCTACATGAACGGCTATCGGGTAGGCACATTCACCAAAACTACCAGCGGCGCCCATCAGTTTCAGTACCATGAGTCATGGCTAGCACAACCGGGCAGCCGTCCCATCTCACTCTCCATGCCATTGCGCCATCAGGCCTACCGGGGCGATGAAGCCTATAACTTCTTTGACAACCTGCTGCCAGATAATACAGAGGTGAGGAATAGGGTTGTAGCACGCTATCAAGCGGTATCAACCCAGCCCTTCGATCTGCTCAGTTGCATTGGCCAGGATAGCGTAGGGGCATTACAGCTGGTTACCGAAGGGCACGATGTTCCAGATGTCAGGCGAATCGACTACAAGGCACTTTCCGATGACGAGCTCGAGCAGATCCTGACCAGCTACAAATCAGGAATCCCTTTGGGGATGGTCAGGGAGCAAGAGGAGTTCCGGATCTCTATCGCCGGGGCGCAAGAAAAGACTGCACTGCTCTATCTCGATGGCCGTTGGTACTTGCCACTCAATGCAACGCCGACAACCCACATAATCAAACTCCCTATCGGCAAGATTGAAAGCCACTCCTACTCGATAGACCTCTCCCAGAGCGTAGAAAACGAATATCTCTGCACTCTGATTGCCAAGGAGTTTGGTCTACCCGTACCTAACTGCTTCATGATGCAGGTTGGCCAGGTCAAAGCACTGGCTGTGGAACGCTTCGACAGACGTTACGCTGCCGATCGCAGTTGGATCATGCGCCTTCCCCAAGAAGATTTCTGTCAGGTATTGAATGTTCCGTCAGCACGGAAATACGAGAGCCATGGAGGACCAGGGATCACTGACATCATGAAAACCTTGCTGGGCTCTGTGACACCAGAACAGGATCGCTACCTGTTCATGAAATCTCAGGTCCTGTTCTGGCTGCTGGCGGCCACCGATGGCCATGCAAAGAACTTCTCGGTCTTTATTGGACCGGAAGGGCGTTTTCGCCTGACCCCTTTTTACGACATCCTATCTGTCTATCCAGTGTTTGGCGGCCGAGGCCTCAACCGAAGGGACGCCAAGCTCGCTATGGGCCTAGCAAGCAGCAAGGGAAAGAAATACGCCATTGAGCAGGTATTCCCGCGTCATTTCTTCCAAACGGCGAAAGCTGTGGGATTTGAGCGTTCTGCTATGGAAGAGATCCTGACAGAACTGGCCAACTCCGTTGATGATGTTATTGAGCGTGTTACCCAGCAATTGCCAGCGGGCTTCCCCGATGCCATCAGCAGCACCATTCTAGAGGGCCTAAAAGCCCGCTCAGCCAGGCTGATAAAGGGCTGGGATTAAATTGGCGGTATGTGGGATGATTGCACGGTTAGCCAAACCACCTATGTGAAGTTTGCACGGTTCGAAGAGTAAAAGCGGCTTTCTAGGCACCGGACGATGCTATAGTCGGTTCAAAATATGTTCAAAACTCACCTAAAAAGCGGCTTTGACTGCGTGTGGTGGCATCGCGTTGATTCATATGGGAAGGCTGCACGATCGAGAATGGACTATGTGGGAACGCTGCACGATGGCAGAAACCCGTGAGCGGCCTCTCAATATGCTGTTTTAGTTACTTTTACCCCAAGTGGCCCCCGAAAAGTCACTAACACATTGAAGATAATAGATTATTTACATTCTGCATCGGCAAGTAAGGCCGAACTACAACGCTGGGAGCCAGCAAGAAACAGATACCGTTTGATGGCATCCCCATTTTCTCGCGGCTCCTGACGCCTCCTGATAACCCTGTCCGCCATGGTTTGAACACCATGGCAGACAGGGCTCCCCTCGATTGATATCAACCACCGACTAGCCAGTAGAAAGCGACCCCCATCATCAGCAGGGAGGAGACTCGCCCCAGCAGATCCCCGCGCCCCTGCCCCTGTAACAGCCGATTCGCCCGCTGCCCACCATAGGCATAGAGCAGCAGGTTGACGCACTCGATCAGGATGACCAAGGCGACAAACAGCAGGGTCTGCAACTCGGTCGAGAGGGCCGGGCTGATGAAGGGTGGCAGCAGGGTCATCATGAAGAGCCAAGACTTGGGGTTGGAGATGGCGACGGTAAAGCCGCGCAGCACCAGTCCAGGGCGGCCGCTGTCCTCCTGGCGGGTCGTCCCCGCCTGCCCGCCGCCGCGCCAGCTCGCCACCCCCATCCAGAGCAGATAGAGGGCGCCGAGGTATTTAAACCCCTGCATCAGGGCCGGCTGCTCGGCCAGCACCCGGGTGTAGCCGAGCAAGGCGGTGAGGGCGATCAGCCCCACCCCGACCAGCTCGCCAGCGATGACCCACAAGGTGCGGCGCAGCCCCAGACTGGCGCCAAAGCTCATGGCCAGCATCATGCAAAGACCCGGGGAGACCGAGATGAGAAAGAAGGTCGGGATAAACATCAGTAGCAGGGTCCACTCGCTCATGATGGCCCCCTCACGCCGCATCACGCGGGGCCAGCACCCCCATGCCGGCCAGGTAGTCGAGGGCGCTCGGGGTGAAGCCGATCTCGGCGAGGTGCGCCGCCGTGAAGGGGGCGCACTGCAGCGGCAGGCCGCGGCTCACCCGTTCCATCCAGTCCGGATTGCCGATAGCTGCCGTGCCCACCGCCACCAGGTCGGCGCCGCCGGCCAGAGCCAGCTTGGCCGAATCTGCGTCGCTAATCTTGCCCGCCACCATGAGCGGCACCCGCCCGGCCAACCCGCCCCGCACCGCCTCCAGCAGGGCACCGCCGTCAGGGTCCCCCGCCACCGTCTTGAAGCTGTCCCCCATGGAGAAGTGCAGGTAGTCGATCCCTTCGTCCGCCAGCAGGCGCGCCACCGCCAGCTGATGGGGCAGTTCGATGCCCTGAATATGGGCATAGCTCTCGGGGGAGAGGCGCACCCCGATCAGAAAGCTCCGGGGCAGGCGGGCGCGGATGCCGCGCACTATCTCCACCAGGATCCGCGCCCGGTTGGCGATGCTGCCACCCCAGCGGTCGGTACGCCGGTTGTGCAGGGGGTTGAGGAAGTTGCAGAGCAGGAAGTTGTGGGCGGCGTGCAGCTCGACCCCGTGCAGGCCGGCGCCATGGGCCCGCTCGGCGGCGCGCACGAAGGCTTCAATGAGCGTAAGAATTCCCTCCTCCGTCAGCCCCTTGACCCCGAGCGGGTAGCGCCCGCCCGGTGCCAGCGCGCACGGTCCGACCTGCGCCCCGTCGTTCAGTTCGGGCAGGGCCCGCATCCCGCCGTGATGCAGCTGCACCACCGCCAGCGCCCCGACCTGCCGCGCACTGTCGGCCAGGGCCGTGAAGGCCTGCTGCTGGGTGTCGGTCATCAGGGCCGGCTGCCCCGCCCAGCAGCGCCCACCAGGCAGCACCTGAGTGGCGGCGGCGATGAGCAGGCCGAAGCCGCCACGGGCGCAGCGCGCCAGCCAGTCGAGCTCGGCCTGAGCGGGATCGCCGTCGGCGCCGCTCATGTTGTGGGTCAAAGGGGCCAGCACGGCCCGGTTCTTGAGCCGCAATCCGGCCCGTTCGAAGTGGAAGCTGTCGCCAAGTGCCTTGTTCATCACCCTCTCCCGGGATCGCAATGGAATGTCGCCACTATAAACCCGGGCACTCAGGATATAATCAGGCATACAAGCAAGGCATTCATTCCCAGCAAGACACAATAGGCCGTCACACATGAGTCACCACAAGCTCGACACCCTCTACCTGATGCGCCTGCTGGTCGCCATCGTCCGCTGCGGATCCTTCGCCGCAGCGGCGGCCCACCTCGGCATCACCCCGAGCAAGGCGTCAAAGGATCTGCGCCACCTGGAGCAGAGCCTCGGCAACACGCTCCTGAGCCGCACCACCCGCCGGGTGCAGCTGACCGACGCGGGGGAGCTCGCCTACCGCCAGGCTGACCAGATGATCGCCCTGCACGAACAGTTGCTGGACGGCCTGCAGCGCCGCCGCTCGGCCCTGTGCGGGGAGCTGCGTATCACGGCGCCGGATCTGTGGGGCGAGGTGGTGCTGACCCCGGTGCTGCTGCGCTTTCGCGCCGACCACCCCGAGGTGCGGATCATCGCCGACTTCAGCAATACCCCGGTCGACCTGCTGCGCGACAACCTGCACGTGGCGTTTCGCAGCACCGAGCTCGGCAGCCAGCCCTATCTGGCGCGCCCCATCGCGGTGGACGATCTGGTGCTCTGCGCCAGCGCCGACTATCTGGACCGCCACCAGCCCTTGAGCGAGCCGCAGGATCTGCAGCAGCACCCCCTCATCACCCGCTGTCAGGAGTACAGCCGCCACGAGCGCTGGACCCTGCTTGCCCAGGGGCGCGAGATCCCGCTGGAAGTGGCGGGCGAGCTGGCCTTCAGCAGCAAGAAGGCGATCCACAAGGCGATGCGCCAGGGGCTGGGGATCGCCCGCCTGCCGCGCTACCTGGTGGCGGCCGAGCTGGCCGAGGGGGTGGTGCGCGAGGTGCTGCCCGACTACCGTCCCAAGGGGGCCAACTTTTACGCCCTCTACACCCAGCGCCGGGCCGAGTCGGCCCTGGTCGGCCACTTCCTCGACTACGTCATAGATGCGCTAGGGAAAACACAATCCGGACATCCGGACGATAACCAATAAGAAGAGGGAGGCATGATGCCTCCCTCTCCGCTTTGCCGATCACTCTGCCCCGTGACTTTCATCCCTCGCTCAACGTTCGATTTGTACTCATTTTTCAAACAACAGGCTAGATCCTGCGCAGGCACCACATGAAGTAAGCACCTCCTAACAGGGTGGAGACCAGTCCCACCGGCACATCCTGCGGAAACAGGATCTGCTGGCCGATCCAGTCGGCCGATACCATCAGGAGAGCGCCGGATCCGGCAGCGCCGAGCAGGTGCCAGCGCGCCCGCACTAGCCCCATCAGCTTGGCCATGTGCGGTGCCAGCAAACCGACGAAGGAGAGTGGCCCCACCACAAGAGTGGCACTGGCGGTGAGCACGGCCACCAGCAGCAGGATGACAAGCTGGGCCAAGCTCAGGCGAATGCCGAGCGCGGTGGCTACCGCCGCCCCCATCGGCATCAGATCGAGCCAGCGGCTGATCAGCAGGCAGGCCGCCAGCATCAGGAGCGCCAAGCCCACCAGCGCGGATGCCACCGGCAGGGTGACGTAATAGGTAGAGCCGGACATCCAGGAGAGCAGTTGCTGTACCCGCAGGTCGCCGTTGGCGAGCGCGATGGCCTGCAGCGGCTCGAACAGCGCCGTGATGGCGATGCCGGAGAGCAGGATCCGCTCCGGCTGAAAGCCGTGTCTGCGGTTGATTGCCACCAGCAGCAACAGGCAACCGAAGGCGCCGACCAGCCCTCCCAGCAGCATCATGGCCAGCGGCAAGGCGGGCAGCAGCAGCGCCGTCCCTATCACTCCCATAAAGGTGCCACCACTCACCCCCAGCAGCTCCGGGCTCGCCATGGGGTTGTTGCTGACCCGTTGCAGCAGGGTGCCCGCCAGCGCCAACAGCACGCCGGCCGCAGCGGCCGCCAGGGTACGCGGCAGTCGCCATTCCAGCTGGGCCTGCCATCTGAGCCAGCTTGGCCAGCTCCAGCCATGCATCCCCTGCCCGAACAGCAGGGAGATCAGGACGGCTGCCAGCAACCCGAGCAGCAGCAGGCCGATGAGACGAGCCGGAGCCGGGTGACGGGCCACCAGCAGGGTGGCATTTGCCTTCGGCGTGCCAGACTTGATGCCAAGGCGCGGGATCAGCCAGAGCAGCAGTGGTGCGCCCAGCAGCGCCGTCATGGCGCCGGTCGGGATCAGCACGGGCCAGAAGCGGCTCAGGGTCTGCAGCAGCAGATCGGTGGCCGTCAGCAGCAAGGCCCCCAGGACAGGCGCCCACACCAGCCGCAGGGCCAGTTTTCTTACCCCCAGCAAGCGCACCAGGGCGGGCGCCGCCAACCCGATGAAGCCGATCAGCCCCACCACGCTCACCACGCAGGCGGTGACGAACACCGCCAGCCCCAGTCCGGCGAAACGCAGATGCTGAAGGGAGACCCCCAGGCTGCGGGCACTGGCATCATCCAGCTCCAGCACCGCCAGCGGGCGCACCAGCACAGCGGCCAGCACACCGGCCACCAGCAGCCGCGGCAGCAGATAGGTGGCCCCGCTCCAGCTGTTCTGGACCAGGGAGCCGCTGCCCCACACCAGCAACCCTTTCAGCTCCTCCTGGAAGAACAGCAGCAGCCCCATGCTGATGGCCGCCAGATAGAGGTTGATCACCAGACCGGCAAACACGATGACCACGGGATTGAGCTGACGGCGCCAGGCCAGGGCGAACACCAGTGCCATGGCGAGGCTGCCACCAGCCATGGCTATCCACTCCCGCCCCAGCAGCAACCAGGAGGGAGCGAACAGGGTCACCATCATCAGTGCCAGCTGGGCGCCGGAGGCGACCCCCAGGGTGGTCGGCGAGGCAAGCGGATTGCGCAGCACCTGCTGCATCAGGGTACCGGCCAACCCAAGGGCGGAGCCGGCCAGCAGGCAGATGGCGAGACGGGGCAGCCAGCTGAAGTACACTACCGCCTGGCGGGCATCCTCCAGTTCGGGCGAGAAGAGGCTCTGCCACCAGAGTGACGCAGGCAACTGGCGTGACAACTCCCAGCAGGCCAGCGAGAGGGTCAATCCCAGCAGGATCAGGGAGGGCCGCCGCAGCGGCAACGGGACGAGACGTGTCATCTTGGCTCTCCTCCGGCCTTGGCATCCTGCAGTAATGCCTCGCTGAGCAGGGTGGCGAAACGGCGGGCAGCGATGACGCCACCAAAACTCCAGACGGCGGGCAGATGCAGCACGGGCGCCTGCTTGACCAGTGGCAGGTGCTGCCACAATCCAGGCTCCTGCAGTCGCTCGTTCACCCCGACGGGAATGGGGTCGACCACCACCAGCCGAGCCTCGGGGAAGGCTAAAAACTGCTCTATGCTGGCCACCGAGAAGCCCCAGGCATTAGTCTGCCCGGTCCAGGCATTGCGCAGCCCGAGCTGTTGCATCACAGCTTCGAACAGGCTGTCGCGACCAAATACCCGCACATGGCGCTCGTCGATGAACTGCACCACCAGCAAAGGGGAAATATCAACGGGCAGAGTGGCTTTCATCTGCGCCAGATCCGAATCCAGCGAGGTCAGCTGCTCCCTCGCCTCGGCGGTTTTGTTTACCAGTCCGGCCACGGTCAGGGTCGCCTCGTGCAGCCGCTGCCACAGATCGCTGCCGGGTTCATAAAGGGCGACGGACTGCACGGGGGCGATGCGGGACAAGGTGGCGGTCAAAGGCTCCGCCAGTGGAGATATCAGGATGCGATCGGGTTTCAACTCGGCCAGCAGTTCGCGGTTGGGTTCGGCCCGCAGGCCTATGTCGACCACTTCAGCTGGCAGCCTGGGTTCGCCGACCCAGGCATGGTAGGAACTGACATCCCCCACTGCCAGCGGTGTCACCCCCAGCGCCAGCAGGGTTTCGGCTATGGTCCAGTCGACGGTAGCGATACGGGGCGTCCCGCTGCCGACCTCTGTGGCAACGGCTTGCGGTTCGGCCAGCGTCGCAAACGGCAGCAGCAGGCTGACGAGGCAGGGAGCCATCTTCAACAAACGATTCAAGAGAGACCCCCTATTAGACGATGGCAATGGCGTGGTCATGGGCCGGGTGGCGAATGACCTCCATCGGGATGCCATAGATGGCGTGCAGGGTCTCGCGAGTCATGATCTGCCCGGGCTCGCCGTGGGTCAGCAGGCGGCCGGAGTGCAGTGCCACCAGCCGATCACAGAAACGGGAGGCCATGTTGATGTCGTGAATGACGATAATGACCCCGATATTGAGCTGACGACTGAGCTGTTTGACCAGGGTCAGCACCTCCACCTGGTGAGCGACATCCAGCGCTGCCAGCGGCTCGTCCAGCAGGATGAAGCGACTTTCCTGGGCCAGCAGCATGGCCAGCCAGACCCGCCCCCGTTCGCCACCGGAGAGGGTGTCCACCAGTCTGTCGGCAAAGCGTTCGGTATGGGTGAGAGCGATGGCCCTGTCCACCTGGCGACGATCTTCCTCTCCCATGCGGCCCAGCAGGCCGCGCCAGGGATAGCGCCCCATATCCACCAGCTCCCGGCCGAGCAGGTTCTCGGCGCTCGGCAGATGCTGGGGCAGATAGGCCACCTGGCGGGCAAAATCCCGATTGCCCCATGCCTGCAACGGCTTGTCATCGAACCGGATCTCGCCACCACTGAGCGGCTGCTGGCGGGCCAGCAGCTTGAGCAGAGTGGATTTGCCTGAACCATTGTGACCGATGAGGCCATAGACCTGCCCCTGCTTGAAGCGCAGATCGGTGGGGTGCAGCAGCGTGCGGTCATTGACCGCAAAGCTGGCTGATTTCATCTCAAACATAAGCTTTACCTGTGCTGGCCAAAGGCCAGTCTCATCGCTGCCGGCATCAGGCCGGCACCTCGCAATCCAGATGGGCAACCGCATCCCGGCTCACCTGCTCGCGCCGCTCACCGGTCAGTTCGCTGAGCCGGCCCTGACGCATCTCCAGCAGGCGATCCGCCAGGGAGAAGTAGTGATCGTCGTGACTGATGGCGATCACCGTCTTGCCCATCTCCTTCAGTCGTGGCAACAGCACCTGATAGAAGATGCGGCGGAACTGGGGATCCTGATCCGCTGCCCACTCGTCAAACAGCATCACCTCGCGCTGCTCCGCCAGTACCAGCAACAGGGCAACCCGCTTGCGTTGACCCTGGGAGAGGTCGATATCGGTGATGAAGTCCTCCTCGATGGCAAGCTTGCTGCCCATCTGCAACCGTTCCAGCCACTCGGCCACCAGCTCATCCTTGGGTTCCGGCCCCAGCAGGTGCTGGAACAGGTGATAGTCGGTGAAGATGGCGGAGAAGAGCGCCAGATAGGCGTTGCGATCGGTGATCGGCTCGCCATCCAGCAGGATCCGGCCAGATACCGGCTGATAGAGGCCGGTCAGCAACATGGCCAGGGTCGATTTGCCGGAACCGTTGCCGCCGATGATGAAGATCTGCTCTCCCCGATCGATCACGAGATTGATGGGGCCCACGGCAAAGCCGCCCTCCCCCTGATAGTGAAAGCTCACCTGCTCCAGTTCGATGCGCTGCCAGGCGCGGGGGGCAGGCGGCAGCGGGAAATCGGGTTCCGGCTCGGCCAGCGCCAGAGCGGCAATCTTGTCGAATGCCACCTGGGCGGCAAGCAGGGTCGGCAGCGCACCAATCCCCTGCAGCAACGGCGTGCGCAGGAACAACAGAGTCAGGGCAAAGGTGGCGGCCACATTGGTGTTGGCCCAGCCCAGGCCGTTGGCCAGGAAGAAGACCAGGCCGATGGCTCCCAGCATCATGATATTCGACCAGTTCACCGCGCTCAGGTGATAGGTGTCGGCGCGGATGATCTGCTGGCGGTAGTCCTGCGCATTCTGCAGATAAAGCTGGTGGTAGACGAAGTGGGCCCGTTCACGGTTGAGCGCCAGCTCCTTGCTGCCGGCGATGATCGCCTGGTAGTTCTGATAGAGCCGATCCTCGGCCTGACGCATGCGGGAGAGGTGGCGATAGACCCGGTTGACCAGCAGCCAACCCACCACCATGGTGACGGTGACCCAGAGGGTGGTGACGCCGAGCAGGGCCGGCGACAGCCAGCCCAGGTAAATGGCCGATCCCAGAGTGAGCACCAGCCCCTGCACCAGCTCCGGCAGGCGCACGAAGGCGATGGTGATCTGGCCGATGTCGCTGGAGAGAGAGGCGAGTAATGGCCCCTGCCCTATCTGGCGGATGCGGCCGACATCGGTATCCAGCAGCTGCTTGAGCAGACGGCCGCGCAGCCGGTAGACAAAATGATGACCAAGGGTGGTCAGGGCCAGCTGGGAGCCGAGGGTGATCACCAGCAGCAACAGAATAAGCCCAATCAGCTGGCCGAGTACCGGTAGCGGCTCACCAACTGATTCGATAAGAGATTGATTGATAAAGGCTATCACGCCAATTCCGCTGACGGCACTGAGCAAGCTGAGCAGAACAATGGCGAGAAAGGGCCAACGGTATTGGCGGTAAACCAGAGACAAGAGTTCCATAAAGGACCGCTATTTCAGGGGAATGCTCAAAACAAGATGCCGGGAAAAACAGGGCGGGAGCCTCGGCCCCCGCCCTGCCTTCATTACCAGCGGTAGTTGATGCTGCCCACTACGCTGCGCGGTTCGCCGTAGTAGCAGTAGTAGTCACAGCTGGCCACATAGGTTTCACCCAGCAGGTTGTTGACGTTGATCTGGGCTCGCCAGTTCTTGGCAAAGTCATACCCGATCATCGCATCCCACACGGTATGGGCCGGCACCTCGGCAGAGCCATAGATGGGGTTGTAACCGGCATCCACGGCACCGATACCGACGCTGGAACCGACGTAACGCACGCCGGTACCCAGCTCGAGACCCGATGCCACGCCCTGTTGCACCTTGTAGTTGCCCCAGAAGGAGGCCATATGGCGCGGGATCAGGCTGGCACGACGATCGCCGTTGCCGGTGTCGTTGGTCTTGGCATCGGTATAGGTGTAGGCGGCGGTCAGGCGCAGCGCATCGGTGGCCTGCACGCTTCCCTCCAGCTCGACGCCACGGGAGGTGACTTCACCCGCCTGGGTCTGCTGGCCGGATCCTGTAGAGACGAGCGAGTTGGTCTGCGCCAGATCGAACAGGGCCAGGTTGATGTAACCGTCGAGGAAGGCTGGCGCATACTTGATGCCGGTTTCGTAGAGCTTGCCCTCGAGCGGCTTGTAGGAGCTTCTGGTATTGGGATCGATCCCCGGCAACACCTCGAACGACTCGGCATAGGCCACGTAGGGAGAGAGGCCGTTATCGGCCAGGTACATCAGGCTGCCGGAGAGGGAGAGCTCGTGGTCATACTGCTTCTCGTTCTTGGTCGCGTTGGTGTTGTGGGTCTCCACATAGTCGAAACGGCCACCGGCGGTCAGCAACCAGCGATCATCCCAGCGGATCTGGTGCTGGGCATAGAAGCCGCTCTGGCCCTTGGTGCTCTTCTGGTGGGTGGCGGTAGACTCGTCAAACCCGGGGAAGCCGCTGTAATCAGGGTGGAAGGTGTTGATGGATCCCATGCCGTAGTTGTCGGCCTCGATCCCTTCGTTGACATGGCGCTGCAGATCCACCCCCAGCAGCAGGGTCTGCTCGGTACGATCCGTGTTCCAGTAGCCCACCATCTGGTTGTCCATAGTGGCGCTCTTGGTATCGCCATCGCGGTAAACCAGGCCACGGTAGGCAGTGGTGCCTTCATAGGTCGGGAAGATATAGGTCTGGCGCAGCAGCAGATCGTTGTAGTTGAAGCGGACGTTCTGCTTGAACTCCCAGGTCTGGTTGAGCTGGTGGGCCAGCTCGTAGCCGGCGGATATCTGGGTGTTGCGGTTGCGATCGTAATCCGGCTGACTAAGGTTGGTGGCGGGATCGATCTGGCCACCCGAGGTATTGAGGGTACCGTAGACCGGGAAGAAGCCGTTGGTGGGCACTCCTTCGTCGTGCTTGAAGCTGGCCAGCAGGGTCAGGCTGGTGCGATCCGAGATATCCAGGGTGACGCTCGGCGCCAGATAAACGCGATCGTTGTAACTGCCATTCAGCACGCCGTCCCGTTCGCTATAGAGGGCGACCATGCGGTAGCGGCTGTTGTCGGTCAGCGCATCGGAGACATCCACCCCGATTTGTCGGTGATCCCGGTTGCCCAGCTGAAGATCCACCTGCCCCTGGGGAGTAGCGGTCGGTCGCTTGCTGATGGCATTGATCACCCCGCCGGGAGGCGCCTCGCCGTAGAGGATCGAGGCCGGGCCTTTCAGCACTTCCACACTCTCCAGACCGAACGGCTCCGGCGTCCAGACATAGTAGCCGGTGCTGAACAGACGGTTGCCATCTAGATAAGAGGCTGCATCGAAGCCGCGCACCTTGAACCAGTCGGCATCGGTATCGGCACCATAAGACTGGGAGAGCACGCCGGAGCGATAGCGCAGCGCCTCGTCCAGCTTCAGCACGGCGTGCTGGTCCAGCTCTTCACGGTTAACCACTGAGACGGCGCGAGGCGTCTCGGCCATGGGCACTTCCACCTTCATGGCGGTCCCTGTGACCACCATGGTTTCACTGGCCTTGGCCAGCTCGGCGGGAGTCTGTTCGGCCATCACAGGCAGAGAGGCCAGCAGGCCGGACAGCGAGAGCATACCCAACCCTCTCTTTCTGCTTCTGCAGAGTCCTGTAGTGTTTTTTTGCGCAATCATATTAAGTCTCGTATATCAATGAGTTATGTTGTTTTAATTGTTATTTTTGGTCGTTTTTAGCGACATCACCCTGTTCCGTGGGTGAATAAAGCAGCGCAATCCTACTACAGGAAACAGCTCAATCGATATAGTTATTAGCAATCATTACCATCCGTATTATCCTCTTATGGGAGCCTTGCCAGCCGATCTCGCCGCCAGAAGGAGTCATCAGGAGCGCCCCGTAAAGAGAGGCATATAAGGAAGCAGAAAATGGCCCTGGGTCCCCGGATCCAGACCGCCGTTCTGAGTGGATCCATTATCCCCAAGCTTTATCCATATTTATCCACACCCTTTGGCGGTAGAATCCGTCTCTTCCTTTCTTGTCTGAAATCAGGATCCATTCCATGGCCAAACTCAATATCGTCGTCGGCTCCATGCTGGGCGCCGCCGAATATGTCGCAGACCACGTTGCCAGCCTGCTGGAACAGGCGGGCCATCAGACCAGGATCCACAACCCGGCCCGACTGGCCGAGGTGCTGGGCGAACCAGAGGAGATCCTGCTGGTGGTCACCTCAACCCATGGCGCCGGTGATGTGCCTGACAACCTGCAGCTTTTCGCCAGGGATCTTGCCGAGCAGCGTCCGGATCTCGATAACCTCAGGTATGGCGTGATCGCTCTGGGTGACAGCAGTTATGACACCTTCTGCCAAGGCGGCAAGACGCTGGATCATCTGCTGAGCGAGTGTGGTGCCAGTCGGATCGGCGAGCGGCTCGACATCGATGTGACCCAGCACGAGATCCCGGAAGATGCGGCGGAAGTGTGGATCCGGGAGTGGATGGCGATGATCGCCTGATCAGGAGCGGGAGATCCGCAAAAAAATGCGATCTCCCGACTTATCCCCAGATCGGCTATCCACCAGGTTATTAACAGCCGGATCCGGATAAGTTGTTCTACAAGGTTACCCACAGCAACCGTCATTTTTGTGAATAACTACAGGTTTAACCTCTGTAAAACCTATAGTTATCCTATGAATTAGATCCGGCCCCACCTGGCGTTGTGTATAAACACAAGGGTTGTCCCCGGGTTAAAAGGGGTAGGATCCAAGCTTTTCCACAGTCATAGATCGTTCTTAACTGAATGATCTTTATGATCAAAAAGTGCTTATCAACAGAAGTGGCGGATCCTAATAAAAGATCCAGTAAAAGATCGATCTAAAGATCCTTAAGATCTAATAAGCAGATCCTCCCTTCATACTGAACGTTAAGTAGACGTTCCCCTCAGGACGCTAAACAGATAGAATGATCCGCCCTTTTAGCCCATGCAGAGAAAGATCTTCAGGCGTGCAGATCAAGGTGATCCCAATGCAATACCATGAACAATTTGATGTGATCGTCGTCGGTGGCGGTCATGCCGGAACAGAAGCAGCAACAGCGGCGGCCCGCATGGGCATGAATACCCTGCTGCTCACCCACAATATCGATACGCTGGGGCACATGTCCTGCAATCCGGCGATCGGCGGGATCGGCAAGGGACACCTGGTCAAGGAAGTTGACGCACTCGGCGGGATCATGGCGCGTGCCATCGATCTTGGCGGGATCCAGTTCCGCACCCTCAATTCTTCCAAGGGCCCGGCGGTACGCGCCACGCGCGCCCAGGCGGATCGTCTGCTCTACAAGGCGGTCGTGCGCCAGATGCTGGAGAACTACCCCAACCTGAAGATCTTCCAGCAGGCCTGTGACGATCTGATCATGGACGGGGATCGCGTCGCCGGTGTGGTGACCCAGAGCGGGATCCGCATCAGTGGCAAGACGGTGGTACTGACCGTCGGCACCTTCCTGAACGGTTTGATCCACATCGGGATGGAAAACTACAAGGGGGGTCGCGCAGGGGATCCTCCCTCGATCGCATTGGCCCAGCGCCTGCGTGAAATGCCGCTGCGCATCGATCGCCTCAAGACCGGCACGCCGCCTCGCATCGATGCCCGCAGCGTCGATTTTTCCGTGATGCAGGCGCAGCACGGTGACGATCCGCGTCCTGTGTTCTCCTTCATCGGAGATGCCAGCCAGCATCCGCGCCAGGTCCCCTGCTACGTCACCCACACCAACGAGCGTACCCACGACGTGATCCGCAACAATCTGGATCGCAGCCCCATGTACGCCGGAGTGATCGAAGGGATAGGCCCCCGTTACTGTCCCTCCATCGAGGACAAGATCACCCGGTTCGCTGACAAGACCGCGCACCAGATTTTCGTCGAGCCGGAAGGCCTGACTACCCATGAACTCTATCCGAACGGGATCTCCACCAGCCTGCCATTCGACGTGCAGGTGCAGATCGTCCGTTCGATCCGGGGCTTCGAGAACGCCCACATCACTCGCCCCGGCTATGCCATCGAGTACGATTTCTTCGATCCGCGGGATCTCAAGGCTAACATGGAGAGCAAATGCATCCCCAACCTGTTCTTCGCCGGCCAGATCAACGGGACTACCGGTTACGAAGAGGCTGCAGCCCAGGGCCTGATGGCCGGTCTGAACGCCGCCCTGCGTGCCCAGGACAAGGATCCCTGGCATCCGCGCCGGGATCAGGCCTACATGGGCGTGATGATGGACGATCTCTCCACCCTGGGCACCCGCGAACCCTATCGCATGTTCACCAGCCGCGCCGAATATCGCCTGCTGCTGCGGGAAGACAACGCTGATATCCGTCTGACCACCATCGGTCGTGAACTGGGTCTGGTCGACGACGAGCGCTGGAGCAAGTTCAACGCCAAGATGGAACAGGTGGAGCTGGAGCGTCAGCGCATGCGCTCGACCTGGATCCACCCGCAACATCCGTCTCTGGAAGCGGTCAACGCCCTGGTCAACACCCCGCTGACTCGCGAGCAGAGCCTGGAAGAGCTGCTGCGTCGTCCCGAGGTAACCTACGATGCCCTGATGGCCATCGACGGGGTCGGTCCGGCCATCGCCGATCCGGCCGCCGCCGAGCAGGTGGAGATCCAGATCAAGTACGCTGGTTACATCGAGCGCCAGCACGACGAGGTGGAGAAGCAGCTGCGCAACGAGAACACCCTGCTGCCGCTGGATCTCGACTACCGCGATGTGAACGGCCTCTCCAACGAGGTGAAAACCAAGCTGAACGATGCCAAGCCGCAGACCATTGGTCAGGCCTCCCGCATCTCGGGGATCACCCCGGCTGCCATCTCCATCCTGCTGGTTCACCTGAAAAAACACGGCCTGCTGCGTAAAACCGCCTGAGGAATCCCATGTTGGAAAGATTGAACGGCCTGCTCATGCAGGCCGGAATTGTTATCACCGATACCCAAAAGAGCCAATTGGTGCAGCTGGTCGAGTTGCTGCACAAGTGGAACAAGGCTTACAATCTCACCTCGGTGCGTGATCCGGATGCCATGCTGGTCAAGCATATTCTCGACAGCCTGGTGGTGAGTCCCCACTTGCACGGGGAACGCTTCATCGACGTGGGCACGGGCCCCGGCTTGCCTGGCCTGCCGCTGGCGATCATCAATCCGGACAAGCAGTTCGTGCTGCTCGACAGTCTGGGCAAGCGGATCAACTTCATCCGCCAGGTCATTCTGGAGCTGGGGTTGACCAACGTCACGCCAGTCAAATCCCGGGTGGAAGAGTATCAACCCGAACAGGGATTTGACGGCGTGCTCAGCCGGGCCTTCGCCTCGCTGGAAGACATGCTGAGCTGGTGTCACCATCTGCCGTCAGCACAGGGCAGCTTCCTGGCCCTCAAGGGACAATATCCCGAACAGGAGCTGGCCCAGTTGCCTGCCAATATCCGTCTGGTAGCCTGTCATGAGTTGCGGGTGCCGGAACTGGAAGGGGAACGTCACCTGCTGGAATTCAAACATATCCAGCCCGAATAGGGTCGCAGTATCAATTAGGGGATCGTGTGGGAAAAGTCATCGCCATAGCCAACCAGAAGGGTGGGGTGGGTAAAACCACCACTTGTGTGAACCTGGCCGCCTCCATGGCTGCCACCCGGCGCAAGGTGCTGGTGATCGATCTGGATCCGCAGGGCAATGCCACCATGGGCAGTGGCGTCGACAAGTACGATGTCGAACGCACCGCCTATGAGCTGCTGATCGAAGATGCCCCCATCGGCGAGGTGATCATCCCCGAAACCACCGGGGGCTATCACCTGATCGCCGCCAACGCCGACGTCACGGCGGCCGAAATCCGTCTGATGGAGTTCTTCGCCCGCGAGATCCGCCTGCGCAACGCGCTGGCCTCGGTACGGGACAAGTACGACTACGTCTTCATCGACTGTCCACCCTCTCTCAACATGCTGACGGTGAACGCCATGGCGGCTGCCGACTCGGTGCTGGTGCCCATGCAGTGCGAATATTACGCGCTGGAAGGGCTCACCGCCCTGGTCGATACCATCAGCAAGCTGGCGGCCGTGGTCAATCCGGATCTCAAGATCGAAGGGGTGCTGCGCACTATGTTCGATCACCGCAACCGGCTGGCCAATGATGTGTCCGATCAGCTAAAACAGCATTTCGGTGACCGGGTCTACCGCACCATCATCCCCCGCAACGTAAGACTGGCAGAGGCGCCGAGCTTCGGTGCCCCGGCCATGCACTATGACAAATCATCGGTGGGCGCCAAGGCCTACCTGGCGCTGGCCGGCGAGATACTGCGCCGCCAGGAACAGGAGCGTCAGGCGACCATCGCAGACCGAGAGAGCATATGACTCTGAAAAAACGTGGTCTGGGCAAGGGGCTGGATGCCCTGCTCAGTACCAGCACGGCTGCCCGCCAGAAACAGGTGATGAGCGATCAGCGCACCGAGCAGGCCATGGCCCCCGCCAACCAGGGGGAGCTGCGCAAGCTGCCGGTGGAGTGGTTGCACTCCGGCAAGTACCAGCCGCGTAAGGATATGTCGCAGGATGCACTGGAAGAGTTGGCCAATTCCATCCGCGCCCAGGGGGTGATCCAGCCCATCGTGGTGCGCCCTGTCGCCGAAAAGTCTTTCGAAATCATCGCCGGTGAACGACGCTGGCGTGCATCCCAACTGGCCCGTCTCGAAGTAGTTCCCTGTATCGTCAAGGATGTGCCCGACGAGTCGGCAGTGGCCATCGCTCTCATCGAGAACATCCAGCGCGAAGATCTCAATGCCATCGAAGAGGCGGTCGCCCTGCAGCGGCTGCTGACTGAGTTCGAACTCACCCACCAACAGGTGGCCGAGGCGGTGGGCAAGTCTCGCACCACGGTCACCAACCTGCTGCGCCTCAACCAGCTCAACGATGACGTGAAGCGCTTCGTCGAACACGGCGATCTCGACATGGGCCATGCCCGTGCCCTGCTGGCCCTGAGCGGCCAGGCCCAGTCCGAGCTGGCCAAGCTGGTTGCCCAGAAAGGGTTGACCGTGCGGGATACCGAAAAACTGGTGCAAAAGGCGCTGGAGCCGGAAAAAGCCAGGGTGGAAACGGCACGCGATCCCCAGTTTGGCTACCTGGAACGCCAGCTGGCCGAAAAAATTGGTAATCAGGTACAACTTCAGCCTGGCAAGCGGGATAGCGGAAAGTTAGTAATTAGTTACGAGAACTTGTCCGATTTGGACCGTATATTGGGCTATTTTGGCGTGTCGGAATCGTGATTTTTACGCTTTTTGTAGTAATAAAACATCCATTCCTTTTGATATGTACATAACCTGAATTTAGCGCTGAAAGCCGCAAAAAATAAGGATTTTTGTCATATTGCAATAGCTGCCCTCAAGGGTATAATTTGACCGGCTTTAAGAGCTGTTAACATGGGGTCTTCGGATCCCGATTTTTTACAGTTCTGTAATGTTCAGGGGTACGTTGGTGAAGCAGAAAATAGCCTTGGAAGGTTTGACACTGGCCTTGGTTATGCTCGTTTGTCAGCTGGTCCTGATCCTGGCGATGAGTGCCGTCTGGTATTACCTGACTGGCGCCAGCGCTGGTTACTCCTCCCTCTATGGAGGGGGGATGTACTGGGTTCCTCAAGCCCTGTTTACGGTCTGGGTATTGCGCCGCAAGGTGGATGCCGAGAGTGTAGGCCTGGTCTTGCGGGACTTTTATGGTGGGGCAGGGATTAAGCTCATAACTACAACAGGACTCTTTGGCCTGCTGTTTGGTGCAGGTGTTGAAGTGCATGCCGCTTCGTTCTTCACCACTTATATCCTCGCCCTCGTTGTACAGTGGATGGTCTCATTCACACTTAACAACCACTATTAGGAAAACTCATGTCTGCAACCGGAGAAGTCCTGACTCCTCAGGGATATATCTCCCACCACTTGACCCACCTGCAAGTCGGGTCTGGGTTCTGGACAGTCAATATCGACTCAATGGTATTTTCTGTTCTGTTGGGCGCCCTGTTTATCTGGTTGTTCCGCCGTGTCGCCGTCAAGGCTACCAGCGGGGTACCGGGTAAGCTGCAGTGCTTTGTGGAGATGCTGGTCGAGTTTGTGAGTGGTAACGTCAAGGACATCTTTCATGGTCGAAACAAGGTCATCGCACCTTTGGCCCTGACGGTGTTTGTGTGGATCTTCCTGATGAACCTGATGGATCTGATCCCCGTTGACTTTATCCCCCACGCTGCACAATTGATGGGTATTCCCTATCTGCGTGTGGTTCCCTCTGCTGACGTTAACATCACCATGTCCATGGCTTTGGGCGTGTTCTTCTTGATTCTGTATTACAGCATCAAGGTCAAGGGAATCGGCGGGTTTGTGAAAGAGCTGACGCTTCAGCCTTTCAACCACCCGGCGGCCATCCCGGTTAACCTCATCTTGGAAACTGTTACGCTGATTTCCAAACCTGTTTCTCTGGGTCTTCGACTGTTCGGCAACATGTATGCTGGCGAACTGATCTTTATCCTGATTGCGGGTTTGTTACCCTGGTGGTCACAGTGGATTCTGTCCGTGCCTTGGGCAATCTTCCACATCCTGATCATCACTTTGCAGGCGTTTATCTTCATGGTTCTGACCATCGTCTATCTGTCGATGGCGCAGGAAGATCATGGTTGATGCAACTCAAATAATCCTTTTTATACAATCAATTACATCTTAATAAATGGAGATCCTCATGGAAAACTTGAACATGGACCTGCTGTACATCGCTGCTGCAATGATGATGGGTCTGGCTGCTATCGGTGCATCCATCGGTATCGGTATTCTGGGTGGTAAGTTCCTGGAAGGTGCTGCTCGTCAACCTGATCTGATCCCTGTTCTGCGTACCCAGTTCTTCATCGTAATGGGTCTGGTGGATGCGATTCCGATGATCGCCGTTGGTCTGGGTCTGTACGTGATGTTTGCGGTTGCTGGCTAAGTCGATACGACATCTCCAGGCATAACCCATTAACTAACTAAAGAGGACATCGGCTGTGAATATCAACGCCACCCTCCTCGGCCAAGCAATTGCTTTTTTCTTCTTCGTAGTGTTTTGCATGAAGTACGTATGGCCGCCGCTGATGGCTGCCATCGAAGCTCGTCAGAAAGCCATTGCTGACGGTCTCTCTTCTGCCGAACGAGCCAAGAAAGATCTGGATTTGGCCAAGGCCAACGCCGTCGATCAGCTGAAAGAAGCCAAGCTCCAGGCTGCTGAAATCATTGAACAGGCCAACAAACGCAAGGCCCAGATCATTGATGAGGCAACTGTCGGGGCCCAGGCCGAGCGGGAAAAAATCCTGGCTCAAGGCCGTGCCGAGATTGAAGCTGAACGTCATCGTGCCAAAGAAGAACTGCGCAAGCAGGTTGCAACTCTTGCCATCGCTGGTGCAGAGAAGATCCTGGCGCGCCAAATCGACCAGGCTGCCAACAGCGACATCGTCGACAAACTGGTAGCAGAACTGTAACGGGAACGGGGCTATGTCTGAACTGACTACAATCGCTCGCCCCTACGCCAAGGCTGCTTTCGAGTTTGCCGTTGAGCACAAGGCGGTTGATCAGTGGCTGGGGATGCTCAGCTTCGCGGCGGAAGTCGTGAAGAACGAGACCATCCACTCCCTGGTAAACGGCTCTGTGGCTGCCGAAGAACTGGCAAAACTGTTTGTCAGCATCTGCGGTGAGCAACTCGACGAGCATGGCCAGAACCTGATCCGGGTGATGGCTGAGAATGGTCGCTTGGGTGTGCTGCCGGCGGTCGTTGCCGAATTTGTGGTGCTCAAGGCTGAACTGGATAAAGAAGTTCAGGCTGACGTGATTTCGGCGATCGAACTGACCGACCAGCAGAAAGCCAATATTCAGGCTTCTCTGGAACAACGTCTCGCGCGCAAAGTGAAGCTGAATTGCAGCATTGATGCGTCCTTGATGGCCGGAGTGCTCATCAAGGCCGGTGATCTGGTTATCGACGGTACTGTCCGCGGTAAGCTGGATCGCATGGCTGACGCGCTGCAATCTTGATTGGGGTATTAGAGCATGCAACTGAATTCCACTGAAATCGCCGAGCTGATCAAGCAGCGCATTGCGCAGTTTGATGTAAAGAGCGAAGCGCGTAACGAAGGTACTATCGTCTCCGTGAGCGACGGTATCATTCGTATCCACGGCCTGGCCGATGCCATGCAGGGTGAGATGATCGAGCTGCCGGGTAACCGCTTCGCTCTGGCATTGAACCTGGAGCGTGACTCCGTTGGTGCCGTAGTAATGGGTCCCTACGCCGATCTGGCCGAAGGGATGAAAGTACAAGGTACTGGCCGCATCCTGGAAGTGCCGGTTGGTCGTGGTCTGTTGGGCCGGGTGGTCAACACCCTGGGTCAGCCTATCGACGGTAAAGGTCCGGTCGAGCACGATGGCTTCTCTCCGGTAGAAGTGATCGCCCCGGGCGTTATCGAGCGTAAGTCTGTTGACCAGCCTGTCCAGACCGGTCTGAAAGCGATCGACGCCATGATCCCCATCGGTCGTGGCCAGCGTGAGCTGATCATCGGTGACCGCCAGGTAGGTAAAACTGCCATTGCGATCGACACCATCATCAACCAGAAAGACTCCGGCATTAAGTGTGTCTACGTTGCGATCGGCCAGAAGGCCTCCACCATCGCCAACGTGGTGCGCAAGCTGGAAGAGCACGGCGCCCTGGCCAACACCATCGTGGTGGTGGCTTCTGCGTCCGAAGCGGCTGCCCTGCAATACCTGGCTCCGTACTCCGGTTGCTCCATGGGTGAATACTTCCGTGACCGCGGTGAAGATGCCCTGATCATTTACGATGACCTGTCCAAGCAGGCCGTTGCATATCGTCAGATCTCCCTGCTGCTGCGCCGTCCGCCAGGACGTGAAGCATTCCCGGGTGACGTTTTCTATCTGCACTCCCGTCTGCTCGAGCGTGCTGCTCGCGTCAACGAAGAGTACGTTGAGAAGTTCACCAAGGGTGAAGTGAAAGGCCAGACCGGTTCTCTGACCGCCCTGCCGATCATCGAAACCCAGGCCGGCGACGTTTCCGCGTTCGTACCGACCAACGTGATCTCCATCACCGATGGCCAGATCTTCCTGACCTCCCAGTCTTTCAACGCCGGTATTCGTCCTGCGGTTGACCCGGGTATCTCCGTGTCCCGTGTGGGTGGCGCTGCCCAGACCAAGATCGTCAAGAAGCTGTCCGGTGGTATCCGTACCGCGCTGGCCCAGTACCGCGAACTGGCCGCATTCGCCCAGTTCTCTTCCGACCTGGATGACGCGACTCGCAAGCAGCTGGACCACGGTCAGAAAGTGACCGAGCTGATGAAGCAGAAGCAGTACTCTCCGATGAGCGTGGCTCACCAGTCTCTGGTGCTGTTCGCTGCGGAAAAAGGCTATCTCTCCGATGTCGAACTGAACAAGATCCTCGACTTCGAAGCCGCTCTGCTCTCTTACGCCAATACCCAGCATGCCGAGCTGATGGCTGAAATCAATGCCAAGGCCGACTACAACGACGCGATCGTTGGCAAGCTGACTGCGTTGCTGGATAACTTCAAGGCAACCCAGACCTGGTAAGCGTGTGTGGCAGCGCAAGCTGCCACCTGATGGAGAGAAGAGATGGCCGGCGCAAAAGAGATACGTAACAAGATCGGGAGTGTGAAAAACACTCAGAAGATCACCAGCGCTATGGAAATGGTGGCAGCGAGCAAGATGCGCCGTGCGCAGGATCGCATGTCTGCCAGCCGTCCGTACGCTGAAACCATGCGCAAGGTGATCGGCCATATCGCTCAGGGGAACCTGGAATACAAGCACCCCTACCTCATCGAACGTGAGGTCAAGCGAGTGGGTTACATCGTCGTCTCCACCGACCGTGGCCTGTGTGGCGGTTTGAACATCAACCTGTTCAAGGCTGCCCTCAATGATATGAAGCAATGGAGCGCGAAAGGAGCCAAGGTTGACCTGGCCCTGATCGGCAACAAAGCCTCCAACTTCTTTGAACGGCACGGCGCCAAGGTGAAAGCTCACGTCGCAGGACTGGGCGATAACCCGAGCGTCAATGACCTGATTGGTTCAGTCAAGGTCATGCTGAAGGCTTACGACAACGGTGAGATTGACAGGCTGTATCTGGTGTACAACAAGTTCATCAACACCATGGTGCAGCAACCACGGGTCGATCAACTGCTGCCTTTGCCCGTAACTGAAGACAGCAAGCTGGTCAAGAAACACCACTGGGATTACCTCTATGAGCCGGATCCCAAGAAGCTGCTGGATACCCTGCTGGTTCGTTATGTCGAATCCCAGGTGTACCAGGGCGTAGTGGAAAACTTGGCCAGTGAACAGGCAGCCCGAATGGTTGCCATGCAAGCCGCGACTGACAACGCCGGCAACCTGATTAACGATCTGCAACTGGTATACAACAAGGCCCGTCAGGCCAGTATTACCCAGGAGCTCACAGAGATCGTTTCCGGTGCTGCTGCGGTGTAAGGCAAGGGTTATCAAAGGTTTAGAGGATTTGACATGAGTAACGGTTTCATCGTCCAAATCATCGGCGCTGTGGTGGACATCGAGTTCCCGCAGAATGCCGTGCCCCAGGTGTACGATGCTCTGAAGGTCGTCAGCGAAGGTCAAGGCCAGGGTCTGGTGCTGGAAGTTCAGCAGCAGATCGGTGGCGGCGTCGTTCGTTGCATCACCATGGGTTCCTCCGACGGTCTGCGTCGTGGGTTGGAAGTAATGAATAGCGGTAAATCCATCCAGGTTCCGGTCGGTACTGCGACCCTGGGTCGGATCATGAACGTACTGGGCGAGCCAATCGACGAGAAAGGCCCGATCGGTGAAGAAGAGAGCTGGTCCATCCACCGTGAGGCCCCCAGCTACGAAGATCAGTCCAACAGCACCGAGCTGCTGGAGACCGGCATCAAGGTTATCGACCTGGTATGTCCGTTCGCCAAGGGTGGTAAGGTCGGTCTGTTCGGTGGTGCCGGTGTAGGCAAAACCGTAAACATGATGGAGCTGATCCGTAACATCGCGATCGAGCACAGCGGTTACTCCGTGTTCGCCGGTGTGGGTGAGCGTACCCGTGAGGGTAACGACTTCTACCACGAGATGATGGAGTCCAACGTACTGGACAAAGTATCTCTGGTTTACGGTCAGATGAACGAGCCGCCCGGAAACCGTCTGCGCGTGGCGCTGACCGGCCTGACCATGGCCGAGAAGTTCCGTGACGAAGGTCGTGACGTGCTGTTCTTCGTGGACAACATCTACCGTTACACCCTGGCCGGTACCGAAGTATCCGCACTGCTGGGCCGTATGCCCTCCGCAGTAGGTTACCAGCCGACCCTGGCCGAGGAGATGGGTGTTCTGCAAGAGCGCATCACCTCCACCAAGACTGGTTCCATCACCTCCGTACAGGCCGTTTACGTGCCTGCGGATGACTTGACCGACCCGTCTCCGGCGACCACCTTCGCCCACCTGGATGCGACCGTCGTACTGTCCCGCCAGATCGCGGCTCTGGGTATCTACCCGGCCGTTGACCCGCTGGACTCCACCTCCCGTCAGCTGGATCCGCTGGTGGTTGGCAAGGAGCACTACGAGACCGCTCGTGGCGTTCAGACCGTACTGCAGCGCTACAAGGAGCTGAAGGACATCATCGCCATCCTGGGTATGGATGAACTGTCAGAAGAAGACAAACTGACCGTAGCCCGTGCCCGTAAGATCGAGCGTTTCCTGTCCCAGCCGTTCTTCGTGGCAGAAGTGTTTACCGGTTCTCCGGGCAAATACGTGCCGCTGAAAGAGACCATCCGTGGTTTCCAGGGCATCCTGAAAGGCGAGTATGACGATCTGCCCGAGCAGGCGTTCTACATGGTTGGCGGTATCGACGAAGTCGTCGAGAAATCCAAGAAACTGTAAGCCTCGACTGGAGGGCCCATGGCAGAGATGATCTCCTTTCACCTGGACGTGGTGAGCGCCGAAGGAAAATTGTTTTCCGGTCGCGTGCAATCCGCTCAGGTAACAGGCTCCGAAGGTGAGTTGGGTCTCCGCCACGGTCATGCTCCGTTGCTGACTGCCATCAAGCCGGGCCTGGTCCGCTTGGTGAAGCAGAACGGAACTGAAGAGGTGCTGTACATCTCCGGCGGCATGCTGGAAGTACAACCTGAATCCGTGACCGTGCTGGCGGACACCGCGATTCGCGCCGACGATTTGGATGAGGCGAAAGCCCAGGAAGCCAAACGCGCGGCCGAGGAGCGGATCCACAGCTCCCATGGTGATATCGACTACGCCCAGGCCGCTACCGAGCTGGCCAAGGCGATGGCCCAACTGCGGGTCATCGATATCGTCAAAAAGAATTACCGCTGATAACGGTGATGCAAAAAGCGACCTTCGGGTCGCTTTTTTTTTGCCCGTTGGATAGACTCCGCCGGGTATTTCCACACAAGTTCAAGGTTGAAGCCATGTCTCTCAACGTCGTGATCCTGGCGGCGGGTAAAGGTACCCGCATGCGTTCTTCCCTGCCCAAGGTGCTGCACCCGGTGGCCAACAAACCCATGGTTTCCCACGTGATCGATACCGCCCGTCAGGTCGGTGCCGAGCAGTTGCACCTGGTCTATGGCCACGGTGCCGAGCTGCTGAAGGAGCGGATCCAGGCCGCCGATGTGAACTGGGTGCTGCAGGCGCAGCAGCTGGGGACCGGCCATGCGGTGGCCCAGGCCATCCCGTTCTGGAACGACGAAGATGACGTACTGGTGCTGTATGGCGACACCCCGCTGATCCAGCCCGAGACTCTGCAACGGCTGCTGGCCGCCAAGGCGGCTGGTGGCATGGCGCTGCTGACCGTGGTGCTGGACAACCCTACCGGTTACGGACGCATCGTGCGCGACAACGGCCAGGTGGTCGGTATCGTCGAGCAGAAAGATGCCAATGCCGAGCAGCTTGCTATTCGTGAAGTGAACACCGGCGTGCTGGTGGCGAGCGGTGCCCAGCTGCGCGGCTGGCTGTCCCGTCTGGACAACAAGAATGCCCAGGGCGAGTTCTACCTGACCGATGTCATCGCCATGGCTCATGCCGATGGTTGTCCCATCGCCGCCGTTCATCCGGAGCGCGCTGCGGAGGTGGAAGGGGCCAACAACCGGGTTCAGCTGGCGGCGCTAGAGCGCAGCTATCAGCAGATGCAGGCCGAGAAGCTGATGATCGCCGGTGCCACCCTGATCGACCCCGCCCGTTTCGATCTGCGCGGTGAGCTGGAGATCGGGGAAGAGGTGGTGATCGACGTCAACGTCATCATCGAAGGCAAGGTGACGCTGGGTAACCATGTGCGCATCGGCGCGGGAGCCGTGCTGAAGGATTGCGTCATCGGCGATCATACCGAGGTGAAGCCTTACTCCGTCATCGAGGGCGCCCAGGTGGCTGATCAATGCTCGGTCGGTCCGTTTGCCCGCCTGCGCCCGGGCGCGGTGCTGGAGCAGGACGCCCACGTCGGCAACTTCGTCGAGATGAAGAAGGCGCGGCTGGGTGTTGGTTCCAAGTGTGGTCATTTGACCTATCTGGGGGATGCCGAGATCGGTGCCAAGGTGAATATCGGTGCCGGCACCATCACCTGCAACTACGACGGGGTGAACAAGTTCCAGACCATTATCGAGGATGATGTCTTCGTCGGTTCCGACACCCAGCTGGTGGCGCCGGTGCGCATCGGCAAGGGGGCCACCCTGGGGGCCGGCTCCACCATCACCAAGGATGTGGCGGAGAACGAGCTGGTGATCACCCGAGTACCCCAGCGTCACATCAAGAACTGGGCTCGCCCGGTCAAGAAGAAGTGATGCCCGATCAATAAAATGCAACCGGCGCCCTTGGGCGCCGGTTTTTTTGGCTTATGGCTGATGGCTGGTGTCACTCGTCGATGGGAGGGGGGCTGCCCAGACGGTGGTGGGGGAGTCATAGTCCATCACCTGATACCAGTCCAGCTTGCGGGTCAGTACCATGATCAGCGCCAGGATGGCGAACAACAACAGGGCGCCGAGCAGCAGGGCTATCTCTTCGGCCTGCAGCAGCCCGAACAGGATGGCGTAGACCAGCCCCAGCAGGGCCGCGAAGCCGATCCCCTGTCTGGGCCCACCCAGCACATGGCTGAGGTAAAAGCCATTGAGGGCTACGCTGGCGAGGCCGGCGATCAGATAGGCCAGGGCAAAACCCAGATGTTCGGTCAGCGCCAGCAGTACCAGATAGAAGATGACCAACCCCATGCCCACCAGGGCGTACTGGATCGGGTGTACCCGCAATCCCTTGAGCAGCTCGAACATGAAGAAGCTGATGAAGGTGAGACCGATAAACAGCAGGGCATATTTGGCCGCCCGTTCGTTCAGCTGATAGTGATCCACCGGTTGTACCAGGCTGACGCTGAAGGCGGGCAGCGGATCCCCTTCCCCCTTCATCATCCGGTTGAAACGGCTCTCCATATCGGTGGCAAACCAGCTGCTCTGCCAACTGGCGTCGAACCCCTTTTCGGTGAGGGTGCGACTGGCCGGCAGAAAGTCGCCGATGAAGTTGGGATGGGGCCAGTTGCCGTTCAGATTCAGCTTGCTGTCCTGGCCGAGGGGCACCACTTCCAGCGCATTCATCCCCTGCAAATCCAGTTCGATATGAAAGATACCCTCGTCATCAGCCAAGGCTGGCAGCGGTGCATGGATGCCGGCCAGCTTGTCCCCGAGCCTGGCGCCGGGGGCAAACGGGATCCGCTGTTTGCCCAGTTGCAGCGCAGGCACACTGCTGATGCCGCGGGCATCGGATAGCACCAGGCTCAGATAAGGGTTGCCAGCCACCAGGGTGGGATCCGTGTCATCGAGATCCTGTGGTTTGTCTTCCTTCCCGGTTGGCAGACGTCCGGAGAGGGAGAGCCGGGTTTGATAGACCTGGGCCTGATAGATGCCGAGCTTGCGCGGGGTGACCGCCATGCCGGCTTGCACGTTCAGCTGTTCGGGCAACCGATAACGGTAAAGCTGTTCGGTACGTTTGAAGCGCTTGCCATCCTGCTCCACCGTGACGGTGCGGGTATAAGGCTGCACCAGGACGGGGCCGAGCAGGCGTTGCGGGCCGCTGCTGCTGGCCATGATGCTGTGAATGGCCTGACTGCGGTAGGCCTGGCGCTCCCGGTTCAGCTCCATGATGGAGTGCACCGGTACCATCAGCAGCAGGCTGAGCAACAGCAGCAGGACGATCTTGTGGCTGAATATCTGTTTGACCATGACACCTCTCCTTGTTGAATGGGGCGAGTGTGCCGTGCACGGGTGAAGGGGAGATGGGGCTGTGTGAAGCTACTGTGAAGGAAGACAAAAAAACCGGTATCGGGCGCCGCTTTGCATGCGAAATGCAAAGCGGCGGGAGCGCGGTCAGGCGAGTGGCAACCAGAGCTCGGCGCTGGCGCCTCCCTGCTGACGATTGACCAGTGTCAGGCGGCCACCATGCTGGTGGGCCACCTCATGGGCGAAGCTGAGGCCAAGGCCGCTGCTCTTGCCCCTGTCGGGACGAGGCAGGGAGTAGAAACGCTCGAAGATCCTGGGCAGGGCATAGTCAGGAATGCCCGGCCCCTGGTCGCAAACCCGAAAGCAATAGCCTCCATCCAGGCGGGTACCGCTCAGGGTCACCACCCCCTCGGCGGGGGAAAAGTCGATGGCATTGTCCAAGAGGTTACCAATCGCCTGCTCCACCAGCAGGGGATCCCACTTCTGCCTGGGGGCGTTGGCCAGTTCGCCCACCAGCCTGACTTGGCGGCGCTGGGCGATGATCTGGCGGGCGTCGAGGGCGCGTTTGCCGAGGCTTGCCGGCTCCACCGGCTGGCGATCCAGCCCCTGCCCCGACTCCAGTCTGGCCAGTTGCAGCATGCGTTCGATCAACTGCTGCATACGAGCCGTCTCCTGGTTGATGTTGCCGATGAAACGGCTGGCCACCTCGGGAGGCGGCGTTTCGGCCAGGATCTCCCCAGCCCCGCGAATGGCGGCCAGCGGGCTCTTCAGCTCGTGGGTCAGGGCATGTACGTAACGTTCGATATAGCGTTTGCCATCAAGCTGGTGGCGCATGGTTTCCAGGGAATGACCGAGGCGATCCAGTTCGACCGTATGCAGCCGTGGCAAGGGCGCCACTTCACCCTTGCTGACAGAATCGGCGTAGTGCACCAGTTTGCCGATGGAGCGGTTGAGCCACCACACCAGCAGGCTGCCGATCAGCAAGGAGACAAGCAGCATCTGACCCCCGGCGCGCAACAATTCCTGCTCCCCCCGTTTGATGGCTGGCATCAGGGTGCGGTTGGGTTTGGCGACGGTGAGGGAGCCGATAATGTTATCCCCATCCCGCAGGGGGGCCGCGACATGCATGGTCGAGCTGGCGGGATCATCGGGATCGGTGCGGGTGCTGCGGGCGCCATATTCGCCACGCAGGGTCAGGTAGACGTCGTTCCAGCGGGAGTAGTCTTTGCCCAGATCCGTCCCGTCGGAGTCGTAAATCACTACGCCGTGCGCATCTGTCACATAGATGCGGTACTCGACCTGTTGCTTGAGATAACCGTCGATCAGGGCATTGATAGGAGTCTGGTTGAGTCGGGCGAAGGCGTTGGCCAGCCGCCCGGTCATCATATTGCCCTCCTGCAAATCGTCGAGCGCCAGTGGCGCCAGCAGCTGGGTCATGTCCACCAGGGTATCTTCGGTGGCGCTGCGTACGCCAGGTTTGATCTCCTCGACGAAGATCTCCATCACGAACCAGGCGGCCAGTGCGAAGATCAGCAGCAGTCCGCACAGCAGTTGCAGCCCCAGTCTCATATCCGCTCCCTGTCTTGCCGCCGTTGCACTCTTGTTCTCATGCCAGCTCCAGGCTGTAGCCCAGTCCGCGATGGGTCAGGATCAGGTTGGCATCCGGGTCCTGATCTCGCAGCTTGGCGCGGATGGTCTTGATGTGGGTATCGACGGTGCGATCCAGGCTCTCCTCCGCATCCTGCCACACCAGATCCATCAGCTGCTGGCGCGAGTAGACCCTGCCTGGTGACTGCATAAGCGTCTTGAGCAGCAGGTATTCGTAGCGGGTAAGTACCAGAGGCTGGCCGTGAAAGTGGATGCGGGCCCGCTCTTCATCGAGAGTCAGGGCTGCACTCTGCTTGGGGGCCGTCGGCTGGCTGCGGCGCAGAATGACTCGCACCCGGGCGCATACCTCCCGTGGCGAGAAGGGCTTGGCCACATAGTCATCGGCGCCGATCTCCAGCCCAATCAGCCTGTCTATCTCCTCGCTGCGGGCAGTCAGAAACATCAGGGGGACATCGCTGCGGGCCCGTACCTGCTTGCACAGCTCGAACCCGCTGATGTCGGGCAGTCCCACATCGAGGATCAGAAAATCGGGTTGTACCTGTGCCAGCCTGGTTAGCAACTGCTGGCCCAGCATGAACCACTCCACCTCGAACCCGTCGGTTTGTAGGGCATAGATCAGGGTATCGGCAATGCTGGCTTCATCTTCCACCAGCCAGATGAGTCGTTTTTGCATGGCATCCTCGTCGCAAGTCGGCACCCCATTCTGGCACCTAACCAAATTGGATCCTATTTGCTGTTTGATTTTTGCCAGAAAGGCACTAATATTTCGATATTCTTTCGAATCGAAACTTAAAGATGACTAAACGTAATACCCAGCAGCGTCGTCACACCATAGTGACGCTGGTTAACGAACAGGGTGAGGTCAGTGTCGATGCCCTCGCCAAACACTTTTCCACCTCTGAAGTGACCATTCGCAAGGATCTGGCGGTGCTGGAAACCGGCGGCCTGTTGCTGCGCCGCTATGGGGGGGCCGTGCCCCTGCCGAGCGAGATGGTGGTGGAGTCCAATCCGGATCAAGTTTCGAACCGAAAGATGTCAATCGCCCGTGCCGCCGCGGAGCGGATCCGCGATCACAACCGCGTCATCATCGACAGCGGCAGCACCACCAGCGCCATGATCCCGCTGCTCGGCAACAAGCGCGGCCTCATCGTGATGACCAACTCTCTCAATGTGGCCGGCGCCCTGCGCGAGCTGGAAAATGAGCCTACCCTGTTAATGACTGGAGGCACTTGGGACCCTCATTCCGAGTCCTTCCAGGGGCAGGTGGCGGAGCAGGTGCTGCGATCCTACGACTTCGACCAGCTGTTTATCGGCGCCGATGGCATAGACCCGGAACGCGGCACTACCACCTTCAACGAGCTGGTGGGGCTGTCGCGAGTGATGGCCGAGGTATCGCGGGAGGTGATCGTCATGGTCGAGTCCGAGAAGATTGGCCGCAAGATCCCCAATCTCGAGCTGCCCTGGTCAAGCATCCAGACCCTGGTCACCGATGACGGGCTGGCTGCCGAGGCCCGTGAACTGATTCAAGCCAAAGGGGTGACACTGATCTGTGCCCCTGTTGCAGGCTGATATTGAAGTCTGAATTATCCAAACGAACTTTCGTTTTTACGTCTCAAGGAGAAGTCTATGTGTGGCATCGTCGGGGCTGTTGCCCAGCGTGATGTGGCTGAAATCCTGGTCGAGGGGCTGCGCCGTCTCGAGTACCGCGGCTACGACTCGGCCGGTGTGGCCGTGTTCAGCGCCCAGCACCCCCTGCAGCGGGTGCGCCGCCTCGGCAAGGTGGCCGAGCTGGCCAAGGCCCTGGAAGAGCAGTCCGTGCACGGCGGCACCGGTATCGCCCACACCCGCTGGGCCACTCACGGCGAGCCCTCCGAGCGCAATGCCCACCCTCACGTCTCCGAGCATATTGTGGTGGTGCACAACGGCATCATCGAGAACCACGAGCCCCTACGCGATCGCCTGAAGGAGCTAGGCTACGTATTCACCTCCGACACTGACACCGAGGTGATCGCCCACCTGGTGCACCACGAGCTGAAAGAGGCGCCGAACCTGATCACCGCCATGCAAAAGGCGGTCAAGCAGCTGCGTGGCGCCTACGGTACCGTGGTGATGGATACCCGTGACGACAGCCGTCTGGTGGTGGCCCGCTCCGGCTCCCCTCTGGTGATCGGCCGCGGCATCGGCGAGAACTTCATCGCCTCCGACCAGCTGGCCCTGCTGCCGGTAACTCGCCGCTTCATCTTCCTGGAAGAGGGTGATGTTGCCGAGGTGACCCGCCGCGACGTGCAGGTGTTCGATATCGACGGCAAGCCGGTAGTACGCGAGGAGAAAGAGTCCGACATCTCCCACGATGCCGGTGACAAGGGCGAGTACCGTCACTACATGCTCAAGGAGATCCACGAGCAGCCGGCCGCCATCAACCAGACCCTGGACGGGCGCCTGGGCATCGATCACGTGGTGGTCGAGTCCTTCGGCAACGGCGCGCGCGCCATCTTCGACAAGGTCGATCACATCCAGATCGTCGCCTGCGGCACCTCCTACCACTCCGGCATGGTGGCCCGCTACTGGTTCGAGTCCATCGCCGGTGTCTCCTGTGACGTGGAGATCGCCTCCGAGTTCCGCTATCGCAAGTCGGTGGTGCGTCCCAACAGCCTGCTCATCACCCTCTCCCAGAGCGGTGAGACCGCCGACACCCTGGCTGCCCTGCGTCTGGCCAAGGCTTCCGGCTACATGAGCTCGCTGGCCATCTGCAACGTGCCGGGGTCCTCCCTGGTGCGCGAGTCGGATCTGGCCTTCATGACCCGTGCCGGCGCCGAGATCGGCGTGGCCTCCACCAAGGCCTTCACCACCCAGCTGGCCGGCCTGCTGATGCTGGTGGCCGCCATCGGCCGCTGCCGCGGCAACCTGGACGCCGCCGCCGAGGCCGCCCTGGTCAAGTCCCTGCAGGCGCTGCCCCAGCGCATCAAGGAGAGCCTGTCGCTCGCCAAGCAGATCGAGACCCTGGCCGAAGAGTTCGCCGACAAGCACCACAGCCTGTTCCTGGGCCGTGGCGATCAGTACCCCATCGCCATGGAAGGGGCACTCAAGCTCAAGGAGATCTCCTACATCCACGCCGAGGCCTATGCCGCCGGTGAGCTCAAGCATGGCCCGCTGGCCCTGATCGATGCCGAGATGCCCATCATAGTGGTGGCGCCGAACAACGACCTGCTGGAGAAGCTCAAGTCCAACGTGGAAGAGGTGCGTGCCCGCGGCGGTATCCTCTACGTTTTCGCCGACGCCGAGACCGGCTTCAAGAGCGACGAGACCATGCGGGTGATGAACCTCAACCATATGGAAGAGGTGATCGCGCCCATCGTCTATACCGTGCCGCTGCAGCTGCTCTCCTACTACGTGGCCCTGATCAAGGGCACCGACGTGGATCAGCCGCGTAACCTGGCCAAGTCCGTGACCGTGGAATAAGCCATTGCCACAAATGAAAAAAGAGCCGCAATGCGGCTCTTTTTTATTGGCTGTGTTGCCAGGTTGGCGTCATGACAGCCGCAGGTTGGTGATGGTCACCTCATCCAGTGAGGGCACTATGATGCCGCTGGTGATCCCCTTGGCGATGGCCTGACTGCGGTTCTTCGAGTCGGTCTTGTTGGTGACCTGGGTGAGGTGGAAGTTGACCGTCCGCTCGCTGATACCAAGGATGGTGGCGATCTCCCAGGAGGTCTTGCCCTCGCTGGCCCAGAACAGGCACTCCTTCTCCCGATCGGAGAGTTCGGTCAGGTATCTCATCAGGTCCGGCCGGCTTTTGATCAACAGCAGTGCCGAATTGAAGATGTAACTGGCACAGAAAGAGAGCAGGGGAACGTTTTCAAACATCAGGTCGGAATTGGATTTGTCCTTGGTGATGAATGAGAGGATGCCATGTTCCCCCTGCGGGGTGTGCAGCGGGAAGGAGACACCGTTGCGCACCCCGAAGTCCGCCGCCAGGTTCATCACATCTCGGCTGGCACTGGGTAACCAGGGAGAGTCGCAATCTAGCTTGTTCCAGAAGATCGGCTGGGTCTGCTTCAACCCCAGATAGACGACCGGATCCTGGGTCAGATACTGATTCTCGCTGTAGGCATCGAACCAGCTGGTCGGGCAGTTGTTGAAAAGTGCCACGTGGGATTTTTGCATGCTGATGGGGAAAATAATCAGCAGCCGGAAGTAATCAAAGCCCATCTGATGACTAAAACGCTCCAGCAGTTGCTGGATGTCGCTGGTTTTGGTGGCCTTGGTGAACTGGTCTATATGTTCCCAGATCGCATCGTTGAGCATGACTTTCTCCTCTCTCGACCAGCTATCCGTCTGACCGAAAAGATTTTTCTAGTTATTTATAATTTTTGAGATGGCATCCAATGCCATTATTCCGTGCGTGTTTAAAAATTATCCTGTTTTTTGCCGTCGAAGGCCAAGGAAATCCTCTGATTGATACTGTCCCCACTCTCTGAGACAATGAGAATAGTTATCATTGTTAAGAATTATATCATGCACAAGTATTGGGGTTTGGCCCTGTTGCCATTAACAGTTCACTTCGCTGCCAGTGCCGATGATCTGGTTGCGCCCTCCCTGAAAAACAGCATCGCTGCCGGAAAAGCCTCCCAGCAGCGGGTGGAAAAAGCCGCCGATGCGGCCGTCGCCGCCCGACTGGAGCTGCAAAATGCCCAGCTGCAACTGCGGGATCTGGAAGCCTACAACCGCTACATGCAGTCTTTGGTGGCCGATCAGCAAAATGAGCTGGACAAGCTCACCCGCCAGCTGGATGCGGTACAAGAGACCCGTCAGGGCCTGATCCCCCTGATGCTGCAGATGCAGGCCGATCTGGAACAACTGGTGCAAGAGGACATTCCGCTGCGCAAGGAAGAGCGTGTGGCGCGAGTCGAACAGTTGAAAGCCACCATGGCCAGAGCCGATGTGAGCGAGGCCGAGAAGTTTCGCCAACTGCTGCAGGCCTACCAGATCGAAGCCGAATATGGCAGCCGGATGGACAGTTACTCCACCGAAATCGCCCTGGACGGCGCCTCGCGCCGGGTCGATGTTCTGGCGGTAGGCCGCGTGGCCCTGCTGGCCATGACTGCGGATCGCAGCCAGGCCTGGCGCTGGTCTGTCGAGAACAAACAGTGGCAAGCCCTCGATGGTCAGTGGCTTTCCCCCATTGCCGATGCCCTGGATATCGCGGCCGACAAGAAGGTACCGCAATTGTTGAATGTCCCCCTGTCTGTCAGCCGTAGTCAGGAGGCCCAATCATGAGAGTCGCCATGAAGTGGTTTCCCCTTATTATCGCCCTCTCCCTCGGGACCAATACCGCCATTGCCAATGATGAGTGGCAACAGCAGGAACAGGCGCGCGAGCAGCAGGCACAACAGGATCTGGCGGCAGTTTCCGGCGAATTGAATCGCGCCCGTGCCAGACTGGCGGAAGCCCAGAACCTCAGCAAGCAGCTGGCCAGCCAGTTTGCCAGCAATGAAAAACAGCTGGTCGAACTCAACGGCCAGTGGGAGCAAGCCTCCGGTGACATGAACGAGATCTTCGCGGTTGTTCGTCAGGGGGCTGGTGAGGCGGTTAAGCTGCTCTCCGAATCGGCAGTGCAGGGACAATATCCGGATCGCCTCTCTCCGCTGAAAGCCATGGCACAAGACAAGGATGTGCCGGATCGCGCCGCCCTCGCCTTGCTGCCAGCGACCTTGCTACAGGAGATCCGTGAATCGGGTCGGGTAGCCCAGTTCAACGGCAAGGTGCTCGACGCTCAGGGGAATGCCAGCGAGCAGTCGCTGAGCCGGCTAGGCAGCTTTGCCCTGTTTGGCGATACGGGCTTCCTGCAACCGACCGCAGAGGGACTGAGCCCGGTGCTGGGTCTGCCCGGCAGCGTACACTCCGAGCTGGCGTCTTATCAGGGCCAGGAGGGAGAAGCGCTGCCGCTGGATCCTTCCCACGGCACCTTGCTCGAAATGCTGGCCCAGACTCCTACCTTCTGGCAGAAGGTTCTGCAGGGGGGACAGGTTGGCGCCATTATCGTGCTGCTGGCCCTCATCGGCCTTGGCATCGCTGCGGTACGGTTGTGGGCTCTGACCCGCGAGCTGACCCTGGTGCGTCGCCAGCTCAAGCAGGGTGAATACCACGCCGACAATGCCCTCGGCCGGGTACTGACAGTGGCGGATCAGCATCCCGAACTGAGCATGGAAACGCTGGAGCTGCGTCTCGATGAGGCGATCCTGCAGGAGACACCCCGTCTCGAGCGCGGCATCGGCATGGTCAAGGTGATTGCGGCCATCGCCCCCATGTTGGGTCTGCTCGGTACCGTGACTGGGATGATCGGTACCTTCCAGGCCATCACACAGTTTGGTACCGGTGATCCCAAGATCATGGCCGGTGGCATCTCCATGGCCCTGGTCACCACGGTGCAGGGGCTGGTGGCGGCCATTCCGCTGATCCTGGCCCACAGTTTGCTGCAATCCCGTTTCAGCGAACTATCCAATGTGCTGGAGCAGCAGGTGGCCGGCATTCTGGCAGAACGTGCCGAGAGCAACCTGCAAGGGATGGAGCGGGCGGCATGATGTTCGACATCTGGCAGCAGCTGCAGAGTTTCATGGGCCGAGGTGGTCCCGTGCTCTGGGTCATTCTGGCCCTGCTGGTGCTGATGTGGATTCTGATGATCGAGCGGCTGCTCTACCTCAGTCTGGGTTTTGTCCCACTGCAGCACCAGCTGTTCACTCGCTGGCAGGCACGCAGCGAGCGCCATAGCTGGCATGCCAGGGCCATTCGCGGCCGCTGGCTGGCCCAGGCGGAGCTTGCACTCAACCGACATCTGATCTTCATCCGCACCCTGGTGGTGCTTTGCCCCATGCTGGGTCTGCTCGGCACAGTGACCGGCATGATAGGCGTATTCGATGCGTTGGCAGCGGCCAACCGTTTTAACCCCGAGAGCATGGCGGGCGGGATCTCCCGCGCCACCATTCCCACCATGGCCGGCATGGTGGTGGCCCTCTCCGGCGTGTTGTTACTCAGTCGGCTCGAGAGCCAGGCCAAGCGAGCGCTGGCCAAGACCCGGGACGGCCTGCGAGAAGAGAAAAAACAATGAGACGGCAATCCAAACGCCAGCGTGATGAAGTACAGATCGACATGACCCCCATGCTGGATATCGTGTTCATCATGCTGATCTTCTTTATTGTCACCACCTCCTTCGTGCGCGAAGCCGGGCTGGAGGTGCACAGACCCCAGGCCAGCCAGGCCAAGGCGCAGAAATCCTCCAGCATCATGCTGGCGATCGGCGCCCAGGGGCAGATCTTCCTCGACCGTAAGCAGATCGACGTGGAGCGGGTGCAGGTCAGCGTCGCCCGACTGCTGGCGGAGCAGCCAGATGCCAGCCTGGTGATCCAGGCTGACGAACGGGTGCCCCATGGCAAGGTGGTGCGGGTGATGGATGAGGCCAAGGCGGCGGGCATCGCCAACATCGCCGTAGCGGTGGCGCCGAAATGAAATACAAGCTGATGAGCCTGGGCCTGGGGGTTGCCCTCAGTCTGGCGATCCTGCTGTTTATGGCCACTCTGGTGGAGCCCCCCAAGGGGGAGAAGATGGCGCGCGAACAAAAGCCCATCGTCATCAACATGCAAAATGAGGTGACCGAGGTGCAGGTGCGAGAGCGCCCCGTTCCCCAGGAACCAGAACCCTTGCCGGAGCCCCCTGCTGCCCTGGCATCCACCCCATTGCCTCTTCCTGCAGCAGCCCCCCTGCCTGCGGTGCAACCCAGCCTGGATCTGGTCTCCAGCCTCAGTGCGGTACAGGTCTCAGCCCCTGGCGTGGCGACCAGCCCCACACCGGTCGCGAGCGGCAACTTCCATGGCCAGCAACAGGGCGCCGGGATCGGTGCCGGTGACATGCTGATGCCGCTGCAACGAGTCGAACCTGTTTATCCCTACCGTGCCCAGCAGGCGGGGATCGAAGGCTCCGTCACCTTGCGCTTCAGCGTCGATGCTAAGGGACGGGTGCAGGATGTGGAAGTGGTCGAGGCCAAGCCCAAGCGGCAGTTCGAACGGGCGGCCATTCAGGCGATCAACAAGTGGCGCTATCAGCCAAGGCCCGGCGCCAGCGACAAGCTGGTGCAAGTCATCACGCTCAAATTCAAACTGGAGTCATAACCATGTTGCGGATCTGGATCTGTCTGCTGGCCCTGGTCAGCCAAGCTTGTCTGGCGATGGAGGTGAGCCCGCACTTCTCTCGCCAGCTTGAACCCGTGATGAAGCTTTATCAATCCGGCCAGTGGCAACAGGCCCAGGGCAAGGCGGCCGGACTCAAGCCTGGCACAGATGTAGAACGTGCCTGGCTGGCCCAGCTGCAGGCATCGCTCGCCGCAAACCTGCAGCAGACCGCGCAGGCGAGCCGCTATGTGGAACAGGCGCTGACCTATAAAGAGTGGCCGGAGCAGCAACAGCTCGAGCTGCTGCGACTGCGCGGTGATATCCAGGCCCAGCAATCCAACTGGTCCGGTGCCATCGCCAGCTACAAGGCGGCGCTGGCCATCAAGGCCGACGATGCTCTTCGCCTGCGTCTGGCCGGCCTCTACTACCACAACAAGCAATACGGCGAGGCGGCCAGCCAGAGCGAACAACTGCTTAGAAAGAGTTGGCAGAAGCAGGCAGCCATCATTCGTCTCTCTGCTCTCACCGCGCTGCAGCGTTACGGGGTTGCTGCCGATCAGGCCGCAGAGCTGATCCGCCATGAACCACAAGAGAGCAAGTGGTGGCAACAGGCGGTGTCTCTCAACCTCTCCGCCAAGCGCGGCGATCAGGCGCTGGCCTTGTTGCAAACAGCTATCGATAAAAAACTGATGGATGATGCCGCTGCCCGCAACCAGTTGATCCGTCTCTATGCCTGGCAAGGATTGCCTTATCGTGGAGCCTGGCTGCTGGAGGCAGCCATGGCGAAGGGGCAGATGAAGCAAAGCGCCGAAAACCAGCAACTGCTGGCTCAGCTGTGGGAAGGCGCTCGTGAGTGGCCAAAGGCTGTCGATAGCTGGCAGCTGCTGGCCAAACAGCACGCCAGGCCCAAAGCTGCCATGCGTGCCGCCGAGCTGTTGCTGCAACAGGGCAAGCTGGATGCCGCCATGGCCCAGCTGGTGGCGATGAAGTCGGTAAAGGGGGAGCAGGGCAATCGTGCCAAGGCGCTGCTGGTGCAGGTACACCTCAATAAGGAGCAGTATGCCCAGGCGCTGGAACTGGCTCGTGAACTGCAACAACAAGGCAACTGGCAACAGCGGGCTACCAGCTGGGTCAACTATATCCAGGCACAAAGCGAAGAGTTGAGCAAAAAAGCTGCATAAATCGAGCGTGAACAGAGGGTTTTAGGGCTTTCAGTTCGCTTTTTCAGCAAACGAACGCTTTTTTGCAAAAAGCCCTTGTCATCGTGGCTTGGCTCCCTATAATACGCCCTCACCAGCACGGCGGTTCACGCCAACCTGATGAGCCAGCTTCACTAAGAAGCCGGCGCCGAAAGAAAAGCGAAAACAATCGCTTGACTTTCGAAGTGAGAAGCGTAATATGCGCCTCCTCAACGCGACAAGCGTAGCGCTCTTTAACAATTTGAATCAAGCAATCTGTGTGGGCACTCACAGCATCGAGCATCAAAAACAATTTTTGATTTTCAATGTCTGATGAA
>NZ_JBGLQV010000014.1:0-123915 GCF_041402525.1 Aeromonas sp. S18(2024) | reverse complement strand
GCAGCGATTGTCAGCTGACAACGAGGTGATCTGCGCCTCAGTAGCCGCTGGAAACCGCATTATCGGTATCGAGAAATGGAAACCAAGCTGCTGGCTGGCAGCGATTGTCAGCTGACAACGAGGTGATCTGCACCTCAGTAGTCGCTGGCGACCCCATTATCGGTATCGTGAAATGAAATCCTGGCTGCTGGCCGATCTTCGGCTCGGTGCTTTCTGGCAGATGGATTATCGGTAGTGTGAGATGGAACTCGTCCTGTCCAGCGATGGCGATTGTCAGCTGACAACGGAGTGATCAGTACATCAATGCCCGCAGGCATTTGCATTATAAGTATCGTGAAATGCTTACAGTACATCAATCTCGGTATCAGCGATTTTTTCAGAATATCTCCCAGGCACAGGGTTGTTGTTTTCAACGGTTTTGTTGTAGTCACAACGAGAGGATTGAGATACCTGCCGGCTTCCTAATCGGCCGTCTGGACGATGCGTTTGTGAGTTGTGACACCGACGATTTCCTAAACAAGATCTCCTTTCCCGACTGGCCTCATGAGAGGACTGCCTAGTATCATCGCTACTCTGTGAGGGTCGACGGAGCAACGGATGTAGCGTTTGTGGGCAAACTTCTGGCCGAATGTGACGCATCTCCCTGATGCGTCCGATGACAACGAGTGTGGTTTCGCCTGGCACTGGCTGGAGCTGAAACTGTACCAAACCAGCTCAGGGCGGTTTGTATGCAGTGATAAGGTGAGGTGTTTGGTGTGTTCGAGTTTATTGCAAATCCAGGGCGGGCCATTGGGTAAGACCAACAGCCATGCTATGGCTATGGCAGCAATGACGCAGGCGAGACCCCAAGGGCCTTTGCGATCAAATAAACTTTTTCAAGGGTTACCCTAGTCTCCCCACGTTCGATTTTTCCCATATGACCACGGTCTATACCAGCAATTAGCGCTAGTTTTTCCTGTTGCATACCTCGTGCAGACCGCAGTTCTCGTACATTTTTACCGAATGCAGTTGCGAGCATCGCCAGCTCAAACTCGTCAGAATCCATTTTATCTCCTCACTAGAGGATCTATGGTCTACGTTATACGGCGCACTGTACACGGCTGTGAGTACACGCATATAATGACACTGCATATAAGCATCATTTCGAGGTGGAAAATGTCTAATCAGCAGATCGTTCTGAGCCAGAATCAAAAAAGTGGCACAGTGACACTAACCTTTCAAGATGCGGATTTCCTAGCCGCAGTAGGAGATTCCTTGAGAGTGGAGTCATTCCTACATGTTACTATCAATCAATCCGTATATGATGAATTTGTTAAGAACATGATGGCTTCGTTTGTTGCCGAATTTATGGATTTTAAGGAAAATTGGCCGATACCTCAGGAGCTAAGAAAGGTGTAAACAAGTATCTGACATAAGATGTTGACACTCATACGGAGCCGCATCTCAGAGGGCCATCATTAGTCATGCCTGGCATTCCAGCCAGTCGGAGTTGTTGCCCAAATTGATGCAGATTGAATGGAACTAACTTAGGGCTCTGTGATCTGATCACTACCATCCCTCTTCAACTCTGCATCATGGGCGCATCGCTTCACCCCATCACTGACGACGGGGACGCAGCCAGCTCTACACCGACCAAACTATCCCTACCTTCCTGATGCCCAAAGGGATTTTCAGCCTCACGCTTCGCGCAACTCAGGGGCTACTCGACTCCTTGTCCGAGTTGATGAACTTACCGCTGCGCGCGCCGGACTATAGCTGTGTCAGCAAGCGAGCACGCACGGTGACGGTGGCCTATCGACAACCCGCCAAGGGGCGTATGAATCGTTCCCAGTTCCCTGGTCATCGACTCTACTGGCCTGAAGGTATTTGGCGAAGGCGAGGGAAGGTCAGAAAACACGGCGCCGAGAAGCGGCGAGTGTGGCGCAAGTTACATCTGGCGGTGGACTCGGCAACCCACGATATCGTGGCAGCAGAAGTCTCGCTGGAAGATGTCCTGCCCACCTTACTCAATCCACTGCGGCGCAAGCTGGGATCCGCTTATCTCACGCAAAGGGGCGACAGCCTGTATCCCGCCTCGCAAGCACGCGGGGTTATAGAACAAGAAATGAAGCGGTGCTGGCGATGCGCAAGGAAGGTCTGGCGCACTGGAAGAAGATATCGGGATACCACCGTCGCTTGCTGGCTGATTTGGGCAACAACGCCTACTAGCACCTATTAAAAGCTATTTTTGCTTGTTAGTTGTATAGCTAATGATAGTATATTGAGCGTTTTTTTGGTTTCCGTAGCTGAGTTTTCTGTTTAGCTAATTTTAATTGATGAATTAATGTTAACATTTGGATCTTTTTATTTTATTGTTCTATTAGTGGATTGGAAATGGAAACTATATCTTCCCCGAAAAACAAATTTATTATGGAAAGGGGCGCTGGATCGATAAATTTCGATCACGACCAATTTTTAGTTGAAGATCTTTTAGACGAAAATTCGCTAGCTGGATTTTACGGTCCCAGCGGTTCGCGAAAATCGTTCATTATAATGGATATTGCCTGTCGGATCGCATCAGGGAAGAAATGGCAGGGCAGGGATGTAAAACATGGTGCTGTAATCTATGTTGCTGCCGAGGGAAGCAATGGCATGAAAAAACGCATGCACGCCTGGATTAATAAATACAATGATGGGCATGACCTAGACAATCTGTACCGTATATCACAACCAATATTTGTATCACAACCACAGGTTGTTACTGATTTAATTTTGGCTACAAAGAATGTTCAAGAAGAAACTAATTTGCCTGTAAGATTGATTGTTATTGATACGCTTGCACGTAGTTTTATCGGTAATGAGAATTCTGCTGAGGATATGGGGAAATTCATCGCCGGTTGTGATGAAATAAAATGCAAAACTGGTGCGACAATTCTCATTGTGCATCACACAGGAAAAGATTTGGGTCAGGGAGCAAGAGGGGCATATTCATTCAAAGCTGCATTAGACAGTGAGTATTTTATAGCTAAGATAGAAGGCAATGATGCGCTAACTACTAAATTAGAATGCACCAAAAATAAGGAGGGGAGCGATGGATTAAAAATGGAAATAAATCTAAAAATCGAGGCTATAGGGAAAACCACAAAAGGAAAAACTATTGATACCTTGGTTGTCATAGACCGTGATAGTCGTTTGGTAGGAGCCCAAAACACTAGGAAAGATAAGAATATCCAGCCACCCTGTAAAAATGAAAAAACTAAAGAAATAGTTGATGAAAATTTCTAAAAATAATGACCACAATGTAAAGAATTTCGCTCTGGCTGCCCCATTTTTAGGGCGAATACCTGGGTTGTTCATGCCTATGCCAAGTGGTAAGCGTCCAATTAATATTACACTAGATATTGAAAGTGGTCATGAAAGACTGTGTGCTGAATTGGCAGAAGGGCTTGATAGCTCAGACCAAAGCGTACTTCTCGCATTAATCGCCCTAGCTGGTATAGAGAGTAAAATAATTTCGTCAGCTAATACCGGACCGAAGTCGACTCTATTGTGGAGTAATTTGAATGTAAGTTTTGATGCTGAAACTGAACAATGTGCGTTAGTAACTACTACACAGACCGACATTTTAAACATTCTAGGGTGGAATAGATCGGGTCATGAATACAATAGGTTGAAGAAATGCTTAAATAGATTAAATAATGTTAATTTACTTATATTTAAGGGAGAGAGAAAGTGGAGATCTGGGCTACTGAGTTATCTAATCAACAACACATCAGTCATTGGTGAGGAAGATGTCGTCTATGTTGTGTTGAACTCCAAAATTGCATATGCGGTCGATGGGGGACAATACGCTAGGATATGTTTGGAGGAACGTCGTTTGCTTAGTTCAAATATAGCTAAGCTACTTCATGCATGGCTTTCATTCAATATCAATCATGGCTACCACTTATCTCCTTATATAGATACACTAGTACAGAGGATTTGGGGTGAGCCAAACAAGCCTCACCAACCTAAATCAAAAACAGAGTATGAAAAAAAAGAGATAAGGCGTAAACGTGCTGAGATTGTTACTGCACTGAAGCAGCTCAGCGAGTTGGACGGCTGGAGAGTTCGGTTTAATGACAAGGTTGGCTCGAATAAGCAAGTCCAGGTGAAGCGTTTAAGAGTCATCAATGGGGCTGTAGAAAAGAGTAATCCATGACGTTAAAGCGATGTACGCAATCAGCGTTAAAGCATGGTGCGTCGCTACGTTAATTCATGGTACGAAAATTGATTTTAAATTCTCTTACAGCCCTTGTTCTACAAGGGTCTTAGCCATTTCATGTTCCTGCTGTTTAAGAAGATCTTCTTAAAGGAAGACTCGTCTTATTACGAAAAAAACTCAGTATCTCTATTGCTCAGTGTAAAACACTGAGCATCATGATGGCCAGTTCCTTTTCTGTTCGCTATGATGTCAATCTATGCGTTTTAAGCTTAGTAGCCATACACAGAATTAATACCAGCCATGAAAATGGTATTATCACCCTCAGCCCTCATCTTGAGATAAGTGGGTTCATCATAATGATGTTCATAGAAATAACCACCTCTTCATGGAAAATCATGGAAAAGTAGTGTGCCATCGAATTTCAATTTGGCTGGTAAACAATTAACGATTTCCATAACTAAAAATAGTAATGCCATCTGTTCATAATAAAGTCCCGACCATATACAAGAATTTATGCGGGTGTCAATTTTTTGATAAAATGAGGGCGAAGCCCTAAAATTTTAAAGCGAAGCGCCTAATAATACAAATCGAATAACAACGAAGTGGCACGAGCGTGTGCGAAGCTAACACGCGGGTGTTTAAATTTCAATTGTGCTCAGATATCACTCACTCGCTATGGTAGTGATAGTATTTTTATTCAACGTTAGAAATCTATCTATTTATCATTTGTCTTTTTTATTTCTATCCAATTCAGCAGTTCGAATTCGTCTCATAGTTGCATGAGAGTAGTGCCGTTCGATCATTTTTACGCTGTTGCCGACCTGCGCAGCAATGTATGCAAGCGGCTCTCCCCTAAGTATCTCATTAGTTATATAGGTATGCCTGAACCAATACAATGTTCCTTCAACTTCCATCTCATCAGCGAAAGATCGCCAAATTTCGGCAGGACGTTTTAGTTCGAATAAGCACTGGCTTGGAGCCTTAGCTTTGGCTTCAGAAATTTTTTCAAATCCCTGTATTTTAGCTAGCGGAGACATTACCTCAATTATAACCTTGCTCTCCTGCCCACTCCTTGAAATAATCATCTCACGGCCCTCTTTTATCGTGCCCTCCATTTTCCCCTTGCGTACTTTTAAGTAATAATCTTTTTCTGTTTTTAGATCATCCCATCTAACACCAAGTGCCTCATTCCCTGTTCTAATACCGGTTAAATAAAGAAACCTGCAATACAAGTTAAAAATTACTCTATCGGTGTTTGTTGGGGATAATGATTGCCATTTAGTTAATTTATCAAAAATTGTTTTTATTTGATTAGGTTCCCAGCACTCTCCTTTTATAATATTTTTAGTTTCTACTTTATTGCTCATGTCAGGTATCGAGCTTATGAGGGCTTGTTCTTTTGCTTCAAGCAAGATCCTTCTCAATACAATATGGATTGAGTTGGCAAGTGATTTTCCTGGAGCATCATGAGTCTCACAGTATTTATTCCAAAACAGTCTAACTGATCTATCGTTGATGCTAGCAATCTCTTGCTCACCAAAATATGGAAGGAGGTGATTCTTGATCAAGCTTATGTAGTATGTATCTATAGGCTTAGAGCGCTTCAAGTAGAATTGAACGATTTCATTCGCTATTGTTTTAAACGTAATACCCTTTTTAAGCGCAACACCACTCGATAATTTAATTTTTAACATCAGTGCTATTTGATGTGCTTCGGACGTTGCATCTCGTAAGTCGAGTTTCCGTGTACTCTGACGATAGTCATGAATGCCATCTGCTGGTTGATGGACTCTACAGTGCCACCTGGCGCTGCCTTTTTGTTTGAATAGTGTTATGCCCCCGCCCAAATCATGACGATTTTTGAACGTGCTCTGACTGTCAGCCTCGATCCTCTCTGCCAGCATTCTAGCCAAGTCATGTACAGAAAATTTACTCAACACATCGATCAAATCGCTCATGAGAAGCCCCTAATACTCAACGCAGTCTCATACTAGCATTGTGTATAGTTCCATGGATATCAATTTGAATATTGTTGTAAGTGACTGAATTTATGGTGGTATGTTATGTTGCGTTCTGATTGCAAATCAGGACGGCGCCACCTGATGGCGTCGTATGGGTTGAGCGGGGCTCGAGCAGCTTCTCGATGCGCCACGACCCGGCGGTGTCTCCATGCTGCACGTTCACAGGGGAGGCACCGGAAACACGGGATGCGAGATTGTACTCGTCCCTACGTCATCATGCAATTTAGCAGGGGACGCCGGGAAGGCGCGAGCTGGCATGCCAGCCGCGTTCTGGGGACAGAGCCTGGGGGCAGATCAGTGGGCGAGGTGCAACCGGGGAAAGTGGCTGTTCATGAAGTGGCGGGGGACGCGGCCATTGCCGGCCCGGGCCAACCACTCCCAGTTCAGCTTCGGGGAGCCCGCCTTGAAGCGCTGGTAGGCAACCCCCTGATGCACCGTCAGGAACAGGGTGGTAGGCAGCCCCAGCTTGTTGCTGTAACGCACCATCAGGTCCCCCTGATAGCGGCTGACCCTGAGCTTGAGTGCCTGCAATGTGAGTCCGTTGGCGTGACCATCCTGGTCCCAGACTTCAAACATGATATGAAGACTCCAATGAAGATGTATCCACGATGCGCAATAGCCAGGATTTTGACAAGTGTCAGATCTGACAGCAAGCAGAGGATAGGCGAGGAGCCAAAAGGCGAAAACCCGGCGCAGGGCCGGGTTTTCTTGAATGATGGTGGAGGGAGAAGGATTCGAACCTTCGAAGGCAGAGCCGTCAGATTTACAGTCTGATCCCTTTGGCCGCTCGGGAACCCCTCCACAGGGGCACTACACAAATTGTTCAGGAAGATGGTGGAGGGAGAAGGATTCGAACCTTCGAAGGCAGAGCCGTCAGATTTACAGTCTGATCCCTTTGGCCGCTCGGGAACCCCTCCACGGGGTATTTTCCTGATTGTTGCACTTGAATGGTGGAGGGAGAAGGATTCGAACCTTCGAAGGCAGAGCCGTCAGATTTACAGTCTGATCCCTTTGGCCGCTCGGGAACCCCTCCCCAAGTGCGAGGCGCATACTAACAGATCCTTGGGCTTTGTGAACCCCTTGCGCACCCTTCTGGCTGTAAAAAGTGACTGTTCGTCGATTTTTTGATACATCCCGCTCAAATTTCATGCTTATCAGCAAGTTGTGTGCTGTTTTTCTGCACAATATGCATCGGTTGCCTGTTCTGCGGGAATGAAAAACAGCATAAAAAACAAGGCCGCCCTTATCGGCGGCCTTGTGCAGCGAGGCAGGATCAGCGCTGGAACGGGTAGACGGAGCCGAGTTTGAGGATCTGGGTCAGCTCGTCCAGTGCATTGCGGGACTCCAGCACCAGGGAGGGGTCGCGCAGATCGTCCAGGGTCAGGCGATCGCGGTAGTGACGTTCCACCCAGGCGTCCAGACGGGCGAACTGGGCATCGTTGATGAGGCAGGCCGGATTGACGGCGGCCAGCTCCTCGTCATTCATGGCGACCCGCAGTCGCAGGCAGGCGGGTCCGCCGCCGTTGCGCATGCTCTGCTTCACGTCCATGTAGTGCACCTGCTTGATCGGGGTGCCCTGGGTCAGCAGCTTGTCCAGATAGGCTGATACAGCCGGATTGTCGCGACACTCGGTGGGGGCGATGATGGCCATTTCACCCGAGGGCAGGGTCAGGATCTGGGTGTTGAACAGATAGGATTTAACCGCATCCAGCACCGAAACTTCCGCAGTCGGCACCTCGATGAAGTGCAGCTCTCCCTCGCCAAACTTGGTGCGCACCTCGGCCAGCGCCGACTCGGTATTGAGGAACGCCTGCTGGTGGAAGAAGAGCACGTTCTGGTTGCCCACCGCGATCACGTCGTTGTGGAACACCCCCTGATCGATCACATCCGGGTTTTGCTGGATGAACACCACGCTCTCGTCACCAAGGCCATGGAGACGGGCGATGGCCTGGCTCGCTTCCAGAGTCTGGCGGGCCGGGTAGCGCTTGGGCGCTGGGTGGGATAGATCAAAGGCGCTGCGACCGTAGACGAATAGCTCGACCCCCGCCTCGCCATAGGCGCGGCACAACCGGGTGTGGTTGGCGGCCCCTTCATCGCCGAAGTGATCGTTTTCCGGCAGGTGGAGGTGGTGGCTGAAGTGGCGCTCGTTGTTGAACACGGCGCGCAGGATCCGGCCGGTAACCTCGGGCTCCAGGGAACGGTGGAATTTGTTGGTCAGGTTGGCAGGGGTGAAGTGGATGCGGCCATCCTGGGTGTCGGCACTCGGTGATACGGTGGCTGCGTTGGCCGTCCACATGCTGGAGGCTGAATAGCAGGCCGCCAGTACGGCAGGGGCCTGTTTGGCTGCCTGTTCCAGCACCCTGGCATCGTTGCCGGTAAAACCGAGGCGGCGCAGGGTGGCGAGATCCGGCCGCTCCTGCGGGGCCAGCACCCCCTGGGTCATGCCAAGTTCGGTCAATGCCTTCATCTTGCGCAGCCCCTGTTTGGCCGCCTCCTTGGGATTGGAGGCTTCCTGGGCATTGCTTTGGGAGGCGACGTTGCCGTAGGAGAGGCCGGCGTAGTTGTGGGTCGGGCCGACCAGACCGTCGAAATTGACCTCGAAGTGCTTCATTGAGTACATCCTTTCGATTTTTATGATGGGTAGCGGTTCCTTCCGCGCGCAATGCGTCGGGGTGGGGCCATTATAAAGAGATTTTATGTTTTTGTAACAACCCGATAACCATCCTCTGTTTTTATGTCGTTTCAGATATAAAAAGAGGAGCGGTATGGCAGAAAATTGAAAAAGCGGTTGCGTCTGGCCCGCACCCTTCGCATTAATAAATAAAGAAGCATGGTAGTTCGGGCTGGTCTGGCAAATTTGTTCACAAGATTGCTTTTTCTCGTCAAATCTCTTATACAGCCCCACAAAACCGCACACCAACCCCGTCGGGTGCAATGAGGATAATAGTTACAGCATGGGCAAATCACTGGTCATAGTGGAGTCTCCGGCCAAGGCCAAGACGATCAACAAATATCTGGGCAAGGACTACGTGGTGAAATCCAGCGTCGGTCATGTTCGCGATCTGCCTACCAGCGGCAGTGCCAGCACCGAGCCCAAGAAACCTGTCATTCGCGGCATCAAGTTGAGCGAATCCGAGAAGGCGGCCAAGGAGCGCAAGGCCCTGTTCGCCCGTATGGGTATCAATCCGACCGCGGGCTGGCAGGCCAACTACCAGATTTTGCCCGGCAAGGAGAAGGTGGTCAGCGAGTTGCAGAGTCTGGCCGAGAAAGCCGACACCATCTATCTCGCAACCGACTTGGATAGAGAGGGGGAAGCGATCGCCTGGCACCTGCGCGAGATCATCGGTGGCGATGACAGCCGCTACAAGCGTGTGGTGTTCAACGAGATCACCAAGAGCGCCATCCAGGAGGCCTTTGCCCAGCCGTCCGAGCTCAACATCGATCGCGTCAACGCCCAGCAGGCCCGTCGTTTCCTCGACCGGGTAGTGGGTTACATGGTCTCTCCGCTCTTGTGGAAGAAGCTGGCTCGCGGCCTCTCCGCCGGCCGGGTGCAGTCGGTCGCGGTGCGTCTCATCGTCGATAAAGAGCGCGAGATCAAGGCGTTCGTGCCGGTGGAGTTCTGGGATCTCAACGCCGATCTGCTGACCGGTGATAAAGCTGATCTGCGGATGGAAGTGGTCAGCCGCAATGGCGCCGACTTCAAGCCGGTGACCCAGGCCGAGACCTTCGCCGCCGTGGCCGCTCTGGAAGGGGTCGACTACAAGGTGGTGAACCGGGAAGACAAGCCGACCGGCTCCAAGCCGTCCGCTCCCTTCATCACCTCCACCCTGCAGCAGGCGGCCTCCACCCGTCTGAGCTTCGGGGTGAAGAAGACCATGATGATGGCCCAGCGTCTCTATGAGGCGGGTTACATCACCTATATGCGTACTGACTCCACCAACCTCAGCAAAGAGGCGGTCGACGCGGTGCGTGAATACATCGGCGAGCAGTATGGCGCAGCCTATCTGCCGGCCGAGCCGAATCTGTACGGCGCCAAGGCCAATGCCCAGGAAGCCCACGAGGCGATCCGTCCCTCCAGCGTGCAGGTGACTGCCGAGATGCTGGAAGGGATGGAGCCGGACGCCATGCGCCTCTACGACCTCATCTGGCGCCAGTTTGTGGCCTGCCAGATGACACCGGCCCAGTACGACTCCTCGACCCTGACCGTCAAGGCGGGCGAGTTCGAGCTCAAGGCCCGTGGTCGCACCCTGCGCTTCGCCGGTTGGACCAAGGCACTGCCCCCCATGGGCCGCAAGGGTGAAGACAGCCAGCTGCCGGCGGTAACCGTGGGCGAGGTGCTGAAACTGGTCAAGCTGGATCCGCGCCAGCACTTCACCAAGCCGCCCGCGCGCTTTACCGAAGCGGCGCTGGTGCGCGAGCTGGAGAAGCGCGGCATCGGCCGTCCTTCCACTTACGCTTCCATCATCTCCACCATCGTCGATCGCGGTTATGTGCGGGTCGAGAGCCGCCGTTTCTTCGCCGAGAAGATGGGGGAAATCGTCACCGACCGTCTGGTTGAGAACTTCGTCGAGCTGATGAACTACGAGTTCACTGCCAAGATGGAAGACAAGCTCGATGGCATCGCCGAAGGGAGCCTGGAGTGGAAGAAGGTGCTGGATGCCTTCTACGCCGAATTTACCCAGGAGCTGGCGCAGGCTGACAAGGCACCGGAAGAGGGGGGCATGCGTGCCAACCAGATGGTGCTGACCGACATCGATTGCCCGGATTGCGGTCGCAAGATGGGCATTCGCACCGCCACCACCGGCGTCTTCCTCGGCTGCTCCGGTTATGCCCTGCCGCCCAAAGAGCGCTGCAAGAAGACCATCAACTTGGTCTCCGCCGACGAGTTCGTCTCCGCTACCGATGGTGACGAGGCCGAAACCGATGCCCTGCGCGCCAAGCACCGCTGCGGCGTTTGCGGCACTGCCATGGATGCCTACATCATCGACGACAGCCGCAAGCTGCACGTCTGTGGCCGTAACCCGGATTGCGACGGCTACGAAATAGAGAAGGGCCAGTTCAAGCTCAAGGGCTATGAAGGGCCGAGCATCGAGTGTGATCGCTGTGGTTCCGAGATGCAGCTCAAGAACGGCCGCTTTGGCAAGTACATGGGCTGCACCAACGAGACCTGCAAGAATACTCGCAAGATCCTGAAAAATGGCGATATCGCACCGCCGAAAGAGGATCCGGTGCCGCTGCCCGAGCTGAAATGCACCCAGTCCGATGCACACTTCGTGCTGCGTGACGGGGCGGCTGGTCTGTTCCTGGCGGCCAGCAATTTCCCCAAATCCCGCGAAACCCGCGCGCCCTTGGTGGAAGAGCTCAAGCGCTTCAAGGATCGCATCTCGGCCAAGCACAAGTACCTGGCTGAAGCACCGCAGACCGACCCAGACGGCAACCCCGCCATCGTGCGCTTCAGTCGCAAGACCAAGGAGCAATACGTGATGAGCGAGGTCAACGGCAAGGCAACTGGCTGGACCGCCCACTACGACAACGGCACCTGGCAACAGAGCTTGCCAAAAGCGAAGAAAGCCTGATGAGCAAGAGGCCCCGATACGGGGCCTCTTTGTTTATTGGAGGCGATATACTGAGAGCCGGCTGCAAGGAGTGCAGCGTTGGAACATGGAGGTTGTGATGGAGATTAGCGAGATCCGTCCGGGCATGAATTATCTGACCCGGGAAGGGACGGCCTATGTGCTGGAAGTGGATAGGCAGAGCCTGCTGGTGCTGGTGCAGCGCGAGGATGAAACCATTCCGGTGCAAGTGCGCAGCGATGCCATCCTGGCCCTGCTGGAGTAGCGTCGCCCCGTCGTCTCGTCAAAACGGTAACAGAAAGAGCAGCTCGGCGAGATCGGGCTGCCACTGCCACTCCCGCATCCTGATTCGCCCGCCTATCACCACGACGCCCTCCTCTTGCAGGCGCCCGGTCTGCTCTGCAAATCCGTTCGAACCTTTTGGCAGCGAAATGGTGCCGCCGGCCCCTATCACCCTGTGCCAGGGCAACACCTTGTCGGTTTCCCGCAGCACCTTGCCCACCAACCTGGCGCGCCCTGGCAGGCCGGCCAGATCGGCGACCTGACCGTAGCTCGCCACCTTTCCCGGCGGGATCAGGGCGATGATGGCCTCGATACGGGCGACCTTGTTGATGGGCAGAGGGGCGGTGATGGACATGGTGTCAGGTTCCCAAAAAGCAGAAGCGCCATTGTGGCGCTTCTGCTGCTTGCCTGACAAGCCGCTCAACCAAAGGTCTGGCTGATCCGCTTGAGCTGCTTGGCCCGTTCCAGCAGTTGCTGGCTCGACGCGTCCACGCACTGGATCTGCTCGCTGTTGGCCCGGGAGTACTGGGAGATCTGGTTGATGCTGCGGCTGATATCTTCCGCCACCGCCTGCTGCTGCTCGGCGGCGGCGGCGATCTGGGCCGAAAACTCCGATACCTGCTCAATTTCATCGAGCACATCGTGCAGGCTGCTGGAGCCCTGGCGGGTCATTTCGGCACAGCGCCGGGTCTGTTCCAGATTGCTCTGCATCATGACTTTCCACTGTCCCAGGGTTTGCTGGATCTGGGTGATGCTGCCCTGGATCTGCTCGGTCGCCTTGTGAGTGCGGGTCGAGAGGGTGCGTACCTCGTCGGCAACCACCGCAAACCCGCGCCCCTGCTCGCCGGCGCGTGCCGCCTCGATGGCGGCGTTGAGGGCCAGCAGATTGGTCTGATCGGCGATGCCCTGGATCTCCACCATCACGGTACCGATCCGCTCAGACTCGCTGGCCAGCTCCACGGCGGAGTGGAAGGCCTGCTCGGCCTGGCGGGTGAGCTGCTCTATCTGCTGTTCGGTCTGGCCGAGCTGTCGATCGGTATCCATGCAGTGGTTGCGGGCCTCGCTCACCTGCTGATTGGTATCCTGGATATTGCGGGCGATCTCCTGGGCTGTGCTGGCCATCTCGGTCATGGCGGTGGCCATCTGCTGGGTCTGGGCATCCTGCTCCGTGATGTCGTGATAGGCCTGGTGGGAAGCCTGTTGCAGGTTGGTTGCCAGGGTCTGCAGCGGATGGGTGGCATCATTGACCCGCCCCAGCACGGTCCGGATGCGGGCCTGCCACATCTTGAGGTGGAAGTCGGCTATGGCGCCGGGTTTGTCCCCCGAGTAGATGAGCCGGGTCAGGCTGTCATATTCGTGCTCCAGCTGATGCAGGTAGCGGGGCAGGGCGAACAGCTCGCGCCAGTAGGCGACGGAGAGCAGCAGCAGGGGCAACAACATCCATAAAGCACCCAGCCAGCCATGCCAGTGGACGGCCGCCGCCAGGATGGCCAGCAGCAGGGCGGGCACCAGCAGATGACGCACCCTGGTCAGCGAGACGTTCAATCTGGCATGACCCTGCTCGCTTCTGAGCAGGTTGCGATAGGTGAGGGTGGCAATCTCCTTGTGACGGGGGTCCGGCCGGGTGCGTACCGACTGGTAGCCGCAGATCTGGTCGCCCTCATAGATGGGAGTGACATAGGCATCGACCCAGTAGTAGCGGCCATCCTTGCAGCGATTTTTCACCATGCCGCGCCAGGGTTTGCCCTCCTTGAGACGCAGCCACAGATCGGCAAACGCGACCTTGGGCATATCGGGATGACGCACCATATTGTGGTTCTGGCCCAGCAACTCTTCGCTGCTGTAGCCGGCGATCTCGCAAAAAGCGGGGTTGGCGTAGGTGATCACGCCGCGAAGATCGGTCGTGGAGACGAGCTGCACATCGGCAGGAACGTCCACTTCGCTATCCACAGTGTGGACCTCTCGGTGAGTCATGATCATGCACCCCTTTTGTTATTGATAATGAAGTTTTTTAAGTGTGGCATATCCGACCCGGAGTGCTTCTTTTCCATATGAAGGGTAGGGTGGTTTCGTTGGGCGCCGAATTTTGTCAGGATATGGTGAGAAAAGGTAGAGGAAAGTTGTATTTTTGTTGGTGGTTTATAAAAAAAGGCGGCCAGCAGGCCGCCCAAAAAGAGACAACATTACCTCTGTGGCATCCGGTAGCGCACCTGCTGCTGGTCGAGGATCTGCAACTGTCCCGGCAGACGGGCAGCGAAATGATCCCATGCCTTGTGGGCCGGATTGCTCCAGGCCACTTCGGCAGTCGCCAGCATGCGCGGAAACAGCATGTAGTCGAGACGATCACGGGAGGTGATCAATTCTGACCACAGGGGGCTCAATACCCCGAGGATGTTATCGTTGGCATGGAAATCTGCCGGAGCCGGGTCGCATGCGTAGACCTGCTCCAGATTAAGGGTGCCCGCCCAGTAGAGGCCGGGTTCGTGAATGTCCTGGTTCCAGGCCATGTCCAGATAGAGAGACTGGGCCGGGGCCATCACCACCGGATAGCCCGCCGCCGCGGCATCGAGCCCCGCCTGGAAGCTGGTCCAGGCGCAGATCCCCGCCTCCCGGCTCACCTTGTCGCCATGCAGTATCTCCTCCCAACCCAGCATCTGCTTGCCCTTGCCGGCCAGATAGCGCTGGCAGTGGCGCAGCAGATGGCCCTGCAGCTCGCGGCACTCCTGGTATCCCTGTTGCGCCATCAGTTGCTGGCAGGCCGGGCTGTCGGTCCAGACGCCGGTCGGTACCTCGTCCCCGCCCATGTGTACCTGGGATCCCGGGAACAGTTCGCACACCTCGTCGATCACCGTCTCCAGGAACTGGTAGGTGCCCGGCAGCGCCGGGTTGAGCACGTTGTCGTCGAAATGCTGTACCGACAAGTAGCGGGAGCGATCCTCTTCCTCAGTCAGCAACTCGGGCAGTGCCTTGATGGCCGCATGGCAATGACCCGGAATGTCGATCTCCGGGATGATGGTGATGCCGAGCCCGGCGCCGTAGGCCACCAGTTCGCGCACCTCGCTCTGGGTGTAGTAGCCACCGTAAGGTTCGGGGCCGCCGCTCAGCTGGGGATCCACCGCCAGCCCATGGCCCCGCCAGGCTCCTTGCTCGGTGAGCGCCGGGAAGGCCTTGATTTCGAGGCGCCACCCCTCGTCATCGGTCAGATGCCAGTGGAAGCGGTTGAACTTGTAAAGGCTCATCAGCTTGAGCAGACGCTTGATGGTCGCGGTGCTGTGAAAGTGGCGGGCGCAGTCGAGAAAGATGCCGCGAAAGCCAAAGCGGGGGGCATCCTCCAGCTTGACGCAGGGCAGGCTCTCGCCGTGTTGCAGGTACCACTGGGCCAGGCTGACCAGACCGTGGCGCCAGCCCGCCTCGCCCGCTGCACTGATCACTATCTCCTCTGGCGTGATGGCCAGGTGATAGGCCTCGGGCGCAAGAGGGGCCTCGATGAGGCGGATCCCGGCATCGTGATCCTGATCCAGGGCCAGCCCGGTGAGCTCGTTGAAGTGGGCCAGCAGGGCGCTCAGGTTGCCCGGTCCACTGACGTGGGCACGCTCCGCCAGCCTGAAATTTCCCTCCAGCAGGGCGAGCTGGGCCGGTTGCGGTACTATGCCGCACAGGGGCTCCACCGGTGGCAGGTCGGGTTCACTGACGGCGGGGGCATCCAGCGCAATATCCTGCCCGGCCAGGGTGACGGGTTGCAGGCTGGCACCCGTGGCGGCCTCCGGCAGGCTCAGGAAAAATCCCTGCGGCATGTCGGAGAGCCGCTTGATGGGGGTATTGCGGCAGCAAAAAGTCAGCTCGCTGTTGCTACCTTGGGGCGCCAGCACCTTGTAACTGCCGCTCTGGCGCTCAAGCCGGCCCCCCTGTACCGACGCGGGGTCGATGTGACGTGCCAGGCAGAAGTGGAGCTTCCACTGGGCGTCCGGCAAGTGAGACAGATTGAACCGGAACCAGACATCTTCGCCATCACGTCGGACGACCTGGGTGTGGATCAGGGGTGTAGACATGGATATTCCTCCGATTGGGCAAACAGGATGGCGCCGTCAAGGGCATCGGCCTTGGGGGTCGCAAGGTTGAAACGGGCGAGGCGGGGGGCGAGACGCATGCCGATGCCACCAAGCAGGGCGATCCGGTGCGCGCCAAGCTGCTGCATGCCATCCAGCAGCTGCGCCAGCTGGGTACAGGTTTCGTCAAGCAGCTGGCAGGCGAGCTCGTCGCCATCGCTTGCGGCATCGAATACCCAGGGGGCGAAGTGGCCATATTCGGCCGGGATGGCGCGAGCCGCCCAGCGCACCACCTGGGCCTGATCCCGCTTGAAGTGATCCATCAGTCGCACCGCCAGGGTGCTGGGGGGCAGGATACCGTCGTGGCAGAGCAAGGATTGCTGGAGGGCGCGCAGCCCCAGCCAGGCGCCGCTGCCTAAGTCAGAAATGGGAAAACCCCGCCCCGAACAGGTGCGGATCTGCCTGCCCTGATAAATGAGGCCGGCCGAGCCGGTACCGGCGATGAGGATGGCCCCCTCCTGGCCGCCGAAGGCACCGAGACAGGCACCGAAGGCATCGGAAGTCAGCTTGACGCTGGCAAAGGGAAAGGGCATGGCCAGCATGGCGTGATAGCAATCCGCCAGCTCGGCGGAGGCGAGCGCGAGGCCTACTCCCATCTGCTGTTCACACTCGGGGCCAAGTCCGGCCGTCTGCCGGGCGCTGGCGATGGCTGCCAGCACGTTGGCGTGGGCATGCAGGATGCCGAGCTCCAGATTGGAGCCGGCGGCCCGTCCCTCGCCCAGGAGTTTGCCCGTCCGGTTGCGAATACGGGCGCGGGTGTGGGTGCCACCGCCATCTACCCCGACCCAGAACTCAATCATGGTGACCTCCCAGCGCGCTTTGCCAGCTGATGGCCAGGGCAAACCAGGCGGCGTGGGGGATCCACTGCTCGCCCCAGCGCCAGTTTTGATCGAGCCGCTCCTTGTACTCTTGCGGAATAAAGGCGACATCAGCCTCGTCATCGAAGCCGGCGGTGATGCCGTTGCAGATCCCGCCCTGCGCATTGGGGTAGCCGGCGGTGTAGCTCGGGTTGTTGATGCCGTGGCCCGCCAGCATGCAGGCATTGAAGGGGTTTTGCCCCAGGATCCAGTCGAGCTGGTGCTGACCGAAATTGAGCAGGAGCTTGCGCTGGCGAGGCAACTGGGTGGCGGCGGCAAAGGCCATGGTGGCAAGAGAGGCCAGTCGGGCGTTCTCCCCCTGCCACCAGTAACCGGATTCGTTGTGGTGGGGCATAAAGAAGCTGATACGCGGTGGCTCGCCAACCCCTTTCACATACTGGCGAGCGAGAGAGAAGGGGTTACCCGCCCGGGCGCACAGCGCCAGCTCGGCGGCCAGCGCCTGCTCGATCACGCTCTGCACCGTGGCCTTGCGCTCCCGATCCGGCTCTACCCCCAAATATTCAAGCAGCGCCAGCACCGGCAGGCCCGCTTCGGCGGCGTGGTAGTAGGGGCGCGAGCCATCCTCGTTGGCGGACCAGTAGTGGCCGAGCTCCGGGTGGCTGTGCTGGCGGGCGCACAGCTTGCCGGCCCGATCCCGCGCCTCGCCGAGCCACTCGGGCCCCAGCGTTTTGGTCAGCTCGACCGCCGCCAGCAGGGCGCAGTAGTCGTCGATGATGTTCTCGCAGCCATCGTCCAGATAGGCGTGGTTGTGCTCGCGCAGGTGCAGGTAGCCGCGCCGCGCCGCCTCGGCATAGCCGCTTGCATCGATATCGCCGCTGATGCTCTCGCGCGCGGCCCGGGCCAGTGCGGCGATGGCCATGCCCCCGCCCTGACGAAAGCCCGCCTGCCAGTCGGCGGATTTGATCCCCTGCTGGGTGGCGTAGGCACACAGTTCCCGCTGCTCGGGATCCTTGCTCCACTTGTCGAACAGGGTCATGTAGAAAAAGCCGCTCTCATCCTGCATGCGGCAGAGGAAATCGGCACCGTGCAGCGCTTCGTCATTGAGTCGCTTGCACAGGTTGATGCCGTCGATGTCGCGACGTGTCGCCAGCAGCTCGCGGCACTTGAGCAGGGCCCACACCACCATGGGGGTCTGCTGGGGATTGAGGTAGTTTGCGTAGGAGAGGTGGCTCAGATACTTGCTCATGTCACCGCTGGCGTCGAACCAGCCGCCGTGCACATCCCGGCACTGGTCAGTGCCAAACAGGCGGGCGTTGCGGTCGGCCCGATCGAAGGTGCCGCTGGCGCGCTGTCCCTTGAAATAGTGAATGACATCGGAGAGGCAGCGGCTCGCCAGCAGGTCGGGGCCGATGGCAAAGCGGGCGGAGCGCACTATGCCCTGAGCGGTGATCGCCTCCAGCCGGTAGTGGCCGGGCTCCTTGCAGGGGGAGAAATCGGCTTTCCAGTAGGTCCGCCCCTGCCACCCATCCACCCGACCGGCCGGTTGCAACGGTGTTTCAAACAGCGTCTGGCCATCATCGAGGCGCTGCAGCCGGACATAGCCGCCAAGATCGTGGGGAGAGCTGGTTTGCAGCAGGGCGATCTTCTGGGCGTCGCAGTCGTAACCCACCTGATTGATCAAAAGTTCCATCAAGGTTTACTCCAAAGGTTCTGCGGTCGGGGGGATGCATGGCCCAGGGCCAGAGTCCCCGAATCGAGGCAAGCCGGGCAAAGTTGCCCGGCCAGGGGGTGGCACATCACTCGTACAGGTAGCAGCGGACAAAATGGTTGCTGGCAAGTTGGGTGATGGGGGGCAGGCTCTCCTTGCAACGGGGCATGGCCTGGTTGCAGCGCCCGGCGAACGGGCAGCCGCAGGATTCCGGCGTCCAGAGCGGGATCTCCCCCTTGCGGCCTCCCTCCAGCTCGGCATGGATGCTCTTCTCGGGATCCGGCACCGCCGAGATGAGCAGCTGGGTGTAGGGGTGCTGGGGGTGGTGCAAAATTTCGTCCACCTCACCCCATTCCACCATGTGGCCCACATACATCACCGCCAGATCCTCGGCAACATAGCGCGCCGTGGCGATGTCGTGGGTGATATAGAGCATGGAGACGCCGAGCTCGTTCTTCATCTGCTCCATCAGGTTGAGGATGCCGATGCGAATGGAGACGTCGAGCATGGAGGTAGGCTCGTCCGCCAGCACCACTTCCGCCTCCACCGCCAGGTTGCGGGCGATGTTGACCCGCTGGCGCTGGCCGCCGGAGAGCTGGTGCGGGTACTTGGCCGCCGTCGCCTTGGCCGGGGTCAGCCCCACTTTTTCCAGCAGGGTGTAGATCATCTCCGGCAGATCTTTTTTGTCGATCACCTTGCTGTGCAGCAGCAGGGGACGGGCGATGTGGTGGTAGATGGTGTGGGTCGGGTTCAGTGAACCGAACGGGTCCTGCCATACCATCTGCACGCTCTGGCGATAGTCGAGCAGGGCGGTGCCCTTGTTGAACTCCTCCAGATCCCGGCCGCGATAGAGGATTCGACCGGCGCTCAGCTTGTACATCTTGGCGATGATCTTGGCAATGGTGCTCTTGCCGGAGCCCGACTCACCCACCACCGCTAGGGCGCGGCCCCGGTGCAGGTTGAAGGTGATGTCGGAGAGGGCCCGCATCTTGCCACTCTTGATGGCGTTGGAGTTGATGGGGAAGTCCTTGTAGAGGTGTTGGACTTCGATGATGGGGGCATCGGTGTTGGCGATTTGCATGACAGACATCCTTAACAGCCAGCGGCCTTGTCCAGATAGAACACGGGCTCTTGTTGTTCATCCTGCACCTCATGGAGGTGGCAGGCAGTTTGTTGACCGGGGCGGATCTCGGCCAACCGGGTGTACTCCTGGCGGCAGCGATCGTGCACCTTGCTGCAACGGGCCTGGAAGCGACAGCCGACCGGCACCTCAAGCAGGTTGAGCGGGGTGCCCGGGATCCCCTCCAGCACCTTCTTCGGCCCGTGCAGGGGCGGGAAGGAGTTGCCGAGCCCCTTGGTGTAGGGGTGCAGCGGCGCGGTCAGGATTGCCTTGGACGGGGCCACTTCTACCAGCTCGCCGGCGTACATGATGCCGATGCGATCGCAGAACTCGACCATGAGGGAGAGGTCATGGGTGATGAAGAGGATGGAGAAGTTGAACTTCTCTTTCAGCGCATAGACCTTCTGCAGGATCTCCCGCTGTACCACCACGTCCAGCGCCGTGGTGGGCTCGTCCATGATGAGCAGCTCGGGATTGAGGGCCATGGCGATGGCGATCACCAGCCGCTGGCGCATGCCGCCGGAGAACTGGTGCGGGTAGTCCTTGAGCCGGCTCGGGTGGATGTCGACTATGGTGAGCAGCTCCTGGGCGCGCTTGATCGCCTCGTAGCGGGTCATGCCCCGGTTGTGGGCCAGCAAGACGTCGCAGAACTGCTCCTCCATGCGCAGCACCGGGTTGAGCGCGTTCATGGCGGACTGGAACACCACAGAGACCTGGCGCCAGCGGTAGGAGCGCAGCCGCTCGTCACCGTAGTGGAGGATGTTCTCCCCCTTGAACAGGATCTCGCCGCCACTGATGTAGGCGGGCGGCTTGTGCAGCCGGGCCACCGAGAAGGCGACGGTGGACTTGCCGCAGCCCGACTCGCCGGCGAGACCGAAGATCTCGCCCTGCTTGATATCGAAGCTCACCGAGTTGACGGCGCGCACGTCGCCGTTTTCGGTGATGTAGTCGACGCAGAGATTGCGTACCGACAGCAGGGGTTGCTGGTTCATGCTGTCTTCTCCTGTGCTGTGGCAACCGGTGTGGTGACCGGGGCCGCGAGTTTCTTCCAGCGGCTCAGGCCTTTGTGGGAGCGCAGCTGCGGGTTGGCGATTTCATCGATGGCGAAGTTGAGCATGGCCAGCCCCGCGCCCAGGGTGGCGATGGCAAAGCAGGGGGCCAGGATCTCCCACCAGGCGCCGATCAGAATGGCGCTCGAGGTCTGGGCGTTGTAGAGCATGATGCCCCAGCTCACCACTGTGGGGTCGCCCAGACCCAGGAACTCCAGGGTCGCTTCGGTGACGATGGCGTAGATGATGGAGCCGATGAAGCTCACCCCGATGATGGAGATGAGGTTGGGCAGGATCTCCACCAGGATGATGCGCCAGGCCGGCTCCCCCAGCACTTCGGCGGCGATGACGAACTCTTTTTCCCGCAGGGCCAGGGTCTGGGCCCGGATGACGCGCGCGCCATAGGCCCAGGAGGTTAATCCTATGATGACGGCAATTACCGTCGGCGACGCCTCCCCGATAAAGCTCGCCAACACCAGTAGCAAGGGGAGGTTGGGGATCACCAGCACCACGTTCATCAGGAAGGTGAGGCACTCGTCCACCAGGCCGCCGAAGTAACCGGCGGTGATGCCGATGGCGACCGCCAGGGCGCAGACCAAGAGACCCGCGCTAAAGCCCACCATCAGGGAAACGCGCGCCCCGTTGGTGAACTGGGCCCAGATGTCGTGGCCCATGCGGGTGCTGCCCATCACGAACTCGGCACTGGGGGGCTGGTGGGGGCGGGCCACCCGCTTGGTCGGTTCGTTGCTTGCCAGCAGGGGGGCAAAGATGGCCATCAGCACGAAGGTGACGACGATGGCGAGGCCGAAGGCTGCTTTCTTGTTGCCCAGTAAAATCTTGAGAATGGTCGGCATACGCATCTTATTTGCCTCCTGTACGCAGACGGGGATCCAGGAAGACGTAGAGCACGTCGGCCAGGAAGTTGAAGCTGAGCATGGTGATGGTCATGATGAGCAGCTGCCCCTGAATGAGCGGGTAGTCGCGGGCCAGAATACCCTGATAGAGGGTCAGACCCAGGCCGGGGTAGTTGAAGATCACTTCGGTGATGAGAGAGCCACCGATGACGAAACCGAGCGCCATGGAGAGGGCGGTGACGCTTGGCAGGATGGCGTTGCGGGCGCCGTAGTTGAAGATCACCCGGTTGCTGGAGAGACCCTTGGCCTTGGCCATGGTGATGTAGTCTTCGCCGAGCAGGTTGATCATGTTGTTGCGCATAGTGATGAGAAAGCCCCCCACCTGCACGATGGCCAGGGTGCCGACCGGCATGATGGCGTGGAGCAATATGCTCTTGATGTGCTCCCAACCCCAGTCAGGCTTGATCTCCGGACTGTAGGCGTAGCCGATGGGCAGCCACTCCAGGCTCACGCCGAACAGGAAGAGGGCGAGCAGGGAGACCACTACCGGGGGGATGGCCTGCATCACCAGGGTGAGTGGCGAGAGGATGCTGTCCATCCGGCCACCGCGATACCAGGCGGCGAAGATGCCGACGATGGAGCCGATGGAGAAGCTCAGAATGGTGGAGGTGCCCACCAGAAACAGGGTCCAGCCGATGGCGCGACCCAGCACGTCAGAGACCTGCTGCGGGTAGAAGCGCACCGAGGTGCCGAGATCCCAGGTGAAGACGCTCTTCACATAGGTCAGAAATTGGGTGCCGATGGGGCCATCCACGAAGCCGAAGGTGGCCTTGAGGGCCTCCAGGGCGGCCGGTTCCATCATGGCGCCGGCGCGGGCAAACATCACGGAGACAGGATCGCCTGGCATGGCGCGGGGTAGCAGGAAGTTGATGGTGGCGGCTACCAGGAAGGCAACCAGATAGAAGGAGAAACGTCTCAGTATGAATCCCATGATAGTACCTTTTACTGCAAGCCTGCCCCGCATCGGGTATAGCTACCCCAACCCCGGCAGAACCGGGATAAAGGGGTATGAACGGGGAAGATGGCCCCCCGCAGGGGGCCGGGATTGATTAGCTGTTTGGCTTGAGGGACAACACGTGCAGCAGACGCTCGGGTGTGTCCGGGTGGAGCTGGGGTTTGGCAACCGGGTTGTCGGCACTGAACCAGCCATTGAAGCGCTTGGTGCTGTACTCGTACCAGGTCGGGTTGTTGAATACCGGGATGATGGTCTGGTTGGCACCGACCTTCTCCTGGATGGCGAACATGATCTCCTTCTGCTTGGCCGCATCGGCGGTCTGGGTGAAGTCGTCGATCAGCTTGTCCAGCGCCGGATCCTTGTAGCGGGGGGCCGCGAAGCGGTTGCCACGCTCACCCATGTTGCGGGAGTGGAACGCGGTCTCGAAGTACTTGTGCGGGTTGGCACCGGCAAAGTAACCCTGCAGCGCTACGTCGAAGTCGCCGGTGATCAGGTTCTCGGTCCATACGGTGGCTTCCGGGGTGGCGGTCTTGGCATTCAGGCCCAGAGCCTGCAGCCCTTCCACGCCGATCTGGACGGTATTGACCCAGTCGGTCCAGCCGTTCGGTACCAGCACCTTGAACTCGATCTTCTTGCAGCTCGGGGTGTCGAGGAACTTGTCGCCGTCACAATCCTTGTAGCCTGCTTCCTTCAGCAGTGCCTTGGCCCCTTCCAGGTCGAACTTGTTGAACTTGCCGTACTTCTTGTCCACTTCCGGGTTGTTCCAGGAGTCGAATGCCTTGCCAAGGCCGGACGGGTATTCGTTGACGGTCGGGTAGCCGTAACCCGCGATGTCCACCATGGACTGGCGGTCCATCGCCATGGAGAAGGCGCGGCGGAAGTTGATGTCGTTGAAGGCTTCGTGGTTGCCCGGATTCTTGGTCTGGAAGTTGACGTTGAACGCCACTGTGCCGGAGGCCGGGAACCAGTACTTGTTGTTCTTCGGATCGTTGCCGACGTAGAGACGCTCGATATCCGGCACGAAGGAGCCGAACCAGTCGATGTCGCCCTTCATGACGGCGGCCAGCACCTGGTCGTTGGTGGCCATCTGCGGCATGCGGATACAGTCGATGGCGAGGTTGTCGTTATCCCAGTAGTGCGGGTTGCGGCACTGGGTGTAGAGCTGGGCGGAGAAGTTGTCCACCTCGGTGAACGGGCCGGTACCGACCGGCTTGTCGTTGGTGAAGGCGACCGGGTCTTTCACCGACTTCCACTGGTGCTCGGGCACGATGGGCACCAGCACTATGTCGTTCACCACGTTGGTGTTGACCTCGGTCAAGTCGAAACGGACCTTGTTGGGGGCCAGCTTCTCGACATTCTTGATCTGGGTCCAGATGGAGCGCTCATCCAGTGCCTTGTTGGCCTTGACCAGGTTGAAGGAGAAGAGGATGTCGTCTGCATCAAAGGCTTCGCCGTCAGACCACTTCACCCCGTCACGGAGATCGAAGGTGACGGATTTGAGGTCATCGCTGAACGCATAGTTGGTGGCCAGACGATAGACGGGTTTGCCACCCTGCATATCGTTGAAGATCACCAGCGGCTCATAGATGAAGTGACGGGTGGTGTGCAGCAAGCCCGCTTGCAGGAAGGGGTTGAAGTTCTTGACCCAGGCGGTTTCCTGTTGCGCGACCATGGTCAGCACGGTTTTGTTTTCTGCGGCCATGGCGTTGCCGGCGGCACCGGCGAGCATCATGGTGCCCAGCATTACAGCGGTAGAGATTTTGGATACTTTGGCAAGCATATGTTTTCCTTTCTTATTTTTTGGCATTCCTGAGGGATTCGCCTTGTTTTGTGTGAGCACCGGCTTCGCATGCTGAGGAAGTCGGCCCTCCATGTTGGTCGGGCTGTGCACCCTTGTCGTTCTGTTTTCCAACGCTCTTAGCAAAACAGAGTTAACAGGAAAACAACAACTATTGATTTCGTCGTTTTCGTAAAAATTGACGGGGTTACGTCAATTTCGTCAAAACACGTTTTTATCTGATTAATATCATATGGTTATGTTATTTGGTTTCGCGTAAAAAGTGCCCGTTGCCAGACCAGTTATGACAATTTTGTGAATTGGATCCGCTCGCTGTGGCGGCGTGGACAGAACCTTTAATTTGTGCAAAAAAGAAACGGGATGGGCCGGTGTGAGCCGGCTCACATCCCGTCTTCCATCACTGCTTGCGATTGGCCAGCTGGCGCAGGGTCTGGGCGCTGTGCTGCAGCTGCTGGCGCTGCTGTTCGTTCAGCGGGCAGTGCCCCAGCACGAATTCCGTGGTGGCGACCACCGTCTTCCAGCGCGGGGATTTGGGCAGGGTATCCAGGCTCAGATACTTGTCGAGGGTACGGGTCTGCGGGCTGGATCTGTCCATGTAGACTCGCCACAGCTTGCTCTTCTCCGCCAGCACTATCTTGCCCTTGCCGGTGCCCTGCTGCCAGGCGTCCAGCGTCAGCTGCATGGTCTCGACCAGGGCGCGGCGCAGGGGTTCGTCATCCTGCTGACGAATAAGGTTGTCCGCCAGGGAGCGGAACTCGCCGCCGAGCCGGCTCAGCTCGCCGAGCAGTTGATCGTCCTCGATGATGGCCTGGCGTGACAGGTTCTTGAGGGCGTTTTCCAGCGCCATCACCCGGTTGTCATCCTGGCGCTGGCCTGTGCTGAGGGTGAGGGCGATGGCCGCCTGTCCTCCCAGACTGATGGGCAGGGCGCGGGCGTTGAGCCTGTCCTCGACCCCCGCCACCAGGAAGGTCAGGTCCCGCTCGCCGGCCGGTTCCGGCCACTGCTGCTTGAGCGGGCTGGCGAGCCACTCGTCGAGGGCGTGCCCCTCCATGGCCTCGGGCTCCTGGCCCAGCAAGCCGGCCAGCACCCGGGAGGCAAACAGCACTATGCCTTGCTGGTCGATGAAGATCATGGGGTCGGCCCCTTCCCCGAGCAGGGTCAGCAGCCGTTGCTGATCCTGATGGAGCCGCTCCTGCAGGGTGAGGCGGTGCTCTATCTCCTGCTTGAGCAGGCGGTTCTCCACCAGGGAGGCGCGCCCCGCCTTGGCCTCCAGCAGCGCCTTGACCCGGGCGAACAGCTCCTCCTTGCAGAAGGGTTTGACCAGATAGTCGTTGGCCCCGGCGCCAAACCCCTCTTCGATATCCTTGGGCTGGTTGAGGGCGGTGAGCAGCAGCACCGGCAGCTTGTCCTTCGGGTGCTGCTCTCGCAGCCGGCGGCAGACATCGAAGCCGGAGAGGGTGGGCATCATCACGTCGAGCAGCACCAGATCGACCGGCTCCCGGGCCAGCTTGGCCAGCGCGTCGTGGCCATCGCCGCTCGGCAGGATGCGGTAGCCGCAGGGCTGCAGCAGGTGGCGCAGGATGTGCAGGTTGATGGGCTCGTCGTCCACCACCAGGATGAGGGGGGCATCCTGCGGGGGCGGGGGCAGATCCTCGCTATCCCACTCAGGCAGGATCAGGGGCTGCTGGCGCACCAGCTGGTGCTCAATCTGGCGATTGCCCTGCAGCTGGCCGGCGGTCTGGCCGATGGCCAGCGGCAGAGTAAAGGAGAAGGTGGAGCCGACGCTTGGCTCGCTTTCTACCAACAGTTCTCCGCCCATCAAATGCACCAGCTGGCGGGTGATGGAGAGGCCAAGGCCGGCCCCCTGCTTGCCTGCCTCCGGGCTCATCTGCACCAGCGGCTCGAAGATGTGTTCCAGATGTTCCGGTGCGATGCCGATGCCGGTATCGGTCACCTTGATGCGCAGCATCTGCTCCTCGACGACCGCACTCAGCACCACCTTGCCCTGAGGCGTGTATTTGATGGCGTTGCCCACCAGGTTGTAGAGCACCTGTTCGAGGCGCTGTTCGTCGGCCAGCACAGGTGGCAGCTCGGCGGGGCTGATGTCCACCAGGGTGAGGGGCTTGGCCTGCACCAGGTGCTGGCAGAGATCCAGCACCAGCCGGATGACCCCTTTCGAGGAGACGGGCTGGGGGTGGATCTCCAGCTGGCCATAGCGCATCTGGTGGTAGTCGAGCAGATCGTCCACCAGTCGGGCCAGGCCGTCGGCGCTTTTGATGATGAGGCGAAGCTGTTTCTGCTGGCCTTCGGTCAAATCCTGCTGGCTGGCGAGCATGGATTCCGCCATCCCCTTGATGCCGTGAATGGGGGTGCGCAGCTCGTGGGAGGTGTTGGCCAGCAGCTCATCCTTCAGCTTGTCGGCCTGCTGCAGGCTGAGGTTCTGCTTGTGGGTCAGCTTGACCTGCTGCTGCAACTCCTGGGTTTGCCGCTCGATGAGCTCGATTTTCTCCTTGACCGAACGCTGCATGTGGCGAAACGACTGGGCCAGCCGATCGATGTCATCGTCGGTGCGGGCGATGGTAATGGGGTGATCCAGGGCGCCATCGGCCACCTGCTCTGCCGCCGCAGTGAGAGAGCGTAGCGGCGCCGTGATGGAGTGGGAGAGCCAGCGGGAGAAGAGGATGAGCAGCAGCAGGGAACCCGCTCCCAACAGGACCACCAGTGCTTCGAGCTGGCGGATGGGGGCATAGGCTTCCCGGGTCGAAATCTCGGCGATAAAGGCCCACTCGGTATCGAATACCTTCACCTGGGTGTAGGCGGCCAGCACCTCGTCTTCATGGTAGGAGAGAAACTGGCCAACTCCCTGCTCGCCGGAGAGGGCCTTGGTGACGAGGGGGGTCTGCAGTGGCCGGAAGTGGGGGCTGAAGCTGTTCTCGACGCTGAACTCGGGGGCCAGCCAGGCATCGGCGCGCATCCGTTTGTCGGGGCCGATGAGGATGGTCTCACCGGTCTCCCCCAGCCCTTCCCGCTCCGCCATGATCTGGTTGAGCTTGTCCGGCAGCAGCTCGAAGATCACCACGCCACGCACATAGTCGTACTGCATCACGGGGGCAGCCAGGTAGGCGACCACCTGGCCGGTCAGCTCGTTGCGACCAAAATCGGTGAACTCGAAGATCTGCTGCGGCTTCTGGCCGCCGTCGAGGCGACGCTTGATCTTGGCGAAGGTCTGGCCGAGGCCGCTGCCCTGATAGAGACCGGAGAGCAGATTGGTGGCGAAGTTGACCTGTTTGGTGACCGAATAGACCACATCACCATTGAGGTCCACCAGAAAGATGTCGCTGTAGTCGGACTTGCGCACCATGTCGGCATAGCCGCGGTGAAAGCGCTGGTGGACCCGGCCATACATCTCGTCGGCCAGGATCAGGGCGCTGATGGAGGGCTCGGTATTGACCTTGGGGTCCGGTTTTTGCAGTTGATCCCAGGATCCGGGCACATAACGGGACTGGGCCCGGGTACGCGCCTCCTGGGAGCTGGTGCCCAGCTTTTCGAAGGCGCCGGTAAAGCCGTAGAAGCGGCCGATACTGTTGCCCGCGAAGTCCTGCTGGGAGAAGTTGATGATCTGCTCTTTGAGGTTTTTGAAGTAATCCTCGAGCTGACTCTTCTTGATGTTGCGAACGGAGACCAGATGGTTGGAGGTCTGGGTGGTGAGATCCTTGCCGTGGCTGTAGAGGAAGAAGAGAGTGATGACCAGGAAGGGCACCATGCCCAACATGAAAAAAGCCAGCATTAACCGCGGTCTGAGTCCACGCAGCGTGAAGATCCATTTCATCTTGTGATTTTCAATTGAGAATCCGGTTACTAAGCTGTGCCAGTCTCGAATGAAAGCATAATCATTTCAATGGCTTTATCCCAAATTCGCTTGTCTGGTCACAGCCTGACGGGGAAAATTTCAGCAACCCGTTTAAACCCTGAGCAAACAGTCGCGGGCGGGGTTAAAAGTGCGAAAAAAGGGTTGTGCTGACGCTCGGGGTACGTATAATGCGCCTCGTTGTCAGGCAACTGGCAATAAAGCAGTGACGCGGGAATAGCTCAGTTGGTAGAGCACGACCTTGCCAAGGTCGGGGTCGCGAGTTCGAGTCTCGTTTCCCGCTCCAATCTTCCATCGCACCAACGATGGATATCATTTTCAAGACAATCAGTCTTGTCAGCATGGCGCGTTAGCAAAGCGGTTATGCAGCGGATTGCAAATCCGTTTAGTCCGGTTCGACTCCGGAACGTGCCTCCATCTTCTTCCTGTCTTATCTTTATCGCACCATGCCGCGATAATCGATCCAAGCTCAATACCCTTGTTGCATCAGCAGCTGTTCGCAGCCCATCTGCTTCCACTCGCGCTGCAGGTAGTGAGTCACCTCCGTCATATCCTGTCCCCGATATTGAAACTGTATGTCTGCCCTGTGCGCATCTATATCCGCCATTCGCTGTTTCAGGGTGCCGCATTGCCATACGCTGACGGCGGGAGCGCCCTTGTAGGCGAGCTCGATGGCATCATCCCGGTTCAGTTGCCAGTCCTGCCACTCTGACCAGAGCAAGATGCCCATGATCCCAATCATCACCACTTCTGCGGGTTTCATCGTGCCAACTCCATTTTGACGACCAGCATATTAACTCTGGTCAAGGGTGGCCGTTTTGTCAGCTTTTGTTGCTTTTAGGTTAAACAATGTAACTTAATTTCAATTTGTCATTTATGGTGCATTAATTGAGAAAAAATGAGCAAATTGATGTAGTAATCCTACAAATTGTGGAGTAATCTTTACCCAGTGGTCTTACCAGTGAGGTGTCATATCATGTTTCATCCTTATTCCCTGACTCAGATTATTCTTCGTCGCACCTATGTGCTGCTGGTTGGCATCCTGGCGTTTCCCGTGATGTTGTTTCGTCGCGATCGTGCGCGCTTTTACAGCTATCTGCACCGGATCTGGAGCAAAACCAGCACCAAGCCGGTATGGCTCAAGATGAGTGAGCGGGGCAACCGGATCTTCTACTAAGGCCCCACCTTGATGACAAAAGAGACAGCTTCGGCTGTCTTTTTTGCATTTATGGCCTCTGGAAGCGCAAATAGCCTCCAAAAGGGTGAAATGAGGTCTGTATGGCGCCCTTGAAGCGTTTGGATCTATGTCTGGTAGAGGTGGGCGAGTGGCGCAGCGGTACAATCCGGCCTGCGGGATCTTGGATAGAGTGGCGACTCATTCATCCGAGGAGCTTTTTATATGTCCGATATTTTCAAGGCCGCATTCATCTTTGTCGCCCCGGGGGCGGATCCTGCCGAGCACACCTCCTGGGTCAAGACGGATAAGGTCCATGTGAAGACGATCGCCGTGCCCGACTACCAACGAGGCTGTGAACTGCTCGATGAGCTCTATCGGGAGGGGATCCGGGCGGTGGAGCTGTGCGCCGGGTTCGGCCACCTGGGGGTTGCTGGTATGGTCAAGGCGGCGGCAGGGCGCATGGAGATCGGCGTGGTGCGCTTCGATCGCCATCCCTGTCTCAATCATGTCAGCGGTGATACCCTCTTCCTGTCCGCGTCTGAACCGAGCCAGTGAGAAACATCGCCTTCCATTATGCAGTGCCGTAAATTTCAGCCCGCTCCCGATCTGGCTCCCTGGCTGGCGCAAGGTTGGGAGTGGCGCCTTGACCAACACCAGCCGATGCCGGAGATCTTCCCCGGCACCGGGGCCGAGATCCTGTTCAATCTGGGGGATCCCCTCACCATCACGAGCCTCTCGCCGTCAAGCTTGCTCCGCACAGTTGTCGTGGCCACGGGGGCGGCCGTGTTGCTCTGCCCGCGGCATGTGCGACTACGCTTTGCCGCCCATGGTCAAATTCATCTGCTGGGGCTGCGGCTGCGCTCTTCGGCCTGCTTCGACCTGTTTGGCGTGCCTATGGAGCATCTTTGCGATCAGGTGCTGTCGCTCGATGAGCTGGGGATTGTTGCCCCTGAGGTTGAACCCTTGGTGGAGCAGGGGCATGGGGCTCTGGGCCACTGGCTACGCCAGCGAGTCGCAAGGCGCTTGGAGCGGGATCTTGCGCTGGTGCGAGCCATAGAGCGGCTCTATTACGGCACGCCGGCGACCGAGTTGCAGCAGCAACTGGGGATGAGCCCGCGCACCTTTCAGCGGCGGTTGCGCAACCATGTCGGGGTGGATGCCCGCTATTTTCTGCGCACCGCCCGCTTTCAAAGAGCGCTGCGCCAGCTGCTATCGGGCGCTCCGTCGCTCGATACCCTGCTGGAGCAGGGGTATTGCGATCAGCCCCATTTCATCAAGAGCTGTCACTTCTTTACCGGGCGCTCGCCCGGGCAACTGCTCACCCCGGAACACAAGCGTCTCAACCACTACAACCCGCAGGTAAACCGGCTGGCCGGTTATCTTTGAAAGCGCTGATCGTTCGGCGCTTTCCCGTATGTTTCATCTTGCCCGTTCGTTTTACCTTGTGACCTTGTCGCCTCTATTTTTATTGTGCTTGCCAGGATGTGCTGGCAGACCCGTTTTGGGATGGCCGGGGATGCAGCCCTATTTACCTTCCCGGTGGTAATGCCAGCACCTTGGGTGCCGCTTTCTTGTGAACGGCCCAGAGTAATGAAAAGTCAGCATATTCCTTTTAAAACAGCGTGTTGCTTATTGTGTTTTTTGTAGATGTCTTTGTTTTGCATTTTTTTTGAAATCTTTTGCCCGCCACGCCGGTTCTATTGCAGGTAACCGGTCACGACAGGCTGGAGACATCACACTCAACAACAAGGAATAGCAACATGAACGTTAAAAAAAGCACTGCCATTGCCTCTGCCATGACTGGCTTGCTGGTACTCGGAACCCAGTTCATCGCGGCCCCGGCGATGGCGGCCGAGGCAAAGGAGAAATGCTACGGCGTGGTCAAGGCCAGCAAGAATGATTGCGCCACCAAGACCAGTTCTTGCGCCGGTACGGCCAAGGAAGACGCCATGGGTGATGCCTTCGTGGTGATGCCAAAAGGGCTGTGCGAGAAGCTGGTCGGCGGTTCGCTGCAACCCAAGTAAGCGCCATGCGGCAGGGGGCTTCGGCCCCCTGCGTTTTCTCTGGCAGGTGAAAGCGAGTGTTGCCATGAATCCTTTGATTGGAATCGGATTGAGAACCCCCCATTACGACGGGATCCGGCAGACACTGCCGGCAGTCGGCTGGCTGGAGGTTCACAGTGAAAACTACTTCGAGCGCCACAGCCACGGCTTTCAGGTACTAAGCGAGCTAGCTGGGCACTATCCTGTCAGTCTGCACGGGGTTGGCATGTCCCTGGGCTCGGCCGACCCGCTCGACCGGCGCCACCTTGAGCAGCTTGCAGAGCTGGCTGCGATCATCAAGCCGGTCAGGGTGTCCGAGCATCTGAGCTGGGGCAGCATAGACGGGCGTTATTTCAATGACTTGCTGCCAGTGCCCTATACCCGAGAGGCGCTGGCCAGGATGAGCGACAAGATCCAGCAGGTGCAGCAGACCCTGGGCTGCCAGCTGCTCATCGAGAACCCTTCTTCCTACCTGCAACTGGCGGGCGAGATGAGCGAATGGACGTTTCTGGCCGAGCTGCAGCGGCGCAGCGGCTGCGGCATCCTGCTCGATCTCAACAATCTCTACGTCAGTGCCTTCAACCACGGCTTTTCCTGTGACGACTACCTGGCGGCCATCGACCTCGACACAGTGGGCGAGATCCACCTGGCCGGGTTTACCGAGAAAAAGCTGCCCGAGGGCTCTCTTTACATAGATACCCACAGCGCCCCCGTGGTTGCCCCGGTCTGGGAACTTTACCGCGATATCTGCCGCCAGCGGGCCATTCCCACCCTGATCGAATGGGATCTGGCAATCCCGCCGCTGCCGCAATTGTTGGCAGAGGCCCAACGGGCCAGCGACATACTGGCGCAGGCGCAAACCGTGACGGCCGCCCGGGAGGTGTGTCATGGCTGAGCTGGCGCAGGTGCAACAGCTGTTCGCCGAGGGCCTGCTGGGGGAGGCGGAGGGGATTGCGCCCCATATCTCGTCGCGGCTCTTTTCGGCCGAGTCGGTACTGCAGGTTTATCGCAACCACTTCATCCTGAGCCTTGGCGAGGTGCTCGCCAGCAGCTACCCCGCGGTCAAGGCCATGGTGGGGGAGGAGTTCTTTGCCGCCGCTGCCCGCGGTTTCGTGCTGGCCGAGCCGCTGGAGGAGGGAAGCGTGATGCACTATGGCGCCGGTTTTGCCGACTGGCTGGCCGCCCTGCCGACCACAGCGGCCCTGCCCTGGCTCGGGGAACTGGCCCGTTTCGAGTGGTTGCTGGAGCGGGGGAGTCTGCTCCCGCTCGACTTCCGCAGCTGGCCCGCCGACCGTATCGCCAGCCTGAGTGAGCACGACTGGGAGAGGCTGGTGTGCCTGCCCGCCAGTGATCTGCTGCTGATGGCGAGCGATTATCCGGTGCTGGAGCTCTGGCAGATGGCCATTCATGAGGGGGCCGAGGTGACTGCGCTCGATGCGCCGGCCTGGCTGGCGCTCAAGAAGCAGCCTGACTGCCGGGTGATGCCGCTGTTGCTGGCCGCCGGTGAGTGGTCCCTGCTGCAGGGCTGCCTCACGGGCCGGCGGCTGATTGAGCTGCTCGAAGAGGATCCCGGGGCGAGCGAACATCTGGCTCGCCTGATCACCCTTGGTTTGCTGGTCGATGTGGAGGTGTTGCCATGATGGCAAACAAATGGATGCCGATCGCGCTGGGCGATCGGGAGTTACCCGGCTGGCTGATCGGTGTCGTGTTGTTGCTGGCCAGATGCTGGGTGGCCCTGGTGTTTTTCAATGCCGGCTGGCTCAAGCTGACGAGCTGGGACTCCACCCTCTATCTGTTCGAATTCGAGTACCAGGTGCCTCTGCTGCCCTGGTTGTGGGCGGCCTGGCTGGGCACGGCGGCGGAGCTGGTGCTGCCGCTGTTTCTGCTGGCCGGCCTGCTGACTCGTCCGGTTGCCCTGCTGCTGTCTGGCTTCAACATCATGGCGGTGATCTCCTATCCGGCCTTGTGGGCCGGGGGCTTTCACGATCACCAGTTGTGGGGCTGGATGTTGCTGACGCTGGTGATCTGGGGGGGCGGCAGCCTGAGCCTGGATAGCTGGCTGAGCAGACGCAGGGGGTGACCCTTCTCACAATTCTGCCATGACAAAGGGCGCCATCAGGCGCTCTTTGTCATGATGGCGCGGGCGCAAGAGGCGGCAGGCAAGATCGGGTGGCAAGGAGAAAGAGATGAACATTCGTCAGGCAAGAGCGGCGGACATTCCCGCTTTGGTGAGGCTGCGCATGGCGCTGTTTTGCGAGGTGGGGGAGCTCATCTCACCCGACGCGGATCCTTCTCTCTTTCACGCCACCCTGGATTATTTCACCCGTGTCAGTGAGGAGGGGAGCGCCCTCTCCTGGGTAGCGGAGTTCGATCATCAGATAGTGGCCGCCGGCACCCTGGCGCTGTTTGTGCGCCCGCCCTATCCCGGCAATCTGGCGGGCAGGGAGGCTTATCTGCTCAACATGTACACCCTGCCAGCGTGGCGAGCGCGGGGGATCGCCACCGCTCTGCTCGACGCCATGACGGCCCATGCCCGGGCAATGGGGCTTGGCAAGGTGTGGCTGCATGCCAGCGATGCCGGGCGTCCTCTCTACGAGCGGATCGGTTTTGTTGCCAATCCGGCCTATATGGAGTGGCAATCGCCCGCAATATGAGGTATCAAGCTCCCCCTTGTTTCCCGTGGCGCTGACGGTTGGCATGACCTCGCAGGCAAGGTAGCGGGGTGAGGGGGCGACTATGCTGATGGAACAAACTGCCACCCTCTTCTCTATCCATTGCGATATCCACTGAGTGGTTTGGCCGGGTGGGGCCAGTCTGGAGGATAATTTTCGATGTTCAATAGCAAACTGAAAGCCGAGCTGCAGCAGTGCCGGGAGCAGCTGCTGGAGCAGCAGGGATTTTTCGAGGCGGTGCATGGCAGCGTGGCCACCATCACCTTCACGCCGGACGGCACTGTGCTGGCGGCCAACGATCTCTTTCTCGACGTGATGGGTTTTGCCGAGTCAGAAGTGGTCGGTCAGCATCACAAGATGTTTTGCGATAGTCACTATGCCCAAAGTACCGAATACCAGCAGTTCTGGGCTGATCTCAAGCAGGGGCGCACCCGCTCCGGGGTATTTATGCGCCTCAACCGGCGGGGCGAGCCGGTGTGGCTGGAGGCGACCTATTTTCCGGTCAAACTGCGGGGTGTCGTGACCCGGGTGATCAAGATCGCCAGTGACGTGACCGAGCAGCAACTGAAGTTGCAGAGCCAACAGGCGGTGGCGTCGGCCCTCGAGCGCTCCATGGCTGTCATCGAGTTCTCCCCGCAAGGGGAGGTGCTGACTGCCAACAGCAACTTCCTGCACACCATGGGCTATACCCTGGCGCAGCTCAAGGGCAAGCATCACAGCCTCTTCTGCGACGATGCGTTCTTGCGCGAGCAGCCCCATTTCTGGGATGAGCTGGGCCGTGGCCAGTTCAAGTCCGGCCTCTTCTGCCGCCTCAACAGCCAGGGTGACAAGGTGTGGCTGGAGGCAACCTACAACCCGATCCTGGACGAGCGGCGCAAGGTGGTGAAAGTGATCAAGTTTGCCAGCGATATCACGGAGCGGATCAACAAGAGTCACGCCGTGCGCGAGGCCACCATGCTGGCCCATGATGCGGCGCACGAGACCCTGAGCTGTGCCGAGCGGGGAGCGAGCCTGCTCTCTGGGGTAGTCGATACCTCCAACCTGATCGCCAGCCAGCTGGCTCACAGCATAGAGCTCATCAATCGGCTCAACGAGCAGTCGCGCAGCATAGAGGCCATCGTCGCCACCATCAGCAGCATTGCCGATCAGACCAATCTGCTGGCCCTCAACGCGGCCATCGAGGCGGCCCGGGCCGGGGATCAGGGGCGAGGCTTTGCCGTGGTAGCCGACGAGGTTCGCCAGTTGGCGGCGCGCACCTCTCTCTCGACCGACGAGATTGCCAAGGTGGTGCAGAACAACCGCGATCTGACCAGCCGGGTCACCGCCGAGATGAGCGGGGTGGCCGACAGCGCTGAACTTGGCAAGCAGCAAGTCAGCGAGGTCAACCAGGTGATGAGCGAGATCCGCCGGGAGGCGAACAACGTCTCCCGCACCGTCTCGGATCTCGCCATCTGATCCCGTTTCCGGATTGAGGGCTGGCCAAAAAAACATCGGTCAGCCCCTCAATCTGAACGCCTCCTGTATCGCCTCCTGATTGAGAATTGTCCTCCTGTCATGGCTTGATTAGGCTTGCGCCCTCATTAATCCGGAGCAGGAGAAGCACAAGATGGCGTTACAACGCAAAGGGCGGGCAATGGCCCTGTTGGCAGTGATTGCAACCATGGGGCTGAGTGGCTGCATGGGGCAGATGGGTCTATCCAGCATGGTGACCAAGGGCAACCTGAGTGTGGTGGATAACCGCTACGGCCGTGCCGGCGTCTTCATCCTGCTCTCCCCTGTCTATGGTCTGGCGGCCACCGCCGATCTGTTCGTGTTCAACACCATCGAATTCTGGACCGGCAAGAACCCCATCACCGGCAAGTCGCCGGCCCTGGTGGATCAGAAGCTGGATGCGGTGATCAAGGTGAACCAGCATCTGGACTCCTCCCTCAAGACGGTGCCGCTGGCCATGCTGCCGCAAGGGGTGAGCGAGGTGGAGATAAGCTATCTGGACGAGACCACCGCCCAGATGGAGGTGCACTATCTGGATGGTCGCAGCAGCATGATGCGCGGTGAAAAGCGCGGCGAGCAGTTGGATATCTACTTCGATGGCCGCCTGGTGTCGACCCTGAACCAGGCCGAGCTGGAGAAGATGAGCGCCGCCCAGAAAGCCGCCGCCTGATCCCGGCGCGAGCCGACAAGCGGGCACCTGGCCCGACAAAAAACGCCCCGCTGTTGCGGGGCGTTTTGCATGGTGACTAGCGGGTTTGCTTGCGGTGGGGCGGGGTGAGGATCAGCCCCAACAGGCGGCGCAGATGGGTGAGCTGTTCGGTCAGCTGGACATTGAGCCAGAGGTAGCCATTGATGGCTGCTTCGTCGTTGGCGGGCAGGGCTATCTCGCGAGCCACCTGGTGCAACCGGGCGATGGCGGCCTCGGCGCCGCGGCCATCGCCGCTTTTCACCATCAGGGAGAGCTGGTGGAGCACCTCCTCGGTGGCCTGGTGACAGGTCTGCAGCTGGGCCGTGCTCTGCATCAGAAAGTGGCTCTGGCGATCGTTCCAGTAGGTGTTGGCCAGCATCTCCAGGGTGCAGAGCAGGTTGCGCATGCTGGTCTGCACCGCCTCGAACAGCGGGGCACCGAGGCGGGTCTCCTTGGCCGCCGGAGCCAGCAGGGGGCGCAGCCCGACCATGGTGGCCAGCAGCTTGGAGTGACTCTGCTTGAGCCTGGGTCGCTCCAGCACGTTGGGGGAGAGGTGGGTGTGATAGAGGCGACCGGATTGCTGCAGGATCTGGTGCATCTGCAGCCGCCAGTGGCTGTAGGCGCGCTGGGGGTAGATGCTGCAAAACAGCAGCGCCAGCAGGGAGCCGAGCACCACATCGCCACTGCGCCACAGGGCGGTCTGGATCTCCCCCGGCTGGGCCCCGATGGTAACCGCCAGGGTGATGCCGATGAGCAGTCCCACATAGGGGCGCTTGCCCAGCGCCAGAAAGCCACACAGGAACATGATGGCGCCGCACCAGGCCAGGGTCAGCGGCAGGGAGTAGATCTCCAGATAGAGCGCCACCACCCCGCAGCTGGCGCCGAAGATGGTGCCGATAACCCGCTGCAGGGCGCGGGCCAGTACATTGCCCCAAAAGGAGATGGGTCCCATCACCACCACCAGGGTGATGAGGGGCCAGGTGCTTTCGGGCAGTTCCAGCTCGCGGGTCAGCAGGAAGGTGAGCATGAAGGCGAGCGCGATGCGCAGGCCGTGGACGATGCGATAGTGGCCATAGACCAGGATGTCGAGGCGGGAGAGGGGAGTATCAAGACGCACTGTCAGTCTCGTATCAGGTTGGTGGCGGGGCCCGGCTCCTCCCTGCTGCGGGCCCCGCAATTGTTCAGGCCAGTCGGCCCTGGAGCGGGTGGATCCAGACCCGTTCCCCGATGGCAATCCCGGGTTGGGAAGGCACGATTTCGATGAGGCAGTTGGCATCGCTCATGGAGCTCAGGATGCCTGAGCCCTGGGGCCCTGTGGTGCGCACCCGAAGCTCTCCGTTGCCATCCTGATGGAAGACGCCGCGCAGGAACTCGGTACGCCCCGGGCGGCTTTTCATCCGCTCGCTCGCCAGGGCCGACAGGCGCAGCGGTTGCCAGCTGCGCCCCTGCAGGCGGGCGATGGCGGGCTCGACAAACTGCAGGAAGCAGATCATGGCGGCTACCGGGTTGCCCGGCAGGCCGAAGAAGGGGGTATCCCCCAGCTTGCCAAAGGCCAGCGGGCGGCCGGGGCGCATCTGGATGCGCCAAAAATCAATGTGGCCGAGCTCTGCCAGCACCCCCTTGATGTAGTCGGCGTTGCCCACCGAGACGCCCCCCGAGCTCAGCACCAGATCGGCGCTGGCGGCCGCCTCGGCGAGGCGCTGGCGCAGCACGGCCTGATCATCGGGGATGATGCCAAGATCCATCACCTCACAGCCGGCGCCGCGAATGAGCGCCATCAGGGTGAAGCGGTTGCTGTCAAAGATGTGGCCGGGAGCGAGCGTTTCGCCCGGGGCCTGCACCTCGTCCCCGGTACTGAACAGGGCGACCTTGAGGGGCGTGCGTACCGGCAGGGCTGCCTGACCCAGGGAGGCCGCGAGCCCGAGCTGGGGGGCGCCGAGGCGGGTACCGGCCGGGATGGCGACGGCCCCTTTGGCCAGATCCTCTCCGGCCTGGCGTACGTTCTGCCCCGCCTTGATGGGGGCCTGAATGGTGACCCAGCCATCGGCCATCACCGTCTCTTCGCGCATCACCACGGTGTCGACTCCGGGAGGCACGGGGGCGCCCGTCATGATCTGCACCGCCTGACCCGCCAGCACCGGCTCGTGGCGCTGCTGGCCTGCCAGCACTTCCCCCACCAGTTGCCAGCGGCCGGCGGCGAGATCGTCACTGCGCAGCCCCACCCCGTCCATCGCCGAGTTGGCGTGGGGCGGCACATTGATGGGGCTCACCAGATCGGTGGCCAGCACGGCACCGTGGCACTGCGCCAGCGGCGTGAGGGTGCAGCCACTGCTCGGCGTCAGGGCCGCCAGTATGGTGTCGCGGGCGGCCTCGACTGACAGGAAGCCGTTGCCGGCACTCTGCTCCCTGGTCTGGCAGCCTGCCAGGTAGTCGCAGACGAAGTCGGCGATGGCATCGAGATCATTGATGTCGAGCCTGGGCAGGGGGGTGTCTGTCGGCTGATCGCTTGCCACGGCGATGATGTCCCTGTCGTCGGGGAACAGCAGGGGCTTGCCGATCGCAGCCCGGTGCAGCTCTATCTTGGGGAAATGCTCGTGTTTGAACCCTTCCACCAGCAACAGATCGAGGCTGGTCTGGTCGAAACTGGCCAGTAGCTCGCGAAAATCGGCCTCTGCCAGCTCGGTCTCAATAATGCGTGCATGGCGGCGGCGGGAGGCGACCATCATCTGGTTGGCCCCTGCCTTGCGCAGGCGATAGCTGTCCTTGCCCGGCTGATCGATATCGAAGTCGTGGTGGGCGTGCTTGAGCACCCCGAGGCGCAGGCCCCGTGCCACCAGCAGGGGGATCAGCTGTTCCAGCAAGGTGGTCTTGCCGGTCCCGCTCCAGGCGGCGAAGCCAAGCAGGGGGAGGGTTGGGGCTGGGGTCATTGGGCGGCTCCTTGTTGGGATTCGGTGGCCGGGGTTAGCAGGCGCGTCTCGTAGGCGGCCAGTTCGGCCGGGCTGTTGAGGTTGATGAAGGCATCCGGCTGATCGGCAAAGCTCACCACCGCCATCTGGTGGCGAGCGAACCAGATATCTATCTTGCGCTCCCCCTCGGCCAGGGCCTGGCTGAGGGAGGGGAGCAGGGATTTGTGCAGCAGCGCCACCACAGGTTGCAGCCAGTCGCCGTCATGGGCCACCACCAGTTCGGTGGTCGGGGTGAGGGCGGCGCGAAAGCGGCTCATCAGATCAAGGGGCAGGGCGGGGCCATCGCAGGGGACGAACAGCACCCAGTCGTGACGGGCGGCGGCGAGGCCCACCTGCATGCCCGCCAGCGGGCCCAGATAGTCGTCGTTGTCATCGCTGATGACGGGGGCCAGCGCCTGATAGCGGGGCTGGTTGCGGTTGGCGTTGATCAGGATCTCGTCGACCTGGGGGCGCAGCCGGCACAACACGTGGTCGATGAGGGGACGGCCCGCCAGCTGGACCCATCCCTTGTCTTCGCCCCCCATGCGGGTGGCGCGGCCACCGGCCAGGATCACGGCCGAAACGGGGAAGGGGTCAGAGTGGGGTTCGCTTCTTGAAGTCATGTCGCTCGATGATTTTTAAAGGGGTGGTCTCTTGCAGTTGACCGCGAGCGAGAGTCCACTCTCGCTCGCACAGATCGGTCAGGGCGTTGCTCTGGTGGCTGATGACCACCAGGCCGCAGCCATGTTCCCGCAGATCTTGCGCCAATGCGGCCATCAGGGCAACCGAATGTGTGTCCAGGTTGGCGGTGGGTTCATCCATCAGCAAAAAGGCAGGCTGCAGCGCCCAGGCCCGGGCCATGGCCAGACGCTGGCGCTCGCCGCCGGAGAGGATGCTGATGTGCTCACGGGCCAGCCCTTCCAGCTCGACCCGGCGCAGCGCCTCGAACACCCGGATCTCGCTCTCCGCCTGCTTGCCAAGCGCCCATGCGATGTTGTCGTGCACGCTGCGATCGAACATGTAGGGGGTCTGGTGCAGATAGGTGACCCGGCCGGGGCCCACGTCCCGCTTGAGCAGCTGGTTGAGCCGGCGCTGCCAGCGGCCGGGCAGGTTGGTGTGGCCCCGGGTGGGGCGCAGCAGGCCGGCCAGGATCTTGAGCAAGGTGGTCTTGCCCACGCCGTTGGCGCCGTGCAGCCAGATGGTGTCCCCGCGGGCGATGGTGAGCCGCTCGATCTCGAACAGCTGGCGTTCGCCAAAGCACATGGAAAGGTGATGGGCGGTCAGGGCCATGGGCGGGCTCCGTCAGCGGTCAGCAACAAGGGGATCCTCTTTCTCAATTCTTCAGATAGCTGTGGCCGCGGCAGGCGGTCAGCAGCAGGTTGAGCAACAGCGCCAGACTGAGCAGTACTATGCCGAGCGCCACCCCCTGGGTAAAGGCGCCCTTCTGGGTCTCCAGCGCGATGGCGGTGGGGATGTTGCGGGTAAAGTGGAGAATATTGCCCCCCACCATCATGGAGCAGCCCACTTCGGTGACGATGCGGCTGAAGGCGCCGATCACCGCCGCCAGCAGGCCAAAGCGGCACTCGTGCATCAGGCCGAGCAGTGCCTTGGGCCAGGAGACCCCCAGGGTGAGGGCGGTTTCCCAGGCGCGGCGATCGCTCTGGATAAAGGCGGCGTGGGCCATGGTGGCGATGACGGGGAAGGCGATCAGCATCTGGCCCACTACCATCGCCTGCTGGGTGAACAGCATCTTCCAGTCGCCGAAGGGGCCGGCCCGCGACAGCAGCATGTAAAGCAACAGGCCAATCACCACGGTCGGTACCGATTGCAGGGTATTGATGCAGGAGAGCCAGAGCCAGCGGCCGGGCAGCGGCAGGTAGGCCAGGGCGAAGCCCAGCAGCAGGGCCGGCAGCAGCACCAGCAGCAGGGCGAGCCCGGAGACGGAAAACGAGACCCCCACCACCTGCCACAGTTCGCTATCACCGCTGAACAACAGGGCGAGGGCCGCCAGAGTCGTGTCGAGGAGCGTCGGCATCAGCGCGCTCCCCGACAGGGGGGCAGAGCCCCCCTCATATCACACAGGGAGGTCATCACTTCCCGTTGGCATCGGCCACGAACAGGGCCTGACCGGCCACCTTGAAGTCACCGATCAGCTTCTGGCCATGGTCGGAGACCAGCCAGTTTTGCAGGGCGCGGGCGCCGTCGGTGTTGAGGTCGGGATAACGGGTCGGGTTGACCAGGATCACCTGGTAGGGGTTGAACAGACGCTTGTCCCCTTCCAGCAGCACGGCGAGATCCAGCTTGCTCTGGTAGGCGAGCCAGGTACCGCGGTCGGTCAGGGTGTAGGCGCCAAGCTCGGAGGCCATGGTGAGGGTCGGGCCCATGCCCTGGCCGATGGATTTGTAACCGGCAAACTCGGGTTTGACGTCAGCGGCCTGCCACAGGGTCTTCTCCTTGATGTGGGTGCCGGACTCGTCACCGCGGGAGATGAAGGTCTGGCCCTTCTCCTTGATGGCCTGCAGTCCCTTGGCGGCATCCTTGATCTGACCCAGACCCGCCGGATCCTTGACCGGACCCACGATGACGAAGTCGTTGTACATCAAAGGGGTTGGATTGATGCCAAAACCGGCATCGACGAAGGCCTTCTCGGCGGAAGGGGCGTGGGTCATCACCAGGTCGGCGTCGCCGTTTTCCCCCATCTTCAGGCTCTGGCCGGTACCGGCGGCCATCACTTGCACCGGGTAGCCGGTCTCGGCAGTGAATTTGGGCAGCAGCCAGCCCAGCAGGCCGGACTGTTCGGTGCTGGTGGTGGTGGCGAGGCGAACCGGCGGTTTCGGGCTCTCGGCCTGGGCGGCCGTAGTCAGCAGCAGGGCGGCGCACAGGGAGAGTGCGGCGCGTTTCAAATTGGCATTCAGGGTCATGGTGATGCAACTCGTTCGGGTGAATGGGTGGCCTCTGACTAGCAAACAGGGTGCCAAACATGTTCCATGCCCCCCTTTTTTCATCTTTTGCTGAGTGAAAACAGCAGTTTATTGTATCTTTTCAGATTATCTGACGGGCGTTATTTACTAATTGGTATTGGTGCTTCGTTCCGGGTAGGACAAAATGTCTCACTCGCGTTCCGACTATCGGGACATTCTCCGACCTTGAGTGCATCTGAGGAATTTTTTTCATGACAGCCCCGCTCAACCGCTGGTCCGCCCTCTCCCTGCTCATCGTGGACGATGAACCCGGCATGCGCAGCTTTCTGGCCAAGGCACTGGCCAAGCGCTTCGCCCAAATCGAGACGGCCGCCAGCGTGGAAGAGGCCGAAGCCCTGCGCAGCCGCCTCCATTTCGATCTCATCATCGCCGATATCCGATTGCCGGGCCGCTCCGGCATCGAGTGGCACGAGGCGGTCGATCCCGGTACCCGCCGCAGCGACATCATCTTCATGACCGGCTTTGGCGACATGGAGACCGCCCTCAAGGCGCTGCGTCTCGGTGCCAGCGATTTCATCCTCAAGCCGTTCAATCTGGAACAGATGATCCAGGCGGTGGACCGGGTGATCGAGCGCCGCCAGATGGAGCGGGAAAATCTGCTGCTGCGCCGGGAGGTGAGCAAGCTCTTTCCCCCCACCCTGATCGGTGACAGCGCCAAAACCTGCGAGCTCAAGACGCTCATTGCCAGAGTGGCCCCCTCCAACGCCGCCGTGCTGGTGGAGGGGGAGTCCGGCACTGGCAAGGAGCTGGTGGCCCGGGCCCTGCACCAGCTATCCGGCCGCATGGGGGCCTTCGTGCCTCTCAACTGTGCCGCCATCGCCCCCGAGTTGCTCGAAAGCGAGCTGTTTGGCCATGTGCAGGGGGCCTTCACCGGTGCCCGCAAGGGGCGCGACGGCCTGTTTAGGGTTGCCCATCAGGGCACCCTCTTTCTCGATGAAATCGGCGAGATGCCGCTCGCCATGCAGGCTTCCCTGCTGCGGGCGCTGGAGCAGAAGGCCATCCGTCCGGTCGGCGCCGAGCGGGAACTCGCGGTGGATGTGCGCATCGTGGCCGCCACCAACCGCAACCTCAAGACAGAGGTGGATGCCGGGCGGTTTCGCGAGGATCTCTTCTACCGCCTCAACGTGGTCGCCCTGCAGGTGGCGCCCCTGCGCGAGCGGATCGACGACATCCCGGCCCTGGTACACCACTTCACTCGCCAGCTCACCGCCGAGATGGGGATGGGGTCGCTGAACTGGACCCACGAGGATGTGGTGGCCATGCAGGCTTATCCCTGGCCCGGCAACGTGCGCGAGCTGCGCAACCTCATCGAACGCTGCCTGTTGCTGGGCAAGCCTCCCGCCGAGTATTGGCGCAGCAGCCAGCCTGACAGTGCCGCCGGCAAGGGGGAAGAGGGGTATCCGCTGGAGTGGCCGCTGGCTGAGGTGGAAAAAGCCCACATCCTGCAGGTGGTGGCAAGCTTTGATGGCAACAAGTCGGCCGCTTCCCGGGTACTGGGGGTGGCGCGCAAGACCCTGGAGCGCAAGTTCAAGGAGTGGGCCATCGAATGATCCCCAAGAGCCGCTGGTGGCTGCCATGAGGTGGTCCCGACTCCCGCGCTGGCTGCGTACCAAGGTGCGCTGGCGCCTGCTGCTGCTTACCTCGGTGCCCATCATGCTTACCCTGGTGGGCCTGATGGGGCTCACCCTCTACTGGACTCTCACCTACAGCTGGCAGAACCTGCTCACCAATGTGCGCGGCGATCTCGGGGTGGCCCATCATGCGGTGCGCGTGCAGCAACAGCGCCAGGCCGAGCACCTGGAGCACCTGCGCGATGCCTGGACTTTCCAGACCAAGCTGCGCCAGAACCCGGCAGAGCTGCAATCCTGGGTGATGCCGCTGGCGGCCAACTACGACCTCGATTTTCTGCACCTGCGCACGGGAACCGAGCTGGATCAGCTGGCCCCGAAACAGCGGGCCACCCTGAGCACAGGGCGCAGCATCAGCCACTTCGTGGTCTGGTCGCGGGAGCAGTTGCTGGCCCACTCGCCGGCCCTGGCCAGCCGCGCCGTGCTGGACAGGGAGTACAGCGCCGCCAACGGCCAGGAGACCCGGGGGCTGGTCAGCCTGACCCTGACGCCCGTGATGGCGCGGGACGGCTCGCTCTGGGCCGTGCTGGAGGGGGGCGAGCTTATCAACGGCAGCACCCGGCTGGTGGACGAGCTCAAGAGCCAGGTGTTTGCCAAAAATACTCTGCCGGAGGGGAGCATAGGCACGGTTACCCTGTTTCTCGGCGATCTGCGGGTCAGCACCAATGTGCCCGCCAGCAGCAGTCGCCAGATAGGGCGGGCGCTCGGCACCCGGGTCTCGGCCCCGGTGCGCGAACAGGTATTGGAGCGGGGGGAGGTGTGGATCGATCGCGCCTTCGTGCACGACGCCTGGTATGTCTCTGGCTATGAGCCGCTGCTGGGGGCCAATGGCGAGCGGATCGGCATGCTCTATGTCGGCTTTCTCGAGTGGCCCTTCATCCGCACCTACTTGACCAACCTGCTGGAGCTTGGCTCCGGCGTGGTGTTGCTGCTGCTAATCTCGGGCCTGTTGGTCTATCGCGGCGCGCGGGATCTGTTCACCCCCATCGAGCGGATGCACCGGGTGGTGCGTCAGGTGCAATATGGCAAGTCGGCCCGGGTGGGGCCGCTGGCGCTCGATCCCGATCACGAGCTGGCCCAGCTGGGACGCCAGTTTGACGCCATGCTGGACCGCCAGGAGGCCCATCAGCAGCAGATGGCCCGCAGTGCCGACGAGCTGGAGCAGAAGGTGGCCGAGCGCACCCGAAGCCTCGAGCAGAAGACTGCTGAGCTGGAGGAGCACATCCATATGCTGACCCAGGCGCGCCAGCAGCTGCTTATCAGCGAGAAACTGGCGGCTCTCGGCGAGTTGTGCGCCGGGGTGGCCCACGAGATCAACAACCCGCTCGCGGTGATCCTCGGCAACGTGGAGTTGATGAAGCTGGAGTTGGGGGAGGCGGCCGAGCCCGTCAGCGAGGAGCTGGCCCTGGTGCTGACCCAGATCGAGCGCATTCGCGCCATCACCCGCAGCCTGTTGCAATACTCCCGCCCCGGCGATTACGAGACGGCGCCGGTGTGGCAGCACCTCAATCCCATCATCGAGGAGAGCCTGACCCTGGTGCGCTCCGCCCTGCGCCAGCAACAGGTGGAGCTGGTGGCCGATCTTCAGGCCCAGCAACCCATAGAGGCGGATCGCCAGCAGCTGCTGCAGGTGTTGATAAACCTGCTGGTCAACGCCAGCCACGCCCTGGGTGAGCGGGGCCAGATCCGGGTAGAGAGCCGCGACTGGCACAGTGAAACGGGCCAGCTGCTGGGGGCCGAGGTGCGGGTCATCGACAACGGCAGCGGTATCGAGGCGGCCATCATGGACAAGATCTTCGACCCCTTCTTCACCACCCGCGCCACCGGTACGGGCCTCGGGCTCGCCCTGAGCCACCGCATCATCAGCCGCTGGGGCGGGGAGCTGTTGGTGGACTCCACCCCGGGTGAGGGGAGCTGCTTTACCATCCGCCTGCATAGCCATGCCCTGCTGCCCGCCGGCCGCGAACCGGCCCAGCTGGAGGGGTGGCGCATCGCGCTGGGAGCGGAAGGGCGTGAGCCCGATATCGCAGGGGACGAGCCGGCGGCAGGGCAGGCAGGTTCACCAGAAGGCGGGCCAAGGGAAGGGCCAAAGGAATGGTAAACACCTTTCACTCCATCAAACAGACGGGCCTGCCAGATTGGCAGGCCCGTTTTCATGGTGGTGGCAAGGGATGACGAAAGCGGATGGCCCTATTGCGGGCTCCACACCAGCTTGCCAGTCTGGGTCAGATCGTAGCCGCCAAGGCGGGAGGCCAGCTCGCGCCCCTCGGGGGATTGCAGCCAGCCGATGAGTTGTTGCAACAGGTTGCGAAAGAAGACCCCCTGCGGCATCACCAGATCGAAACACTCCTGGGAGAGCGGCATAAACTCGAGGCCAAACTCGGTCGCCGTGCTCTGGGCCCCCGGCCCCACGTCGGCATCGCCGCGACTGATGGCGGCTGCCAGCTCCCGCTCGCTGTTGACCTGCACCGTGCTTTCGATCCGGGTCAGGGACTCCCCCTGGGTTTGCAGCCACTCAAACAGGGCCCGCTGGCTGCCGGCCCCCTCCTGACGCAGTGCCCAGCGCCACTCCAGGGTTTCTCTGGCCTCCCTCGGTCTGGCTCCGCGTCGCAGTACCAGCCCCTGGGCGCGGCGAAATCCATGAACGATCACCCATTGGCGATGGCCCTGATACTGCTGCACCAGCGCCGGGTGGCGCAGGTGGGCTTCTTCGGCCTGACCCCAGTGGATGGCGCACAGATCCACATGGCCGCGGGCCAGCATCGCCAGCCCCTGGCGAGTGCCGCAGGGGGTGTACCCCACCAGCGCCTGGGTGCCAAGCTGCTGGGCCAGCCGGCTGCTGGCGTAGTGCAGCAGCACGTCGTCCGAGCCTGCCAGCAGCAGCCGGTCGTTCATCACCCCCTCATGGCAGCTGCCGAGCAGCCAGCGATCCAGCAGGGATCGCGGAAACAGCCACTTGCCGGTGGCCTTGGTGGCGGGGATGCGCGCCTCGTTGGCCAGCTGATAGACCTTCTTCTCGTTGAGATCGAGGTATTCGGCCACCTGCTTGACGTTCATAAACTCATTCATGGTTCAGTCCATCAGCCTGTTCATGGCGGGTAGAAAAGAGGATGTCGCTCATGGTCAGCCGGGCTCAATCTCGCTGGCCACGGCCGGACGGCCCCTGGGGCAGCACCGGCGGTTTGTCATCCAGCACCAGATGCTGCTGGCCGGTAAAGACCTGGAAGTGGCGCCCCTTGGCGCGGGCAATCATGGTGATGCCGAGCTGGCGGGCGAGATCCAGCCCCATCTGGGTGACGCCGGAGCGTGACAGCAGCACAGGAATGCCCATCTGCGCCACCTTGATCACCATCTCGGAGGTGAGCCGCCCCGTGGTGTAGAAGATCTTGTCGGCGCCGCTATCGCCTGACATCCAGAGCTCCCCGGCCAGGGTATCCACTGCATTGTGGCGGCCCACGTCCTCGACAAAGGAGAGGATCTCGGCTCCGCGGCAGAGGGCGCAGCCGTGCACGGCGCCAGCCATCTTGTAGGTTTCGTTATGGGCGGAGAGCGCCTTGAGCAGCGCGTAGAGGGTGCTCTGTTTGAGCTCGGGGGCGGGCAGCACTACCCCTTCGAGTTTTTTCATCACGCTGCCATACATGGTGCCCTGGCCGCAGCCCGAGGTGACCGTCTTCTTCTCGAGAGACTTGTCCAGATCCTCGGCCTGCTGGCTGCTGACCACAGCGGCGGCCTCGCTATCCCAGTCGACAATGACCGATTCGATGGCCGAAATATCCTCGATAAAGCCCTGGTTCTTGAGATAGCCCAGCACCAGCGCTTCGGGGCGGGCCCCCAGCGTCATCAGGGTCACTATCTCCTTCCAGTTGAGATAGACGGTGAGTGGGCGCTCACAGGCGATCTGCTGGGTCTGCAACTCCCCCTGCTCATTCATCACCTCGACGGCCATGGTGAGCTGGGCGGCAGCATTGCTTTTGATAAAGGTCGGTGTCATGGGGCCCTCGTGACCGGTTGCCGGGATCTAAGGAGAGGGATATAGCAAGTTTTGTTCCAAGTTAATGCAGGTGAATTGAGATGATATAAACATGTGCATATTTCGGAGATGAGAGTTTATGTGTGCAAATCGTCATTTCTCTGAAAAAGTAAGTAGACATTCTTTTCATATAAAATCGATAGGGTTAGACTCGACTTAAAAAATTAATTTTAAATTCTAATAGCGTTATGATCTTCAATTAAAACTGTTAGGCATAAAATATGAGCTTTGATCTTGTTTTAATAAAACCGTGTAATAATTCAATAGCAAATCTTTCAGAGGTTGAAGACGTCATGCCCCTTGGAAGTAAAGAGTTGATTTCTACAAAAGTAACTCAATACTTCCCCAATGCAATAGAGGGTGTTTGGATATCTGATGAATTCTCTGTAGAGGCTTTTATTAGTGGTGAGCCTGTAACATCAGTTCATATCACTATACACTTTGGTAATGGATGGTCAAAAAACAGTGAGGCTAAACTATTAAGTATGATTGCAGCAATCTGTCGAAGTATAGATGCTTCAACCTTTTCATTATCTGATAATACAAAGTTAGCTCCATAATGTAGAATTTGGATATTGAATCAACCTGTAGCAGTGGGAAGGATTGGTATGGAAGTTTTTAACGAAATACTTGATGATTACAGCGAATATTGTCACCAGAGACTCCAAGCAGAGTTTGGATTGTATTCGCCAGAGACGTACGACCCTATCTATTTGTATCAGCGTTACAAATGTAGAATTATTGAAAAAAGAGCTCGCTTAGTATTTGAATCAAAGGAACTGTCTATCCCTAAGGAGCACAAAATTGCATACGAAGGTATTATTGAATCGATAAAAGTTGGTGAGTGTCTCAAGAAATATCAAAGTAGAAAGCTAAAAAATCTGCACTACGATGATGACATGTTATCTCATTGGGGAATTCAGCACTTTCATCTGAGCCTAGGTGTGGAGAGAGATGGTTTTGTAACCAGAACTGGAGAACTTCTATTTATTCATTTCTCTGCTCATGAAGCTCATATATTAGGTGTTTTTGACCATAGTTCATGGTGTGACTTGAGCCTTATACAGATTATGCATGACAATTGGCCTAATCAATTAGCTATTTTTAAAATAAATAGTAATGTCACACCTCTAACAATATCAGACTACAAAACTTTACGTAAAAAGCACTACAATGTAAACGTGACTGTTAGTGATGGTACTGAATACCTTTGTCCTGGTATGGGGGTGACAGCTAATGGAGCTCCACTTCATGCTGTGTTTAATTCAGATAAAGTTATATTTATGTTCAATCAATATTTTGAATTTATAAAAGCAAATATAGAGCATATTTTGGAGTCCGACCCAAGTAAAAGGAATAGTGAAACTGTAACTATTGGTATGGAGTTTTTGCATGATAAAAATATCATCGCATACAAGGTCAAAGAAACAGGGTTTATATTTACACTATGTGAACAATAAGTTTCTGTTAGTTTGGTTTCAATATGTTATCTCGTCTATTTTATTTGATCGTATTTCGTATGTTGGGCGAAATCGTAGGTTGGTGCTGAACGAAGTGAAGCCCAACGTTTACCGCGAGCAATTTCCAAAGGCAATAATCGGATAATTCGGCCTTATTTGATTATTGCCATTCCCTCGAACAAGCACTGGCGGATTGGTTTTACGCCGCATGTTGGGCTTCGCTGCGCTTAGCACCAACCTACGCCCGCGCCAACCTACGTCCTGCACGACGTCTAACCAGCATCAAAGCCCCAATCAACCACCAAACTCGCCTTGGCCCCACTCTTGCTATGTTTTCTCCCATTAAGGCCGTGGCCGCCCTGATCTGCCCGCTGTGATTGCCCCAAGCAAGGGGGAAACAAGGGGGGAGGGCGGCCCGGTAGAGATCTTCTGATGGGAGTCGTTACCGTGCAAGACACAACCAATACCTTGTCCCACCAGCGCTGGCTGCGGGTCGAATTGCAGGCCATCGACAGCCAGGTTGGCCGCTGGCAGAGCCGCCGTTTCGAGATTGCGGCGCTCCACCCCGCCGAGCCCGAGGCCGCTGGTGCCTTGCCCCTCACCCTGTTTCGCGACGAGCGGGGGGATTATCGCTTCAACCTGAGCTCCGGCGCGCCGCGCCTCTTTGTCACTGGAACCCGCGTCGATAATGACTTTGTCGCCGATGGGCTCACGCTGAGTCAGACTGTGGCCGCCGCCTATATGGACGGCGAGCGCCAGGTGCTCTCTTGCCCGCTGCCGGAGGCGCTGCAGGCCTGGACCGAGGCCTTTATCGGCCGCCACGGCGAGCTGCTGGAGGCCCGTCGCAAAGGCAAGAAGGGCAAGGGACGAGCTCAGGATCAGCTGGGGGTCGATGGCGCGCCTCAGGGCAACTGCGGCGCCGTCAAGGCCACCGGCCCCGATGGCCGCGAGCATGGCAGCGACGTCGGAAGCCGCTCCCATGAGTGAGTTTTTCAAGCGCTGGTCGGCCCGCAAACGGGAGACGCAACAGGCTGCAAATGAACAGCCGCAGCCGCTCGATATGGAAGGTGTATCTGCGTCCCAATCCGACCTTGTCGAACCGAGCGCATTAGAAAATACGCCACCTCCAGCTGAAGTAAGCACTGACAAGGGGAGTGCCCCTTGCGCCGGTTCCGATCCCGCCGCCGCGCCTTCCACCGCCGTATCGGACAAACCCGCCTTGCCGGACAGGGAGGCGCTGCGCGCCATGTTTCGCAGCCATCAGCCCGATGGCCTCGATGACTACACCCAGGATTTCAGCCAGCCCGAGCTGCTGCCTGCCGCCCTGACTGCGGGGCTGCGCAACTGGCTAGTGGCCCCTGCCTCTGAGCAAGATGCCGACCAGACTGAACCCTCGCCAACCACGCCGGGTGAGGAGGCGGATGACACCGCTTCACTCGTAGCGGCGTTGCCACAAGACCATGACAAGGGTCGGGACATTTTGACTAACGAGGTGGGACAAAATGTCCCTACCAATAAGGCGGGAATGGAACCTCTGGGATCCTGACTCCCTGTCAGTCACTTTTTTTCCGGGGGAGTTGGCTCGTCTCTTGCTCTCCCATGAGACCAACAGCACACCATCCCATGAGGTGGTGCGCACAGGAGTGCATGTGAGCATCGAACAATACAACTCAAGCCTGAGCCCCGCCAGCGCTGCGGGGAGCAATGAGCGAGCGCGCGCCTATGCCTTGCGCCACACGGTCAAGACCGACAACCTGATCCCGGCCACTGTCTCCTATCAGAGTCAGGGCCGCCTGCTGCTGGTCGGGCCGGAGGATCGCATCCGCCGCGCCGCCAGCCTCTTGCCGCAAGGGGCTGTGCCGACTTTGCTGGTGAGCGAACAGGTCCATGACGCCGGGGCGGCGGATCTGGAGGCCATCTTCGCCGCCACCGCCTCCCTTGAGGCGCTGACCCTGCGCGAGCCGGCGCTCAAGGGGTATCTCGGCCAGTTTCAGTTGACCGGTCTTAACGGTCAGGGGGAGCGTATCTCTTTGGCCGAGCTCTGCTTTCAGGCCCAGGCCGCCGATGGCCACGCCAGCTTCGATCTGGTGGCCGATCTGGGGGCGACACCGCTGTTTGCCCTGGAGCGCCCGCCCGTGGGTTATCAGTATCTGGCGGATGATGCGGGTCTGGCGGAGCAGCTTGGCGAGCTGTGCGCCCTCACCGGGGTGTTCGACAAGCCGCGCTATTTTCGCCTCGATCCGGAGGCGTGTGCCTTCACCGCCCGTGGCGTGCCCGGTTGCAGTCGCTGCCTCGATGTCTGCCCGACCGATGCCCTCAAACCCATCAATGGGCGCATCCAGATCGATCCACATCTTTGTCAGGGCTTTGGCAGCTGCGCCTCCGCCTGCCCGACCGGGGCGATCGCCTATCACCAGCCCGATGCCAATACCAGCGGCGACTATCTGTTTCGCCTGCTCAAGCACTATCGGGAGGCGGGCGGCGAGCATCCCGTGCTCTTGATTGCAGGGGAGAGCGAGCGCAGCGACGTTGAGGCAAGCCTTGCCGCCCTGCCCAGCCACTGGCTGCCGGTCTGGGTGGAGGAAGTCGCGAGCCTCGGGCTCGAGAGCTGGCTGGCGGCCCTGGCCTATGGCGCCAGCGCGGTGCGCATTGCGCTCGGTGACGATACCCCGGCCAGCGTGCGTGCCCTGGTGGAGCGGGAGTTGGCCAGTGCCGCCGTGCTGCTGGCCGGCGCCGGATTGAGCGGGGAGCGCATCGCCATCCACTCCCTGCAGGCGGTGGTGCAGGCGAGCGACCAGGGGGCGGCCAATGTGGCCGGCTCCTTGCTGGACAAGCCGCTCAAGGGGGAGAAGCGGGAGACCCTGTTTGCCGCCTTCGACGCCCTCTGGCAGGCCAACGAAGGGGGCCGCGAGTCCCTGGCGGTGCCCCACGGCGCCCCTTATGGCGCAGTGGCACTGCAAGAGGCGGATTGCACCCTCTGCATGGGCTGCGTGGCGGTCTGTCCGACCCGCGCCCTGCATGCGGTGGGTCACGAGCCCGGCCTCAACTTTATCGAGCAGGACTGCATCCAGTGCGGCATGTGCGAGAAGGCGTGCCCCGAGCAAGCCATCGCGCTTGTGCCGCGTCTGCAGCCTGTGCCCGAGGCGCGCCGCGCCGTGCAACACCTCAAGGCGGAAGAGCCGGCCTGCTGCATTCGTTGCGGCAAGGCGTTTGCTCCTGCCTCCCTCATTCGCCGCATCCAGCAAAAACTGGCCGGTCACTCCCACTTCCAGAACGAGGCCGCCAAGCGGCTGCTGATGTGCGAGGACTGCCGGGTCAAGGATGTGTTTGAAGCCATGGCGGCGGATCCCGCTGCCCAGCTCAAACTGTGAGGGCCAATATGTATCAGCAACAAGATGACAACCAGAGCACCCTGCCCATGACAGATGCCATGACCCCTCTCGAGAGCAACAGCGCCGAGCTCTATGCCCTGCTGGCAAGCCTGTGGCGCGCCGCCCCCAAGGGCGAGCAGTTGCAGTGGCTGCGTGACCTTGAGCCGGTTCCCGGCCCCTTTGCCCGGGGCCTCGGGCTGGTGCAGCTCGCCGCCAGCAGCCACGACGAGGGCACCCTGGCCGAGGAGTATCAGGATCTCTTTATCGGTATCGGCCGGGGGGAAATCGTCCCCTTTGCCTCCTGGTATCTCACCGGCTCCCTGATGGAGCTGCCGCTCGCGGTGCTGCGCGCCGATCTGCAGTCCCTGGGCTTCGAGCGCCAGAGCGGGGTGTGTGAGCCCGAAGATCACCTGGCGGCCCTGTGCGAGGTGATGGCGGTGCTGGTCAGCGAACAGCACCCCGAGCGCAACCGCTTCTATGAGCGCCACCTCGCTCCCTGGGTGATTAAGTGCTGCCACGATCAGCAAAAGGCCAAGGGAGGCTGTTTCTACCGTGCGGTGGGGCTACTTGCCGAAGATTTCTTCAAGCTGGAAAACGAATTGCGCCTGCCGTTTGGCGCCCGGGTGGTAACTCGCCCATAACCATATGACAGATACCGTTCGTAGCAATGTCGGCCCCCGGGCCGGCCATAACAAAAACAAGAGTCGGAGAGAACAAGATGAGCGATGACAAGCTGCAAGATCCGTCACGACGCAACCTGATCAAGGGTGTCGGCGTGGTCGCCACCATAGGGGTATTGGCCGGTGCCACCGGCCGGGTGGTGGGTAAAGAGGTGCTCACCCACGACACCGAGCCGGACAAGGGTTATCGGGAGACCCCCCATGTTCACGACTTTTATCGCACCCTGCGCGGCACCGACTGAGCCGGCTCAGTGAAGGAGATCTTATGAAACTGACGAAACGTGCCGAGCCGGCAACTTCCGCCGACCAATCCAGTGCCGCCACCTCCCGTGGTCAGGGGCTGACCCGCCGCGCCTTTATGGTCAACTCCGGCCTGGTGGCGGGTGGTGCCGTGGCCGCCGGCTGGCTGGCACCGGCCATGATGCAGCGAGCCGAGGCCAAAACCGTGGCGGCCGATGTGCCGGTCGAGGTGAAACGCACCATCTGCTCCCACTGCTCGGTGGGCTGCGGCGTTTACGCCGAGGTGCAAAACGGGGTCTGGACCGGTCAGGAGCCAGCCTTCGATCACCCCTTCAACCTGGGTGGCCACTGCGCCAAGGGGGCGGCCCTGCGCGAGCATGGCCACGGTGAGCGTCGCCTCAAGTACCCGATGAAGCTGGTGGGCGGCAAGTGGCAGCGCATCAGCTGGGATCAGGCTATCGAAGAGGTGGGCAACGAGGTGCTGCGTCTTCGCAAGGAGTCCGGCCCGGACAGCATCTTCTGGCTCGGCTCCGCCAAGCACTCCAACGAGCAGGCCTACCTGTTTCGCAAGATGGCCTCTCTGTGGGGCACCAACAACGTGGATCACCAGGCGCGTATCTGCCACTCCACCACGGTCGCCGGTGTGGCCAACACCTGGGGCTATGGCGCCATGACCAACAGCCTGAACGACATGCACAACAGCAAGTCGATCATGTTTATCGGTTCCAACCCGGCGGAGGCCCACCCGGTCGCCATGCAGCACATCCTGCTGGCGAAAGAGCGTAACGGCTGCAAGATCCTGGTGGTGGATCCGCGCCGCACCCGCACCGCCGCCAAGGCGGACATGTACCTCTCTCTGCGCCCGGGTACCGACGTGGCCTTTATCTGGGGCATGTTGTGGCACATCTTCAAGAACGGCTGGGAAGACAAAGAGTTCATCCGCACCCGTGTCTTTGGCATGGACGAGGTGCAAAAAGAGGTGTCGCGCTGGACCCCGGCGGAAGTGGAGCGGGTGACTGGCCTCAGTGAAAAAGAGGTCTATGGCGCCGCCAAGCTGCTCTCCGACAACCGTCCGGGCTGCGTGGTCTGGTGCATGGGGGGTACCCAGCACACCACAGGCAACAACAACACCCGCGCCTACTGCATCCTCGAGCTGGCCCTTGGCAACGTGGGCAAGAGCGGTGCCGGTACCAACATTTTCCGCGGCCACGACAACGTGCAGGGCGCCACCGACTTTGGCGTCACCTCCGACTCCCTGCCGGGCTACTACGGCCTGGAAGAGGGGGCCTGGAAGCACTGGGCCCGGGTGTGGGATGTGGACTTCGAGTGGCTCAAATCCCGTTTTGACAACAAGGCCTACAACGGCAAGCTGCCGATGAACAACAACGGCATTCCGGTCTCCCGCTGGGTGGATGGGGTGCTGGAGAACGCCGACCTTATCGAGCAGGGCACCAACATTCGCGCCATGTTCTACTGGGGCCATGCGGTCAACTCCCAGACCCGCGGTCCCGAGATGAAGAAGGCGATGCAAAAGCTCGACATGATGGTGATCGTCGACCCGTACCCGACCGTGGCGGCGGTGATGAATGATCGTACCGACGGCGTCTACCTGCTGCCGGCCACCACCCAGTTCGAGACCTATGGTTCCGTCACCGCCACCAACCGTTCCATGCAGTGGCGCGACAAGGTGATCGAGCCCCTGTTCGAGTCCAAGGTCGACCACGAGATCATGTATCTCTTGAGCAAGAAGCTGGGCTTTGCCGATGAGTTGTTCAAGCACATCAAGGTGGAGAACAACCAGCCGCTCTTGGAAGACATCACCCGCGAGTACAACCGCGGCATGTGGACCGTCGGTTACACCGGCCAGAGCCCGGAGCGCCTCAAGGAGCACCAGCAAAACTGGCACACCTTCCACAAGACCAGCCTCAAGGCCGAAGGTGGCCCGGTCAGCGGCGAGATCTACGGTCTGCCCTGGCCCTGCTGGGGTACCCCGGAGATGAAGCACCCGGGCAGCCATATCCTCTATGACACCAGCATTCCGGTGTCAGAGGGGGGCGGCGGTTTCCGTGCCCGTTTCGGTCTCGAATATCAGGGCGTCTCCTTGCTGGCCGAAGACTCCTGGCCCAAGGGCAGCGAGGTGGAGGACGGTTACCCCGAGATCACCGCCGATCTGATGAAGCAACTGGGCTGGTGGGATGAGCTGACCGAGGCCGAGAAGAAGGAAGCCGAGGGCAAGAACTGGAAGACCGACCTTTCTGGCGGTATCCAGCGTGTCGCCATCAAGCACGGCTTTGTGCCCTACGGCAACGCCAAGGCGCGCTGCGTGGTGTGGACCTTCCCGGATCAGGTGCCCAAGCACCGCGAACCGCTCTACACCCCGCGCCGGGATCTGTTGGCCGACTACGCCACCTGGCCCGATGCCAAGAGCCTGTGGCGCCTGCCGACCCAGTACGCCTCGGTGCAGGAAAAAGATGTCAGCAAGGAGTTCCCCATCATCCTCACCTCCGGCCGTCTGGTCGAATACGAGGGGGGCGGTGACGAGACCCGTTCCAACCCCTGGCTGGCGGAGCTGCAGCAGGAGATGTTCGTCGAGATGAACCCGGCGGATGCCAACGACGTCGGCGTACGCGACGGTCAGGATGTCTGGGTCGAGGGGCCGGAAGGTGGCCGCGTCAAGGTGAAAGCCCTGATCACGCCGCGGGTGAAGCCGGGCCTTGCCTTTATGCCGTTCCACTTCGGCGGTCATTTCGAGGGCAAGGATCTGAGATCCAAGTATCCGGAAGGGTCAGACCCTTACGTACTGGGCGAGTCGGTCAACATAGTCACCACCTATGGTTATGACCCGGTTACCCAGATGCAGGAGACCAAGGTCACCCTGTGCCGTTTTCGTAAAGTAGGAGCCTGATCCCATGGCCAGAATGAAATTCATGTGTGACACCAAGCGCTGCATCGAGTGCAACGGCTGTGTGACGGCGTGCAAGAACGAGAACGACGATGCCCTCGAGTGGGGCATCCAGCGTCGCCGGGTAGTGACCCTCAACGATGGCCTGCCGGGGGAAACCTCCATCTCGGTGGCCTGCATGCACTGCACCGACGCCCCCTGCATGGCGGTCTGTCCGGCGGACTGCTTCTACCACACCGACGACGGCATAGTGCTGCACAACAAGGATCTCTGTATCGGCTGCGGCTATTGCCTGTTCGCCTGTCCGTTCGGGGCGCCCCAGTTCCCGAAGACCGCCGCCTTTGGCGATCGCGGCAAGATGGACAAGTGCACCTTCTGCGCCGGTGGCCCGGAGGAGGATCACAGCGAGGCGGAGCGCCAGAAGTACGGTGCCAACCGCATCGCAGAGGGCAAGCTGCCCATGTGTGCCGAGCTCTGCTCCACCAAGGCGCTGCTGGCCGGTGACGCCCAGGTCATCTCCGACATCTTCCGCGAGCGGGTGGCCTATCGCGGCGCACCTCACGCGGCCTGGGGCGGGGATGAGCAGGATCTGTTCCACGACGCCAGCAAACCCCGCGATGGCAGAGGCAAGGGGCTCAAGCTTGGCAAGCAGGAGGGCGGCCAATGAGACACTGGCTGACAGCGCTGCTGACAGCCTTGCTGCTGTTCAGCGCGCCTGGCTTCGCCGATGCCCAGAAGGAGACGATCGGCTTTGCCGGCGCCGACTACTGGCGCGCGGTGAAGGACGGGCAGGAGGGAACCACCACCTCCCGCTCGCCGGAGCACGGGGTACTCATCTCGGTGCCGGGTCAGCTCTGGTTCGAGGTGAAGACCAAGTGGGTATCGCCGCTGGGTGCCATCGCCATTTTCGGGTCGCTCGCCATGTGCGCCCTGATGTACTGGGTGGTGGGGCCGACCAAGCTCTCCAAACCCAGAACCGGGCGCAAGCTCAAGCGCTGGAGCAGGATGGACAGGGCCCTGCACTGGACCACGGCAGCCATGTTCCTGACCCTCTCGGGGTCCGGGCTGGCCATCATCTACGGCAAGTACTTCATCAAACCGGTGGTGAGCATGGGAGTGTGGGAGAACTGGATCTGGTTCGCCAAGGTGTTCCACAACTACGTGGGCCCGCTCTTCTTCCTCTGCCTGCTCGGGGTGCTCATCAAGTGGTTCCGCCACAACATCGTCAACATGGTGGATGTGCAGTGGTTCCTGAAATTTGGCGGCATGCTGGGCAAGCACAAGGGGAGTCACCCCTCGGCGGGCTTCTCCAACGGCGGCGAGAAGGCGATCTTCTGGCTGTTGATCTGGTTTGGCGGCATCGTGGTGGCGACCGGGCTGTTTCTGGACTTCCCCATCTTCGGCCAGCTGCGCCGCCAGATGGAGTGGGCCAGCTTCATCCACATCGTCGGAGCCCTGATCCTCATCTGCGGCTTCATCTTCCATATCTATATGGGCCTGTTCCAGCTGGAAGGGGCGCTGGAGGGGATGGTGACTGGCGAGGTGGACGAGACCTGGGCCAGGGAGCACCACGATCTCTGGTATGAAGAGGTCAAACACAAGCTGGATGAGCCCAAAGAGGGCAAATCCGGTTAAACAGAGGTTGTTTAAACAGGGGCGCTGCGGCGCCCCTTCTTTTGCTCTCCATCCGGGGAAACAAGGCCATGTTGGTCTGCTGGTTGGATAGTTCGGCACAACTTTCTCGCCTTGGCCCCTGGCAGGAGGGCAGGGGTATGCCCAAGCTCACAAAATCGAATTGATAAACGTCATATGATTGATTTCATTATGTGTCTCGCTCTCCTGCCGAACGGCAACTTCATGTAAATCAACGAGAATGACTATGGCTACCGGACAATATCTGCTGTGGAAAGATGCGCAGGGACAAGATTTTCGCCCCGTTGCACTGACAGGCACCGATCTGCTCAACGATCGCAATCTCAACAAGGGCACCGCCTTTACCGAACAGGAGCGGGCCGACTTCGAGCTCGACGGCCTGCTGCCACCCCAGGTGCAAACGTTTGAAGCCCAGCTGGAGCGGGTCTATCAGGGCTTTCTGAGCGCCTGCAACGATATCGAGAAATACCAGAACCTGCGGGCATTGCAGGATCGCAACGAGACCCTTTTCTATGCCCTGTTGTCGCGCCATGTTGAGGAGATGACTCCCTACATCTATACCCCGACCGTGGGCAAGGCGTGCCAGGAGTTCAGCCACCGCTTCCAGAAGCCGCGTGGCCTCTACATCACCCCGAAAAACGTCGAGGACATGGGCTCTCTGGCCCGCCATCTCGATGCCAAATCCGTGCGCATTATCGTAGTGACCGACAGCCAGGGGATCCTGGGGATCGGCGATCAGGGGGTGGGCGGCATGGGCATTCCCATCGGCAAGCTCTCCCTCTACACCCTGGGCGCCGGGATCCATCCCGCCTGCTGCTTGCCCATCGCGCTGGATGTGGGTACCGACAACCAGGCGCTGCTCGATGACCCCATGTATCTGGGCCAGCCCCACAAGCGCATTCGCGGCAAGGAGTATGACGACTTCATCGACAAGTTCGTAGCCGGGGTCAAGCGCCACTTCCCCAATGCCGTGCTGCAGTGGGAAGACTTCAGCAAGTCCAACGCCTTCAACAATCTCTCCCGCTACCAGCAGTCGCTGCCGTCGTTCAATGACGACATCCAGGGCACGGGCGCCGTGGTGCTGGCGGGCATCATAGGGGCGGTCAAGGCCAAGGGCGAAAGCCTGGGTCAGCAGAACTATCTGGTCTATGGTGCCGGTGCCGGCGGGGTCGGGGTGGCGGATCAGATCTGCGCCGGCCTCATCCGCGAGGGCATGGATCCCCAGGCGGCGCGGGATCGCATCTATATCCTGGATACCCAGGGGCTGGTGTGTGACAACCGCGAGGGGCTTGACGAGTACAAGCGCCGCTATGCCAAGCCGGGTCTGTTGCTGTCGGGCTGGGATACCGAAGTCCCCGGCAAGGCCAACCTGACCGATGTGCTGCGCCATGTGCCCATCACTGTGTTGCTGGGCACCAGCGGTGCGGGTGGTGCCTTCAAGGAGCAGCATATCCAGCTGATGCTGACCCATTGCGAACGCCCAATGGTGTTCCCGCTCTCCAATCCGACCGCCAACTGCGAGGCGCTGCCGGAGGACATCTATCGCTGGAGCAAGGGCAAGGCCATCGTCGCTACCGGCAGCCCGTTCAAGGATGTGCACTACGAGGGGCAGGATTACCGGGTGGGGCAGGGCAACAACGTCTTCATCTTCCCGGGAGTGGGGCTGGCGGCCATCGTCAGCCAGATCCGCGAGATAAGCCCCGACATCTTCACCACCGCCGCCTTTGCGCTGGCCGAGTGCGTGAGCGAGGTGGATCTGGCGCAGGGGGCGGTTTATCCGCGCATTCGCGAGCTGCGCAGCATCTCGGTGCACGTGGCGACCGCCGTGCTGAAAGACATAGTACGCAAGGATCCCGGCCATCCGCTGATCGGCCAGGATCTGCAGCAGCACATCCTGAGCCACATGTGGGAGCCGGTCTACCTGCCCTATCGCCGGGTGTGATCCGGGCAAGCTTGAAATGAAAGGGGGTGGCCATGGCCACCCCCTTTGTTTTGTTACCCAGGCTGTTACCGGCGCGGTCAGCTGCGCAGTGGCAGCCAGTGCCCTGCCTTGCTGCGGCAAGCGGTGTCCTGCCACTGCTGGCTGGCTTGGCCTATGTAGAGCTGCTCGCGGTAGTCGCGGCACCAGAGGCCATTGGGGTGGCGAAAAGTGCGCAGCGGCGTGACGCTGCCCGAGTGGCGGTTGGCGGGGTTGAACCAGGTGAGGCTCTGGCCCTTGGGGCGGGTTTGCAACGCCTCGGCCAGCGCCCGGTTGGCCAGCGCCACGTCCTGCTTGTCCATCTGGTGGTAGAGCGGGGCCGACTGCTGGGCGGCACAGCCGAACAGCCACAAGGAGAGGCAGATCAACAGATAACGGTTCATGGCTGCTCCTTGATGCTAAAGCCCTGTTGGATCAGGGTTTGTTCCTGAGCATCGGTCAGGGTCTGGTCGCGATCGTCTACCGTACCATCCCCCCGCAGCTTGTTGCCGTCAGCATCGACGGCGTCCACGCCGTTGTCGTCGACCGTGCCATCGCCCCGGATCTCGTTGCCGTTGGCATCGATGGCATCCACGCCGTTATCGTCGAGACCGCTGTCATCCAGGCCGTTGCCGAGGCCACGACTACCGCCATGACGCTCACCGCCGGCGTGACGATCCCCTCCGGCATGTTGCTCGCCACCGGCATGGCGATCTCCTCCTGCATGTTGTTCTCCACCGGCGTGTTCACCCTGACCATGGTCATCGCCGCCATGGCTACTGCCGCCGCTGTTGCTGCCTCCACCGCTGTTGCTGCCACCGCCGCTGTTGCTGCCACCGCCGCTGTTGCTGCCACCGCCGCTGTCGCTGCCACCGCCGCTGTCGCTGCCTCCGCCGCTATCGCTGCCTCCGCCGCTGTCGCTGTCACTGCCGCCACTACCACTGCTGCTGTTTCCACCACCACCTCCGCTTCCACCACCACCGCTATTGCCATCGCCATCCTTGTTGTGAACGATCAACTCATTGGCGATATAGCTGTGGCTGCCATCGAGGATCAGGTTGAACAGTGCCGTGGTGGGCGGGGCGTCAATCCAGCAGAGGGACTCCACCAGCAGCAGGGCGGGCTGCGGGGCCAGCGCCAGGTTGCCTGCGCTGCCGTGCTCCGACCAGCCCAGCAGGTGCATGCCGGTAAAGAGCGGCAGCACGGCGAGGGTCGGGTTTTCGGTGCGGGTCATGGCCGGCGTGATGGCCGCCCAGCCGCGGGTGGTCAAGAAGGGATGTTCGGCGGTGAAGAAGGGAGCCAGCCGGTTGAGCCCGTAGAGCCTGCGCTCCCCCAGCAGTACCCGCTCGATCGCCAGGATGCGGTTGCTGCGGCCATATTGATCCCGCACCCGTTCACCGGCCTGCAGGGTTTCGATGGGACGCTCCTCCCCATCGGCCATCAGGATGCGGGTGCCGGCCACGAAACAGGACTTGGCATAGGCCTGATTCACCTGCCACTGATGGTGGCTGAAGTCATAGCTGTACGGGGTGGCAAACAGGGCCAGGGCGATGGCCGAACCCACCAGCAGTCTGCGCTGGCTGGGTTTGAAAGCGGGCAGTGACATGGGGGACTCCTTGTCCGGCTGGGTTCACGTCATCAAGTATAGGGCGGGCTGATGGAGGGATAGGGGAGCCATTGACAAACAAAACAGCATGGAAAAACGATTGGCGCCGGCCATAAAAGTGCGTAAAATCGCTTCCTCGATGCTTGTAGCAACGAATCCCGCCTAAAAAGCCAGTTTCATGCCCTCCCCAAGCAGTAAAAGGTAACAAATGACGCTAATCGGCTCATTCAGTGCCTTGAAAAAGTCTTGTGATAACTGAAAAGTGTCAAATATCCCTGTCAGTTATCAAAAAATTAAGGACATCCATGTTTTCCTTAGTCAAGCAAAGCGTCGCCGGGCTGCAAATCCTGTTTGTCGCCTTCGGTGCCATGGTTCTGGTGCCCCTGCTCACCGGACTTAACCCCGCCATGGCCCTGCTTGGCGCCGGTGTGGGAACCCTGCTGTTCCAGCTCTGCACCCGCCGTCAGGTTCCGATCTTCCTCGGTTCCAGTTTCGCCTTTATCGCTCCCATCATCTATGCCACCCAGACCTGGGGTCTGCCATCCACCATGTTCGGCCTGTTTGCCGCCGGTTTCATGTATTTCATCCTGGCTGCCATCATCCGGGCTCGCGGCATGGGGTTTGTGCACAAATTGTTGCCGCCAGTGGTGATTGGCCCGGTGATCATGGTGATTGGCCTCTCCGTCGCCCAGGTTGCCTGCAACATGGCGATGGGCCGTGCCGGTGGTGAACAGGTAGTGCCTGCTACCACGGCGCTGACGCTGGCGGGCATCTCGCTGGCGGTGACCCTGATTGCCGCCGTGTTCTGCAAGGGCTGGATCAAGCTGATCCCCATCCTGTGCGGTGTGATTGCCGGCTATGTCTCTGCCGTGCTGATGGGCCAGGTGAGCTTCGATGGCATGGCCAATGCCCCCTGGCTGGCGTTGCCCCACTTCGAAACTCCCGAGATCAACTGGGCTGCTGCGCTGTTCATGCTGCCTGTGGCCATCGCCCCCTGCATCGAACATATCGGTGGCGTGCTGGCCATCGGCGGGGTGACTGGCAAGGATTACACCAAGAATCCCGGTCTGCACCGCACCCTGGCCGGTGACGGTATCGGGGTCTGCTTCGCTGGTCTTATCGGTGGTCCTCCCGTCACCACCTACGCGGAAGTGACCGGCGCCGTGATGATCACCCGCAATTTCAACCCGGTCACCATGACTTGGGCCGCCGTGTTCGCCATCATTCTGGCCTTCTTCGGCAAGTTCAACGCCCTGCTCACCTCCATCCCCATGCCGGTGATGGGCGGTATCATGCTGCTGCTGTTCGGATCCATCGCCGCCATCGGTCTCAAGACTCTGGTGGAGTCCAAGGTGGACCTGGGTATGTCGCGCAACATCGCCATCGTGGCGGTGACCCTGACCGTGGGTGTCGGCGCGCTGGAGATGAAGATCGGTGACTTCGCACTGGCTGGCGTGGGTCTGGCGTCCGTTGCCGCCATCCTGCTCAACCTCATCCTGCCCCAGCACTCCGAAGAGGGTGCCATGGAGTCCGCCAAGGATTGAGTGGCAACTTGATTGTTCGCATTGAAGGCCACCTTTGGGTGGCCTTCTTTATTGATGTGCTCCGGGGAATAATCAGGAGCGCCATAAAAGATGAGAGGCAAGAAGACGTCGGTCAGTCAGGCTTGCCGAGAGTCGCCTGACCAGGGGGCGACCAGTTTGCACCAGGGGCCGGTTATCTCGCAGTGTCCGGTCTCTTCAGTCGTCTGCCACCCCAGGCGATGGTAAAACGCCACGGCTGCAGTATTGTGGGTCGCTACCTTGAGACTGGGTTGGCGCCTCGCACTGGCCAGGCCCTGTTCGAGCAGGGCTCGCCCTATCCCCTGGCCGTGCCAGTCTGCGCTGACATAGAGGTGATGCACAAAGTCATCTGGTTGCCAGATGGCAATGAAGCCACACAGATATCCCCCTCGCTCTGCCACCCATATGGTTTCTCCCTGGGTCTGGGTTGCAAAATCGTCGGCTCTGAAGCAGGCTGGATCGACCCAGTGAAAGGTGTCCCGACGGCTCTTGAGAAACAGGTTGGCAAGATGATGCCTGTCTTCTGGTGCCATGAGTCGGATCATGATGATCTCCCTGTTGAGGTGGTTGAGCGCTGGCAATACTTTGCAGCACAAGGCAGATAAGAAGGGTGTGATTAAGCGCTGTCCATTGTCTTTGCCCTGAGGCTATACTGCCGGAGTCCCCTGTATGGATGGCTTGAGGATCGCTGATTTATGGAAAATAAACAGATAGAAGGCAACATTTTTGTTCCTGCTCACATCGACGATGTCTGGCATGCCTGGACAACCGAGAGCGGTCTGCGCAGTTTTCTTGCTCCCGAGTGCCTGATGGTGGCGGAACCGAACGGTCCTTTCGAGATCTATTTCAGGCCAGATGCCCCACTGGGAGAAAGAGGCAGCGAAGGGTGCAGGGTGATGGCGGTCATGCCCTATGACCTGCTCAGCTTCAGCTGGAATTTCCCACCTTTTCTGTCTCATATCCGTCAGCAAAAAACCCAGGTCAGCCTGCGTTTCGTGCCCGAAGGGCAGGGGACCCGGCTCTATTTCCTGCAAACCGGCTGGGCCAATGATCCTGATTGGGAGCAGGGCTATGCCTATTTCAGGGAGGAGTGGCTGGAACTCAGCCTGCCAAGGTTGCAGTACCGGTTTACCCACGGGCCCATCGACTGGAACAATCCCCCCGACAAATCCCAACTCAAATCGCTGGCTCAGTAAGCCGGACATAAAAAAAACCGGCCAAAAGGCCGGTTGAAACAGTTCAGGCTTGTCAGGTGACAAACGTAACCAGTGGATGAGAGAGGTTTCCACTCCATGTGAAGTCCTGCCCTCTTGATTACGTGACGTCACTTTATGTCATGGTCACTGAATCGAGGCTGAACCATGGCATGATCCTTGTCATGACAGGCTTTGCTCAGATCTTGAGTCCCATCGACTGGCGCAAATAGGCACCCGCGCCGAGCAGTCCCGGACCCTCATGGGTGATCAGAAATACCGGGATATCCTTGAGGTAGGATTTGAAACGCCCCTTGTCTTCAAACGCCACCCGAAAACCCGAGCCGGTAAAGAACTCCTGGAAGCGCGGCACTATGCCGCCCGCAATATAGACGCCGCCAAAGGTGCCCATGTTGAGCGCCAGGTTGCCTGCAAAACGGCCCATCAGCACGCAAAACAGGCTCAAGGTGCGGCGACAGTCCAGACATGAGTTGGCCAGGGCGCGCTCGGTAATGTCTTTCGGTGCCAGTGCTTCGGGTTCGCGACCATCGGATTTCACCAGGCCGCGATAGAGATTGACCAGCCCCGGGCCAGAGAGGAAACGCTCGGCCGAGACATGGCCCAGTTCGCCACGCATCACCTGCAAAACGGCGTCTTCCTCTTCGCTGTTGGCGGCAAAATCCACATGTCCCCCTTCGCCCGGCAGGCTCAGCCACTGCTCATCGGCCTTGATCAGATGGGCTACGCCAAGGCCGGTGCCAGCCCCATAGATGGCGATGGGCTTGCCTGCCACGGGGGCCTCTCCGCCCAGCTGGATGCGATCTGCTTCCGGCAGCACGGGAACGGCCATGGAGACGGCGGTAAAGTCGTTGATCACCAGCAGGCGCTCAAGACCGAGATTGGCTTGCATCTCCTTGATGGAGAATTCCCAGCTGTGGTTGGTCATAGCGACCCAGTCACCATTGATGGGGCAGGCGATGGCGATGCAAGCCTCGCTTACTTTTGCTGCGTGTTCATCCAGATAGAGGCGTACGACGGCTTCGAGAGAGGGGTGGGCAAGACCTGAATAGGTTTTTGCCTGGGAGATAGTGCCGGTGGCCAGCTCACACAGGGCCAGACGCGCATTGGTACCGCCGACATCGCCGACCAGCGCATGGGTATGCTGCATAACAACTCCTTCGTTACAGGCTTCGGACGACCGTTGGCGTCCCGAGATTATTGTTGGATTGTGACGGACCATTCTATCCGAGCTCGGCCCCGCTCACCCACCGGAACGGCACAAACGTGCGCCTGCTCACAGTGTTGTTGCTTTGCAACATTTGTAAGCGCTTTCAGGGCAAGGTGACGTTTTGTAACGAAAAGTACGAAATAATTAGAGATGAGTCATACTTTGTATGGCAGGTGTTAGTTGCGATAACCACTTGTCTTGTATAGTCATCAGGTTGATTGGAAACCTGCTTAGCCGTAAGTTGAGTGCAAAGACACTGAAGCTAAATTACAAAAAATGCCTGGTGGTGATGATGAATACCCTTGATAAAATTACAAACAACTTGGAAAGTTTCAGTAAATCAGAACGCAAGGTCGCCGAGGTGATCCTGGCGTCTCCTCAAACTGCCATTCACTCCAGCATCGCCGCCCTGGCCAAAATGGCCGACGTCAGTGAACCGACCGTCAACCGTTTTTGTCGTCGTCTCGATACCAAGGGTTTTCCCGATTTCAAACTGCACCTGGCCCAGAGCCTGGCCAATGGTACACCCTATGTGAACCGTCACGTAGAGGCGGAAGATGGCCCCGATACCTATACCGCCAAGATCTTCGAATCCACCATGGCCTGCCTGGATGCGGCCAAAAACAGCCTGGATATTTCCGCCATCAATCGCTGCGTCGATATCCTGACCCAGTCCAAGAAGATCAGCTTCTTCGGCCTTGGCGCCTCTTCGGCCGTCGCCCGCGATGCCCAGAACAAATTCTTCCGCTTCAACATCCCGGTAGTGAGCTTCGATGACATCGTCATGATGCGCATGAGCTGCATCAACAGCTCAGAGGGGGATGTGGTGGTGCTCATCTCTCACACCGGCCGCACCAAGGCGCTGGTCGAGATTGCCGCGCTGGCTCGCGAAAACGATGCCACCGTCATCGGCATGACCGCCAAGGATTCGCCGCTGGCCCGCGAGTGCAACCTGGTGCTCTCCATGGATGTGCCGGAAGACACCGATGTCTATATGCCGATGGCTTCCCGTATCGCCCAGCTGGCGCTGGTTGATGTGCTGGCGACCGGTTTCACCCTGCGCCGGGGGATGAAGTTTCGCGAAAACCTGAAAAAAGTGAAAGAGGGACTGCGCGAATCCCGCTTCGATACACCGCACTCTTCCTGAATCGTCGGGGGGTGACCCCTGGCTGTCTATGCCACCCTGCTTTGGTGTAGTATTGTAATTTAATAACAAAAGCCACCCAGATGGCTGGCAAACGGATGCCTGTCGGCATCCGCTTGATGGGGCAGAATTTCAAGTCATATCAACTTCATATTGGAGTCTTTCATGCCTAGACGTACAAAGATTGTAACCACACTCGGTCCGGCTACCGACCGCGAAGGGATCCTGGAAGGGATCATCCGCGCCGGCGCCGACATGGTGCGGATGAATTTCTCTCACGGCACTCCTGAAGATCATATCCAGCGCGCCAACCAGGTGCGTGACATTGCTGCCAAACTCGGCCGCCACGTGGCCATCATGGGTGACCTGCAGGGCCCGAAAATCCGAGTTTCCACTTTCAAGGATGGCAAGATCTACCTGGCCATCGGTGACAAGTTCGTATTGGACGCCGCCCTCGGCAAGGGTGAAGGCTGCCAGGAGCAGGTGGGGATCGACTACAAGAGCCTGCCCAATGACGTGGTGCCGGGCGACATCCTGCTGCTGGACGATGGTCGTGTGCAACTGAAGGTAGAGCGTGTCGAAGGTACTCGCATTCACACCACAGTGACTGTTGCCGGTCCGCTCTCCAACAACAAGGGGATCAACAAGAAGGGGGGGGGCCTCTCCGCGCCGGCCCTGACCGAGAAAGACAAGGAAGACATCAAGACCGCCGCCCGCATGAACGTGGACTACCTGGCCGTCTCCTTCCCCCGCTGCGGCGATGATCTACGCTACGCCCGTGAGCTGGCTCGCGAAGCCGGCTCCAATGCCAAAATCGTGGCCAAGGTCGAGCGCGCCGAAACCGTCGCCACCGACGAGGCGATGGAAGATATCATTCTTGGCTCCGATGCCGTCATGGTGGCTCGTGGCGATCTGGGCGTCGAGATTGGCGATCCCGAGCTGGTGGGGGTGCAGAAGAAGCTGATCCGCTACTCCCGTCGTCTGAACCGGGTGGTGATCACCGCGACCCAGATGATGGAATCCATGATCAATGCGCCGCTGCCGACCCGTGCCGAGGTGATGGACGTCGCCAACGCCGTGCTGGATGGCACAGATGCGGTGATGCTCTCCGCCGAAACTGCCGCCGGCCAGTTCCCCATCGAGACAGTGACCTCCATGGCAAGCGTCTGCGTGGGCGCCGAGAAGCACCCGAGCCTGAACGTTTCCAACCACCGCATGAGTTACACCTTCACCTCGGTGGAGGAAGCCGTCGCCATGTCCACCATGTATGCGGCCAACCACCTGGAAGGGGTCAAGGCGATCGTGGCGCTGACCGAATCCGGCACTACCCCGCTGCTGATGTCCCGCATCAGCTCCGGTCTGCCGATCTTCGCCCTGTCACCGCACAACAAGACTCTGGCCTGGACCAATCTCTACCGCGGCGTGACCCCGGTGCTGTTTGACGGCGACGAGACCAAGCCGGTCTATGAAGTGTGCCGCGATGCGCTGGACGTGCTCAAGGCCAAGGGGCTGCTGCAAAGCGGCGACATGGTTCTGCTCACTCACGGCGACAAGATGGAAACCGTCGGTAGTACCAACACCTGCAAGGTGATGATGGTCGAATAAGGCCTTTCATCCGCCAAGGCAACCAGAAAGCTGTTCACCGCGAGGTGAGCAGCTTTTTTTATATTCGTCTGCCGTACCGGTTACGAGGACTCATTGGCGAAGAGGCCGGGGATATAATGTGGCTCTCTGGCCTAAGCGGCACCCCACGGCTAAAACATGGTATGGTTTGCTGTCACAGCTGAAGACAGATTGCTTGTTACACCGCGAAGCATACGAGGAGATCTGGCATGAATCCGGGTAAAAAATGGGTGATGGCCCTGTCGCTGGGGCTGGTGTTGTCACCGGCTCACGCGGACTGGGCCAAGTTGAAAGAGGCGGCGTCCGATCTTGGCACTGCGGTCAGCGAGACCAGCAAGGAGGTCTGGCAGGATGTCAGCGATTTCTCCAAGAAGAGCTGGGCCTCCGTCTCCGCCTGGGGCGAGGATGCCTTCAATACCGCCGGGGTCTGGACTGACAAGAGCATCGCCACCGGCAAGGAGTGGCTGGCGGTCGCCGACAAGAAGCTCGACGAGATGCTCGAACCCGAGACCCCGGAAGAGGCGCGCCTTGCCCTCAACACCATGGCCGATACCGCGCTGGTGAGGTTGTTCAATGAGCAACCTTCGGCCAAGTTGCTGTTTGACAAGGCATATGGCTATGCGGTGTTCGATTCGCGCAAGTTCTCCCTGATGCTCCATACCAACCAGGGGGCCGGGGTGGCAATCGATCGCACCACGGGCAAGCACACCTACATGAAGATGTTTGGCGCGGGTATTGCCGCGGGTCTGGGAGGCAAGTTTTACCAGCAGGTGATCCTGTTTGAAGACAAGGCGCGGTTTGATGCCTTCGTCACCCAGGGATGGGAAGCGACCTCGGAAGTGGGGGCCGTGGCCGGCAAGGAGAGCGCCGAGCTCACTGCCAAGTACAACGGTGGCATGGCCATCTACCAGATCGGCGAGAAGGGGTTGCTGCTGGACGCCAATATTTCCGGCTCCAAATACTGGATAGACAAGGATCTGACCCAGTGATTGCGCAGGCTTTGAGCAACCGCATCTTTTTCTTCGCTCACAGTGAATTGTTGTCTGTTTAAATGACGCAACTTGCAGTAAAAAGAGGGCCATCGGCCCTCTTTTTCATGGGCGCAAGCAGGATTTGTCAGCAGAACAAGGAGAGTGGCATGACACAAGCAGCAGAACAGGGCGGGATGGACGCGGCCCCGAGCTGGGACAAGCAGAGCGTCTATCTGCGTCTGCAGGATGGGATCCCCATGGCCTTCTGGGTCAAGGGGGAGCAGGTCTCTCCCCTCGAGCCCAGCCCTGAAGGATCGCAATATCGCGGGCATTTCGGCTGGGGGCGTGCCGATGAGGCGACCATGGCCCTGGCGGATGCCATCGTTGCCAGGCTGGTGGTGGAGAGACTGATCCCTCCCGAGCTGGCGGCGAGCCGCGCGGGTTACCTTCACAACGAAGTGCTGGTCAAGCTGCCCGCCGGGGAACACTACGATCTGCATCTGAGCTATCTGAGGTTGTTGTTGGGCGAGGGGGCCGTGCCGCGGCCGTAACTGGCGCCGGTTCGTCATCGCCTTCTGCGACCACCCAATCCCCTGGCCTGAGGGCATTTTTCCTAATTGGCACTCTTATTGCTTGGAGCCTGTCAGCGTCAATGATTTGTCTGGGGATGAAAAATGGAAATTAGTGCAAGCAGCCTGATGCAAGAGATGCAGGCCCTCAAGATTGAGGCAGGCGCCACACCGCTGACACAACCCGGTCGCCAGGTGACTTCCGATTTTGGCCAGTTGCTGCAGCAGGCACTTGGCAACGTCAACGAATTGCAAGGGGCTGCCAACGATCTGCGCACCCGTTTCGATATGGGTGACAAGTCGGTGGATCTGTCGGAAGTCATGATCGCAGGCCAGAAGTCCTCCATTGCCTTCGAGGCAACGGTACAGGTCCGCAACAAGATGGTCGATGCCTACAAGACCATCATGAACATGCCAGTGTAAGGATTTGAATCGTGGCTACTGACCAAAACGGCGAACTGCTGATGAACGATGAGGGCACCGCCGCCCTCGATGAAAATGAGCAGAAGAGTTCGGCGCTGGGCTTTCTGTCCAACACCGACGTGCTGCGGCAAATCACCCTGATCCTGGGGCTGGCCATCTGCCTGGCCATCGCCGTCTTTATCCTGTTGTGGGGCAAGGAGCCGGACATGCGTCCCCTCGGCACCTACACCACCCAGGAGCTGGTCAAGACCCTCGATTTTCTCGATCAGCAGAAGATCCCCTATCAGGTAGATGGCAAGAGCGTGCTGGTCAGCGCCGAAAACTACCCCAACATCAAGCTGGCCCTGACCCGTGCCGGTCTGGTCAATGCGAGCGACATGACCAATGACGGCGAAGATATTCTGCTCAAGGATTCCAGCTTCGGCGTCAGCCAGCGGATGGAGAGCGAGCGCCTGAAATTGAGCCGCGAGCGCCAGCTGGCCAGCGCCATCGAGCAGTTCCAGAGCGTGGCCAGTGCCCAGGTGCTGCTGGCCATCCCCAAAGAGAACGTGTTTGCCCGCAACGAGCGCAAACCCAGCGCGACCGTGGTACTCAAGCTCAAGGGCTCTGCCCTCAATCAGGGGGAGGTGGACTCCATCGTCGACATGGTCGCCTCCGCCGTGCACGGCCTGGTGCCGACTCGCGTCACTGTGACCGATCAGAACGGCCGTTTGCTCAACTCCGGTTCCCAGGATCCCGTCTCTGCCCAGACTCGCAAGGAGTTTGCGATGCAGCAGAAGCAGGAGCTCGAATACAAACAAAAAATTGACGCCATCCTGATCCCGGTGCTTGGCGCCGACAATTATACGGCGGAGGTCGATCTCTCCCTTGACTTCTCCCAGCAGGAGCAGACCCGCAAGACCTACAATCCCGACCTGCCGGCGGTGCGCTCCGAAATGACCCTGGAGGAGAACAGCTCCAGCGGCAGCAACGGCGGCATCCCGGGGGCTCTCTCCAACCAGCCCCCCGCCGCGTCCAACATTCCCGAGCAGGCGACCGGTGGCGAGTCCGGCTCCGCCGCCTCGGGCCGCTCCCGCAAGGAGGCGACCCGCAACTTTGAACTCGATACCACCGTCAGCCACACCCGTCGCCAGATGGGGGGCATTCGCCGCATGACCGTCTCGGTCGCGGTGGATTACAAGTCGGTGACCGGTGCCGATGGCAAGGTCACCCGCGAGGCGCGCACCCAGGCCGAGCTCGACACCCTGCGCCGTCTGCTCGGCGGTGGCCTCGGCTTTGACGTGACCCGGGGCGACACCCTGGAAGTGGTCGCCATTCCGTTCAACCGTCCCGAGCTGGAAGTGATGGGTGAGCCGCCGCTCTACGAACAGCCCTGGTTCTGGCGCGCAGTGCGCATCGCCGCCTCCGTGCTGGTCATCATCGTCCTTATCGTCACCGTGGTGCGCCCCATGCTCAAGCGCCTGCTCTACCCGGATGCCAAGCCGGAAGGGGAGCTGGATTTCGACAACCACACCGTGCTGGGTGGCGACGACGAACTGAGCCTGTTGGCAGCCCAGGCAGAAGCCGAGCCCGTGTTTGGACTGCGCGATGGTCAGCTCAAGCTGCCTGATCTGCACCGGGATGAAGACTTGCTCAAGGCGGTCCGTGCGCTGGTGGCGAACGAACCGGATCTGGCCGCTCAGGTCATTAAAGAATGGGTAACCAAAGATGCCTGAAGAGAATAAAAGCCAGGTCACCGGCAACGATATCACCGAAAGCCAGCGTCTGATCCTGGATCAGATGTCCGGCATGGAGATGGCGGCGGTATTGATGCTGAGCCTCAACGAGGAGGATGCTGCCCAGATCTTCCGCCACCTCGAACCCAAGCAGGTGCAGCGGCTCGGCATGTCGATGGCCTCCATGTCCGATTTCAGCCACGATCGGGTGGCTGCGGTGCACCGCCAGTTTATCGACGACATCCAGAAGTACACCAATATCGGTATCGGCAGTGAAGACTTCGTGCGCAAGGCGCTGGTGGCGGCCCTTGGCGAAGACAAGGCGAGCAACCTAGTGGATCAGATCATTCTGGGCTCCGGTGCCCGCGGCCTCGATTCCCTCAAATGGATGGATGCTCGCCAGGTGGCCAGCATCATCCAGAACGAGCACCCGCAGATCCAGACTATCGTGCTCTCCTATCTCGAGCCCGAGCAGTCCGCCGAGATCCTGAGCCAGTTCCCGGAGCAGGTGCGCCTGGATCTGGTGATGCGTATCGCCAACCTGGAAGAGGTGCAACCGGCGGCACTGCAAGAGTTGAACGACATCATGGAGAAACAGTTCGCCGGTGCGGCGGGCGCCCAGGCGGCCAAGATGGGCGGCCTGAAGGCGGCAGCCAACATCATGAACTATCTGGACACCAACATCGAAGGCCAGCTGATGGACTCCATCCGCGAGTCGGATGAGGAGATGAGCCAGCAGATCCAGGATCTGATGTTCGTGTTCGAAAACCTCATCGATGTGGACGATCGCGGCATCCAGACCATGCTGCGGGAAGTGCCCGGCGATCTGCTGCAACGGGCCCTCAAGGGCTCCGACGATCAGATGCGCGAGAAGATCTTCAAGAACATGTCCAAACGGGCCGCCGAGATGCTGGCGGACGATCTGGAGGCCATGGGCCCGATCCGGGTCTCCGAAGTGGAGGCGGCCCAGAAGGAGATCCTCTCCATCGCCCGCCGTCTGGCGGATGCCGGCGAGATCATGCTGGGCTCCGGTGGCGGCGACGAGTTCCTCTAAGCCATGATCAACAAGTGGTATGGTGATGGCGGGCCAGCAACTGGCCGCGACGAGGAGCGCTGCTGAAAGATGAACAACAAACTGCGTGGCTATGTGCGCCCGGACAACGATAACACCCAGGTAGAGACCTGGGGTTGGCCCGAGATGGAGGTCGAGTCCGAAGTCGAGACCAATGCGCTGGGACTCTCCCCTGACTGGTACCAGCAGGAAGAGGAGGTGGTGGAGCCGGAGCCCGAACAGGAGCCGACTCCCAGCATCACCGCCGAGGAGCTGGAAGCCATTCGCCAGGCTGCCTGGGAAGAGGGAATGGCCGAAGGCCGTGAGGCAGGATTTGCCAAGGGGCTGGAAGAGGGCAAGCTGGAGGGACTGCAACAGGGGCATGCTGCCGGCCTCGAACAGGGGCGCGAGGAGGGGCTGGCCATGGGCCGCGAGCTGGTGGAGCAGGAGATAGCCCACTGGCAGGAACTGGCCTCCCGATTGGCCAATCCCCTGAATGAGCTGGATCAGGCCGTGGAGCAGCAGCTCATCGCCCTGGTACAGCAGCTGGCCCGTGCGCTGATTCGCCATGAGGCCGAGACCTCGCCCCGTCTGCTGCTGGAGGCGCTCAAAGAGGGGCTGGCCCTGCTGCCCGCCGCCGAGCAGGGGGTCACCCTGATGCTCCATCCCGACGATGTGGTACGGATCGAGCAGGCGTTCGGGGCCGAAGAGTGCGCCAAGCGCCACTGGCGACTGCAAAGCGATCCCACCCTCTCCCCCGGCGATCTGCAGCTGGCGACCGAACTCTCCAGTATTGATCTGACCTTGGCTGGGCGTATTGATCAGCTGCTGCGCAACTTTCTGCGGGACAACGCATCCCGGGATCCCCATTCATGACAGCGTCCGGGTTGGCCGAGGCCGGCCCGGGCGTTTTTTCGTATCAGAGGAGGCCAGATGAGCGGCTCGTTGCTCAACCGGTTGCAAGGGTATCGGGTTCGCGATAGCGCGCCCAAGCCGCCCGTCGCCGGAAAATTGACCCGGGTGGTGGGGCTGACTCTGGAAGCCATAGGTTGTCGCGCCGCTATCGGGGCCCTCTGTCGCATCGATACCCTGGATGGCACTCTGGAAGCGGAAGTGGTCGGCTTTTCCGGTGATCGCCTCTACCTGATGCCGAGCGAGCAGCTCAAGGGGGTGATCCCGGGAGCCCGTGTGGTACCCATCACCGAGGAGCACGGCATTCCGGTCGGCATGAACCTGCTCGGCCGGGTCATCGATGGCATCGGCCAGCCCCTCGACGGCCTCGGTCCCATCCTCTCCTCCCACTCGGTGCAGTTCGCCCAGCATCGCATCAACCCGCTTTCCCGCCGTCCCATTCATCAGCCGATGGATGTGGGGGTGCGCGCCATCAACGCCGTGCTGACCGTGGGTCAAGGCCAGCGGATGGGGCTGTTCGCCGGCTCCGGCGTCGGCAAATCCGTGCTGCTCGGCATGATGACCCGCGGCTCGGTGGCGGACGTGGTGGTGGTGGGCCTCATCGGTGAGCGGGGCCGGGAGGTGAAAGAGTTTATCGAAGAGATCCTGGGGGAGGAGGGGCGTGCCCGCTCCGTGGTGGTGGCGGCCCCTGCCGATGCCTCGCCCCTGATGCGCCTCAAAGGGTGCGAGACGGCGCTCGCCATCGCCGAGTATTTTCGCGATCAGGGGCTCAACGTGCTGCTGCTGATGGATTCGCTCACCCGCTACGCCCAGGCTCAGCGCGAGATCGCGTTGGCGGTGGGCGAGCCCCCGGCGACCAAGGGGTATCCGCCCTCTGTGTTCGCCAAATTGCCGGCGCTGGTGGAGCGGGCGGGCAATGGCAGCGACGGCCAGGGCTCCATCACGGCGTTTTTTACCGTGCTGACGGAAGGGGACGATCTGCAGGATCCCATCGCCGATGCGGCGCGAGCCATCCTCGATGGCCACATAGTGCTGTCGCGCGAACTCGCCGATTCGGGCCACTATCCGGCCATCGACATCGAGAAATCCATCAGCCGGGTCATGCCCATGGTCACCTCGCCGGAGCACATGGAGCTGGCGCGCACCCTCAAGCAGTTCTACTCCCTCTATCAGCAAAACCGGGATCTCATCACCATCGGCGCCTACAGCCAGGGCTCGGATCCCCGCATCGACCGCGCCATCATCCAGAAACCCTATCTGGATCAGTTCTTGCAGCAGGGCATGCGCGAGGTCATCCACTATGACGATGGCCTGCAAGCCTTGCAGATGGTGGCCATGCCGCTGATGCGCTGACGACGGATGAGGGGAGAGAGCGGCGATGAGTAAAGGGTTGGTGTTGCTGGCCGAGCGGCTGGTCGAGGCCGAACAGCAGTGTGCGCTGGCGCTGGTCAAGGCGCAGCAGGATCTGAAGCTGTTCATGGATCAGCAAAACGCCCTCAACCAGTACCGCCAGATCTATCACCAGCAGTGGACCGATCGCGGCCTACAGGGGATCAGCGCCCAGCAAAATACCCAGTATCACGCCTTCATCAACAAGCTCGAACAGGCCGCCACCCAACAGAGCGAAGGGGTGCAGCAGGTGCGCCAGGCGCTGGAGCAGCGGCGGGAAGCCTGGCTGGCGGCCCAGCAGCGGCGCAAGGCGGTGGAGCTGCTGCTGGAGAAGCAGGCCAGCCGCGAGCAGCAGAAGGCCCAGCGTCAGGAGCAGAAGATGCTGGATGAGTACGCCATACTGAGGCGTTTCCATCAATCTGGCCTGTAACTTGCTTTGAACTGAACATTGCCGGTAGCCCTGACGTGGGCACCTCCAGAATTCAGGGATCCCATCATGATGCAGACAGTGTTGACACAGGCGCCTTCGACTCTGACGAATGGCTTGGAAAATGCCTCCCTGAACGGCGTGGCGGAAACCGGCGGCAGCGATGGCGGCAACCCGTCCGGACAGAGAGGGGATTTCGCCACCGAGATCGCCAAGGTTCAGGGGACGGGCTCGGCGCCAGAGCGCGTAAAGAGTGCCCCCGAGGCTTCTTCTTCCCAGACAGCCAAATCTTTGGCGACCGATGAGGTGTCGTCCGAGGTGGAGGCTGCCGGCTCTGACAAACCCGCCAAATCCGATAAATCCGACACGAAAGCAGAGGATCTACCCGCCAGCGATTTTCTGCTCCGTCTGCAAGACTCCCTCAAGCTCGACACCACCCTGGTCACGGCGCCGGCGGTGCCCTTGCCTGCACAAGTGGTGGCGGAACAAGACGCGGCTATCGACCCCGCTTTTGTGGCGAACGGCAATCTCTTGCCGCAAGAGGGGGAGGGTGACGTGCTGGCCGATAACGACGGGCTCTCGTCATCAGCGGGCAAGCTGGCCCAGACTCTGGTTGCAAAAGGCGGCGAGACATCCCTGCCAGCTTCGAGTGCTACGCCAATGCCTTCCGTGTCGTCAGCCTTGACGGAGGGGAGTCAGCCCACCGCGTCCCTGGTGGATGAAGCCGAGACCGTGCAGTCCAAGATGGCCCCGGCAGATGAAGGAAAAGGCGTATTGGCTGATGCCGTATTGGAGGGGGAAGATGACAAGGTCTCTCTCAAGGATGACCCACGGCTGCCTGGTGCCGTGAAAGGGGACAAGCCCCTCTCTGCCCAGGAGCGTCTGGCCCAGCTGGCTGGCCGCCTGCCCGGCGAGGAGCAGACGCCTCCCCTGAAGCAGGGTGAGGCAGTGCAGGGGAAAGAGGGCGAAGAGAGCAAGAGCAAACCCGACATCCCCCCCATGGCGAGCAAGGTGTCACCTGGCCAGGGTGCGCACCTGCAGGGGCCGGCCGCGGCGGCCAGGGCGTTCGGTGAAGGCATCAAGCAACCTGATGCCAGCGTGCAGGCCAGCGCCTCCGAGGCTCGGAGCAAGGGAGAGGAACCCGCTCAGAGTGGCCAGCAGGCCGCACCCGCCAATTCAGCCAGCAGTGATGCCAGCGCGGCCAAGGCGGCCAGCGCCAATGCCGCGGTACAGAGCAGCCCGGTGGCCGCCGGCGATGCGGGCACCACACCTCCTGTGATGACGGCGCCGCAACAGGCACTGGCCCAGGCTCAACCCCAGGGACCCCAGGCTCCGCTGTCGACCATCTCGGCCGGTATCCAGCAGATGGAGGTGACAGGTAGCAGCGAGCTACGCAAGGCGATGGCCCAGGAGGTGAAGCAGAAGGTCGCCGAGGCGAGCAAGAGCCGGTCGGGCGCCGCCTCCGCCAGCACTGGCAATGACGCCCAGAGCGTGCAGCCGGGGCAGGGTAGCCAGCCGCAACCCCAGGTAACGGAGAGCAAGGGGCCAACCATGCCGGAGGCTGGTGTGCGCCGTGAGCCGCAATCCTTGCCCCATCTGAACCTGGCCAGCAAGGATGCTCCCGCCGAGCTGCACCAGAAGGTCAATGTGATGCTGGCGGACAAGCTGCAGCAGGCTGAGATCCAGCTCGACCCCCTCGGCCTTGGCAAGATGAAGATCCAGATCCAGATCGGGGCCGACAGCCAGGCCAACGTCCATTTTGTGGTACAACATGGTCAGACCCGCGAGATGCTGGAGCAGACCATTCCCCGGCTGCGCGAAATGCTGGCCGGTCAGGGTATCCAGCTCGGTCAGACCCAGGTTCAGCAGCAGGCCCCCCAGCAGGGTCAACAGGGGCAGCAAGGCTTCAGTGGACAGGGTCAACAGGGCCAGCAGGGTGGCCAGTCAGGCGCTTCCGAGGGACAAGGTGGCGTCGAGGTGGCGAGTTCCGGCCGAAGTTTGCTGGCGGAATCGACAAACGGTTCCGGAATTGATTTCTATGCTTGATGCAATCCCGAGTAAGTTTATGATACCGAACAAGTTTGAGACTAGGGTGGACAAGGGATGGCTGACGATAACGAACTGACGCTAAAAGACCCCGCTGCGGGCAAGAAAAAAAAGCTGATCATTATCATTGCCCTGGCCGTCATCTTGCTGGCCGGTGGCGGTGCAGGGGCCTGGTTTATGCTCTCCGGCTCTGACAAACCGGCAGAGGGTGAGCAGAGTGAGCAGGCCGATGGCGCAGCGGCGAAGGATGCGGCGCCCCAACCGTCACTCTATGTCGGTATGCCCCGCCCCTTCGTGTTCAACGTGGCGGGGGCGCAGCGGGATCGACTGGTGCAGATCAAGATCCAGCTGATGGTGCGCGGCACCGCAGACGAGGCCTTGGCCAAGCAACATATTCCACTGATCGAAGGGACCCTGCTGCGGGTCTTCAGTGCCGCACCCGCCGAGCAGTTGATGACCTTCGAGGGCAAGGAGAAGCTGCGCAAGGATTCACTGGAAGAGTGCCGTCGGGTGCTCAATGACCTGGTCTCTTCCCCCGTTATCGAACAAGTGCTGTTTACCGGCTTTGTAATGCAATAGGTGAAGCGTGAGCGATCTGTTAAGTCAGGACGAAATTGATGCCCTCTTGCACGGTGTCGATGATGTCGAAGAGGAAGAGATAGGGGCGGCGGGGGATCCCGGCGTTGCCCAGTTTGACTTCTCCTCCCAGGACCGCATCGTCCGTGGCCGGATGCCGACCCTTGAGCTGGTGAACGAGCGTTTCGCCCGCCATATGCGCATCAGCCTGTTCAACATGATGCGCCGCACCGCCGAGGTCTCCATCAACGGCGTGCAGATGCTGAAATTCGGCGAGTATGTCCACACCCTGTTCGTGCCGACCAGTCTCAACATGGTGCGCTTTCGTCCCCTCAAGGGCACGGCGCTCATCACCATGGAGGCGCGTCTCGTCTTCATCCTGGTGGAGAACTTCTTCGGCGGCGACGGTCGTTACCACGCCAAGATCGAGGGGCGCGAGTTCACCCCGACCGAGCGACGCATCATCCAGATGTTGCTCAAGCTGGTCTTTGAAGATTACAAGGATGCCTGGGCGCCGGTGATGGACGTGGGCTTCGAGTACCTCGACTCCGAGGTGAACCCGGCCATGGCCAACATCGTCAGTCCCACCGAGGTGATCGTGGTGAGCTCGTTCCACATCGAGCTGGACGGCGGTGGTGGCGACTTCCACGTCGCCATGCCCTACTCCATGCTGGAACCCATCCGCGAGCTGCTCGATGCCGGTGTGCAGAGCGACAAGGGCGACACCGACGTGCGCTGGAGCAAGGCCCTGCGCGACGAGATCATGGACGTCAAGGTGGAGCTGAGGGCCAAGCTGCTGGAGACAGAGCTCACCCTGCGCGAGCTGATGGAGCTGCAGCCCGGTGACATCATTCCGGTGGAGATGCCGGAGAACCTGCTGGTGTTCGTGGAGGATCTGCCCACCTTCCACGCCAAGATGGGTCGCACCAAGGACAACGTGGCGCTCAAGATCACCGACAAGCTCAAACGCCCGGAAGGGGTCAAGACAGAGATGCATCTGGTGACCCGGGGCGGTGTACGCATTGATGGCGAAGCCGAGCTGGAAGAGCTCGAGCGCAGCATCGAAGATCAACAGCCATAATCGGCCTCTGAAGCGATTCAGGGGTCACGAAGTAGCATAAGGAACCAAGATGAGCGGAACTGATGAAGAGGATCTGATGGCGGATGCCTGGGCTGCCGCGCTGGAGGAGCAGGTAACGGCGGAAGCCAAGCCGGCCCCCCTCGAGGAGCTGAAGGACGATGCGCCAATCAGTGCCGAGGAGCGGCGCAAGCTCGACACCATTCTGGATATTCCGGTTACCATCGCCATGGAGGTGGGCCGCAGCCAGATCAGCATTCGCAACCTGCTGCAGCTGAACCAGGGCTCAGTGGTGGAGCTGGATCGCGTGGCAGGTGAACCGCTGGACGTGCTGGTCAACGGCACCCTGATCGCTCACGGTGAGGTAGTGGTGGTGAACGACAAGTTCGGTATCCGTCTGACCGATGTCATCAGCCAGATAGAAAGGATCAAGAAGCTCAAATGACAAGATTCTTTGTGTCGCCGATATGGGCTCCCCGGATGCTGACCAAGAAGTTCGGCATTCCTTCTGTGTTGGCCGATGCCATCAGTCAGATTGAACGGATCAAGAAACTCAAATGATGCGCCTGCTCCTGTTACTGCTGTTGCCCCTGCCCGCGCTGGCCGACGTCGGTGGGGCGGCCAATCCTCCCAGCCTGAGCTCCTGGCTGCTCTCCAGCCTGATGGTGATCGGCCTCATCCTGGTGCTGGGCTTTCTGCTCAAGAAGAGCAAGATTGCCAACGCCATGGGGGGCGGGCAGATGCGGGTTATCGCCAGCCTGCCGGTCGGCTACAAGGAGAAGCTGATGGTGGTCAAGGTGGGGGAGCAGCAGCTGCTGATCGGGGTCACCCCGCAGCAGGTCAACTTCCTCTATCGTCTGGAGGAGCCGCTGGACGAGAGCCAGCCCCAGGCGTTTTCCCAGCAGCTCGGCAAATTGATGGGCAAGCATGAACAAAGCTAACTGGATCTGGCTGCTGGTCGGCCTGCTGTCACCCCTTGCCATGGCCCAGGACGGCGGCATGTCGGCGGTGACCGTCAAGACCATGGCGGACGGCAGTCAGGAGTACAGCCTGACGCTGCAAGTGCTGGCTTTGATGACGGCGCTCTCTTTCCTGCCGGCCATGGTCATCATGATGACCTCCTTTACCCGCATCGTCGTCGTGCTCGGCATCCTGCGTCAGGCCATCGGTCTGCAGCAGAGCCCCTCCAACCAGGTGTTGATCGGCATCGCCCTGTTCATGTCGTTTTTCATCATGTCGCCGGTGCTGGATCGCATCAACAACGAGGCGCTGCAGCCTTATCTGGCGGAGACCATCCAGGCCAAGGAGGCACTCGAGCGGGCCCAGTTGCCCATCCATCAGTTCATGCTGGCCCAAACCCGGGTCAAGGATCTCAATACCTTCATGGAGATCGCCAACGTCCAGGCGGCCAAGCCCGCCGACGTGCCGCTGCGGGTGCTGATCCCGGCCTTTGTTACCAGCGAACTCAAGACAGCCTTCCAGATCGGCTTCATGCTGTTCCTGCCATTCCTTGTCATCGATCTGGTGGTGGCCAGTATCCTGATGGCCATGGGTATGATGATGCTCTCCCCGATGATCGTTTCCCTGCCATTCAAGCTGATGCTGTTCGTCATGGTGGATGGCTGGAACCTCATTCTGGGATCGCTGGCCAACAGCTTCGGACTGGGTGCCGGCTAAGCCGGCCAAGCGCAAGGAGCCCTGCATATGAGTCCGGAAACCTTTGTCGACGTCTTTCGTGAGGCGCTCTGGCTGGTGAACATCATGGTGAGCGCCGTGATCCTGCCCAGCCTGTTCGTCGGCTTGATGGTGGCCATCTTTCAGGCGGCCACCTCCATCAACGAACAGACCCTGAGCTTCCTGCCCCGTCTCATCGTCACCCTGTTTGCCCTGGGGGCGGGAGCCCACTGGGGCCTGCAGAGCCTGATGGACTTCTTTACCCTGATGGTCAGCCAGATCCCCGAGGTGGTGGGATGACCTACACAACCGCTCTTATCATGGAGTGGTTGTCTTCCATCCTTTGGCCACTGGCGCGGGTGAGCAGCCTCCTGATGGTGATGGCGGTGTTCGGCAGTCGCCTGACGCCAGCGCGCGTGCGCATGGGGCTGGCGCTGGCCATCACCTTTCTGATCTCGCCGCTACTACCCAAGATGCCGCCGGTCGAGCTCTTCTCCGTCGGCAGTTTTCTGGTGCTGGCCCAGCAGCTGCTCATCGGTGTGGCGCTGGGTCTGATGACCCAGTTTCTGATGGAGAGTTTCGTGATGGCCGGCCAGGTCATCGCCATGCAGACCAGCCTGGGTTTTGCCACCCTGGTGGATCCCATGAATGGCCAGTCGGCCCCCGTAGTGGGCCAGTTTTATCTGATGCTGGCGACCCTGGTCTTTCTCGCGGTGGATGGTCATCTCATCATGCTGCGCCTGGTGATCTTGAGTTTCGAGACGCTGCCGGTATCGGACACCGGGCTGTCGCTCCCCTCCATCCGGACACTGATCGGTTTTCTCGGGGTCATGTATCAGGCCTCTCTGGTGATGGCGCTCTCCGCCATCGTTGCGCTGCTCCTCATCAACTTCGCGTTTGGTGTCATGACCCGGGCGGCGCCCCAGCTCAACATTTTCAGCATCGGCTTTGCGGTCAGCATGATGTCGGGTCTGCTGATCCTCTGGCTCACCATCGGCGGCTTCCTCGGTCATTTCGATACCATGTGGGAGAGGGTGCAGGAGGTCAGCTGCGAGCTGATCGGCACCCAGTGCTTCGGAGGCACCCATGGCTGATACCGATCAGGAACGTACCGAACAACCCACGGGCAAACGACTGCAACAAGCCCGTGAAAAAGGGCAGATTGCACGCTCCAAGGAGCTGGGAACCGCCAGCGTGCTGCTGGCGGCCGTGTTCGGATTGCTGATGATCAAGGCTTCCCTGGCGACCGCCATGATCAAGGTGCTTACCATGGGCTTCACCCTGGATCGGGATCAAGCCTTCGATCCCGCGGCCATGATCGCCATGGTGCCGGCCCTGTTGTCGGAATTGATACTTCCCTTGGGGATGCTGTTTGCGCTGGTGGCCATCGCCGCCTTCGTCGGCAACATCTTGATGGGGGGGATGAACTTCTCCACCGAGGCCATGATGCCCAAGTTCAGCAAGCTGAGCCCCATCAACGGCTTCAAACGGATGTTCGGCGTGCAGTCTCTGATTGAATTGGTCAAGTCCATTGCCAAGGTGGTCTTCATCAGCCTGTTCGCCTGGTGGATGCTGTCGAGCCAGTTCAACCACCTGCTCAACCTCTCCCTGGAGGGCTTCCCCGGTGGCATCATAGACGCGCTGGAGCTGTTTTTGTGGATGCTGATCATCCTCTGCTGCGCCCTCATTCCCATCGTGGCCATTGACGTGCCGTTCCAGCAGTGGAACCACATGCGCCAGCTCAAGATGACCAAGCAGGAGGTGAAGGACGAATTCAAGGACAGCGAGGGCAAGCCCGAGGTGAAGGGGCGGATCCGCCGCCTGCAGATGGAGATGGCGATGCGCCGCATGATGGGGGAGATCCCCAAGGCCGATGTGGTGATCACCAACCCGACCCACTATTCGGTGGCGCTCCAGTATGAGGCGGGCAAGCCCGGTGCGGCACCCAAGGTGATCGCCAAGGGAACTGACGAGATAGCGATGAAAATTCGGGAAATCGCGCGGGAATACGAAATCCCCATCATGCCCTCTCCCGAGCTGACCCGGGCCATCTACCACTCCACCGAGCTCGGGCGCGAGATCCCGGAGGGGTTGTTTGCCGCAGTGGCCCAGGTGTTGGCCTATGTCTTCCAGCTCAAGAAATTCCGCCGTGGCCAGGGGCGTCGTCCGCAACCGTTGGCCAAGGATCTCCCCATCCCGCCTGAATATCGCAAATGACAAACTTCTGACGTCGTCAAAATAAAATCATTCAAAATCAATACATTGAATTGTTGGCTCAATGTTTGCTTTAATTTGCCATCTGCGAGTTGAAATTGAGAATGGCGATGGAATTCAAGGCATCATTGGGCCGTTTAAAAGAGTACAGAGGGCTGCTTGGCAAAGGGTTTGGCACCCCCTTGCTGGTGCTGGCATCCCTTGGCATGGTGGTGCTGCCCATCCCGCCGCTGATGCTGGATATCCTCTTCTCCTTCAACATAGCCCTCTCCATCGTCGTGTTGCTGGTGGCTGTCTATACCCGGCGTCCGCTGGAATTTGCCGCCTTCCCGACCGTATTGCTGGTAGCCACCCTGTTGCGACTGGCCCTCAACGTTGCTTCCACCCGGGTGGTGCTGCTGGAAGGCCATAACGGCAGCGCGGCGGCCGGTCATGTGATCGAGGCCTTCGGCAACGTGGTGATCGGTGGCAACTATGCGGTCGGCATCATCGTCTTCCTGATCCTGATGATCATCAACTTCGTGGTGGTCACCAAGGGTGCGGGACGGATCTCTGAAGTTAGCGCCCGCTTCACCCTGGATGCCATGCCCGGCAAGCAGATGGCCATCGATGCCGACTTGAACGCCGGCCTTATCAATCAGGAAGAGGCGAAGAAACGCCGTCAGGAGGTCACCCAGGAAGCGGACTTCTACGGCTCCATGGACGGTGCCTCCAAGTTTGTGAAAGGGGATGCCATCGCGGGCATCATGATCCTCTTCATCAACATCCTGGGTGGTTTCATCATAGGGATGGCCCAGCACAATCTGACCTTCGGCGAATCGGCCGAGATCTATACTCTGCTCGCCATCGGTGATGGCCTGGTTGCCCAGATCCCTTCGCTGCTGCTCTCCATCGCCGCCGCCATTATCGTAACCCGCCAAAATACCGATCAGGACATGGGCACGGCCGTGCTGGGCCAGCTGTTCGATAATCCCAAGGCGCTGATCATCTCCGCCGCCATCCTGTTGATGATGGGTCTGGTGCCCGGTATGCCGCACTTTGCCTTCCTGAGCCTGGGCGGCCTGGCGGCGCTGGGGGCCTGGTGGCTGCTGCGCCGCGAGAAGCTGGCTGCGGCCAAGGCGGCCAAGGGCGAGCTGATGCCTGCTACCGCAGAGCAGCCCCACGAGCAGAAAGAGCTGAGTTGGGATGACGTAATGCCGGTGGACATCATCGGTCTCGAGGTGGGTTATCAGCTCATCCCGCTGGTGGATCGCAACCAAGGCGGGGAGCTGCTCAACCGGATCAAGGGGGTGCGCAAGAAGCTCTCCCAGGAGCTGGGCTTTCTGGTGCCGGCGGTACACATTCGCGACAACCTGGATCTGGCACCCAACCAGTATCGCATTACTCTGATGGGGGTCAGCACCGGCGAGGCCAATGTCTACTATGACAAGGAGATGGCCATCAACCCGGGTCAGGTCTTTGGTCAGGTGCAGGGGATTGCCACCCGGGATCCCGCCTTCGGGCTGGAGGCGGTGTGGGTCGCCAAGGAGCAGGTCTCCCATGCCCAGACCCTGGGCTATACGGTGGTGGATACCGCCACCGTGGTGGCGACGCATCTGAGCCAGATCCTCGCCAACCATGCGGCCCTGCTGCTGGGTCATGACGAGGTGCAACAGCTGCTCGACATGATCGGCAAGCATCAGAGCAAGCTGGTGGAAGGGTTGGTGCCTGAGGTGATCAGCATGGGCAACCTGGTGAAGGTATTGCAGAATTTGCTCAATGAGGGCGTGCCAATTCGCGACATGCGCACTATCCTGCAGACCCTGGTCGAATACGCGCCGCGCAGCCCGGATCCGGAAGTGCTCACGGCCGCCTGCCGGATTGCCCTGCGCCGCCTCATCGTCCAGGAGATTGCCGGCCCCGATCCCGAGCTGCCGGTGATCACCCTGGCTCCAGAGTTGGAACGTATATTGCATCAATCACTGCAGGCAGGTGGTGGTGATGGAGCAGGGATTGAACCTGGCCTGGCGGAGCGGATGCAGCGCTCGCTGGTGGAAGCTACACAACGGCAAGAGCTGGAAGGTCAGCCTGCCGTGCTTCTGACATCGGGGATCTTGCGCAATACCCTGGCCAAATTTGTCAAGAATGCCATTCCTGGATTACGTGTTCTGTCTTATCAGGAAGTGCCTGACGACAAGCAGATTCGCATCGTCAGTGCGGTGGGACAGAACTAGTTAGCGGAGACGACGGGTGAAGATTAAGCGGTTTTTTGCCAAGGACATGCGAACGGCTCTGGCCGAGGTCAAGGAGACTCTCGGGCCCGATGCCGTCATCATGTCCAACAAAAAGGTCACCGGTGGGGTGGAGATAGTCGCGGCTGTCGATTATCAGTCCCAGGTACCGGGGCCCAAAGATGCGCCAGTTCGCCGTCAGTTGAACGATGAGAGCGTCAATATTTCGTCTGCCGCGCGGCAGATGAATCGCCCCGAACCTGCCCAGCCTCAGGGGCAGAACGAACATTATGCCGATACCCTGGCTGCCCTGCTGGCCCGCCAGCAAAAGCTCAAACCGGCCAGCCAGGCACCGCTTGGTGGCCAGCAGTCCGCCGGTCTGGCGGCGGCCAGTAGTGCTCCCAAAACCCTTGCCGAACAGGGACAGTGGGGGGCGGCTCCCGAGCCTGCCAGACCCAAGCCCCGAGTGGCGGCCGGTGGGCGTTCTTCTCAGCCTGCCCAGCGGGATCAGGAGATGGAAGGGATGCGCAAGGAGATGGCCAGCATCCGCAAACTGCTGGAGCACCAGATCTCCGGACTGATGTGGCAAGAAGTGGAGCGCCGCGAGCCGATGCGGGCCTTGCTCATCAAGGAGCTCAAGAAAATGGGCTTTGATGACGCTTTTGCTGATCAGCTGGCAGGCCTCATCCCGGAAGACATGCCCATTCATCAGGCGATGGCCCAGCTGGCCGAGGTGCTCACCGCCCAGCTCAAGATCAGCGAAGACGAGATCTTGCGCCAGGGCGGGGCCGTGGCCCTGCTTGGCCCGACCGGGGTGGGCAAGACCACCACCATCGCCAAGCTGGCGGCCCGTTTTGCCATGAAGTATGGCGCTGAGCAGGTGGCGCTCATCACCACCGACAACTACCGGATCGGTGCCCATGAACAGCTGCAGACCTATGGCCGCATCATGGGCTGCCCGGTTCGCCAGGTGCGGGATGCCGAGGAGCTGGCCAATGCGCTCTATCAGTTCCGTCATCGTCGTCTGGTATTGATCGATACCGCCGGGGTTGGTCAGCGGGATGTGCGGTTGACCGAACAGCTCGATACCCTGGTCAAGAATGCCAAGGTACGGATCCGCAACTATCTGGTGATGTCGGCGACCTCACAGCGTCGGGTGATGCAGGAAGCGGTAGACCATTTCCGGCGGATCCCGCTCAGCGGCTGCATACTTACCAAATTGGATGAAAGTCTGAATCTGGGCGAAGTGATTAACGTGTGTATCCAGAACGCCTTGCCGATCAGTTACATCACTGATGGCCAGCGGGTTCCGGAAGATATTCAGGTTGCCGATGCTGCGCAGCTCGTCGGCGCGGCCATGGGTTCGCTGGAGCGAGAAACGCAAGAGCCCTATTTCTGGGGCGCGGGCTTTGGCGAAGCCGAAGATTCGGAGTTTTATGAGTAACATGTATATGGATCAGGCAAGTGGTCTGCGCAAAATGCGTCAAAACAATCGAGTGAAAGTGATCGCCGTGTCCGGCGGCAAGGGTGGCGTGGGTAAAACCAACGTGACACTGAACGTGGCGGGCGCCATGGCGGCACAAGGCAAGCGGGTGATGGTGCTGGATGCCGACCTGGGTCTTGCCAACGTCGACGTCATGCTGGGGCTGAGGGTGCATCGCAACCTCTCTCACGTATTGGCCGGCGAGTGCACCATAGACGACATCATCGTCGAGGGGCCCTACGGCATGATGATAGTGCCGGCGACCTCGGGTACCCAGTCCATGGTAGAGCTTACGCCGGTGCAGCATGCCGAGCTGATCCGTGCCTTCAGCGAGATGAAGACCCAGGTCGACGTGTTGCTGGTGGATACCGCAGCCGGTATCTCTGACATGGTGCTGAGTTTCACTCGTGCGGCCCAGGACATCATGGTAGTGGTGTGTGATGAACCCACCTCTATCACGGATGCCTACGCTCTCATCAAGATCCTCTCCAAGGAGCACGGGGTGTTCCGCTTCAAGGTGGTAGCCAACATGGTGCGCAGCCTGCGGGAAGGACAGGAACTGTTCGCCAAGCTGACCCGGGTGACGGATCGTTTCCTGGATACCTCTCTCGAGCTGGTGGCCTGCGTGCCTTATGACACCAACCTGCGGGCTGCAGTACGCAAGCAGAAGCTGATTGTCGAGGCGTTTCCGAAGTCGCCGGCCGCCCTGGCCTTCCGGGCCCTTGCCAACAAGGCCGCCAGTTGGCCGGTGCCGAACCAGCCGGGAGGTCACCTGGAGTTTTTCCTGGAAAATCTGTTGCAAAAACCGGCCACCACACAGGAAGGTTCCCGTGAATAAAGCCCAAGCGTACTTGCGTCATCAGGATTCCTATGCGCTGGTGGAGCGTCACGCTCCCCTGGTCAAACGGATTGCCCAGCACTTGTTGGCTCGCCTGCCAAGCAGTGTCTTGCTGGATGACCTGATCCAGGCAGGTATGATTGGGCTGCTTGAAGCCTCCCGCAATTTTGACGGCAGCAAGGGCGCCAGTTTTGAAACCTATGCCGGGATCCGCATCCGCGGCGCCATGCTCGACGAGATCAGGCGTGGTGACTGGGTGCCTCGTTCCGTGCATCGCAACAGCCGGGCGATCGCCGAAGCCATCGAGAATGTGGAGCAGTCGCAGGGGCGGGATGCGCGTGATACCGATGTCGCGGCTCATATGGGGGTCTCGATCAACGAGTACCACGCCATGTTGCAGGATGTTTCTTGTGGAAAAATTATCGGTATCGAGGATCTCGGGGTCAGTGAAGACGTGATCGGGCAGCCCGATGACACTCCTGCCGGATCCGGATTCGATGAATTGGCCGCAGAACGATTTCAGATTGAATTATCCGAGCAAATTGGTCGCCTGCCAGAGAGAGAAGCCCTGGTTCTCTCTCTTTACTACGACGAAGAGCTGAATTTACGCGAGATTGGCGAGGTTTTGAGCGTCAGTGAGTCCCGGGTGAGCCAGATCCATAGTCAGGCAATGCACCGACTACGCGCCCGTTTGCGAGATTGGCATCTATAAGTGTCTGTACTGGCTACACTGAGGTGAAACACTAAGGCATAATCCGCAGGACACAACCCGTTTTTAGCATCATGTAAGTGAGCCGCCGAGGCGGCTATTTAGGAGGGAATTTTGGACAAGAACATGAAAATCCTCATTGTTGATGACTTTTCAACGATGCGCCGGATTATCAAGAACTTGCTGCGCGATCTGGGATACAACAATACCCATGAGGCGGATGATGGCAATACCGCATTGCCGATGCTGAAAAATGGTGATTTCCAGTTTGTGGTAACCGACTGGAACATGCCCGGCATGCAAGGTATCGACCTGCTCAAGGCCATTCGTGTCGATGACAAACTCAAGCACCTGCCGGTATTGATGGTAACGGCGGAGGCCAAGCGTGAGCAGATCATCGAAGCCGCTCAGGCTGGGGTCAATGGCTATATCGTCAAGCCTTTCACTGCTGCGACGCTCAAGGAAAAGCTCGATAAAATTTTTGAACGCATTGGCTAAGGGGTGGCAGGGATGATGGCCAAAACGAGAGCAATGATTTCGCTCGACCAGGCAAGGATGCTTGTTGCTCATCTGGAGCAAGGCGAATTTGAGTTGGCCGACGATTTGCTTGCGCAAGTGTGTGCCCCCAATGCCTCCGATCTGTTCGACAAGGTCGGTCAGCTGACACGACAACTGCACAATTCCCTGCAAGAATTTCGTCTCGATCCCCGTATTCCCGATCTGGCTACTCACGAAATTCCGGACGCGCGGGAGCGCCTCAGTTACGTCATCGACATGACGGACAAGGCTGCCAACCGCACCATGGATGCCGTAGAAGCCAGTTTGCCGATAGCGGATCGCCTCAACGACAATATCCAGCTGGTGTTGCCAAACTGGAATGCATTGATGTCCCGTGACATGAGCGTGGGCCAGTTCAAGGCGTTATGTCACCAACTCGATGATTTTATAAAGGCTTCTGAGGCTGATGCCGATAAATTACGGCAACTGCTGACTGAAATTCTGATGGCACAAGATTTTCAGGATTTGACCGGGCAGATGATCCGCAAGGTCATCAAGCTTGTTCAGGAAGTTGAAACAAAATTAATAGAAATGCTGACCATGTTTGGTGAAGCCTCTGCCGAGCATTCAACTCGTAGCCTTCCTGTCAACGGGATTGAAGCAGAAGGTCCCATCATGAACCCGGAAGCGCGTTCCGATGTGGTTAATGGTCAGGATGATGTGGACGATCTGCTGTCTAGCCTGGGATTCTAATGGAGTGACGCATGGCCTTCGAAGTTGATGAAGACATACTGCAAGATTTTTTGGTCGAAGCCTCCGAAATATTGGAACAGTTGTCTGAGCAGCTGGTCGACTTGGAAAAACGGCCAGATGACAAAAACCTGTTAAATGCCATCTTCCGCGGTTTCCATACCGTGAAAGGGGGCGCCGGGTTCCTGTCGCTGGGAGAACTGGTTGACGTATGCCACGGTGCGGAAAACGTCTTTGATATTTTGCGCAACGGCAAGCGTACCGTCACCGCAGAGCTGATGGATGTCATTCTGCAGGCACTGGATGCGATCAACGTTATGTTTGCCCAGGTCCAGAATCGCGAAGCACCAAGCCCTGCCTCCGACGATCTGCTCCATGACCTGCATGAGCTGTGCAAGCCTGAAGGGGAAGAGCAGTTGATCACTTCGGGTGGTGGTGCTGCGCCTGCTGTGGCAGAACCGGAGCCCGTAGTAGAACCTGAGCCCGTCATGGCTTCAGAGCCTGACGTCGCGGCTCCCATGGTTGACGATAATGAACCCGCACCGGTAAATGGCGGTGGTTCAATAGATGAAATTTCTGCGGACGAATTCGAACGTCTGCTGGACGAGTTGCATGGTGTCGGCGGAGCACCGACCAAGGCCGTTTCGGCCTCGGCCCCCGCTCCCGTTGCCAGCGATTCCGGTGATATTACCGATGATGAGTTTGAAGCTCTGCTGGATCAGCTTCATGGCCAAGGCCAGCATATTGGGGCGCCAGACATCAATCCGTTGAAATCGGTTCAAAAGGAAGTCGATGAACTGATTGATGATGACGAGTTTGAGCGCCTGCTGGATGAGCTGCATGGCCGCGGCCAGGGGCCGCAGAGCACAATGGCATCTGCAGCCAAGACCTCTTCACCTGTAACATCATCGGCGGCGCCCGCACCTGCTGCACCGACACCTGCTCCAGTCGCCAAACCGGCTCCAGCCGCTCCGGCGAAACCGGCCGAGACGTCCGCTAAAGCAGCACCAGCGCCTGCGAAGGCGGCGGCGCCGGCTGAAAACAGCGCGGTACAAAGCGATACCACGGTACGAGTCGACACCAAGACCCTGGACGTCATCATGAACATGGTGGGAGAACTGGTGCTGGTGCGCAACCGCCTGGTGAGCCTGGGTATTGCCAGCAATGATGAAGAGATGTCGAAGGCGGTCGCCAACCTTGATGTCGTGACTGCCGACTTGCAAGGTGCGGTCATGAAAACCCGAATGCAGCCCATCAAGAAGGTGTTTGGCCGCTTCCCCCGGGTTGTGCGCGATCTTGCCAGAACCCTCAAGAAAGAGATCGAACTGGTGATGGTCGGCGAAGATACCGACCTGGACAAAAATCTGGTTGAGGCGCTGGCGGATCCGCTGGTGCACCTGGTGCGCAACTCTTGCGACCACGGCGTCGAGATGCCGGATGTGCGCGAGAAAGCGGGCAAGCCGCGTCAGGGTACCATCACCCTGAGCGCTTCCCAGCAGGGAGATCATATCCTGCTGTGTATCGAAGATGATGGCGCAGGTATGGATCCCGAAAAACTCAAGTCCATCGCCATCAGTCGTGGTGTGCTTGATGCGGATACTGCTGCTCGCATGAGCGATAACGATGCTTATAACCTGATTTTTGCCCCCGGTTTCTCGACCAAGTCGGAGATTTCCGATATTTCCGGTCGAGGGGTCGGCATGGACGTGGTGAAGACCAGCATCGTCAGTCTCAACGGCTCTGTGCATATCGATTCCACCTGGGGCAAGGGCACTCGTCTTGAGATCAAGGTGCCACTGACATTGGCTATTCTACCGACCTTGATGGTTGAGGTTGGGGAACAGACCTTTGCACTGCCCCTTGGTTGTGTGAACGAGATTTTCCATCTGGATCTGAACAAGGCCAACATGGTCGATGGTCAGCTCACCATCATAGTGCGCGAGAAAGCCATTCCGCTGTTCTACCTGCACAAGTGGCTGGTGCGGGGGCCTAACAAGCGTTCCCGTCAGGATACGGGCCATGTGGTCATCGTCCAGATCGGTACCCAGCAGATCGGCTTTGTGGTCGACAGCCTGATTGGTCAGGAAGAGGTGGTTATCAAGCCGCTGGACAATCTGCTACAAGGGACGCCGGGCATGGCAGGGGCAACCATCACCAGTGATGGCGGTATCGCCCTGATCCTGGACGTGCCGAGTCTGCTCAAGGCATATGCGCGTAGACATTAATCACCCAGCTCCGAGGAGTTAGAAAAATAACAATGGCAGTCAAGGTATTAGTTGTCGACGACTCGAGCTTCTTTCGCCGTCGAGTGAGCGAAATCATCGCTCAGGATCCCATGCTGACGGTGATCGATACGGCCCAGAATGGCCGTGAGGCAGTCGAGAAGGCGATGTCACTGCGTCCTGACGTGATCACCATGGACATCGAGATGCCCGTGATGGATGGCATCAGCGCGGTGCGGGAGATCATGGCCAAGTGCCCGACTCCCATTCTGATGTTCTCCTCACTGACCCATGAGGGTGCCAAGGCGACGCTCGATGCCCTGGATGCCGGTGCGCTCGACTTCTTGCCGAAGAAATTCGAAGATATCGCCCGTGACAAAGACGAGGCGGTCAGGTTGCTGCAACAGCGGGTAAAAGAGATCTCCCGCAAGCGTTTCATGATGAGTTCGGCAGCACGCCCGAAGGCTCCCGAGCCTGCGACTCGCAGCCCGCTGGGCGGGGTTGCTCTGGCTCGTGGCATTGAACGTCAGGCGGAGCCGACCCGCGCAGCTCCCGCTGTGGCGTTCAAACGCAGTGGCAAGAGCTACCAGCTGGTGGCCATTGGCACTTCGACCGGTGGGCCCGTTGCTTTGCAAAATGTTCTGACCAAGTTGCCAAAGGATTTCCCTCATCCGATTTTGCTGATCCAGCATATGCCGGCGACCTTCACCGCCGCGTTTGCTGCTCGTCTCAATGGGTTGTGCCAGATTGGCGTCAAGGAAGCCGAAGATGGCGACGTACTCAAACCGGGACATGCCTATCTGGCGCCGGGTGGCCGGCAGATGCTGCTGGAAGGCCGAGGTGCCGGCGCACGCATCCGGATTGTCGATGGCAATGACAAGGTCAACTACAAGCCTTGTGTCGATATCACCTTTGCCTCCGCCGCCAAAACCTATGCCGACAAGGTATTGGCCATCGTCCTGACCGGGATGGGTGCCGATGGCCGGGATGGCGCACGCCTGCTCAAAGAGCAGGGATCCACCATCTGGGCTCAGGATGAAGCGTCCTGCGTGGTGTATGGCATGCCCCAGGCCGTTGCCAAGGCAGGCATTGCCAGCGAATCACTCCCTCTGGACAAGGTGGCTCAGCGTATTCTGGTCGAGTTGGGGCGCTGATCATGGGCCTGCTCGGTCTGCTCCTTGCGCTGGGAGCCATTGCCATTGCCCAGGTTTGGCATGGTGGCTCCCTGCTTACTCTGGTTGACGGACCCGCGTTTCTCATCGTGGTGGGCGGCACAATCGGTGCCGTGACACTGCAGACTCCCGCAAAATACATCATGCTTGCCATCCGGCAGACGTTATGGATGTTTTCCCCGCCCCATCAGGATCTCGCAACCCAGGCCGAGCGGTTGCAATCCTGGGCTGCATTTGCCCGGCAACAGGGATTGTTGGCGCTTGAGAACCAAGCGGAGCAGGAAGAGGATGAATTTACCCGTCTGGGGCTCGGCATGATAGTCGATGGGGTCTCGACGGAAGATATCCGCATGTTGCTGGAGGCGGATATCGATATCGAACAGGAACGCAACGAGCATGCCGCCAGAGTGTTTGAAGCCATGGGGGGATACAGCCCGACTATCGGCATCATAGGTGCCGTCCTTGGGCTTATCCAGGCCATGTTTCATCTGGAAGAGCCGTCAGCGCTGGGGGCGGGCATCGCGGTTGCGTTCGTGGCGACAATCTATGGGGTGGGGTTTGCCAACCTGATCTATCTGCCGCTCGCCAACCGGCTACGGGCTTTTCATTATCATTACGCGCTGTTCCAGGAGCTGACCCTGGAGGGGTTGATTGCCATTGCCCATGGTGAAAACGGCCTGCAGGTTGAACGGCGCCTCAGGGCCTATCTGAAAGGAGAGTAGCCATGCGCAAGCGCTATCGGTTGCACTTGCAGGGGCGTGAACACCTCGATCGCTGGCTGGTCTCCTATGCCGATTACATGACGCTGATCTTTGCCCTGTTCGTGGTGCTCTACTCGGTCGCGCTGGTCAACAAGGACAAGTATCGCGCCGTCATCGATGGCATGAGCCAGGCATTCAGTGTCATGCAATCTCCCAAAGATGGTTTGCTGGAAGGACAAGGGGATTCACTGCTCTCCAACCCCGTTTCTGCGGCCCCCTCCATTCTGGATGGCGCCACGGCGCCAGCTCCGTCGCTTGCGCCTGTCTCGGGGGTGCCGGTACTGCAGGATGGTACCACACTGGCCAAGCTCGACCTGCAACTGCAGGAGAACATGGGCTCTCTGGTGGACGCGGGGATCGTCAAGCTGACTCAGGATGAAAACTGGCTGACCATCGAATTGAGTGCCGGGCTGCTGTTTGGCAGCGGTAGCGCCTTTTTGGGCACAAATGCGGCACCCGTCATCAATACCATTTCAAGTATTCTCAAACCGGTCGATAACTATGTGAGAGTCAGGGGTTATACAGATAACCAACAGATTCATAATGAAATTTTTCGTTCAAACTGGGCTCTCTCAGCCGCCAGGGCCGAAGCGGTACTGAATGGGCTGATTGCCAATGGCATTGCGCCCGAGCGGCTTGCTTTCGAGGCATATGGCGAGTTCTCACCGTTTGCCGACAATGGTAGCGAACAGGGGCGAGTGCAGAACCGCAAGGTGGTGGTGGCAGTATCCAAGTTTGCATGGGTACCGCCCGCACCGACCAAGGTCTCGCCGGTGACCGTTGAACCCGTGCCAGAGGTTCAGAAGGCGGTGGATGCAGGAGAGGTCAGGGTGATCGCCTTGCCCGGTGGCGGCATACGTATAACAACAAGGCAGGATTGATACAGTGATTGTTTGGACGGTTGCCAACCAGAAAGGCGGGGTGGGGAAAACCACCACAGTGGTTTCGCTTGCCGGGATCCTGGCCCAACGTGGCCAACGAGTGCTGCTGATTGACACCGATCCGCACGCCTCGCTGACATCTTATCTGGATTATGATTCCGATCGCCTGGATGGCACTCTCTATGAACTCTTCCAGTCGGTGAAGCCGACCGCCGAACTGGTCAATAAACTGACTCTCAGGACCAAGTTCGAGAATATCCACCTGTTGCCGGCCTCCATCACGCTGGCGACCCTGGACAGGGTCATGGGCAATCGGGAAGGGATGGGGCTGGTGCTAAAGCGGGCTTTGCTGCGCATTCAGGATCAATACGATTACGTGTTGATCGATTGCCCGCCCGTGCTGGGGGTCATGATGGTCAATGCGCTGGCGGCCTGCGATCGCATCCTGGTGCCGGTCCAGACCGAATTTCTCGCCCTCAAGGGGCTGGAGCGTATGATGAAAACATTCGAGATCATGCAGCGCTCCAAGCGGGACAAGTTCCGTTATACCGTGATCCCGACCATGTTTGACAAGCGGACCCGTGCCTCCCTGATGACCCTGAAATCGATCAAGGAGCAATACGGTGATGCGGTGTGGAACGCGGTGATCCCCATCGATACCAAATTCAGGGATGCCAGCTTGCTGCATATTCCGCCCTCCATCTATTCACCTGGCAGTCGGGGAACCTATGCCTACGAGACACTGCTCAACTATCTCGATGCCCTTGAACGGCAGCGGGCGCAGGAGGTGATGGCATGAGAGACACCATTCAAGTCCGTGCTATGGACGACTATTTCCACTCCCTGCTGCTGGATGAAGCCCTCTCCCTGGATGAGGCCGACGAGCCTGAGCTGGCTCCCGTGGTGCAACTGCAGCGTCAGAGTGTGGTTGAACCACTGGTTGAGGCAGCCCCTTATCTGGAGGCGGATGCACGCCTGGCCCAGTTGAGTGAATTGCTGGCGCAAGTGGGTCAGGTGCAGTTCGAAATTGACGCCCTGTCCCATGAGGAACCCGTCAGCGAGCCGCTTGAAATCGTCGCCGAAGAGTCCTTGCTGCCCGTCGAGCCTGCCTGGCCTGAAGAGGTGGTGGCTGTCGCAGAACCTGTGACCACTGTCATCACCGAGACGGCGGTGGAGCTTGCCCCCGAACCGGCCCCCGAGCCGGTCAGCTGGCAGAATATCGATAGCGGCAATGAGTTTCAGGCCCTGTTTTTCGAAGTCGCCGGGGTGACCTTTGCGGTTCCCCTGACCGATCTTGGCGGGATCCACCAACTGGGGGAGGTGACCTCCCTGTTTGGTCAGCCATCCTGGTACAAGGGGTTGATGACTTCCCGCGAGCAGAAGATGAATGTGGTCGATACGGCTCAGTGGGTCATGCCGGGTCAGCATCTTGAGATGGACGAATACAAGTATTTGATTATGCTTGGGCAATCCCCCTGGGGCCTCGCCTGCCATCATCTCAGGGGAACCGAGCTGCTGCACCGGGATCAGGTAAAATGGCGCCATCAGGCGGGCAAGCGCCCCTGGCTGGCGGGCATGGTCAAAGAGAAAATGTGTGCCCTGCTGCATGTCAGCGAATTGCTCCTGTTGCTGGAGCGCGGGGTAAACATAGAAGGTCGCTGATAACTTCTGCAATCGAGTTGTTTTATTGCTAGTTTTTAGCAGTAGACGTTTTTATAAAAGGAATAAAACATGACAGAAAAGCGCAATATTGCACAGAATCTGGCCGAAGATGAAGTGCTGCAATGGGTAACCTTCCAACTGGAAAACGAGACCTACGGCATCAACGTGATGCAGGTTCAGGAAGTGTTGCGCTATACCGAGATCGCGCCTGTGCCTGGGGCTCCGGATTATGTGCTCGGTATCATCAACCTGCGTGGCAACGTGGTGACTGTCATCGATACCCGTTCCCGCTTCGGTCTGCCGTCCGGGGATGTCAGTGAAAATTCCCGTATCGTCATCATCGAGGCTGAAAAGCAGGTGATCGGCATCATGGTGGACAGCGTGGCGGAAGTGGTTTATCTGCGTTCTTCCGAGATTGATGCCGCACCTGCGGTAGGGACCGAAGAGAGCGCCAAGTTCATCCAGGGTGTGAGCAACCGTGATGGCCAGCTGCTGATCCTGGTCGATTTGAACAAGCTGCTCTCCGATGAAGAGTGGGACGAGATCGGTTCTCTCTAACAAGAAGGTGATGTTTTGATCATTGAGATTGTTGCCTTGGGGTTGTCCCTGATTGCACTGGTGTTTGCCTGTTTCATCTGGTTCAGGAGCAAACGAAGCAAGCAGGAGTCCGAGGCCAGCGTGGCGGCGCTGCAGGGCCAGCTCGAGAGTCTGCGCAAGCAGATGATGGAGCTTCATACCGGGGCCATCGGCATGGGCCAGCGGTTGCAGTCGGTGGAAGGGGCAATGCAGCAGATCAACGATCGTCAGCAGGAGCTGACCCTGCAGGATCCGGAACGCCGGCTTTACAGCCGTGCCGCCAAGATGGTCGAGCTGGGCGCCGATATCGACGAGGTCATGAGCGAGTGCGAATTGCCGAAGGCAGAAGCTGAGCTCCTGATTTCATTACGAAAAGGGCGCTCTTGATGAGTCAGGAAGGCAACTGCCTTCCTGATTTGTTTTGGCCGTTTTTCTAAGCGTTTGTGGCGCGATCTTCGCCACAAATCCTGCTGATTATTGGCATCTTTGAAAAGACCCCCTCCAATACTGTGTTAATATGCAGGCCGCTTCTTTCCACCTGACAACATCCTCATGCTGCTTCAAGTCAACAATCTGAGCTGCGTGCGTGAAGATCGCACCCTGTTTGAACATCTCTCCTTTACGGTAGCGCCTGGTGATCTGCTGCAAATCGAAGGTCCGAACGGAGTCGGCAAGACCAGCTTGTTGCGTCTGCTGACCGGGTTGTCACAGCCATTTGCAGGCGAGGTGTGCTGGAATGGAGAGAACATTCGCCACTGCCGCGATGAATATCATGCCAATCTGCTCTATCTGGGCCACCATGCCGGGGTCAAAGCGGCATTGACACCGTTTGAAAACCTCAAGTTCTATCAGCAGTTGCATCACCCTCAGCAACAGGACAGCGACCTGTGGCAGATCCTTGCCCGGGTGGGACTTGCCGGTTTCGAGGAGAATCCAACTGGCCAGCTCTCTGCCGGTCAGCAGCGTCGGGTCGCCCTGGCCCGCCTGTGGCTGTGCGACAAGCCGTCACTCTGGATCCTGGACGAGCCGTTTACCGCCATCGACAAGCAGGGGGTCAAGGTGCTCGAGCAACTGTTCCTGACTCATGCGGAGCGGGGGGGCATGGTGATCCTGACCACCCACCAGGATCTCACCCTGATGCAGGGACGTTTGAAAACCCTGTCGCTGACCCCTCTGTTGCAGGAGTAAGCTCATGCTGCGTGCCGTTATGCACCTTATTCACCGTGAACTGCTGATCGCCTTGCGCCAGCGTTCCGATATTCTCAACCCGATCTGGTTTTTCCTGATCGTCATCACCCTCTTTCCCCTTGGCATAGGGCCGGAGCCCAAGTTGCTGGCCCGTATCGCTCCGGGGATCATCTGGGTGGCGGCCCTGCTGGCGGCCATGCTGTCGCTGGAGCGGCTGTTTCGCGATGATTTCAGCGATGGTTCGCTGGAGCAGATGATGTTGATGCCTCATCCACTCGGGCTGCTGGCGCTGGCCAAAGTGGTTGCTCACTGGCTGTTGACCGGCTTGCCCTTGCTGCTGATCTCCCCCTTGCTCGCCATCTTGTTGTCGCTGGACATGAACACCTATCTGGCGGTGGTGGCGACCCTGGCACTGGGTACTCCAGTACTGAGCCTGCTCGGCGCAGTCGGGGTAGCCCTGACTGTCGGTCTGCGCAAGGGTGGCGTCCTGCTCAGCCTGCTGATCCTGCCGCTCTATATTCCGGTACTGATCTTTGCAACATCGGCCATCGATGCGGCTGGAATGAGCTTGCCCTATGGCGGCCAGCTCGCTATTTTGGCCGCCATGCTGGTGGGGGCCCTGACCCTGACCCCGCTGGCGGTCTCGGCAGCCCTGCGGGTCAGCCTCAACTGACTTCACAGTTAGTCAGATTGCAGAAGTCCCGAATGGGACGCTGTTTGAAAAAATTAAGTTGCGGTGGATCAAGGAGAGGCTCGCTTATCGCTTTCGGGGTATTTGATGTAAACCCGTGACAGGTATGGTAGGCCTCGCCAAACGATTAATAACAAAAGGTTTTGTGAGCTATGTGGAAATGGTTGCACCCTTACGCCAAACCGGAGCGGGCCTACCAGCTGGCTGGTACCCTGTTGCCCTGGTTTGCGGTGATTAGTCTGCTCTCGTTTATTATCGGCACCATCTGGGGATTGGCATTTGCCCCCGCCGATTATCAGCAGGGGGATTCGTTCCGGATCATCTATATCCACGTGCCTTCCGCGATCCTCTCCATGGGGGCTTACTCCACCATGGCCGTCGCTGCCTTTATCGGACTGGTATGGCAGCTGCGCATGGCCGACATGACGGTGGCCGCCATCGCGCCGGTCGGGGCCGTGTTCACCTTCATCGCGCTCTTTACCGGTGCCGCCTGGGGCAAGCCCATGTGGGGCACCTGGTGGGTATGGGATGCTCGCCTCACCTCGGAGCTCATCCTGCTGTTCCTCTACCTTGGTGTCATCGCACTCTACAACGCCTTCAGCGACAAGGTGCTGGCAGGTCGCGCCGCCGGTATCCTGGCGCTGGTGGGGGTGATCAACCTGCCCATCATTCACTACTCGGTGGAGTGGTGGAACACCCTGCACCAGGGCGCCACCATCACCAAATTCGACAAGCCCTCCATTTCGGCCGAGATGCTGTGGCCCTTGCTCATCATGATCCTGGCATTTGCCACCTTCCTCGGGGCCTTGACCCTGATGCGTTTTCGTAACGAGCTCTTGATGCGGGAGTGGCATCGCCCCTGGGTCAAAGAGATTGCAGAGCAGGAGAAGTAAGCATGCACTTTGCCTCTTTCAGTGACTTTCTGGCGATGGGCGGCTACGCCTTTTACGTCTGGCTCTCCTTCGGCCTGACCCTGCTTTGCCTGGTCGGTATCGTCATTTCTACCCGTATGAAAACCCGCAGCCTGCTCGGCGAATTGCGCAGCAAGCAGGCACGCGAGGCCCGTCGCAAGGCGGCCCAGCAGATGGAGAACACCCTATGAACCCGAGACGAAAAAAACGCCTCACCATTATCCTCGCCATCACCCTGGGACTGGCGACCGTGAGCGGCCTGGTGCTCTATGCCCTCAGCCAGAATATCGATCTCTTCTATACCCCGAGCGAATTGGTTGAAGGGAAAGGACCGGACAAGATCAAGCCGGAAGAGGGGCAGCGTCTGCGCATCGGGGGCCTGGTGGTGCCCGGTTCGGTGAAGCGGGATCCCCAGAGCCTCAGGGTGGCCTTCCAGCTGGTGGACAACGGCGGCCATCTGGTGACGGTCGAATATGACGGCATCCTGCCGGACCTGTTCCGCGAGGGGCAGGGCATCGTCGCCCAGGGCACCCTCAAGGATGCCACCACGGTGGAAGCCTTCGAGGTGCTGGCCAAGCACGACGAGAACTACATGCCGCCGGAAGTGGCGGAAGCCACCAGCGGCATGCACTACAAGCCGGAGTATACCGACGCGCAATTGAAGGGCTCCAAGCAATGATCCCCGTCGCTTTCGTTTCATCGTTTCGTCTCCGTGCCCCTGTCAGGGGCACGGCTCACCAGAAAGGAACCCGTCCATGATCCCGGAATTAGGACAGTTTGCTCTGATCATGGCTTTTGCCACCGCCCTGTTGCTGGGGAGCTACCCGCTGCTTGGCGCAAAATGGGGCCGTCTTGGCATGATGTCGGCGGCTCGCCCGCTCGCCTATGCCCAATTTTTGCTGTTGTTGTTGTCGTTCCTCTGCCTGACCTGGGCTTTTATCGACAATGATTTCACCGTGCAGTATGTGGCCACCAACTCCAACAGCCGCCTGCCACTGGCTTATCGCATATCCGCCGTGTGGGGCGCCCACGAGGGTTCCCTGCTGTTGTGGGTGCTGACCCTGGGGGGCTGGACCGCGGCCGTTGCCCTGTTCAGCCGCCGTCTGCCGCTGGATGCGGTGGCGCGTGTGCTCGGCGTGCTCGGCCTCATCTCGGTCGGCTTTACCGCCTTCGTGCTGTTCACCTCGGATCCCTTCACTCGCACGCTGCCCTACTTCCCGGTGGATGGGCGCGATCTCAACCCGCTGCTGCAGGATCCCGGTCTCATCTTCCATCCTCCCATGCTCTATATGGGATACGTGGGCTTCTCGGTCGCCTTCGCCTTCGCGATTGCTTCCCTGATGACCGGGCGCCTCGATGCTACCTGGGCCCGCTGGTCCCGTCCCTGGACCATGGCGGCCTGGGTTTTCCTGACGCTGGGTATCGTGCTCGGCTCCTGGTGGGCCTACTATGAGCTCGGCTGGGGTGGCTGGTGGTTCTGGGACCCGGTAGAAAATGCCTCCTTCATGCCCTGGCTTGCGGGGACCGCGCTGCTCCATTCGCTGGCGGTGAGCGAGAAGCGCGCCACCTTCAAGGCCTGGACCGTGCTGCTGGCCCTGTCGGCCTTCTCCCTGAGCCTGCTCGGCACCTTCCTGGTGCGCTCCGGCGTGCTGGTGTCGGTGCATGCGTTTGCCTCTGACCCGACCCGCGGCCTGTTCATTCTCGGCTTCCTGCTGGCGGTGATTGGTTCCTCCCTGCTGCTGTTCGCCTTCAAGGGCTCCCATGTGAAGAGCCACGGCAAGCACGAGCTGTGGAGCCGCGAGACCCTGCTGCTCGCCAACAACATCATGCTGGTGGCGGGTCTGCTCACCGTACTGCTGGGCACCCTGTTGCCGCTGGTGCACAAGGAGCTGGGGCTTGGCAGCATCTCCATCGGGACGCCCTTCTTCAACCACATCTACAGCTGGCTGATCATCCCGTTTGCCCTGCTGCTGGGGGTTGGCCCGCTGTTTCGCTGGCGCCGTCAGGAGCTTGGCGAGCTCAAGGGCAAGGTGATCCTGGCCCTGCTGCTGAGTCTGGCCGCCGCCTTGCTGTTGCCGCTCGCTTTTGCCGAGGCGTTCAAGCCCTGGGCTGCGGTGGGCATTGGCCTGGGTGTCTGGATCATCGTCACCAGTGCTCAGGAAACCTGGGCCCGTGCAACCCACAAGCACAGCTTTGCAGTCGGCGTGCGCCGCCTTGGCAACAGCCACTGGGCCATGATCCTGGGTCACGTGGGCCTTGCGGTCAGCATCATCGGCATTGCCTGTACCCAGAACTACAGCATCGAGAAGGACCTGCGGATGCAGGCCGGAGACAGGGTGCAGTTTGCCGATTACGAGTTCGTCTTTACCGGCATTGCCGAAAAGAACGGCCCCAACTACGACGGCTTCAAGGGCGTGCTGGAAGTGCACAAGAACGGCAAGCATGTCGGTACCCTCAAGCCCGAGAAACGGGTCTATACGGTGAGCCGCATGCCGATGACCGAAGCCGCCATCGATGCCGGCGTGACCCGGGATCTCTATGCCGCGCTCGGCGAGCCCCTCGACAACGGGGCCTGGGCGGTGCGCATTTACTATAAGCCATTCGTTCGCTGGATCTGGTTCGGTGGCGTCTTCATGGCCATCGGTGGCGTGCTGGCGATGCTCGACAAACGCTACCGCTTCGGCCGTCGTGAAGAGGAGGTGAAAGCATGACTCGCAAGACCTGGCTGTTTCTGATCCCCTTCGTGGTCTTCCTGTTGGGGGCTGTGTTCCTGTTCAAGGGGCTCTACTCCGATCCCACCAAGCTCGAATCCGTGATGGTGGGCAAGGAAGTGCCCGAATTTACCCTGCAGGACATCTACGATCTCGACAAACGGTACGATCGCAACATCTTCAAGGGGCGCCCCATGCTGCTCAACGTCTGGGCGACCTGGTGTCCGACCTGCTACGGTGAGCACACCTACCTCAAGCAGCTGGCGGGGCAGGGGATCACCATCGTCGGCATGAACTACAAGGATGAGCGGGACAAGGCGATCAAGTGGCTGAAAGAGCTCGGCAACCCCTACCAGATCAACCTGTATGATCCCGATGGCATGCTGGGGCTGGATCTGGGGGTGTATGGCGCGCCGGAAACCTTCTTCATCGACAGCCAGGGGATTATCCGCTACCGCCACGTGGGGGACATCAATCCCCAGAACTGGGCCTCGACCCTCAAACCCATCTTTGATGCCATGAAGTGAGGGCGCCCCGGATGAGAGTATTGATTGTATCCCTGTTGTTGCTGCTGGGTCTGGGCGTGCAAGCCCCGGCCATGGCCGCCATCGATGTCTACACCTTCGACAACGACAATCAGGAGCAGGTATTTCGCGAGCTGACCAAGGAGCTGCGCTGCCCCAAGTGCCAGAACCAGGACATCGCCGACTCCAACGCCGGGCTGGCCAAGGATCTGCGTGACAAGACCTACCAGATGGTGCGCGAGGGTAAGGACAAGGAGGAGATCGTGGACTACATGGTGGCCCGCTATGGCAACTTCATCCTCTACAATCCGCCGTTGATGGCCTCCACCCTGATCCTCTGGCTTGGCCCCCTGCTGGTCATCGTCATCGGCCTCGTGGTAGTGGTGATGCGCAGCCGCCGTCCCCCCGTGGCCGACAAGCAAGTGGATAATCACCTGAGCGAAGAGGAGCAGCGCCGCCTGGCCAAGCTGCTCAAAGAGGAAGAGAAACAATGACCGCCTTTTGGATAGTAATCGCGGCTCTGCTGGTGCTGACGAGTCTGGCGCTGGTACTGCCCCTGTGGCGCGGCGAGGGCAGGCAGAGCATCAGCCGTTCGGCCCTAAACAAGCAGCTTTATCGTCAGCGTCTGCTCGAAATTGGCGAAGAACGGGAACAGGGGGTGTTGGCGGAAGAGCCGGACTCGCTGGTCGAACTGCAGCGCAGCCTGCTGGACGACATTCCCGACGTGGAGCAGACCGCCCGTGGCGGCAAGAGCCTGATCTGGATCCCCGGTGTGCTGGTGCTCCTTATCGTGAGCCTGGGGCTCTACTACAAGCTTGGCGCCTGGCAGGAAGTGGCCCGCTGGCAGGATGCCAGCAGCCGCATCGGCGAGCTCAGCAATCGCATTCTGGTGGAGCGCAATGCCGAGGTGACCGAACAGGATCTGCTGGACTTCACCCTGGCCCTGCGCACCCGCTTGAAAGACGAGCCGAACGATTACCGCGGCTGGCTGCTGCTGGGTCGCCTGTCACTGGATGGCAACGATCCCGAGATGGCCCGTGAGGCGCTGGCTCATGCTTATGATCTGGCACCCCAGAAAGCCATGGTGGCGGTACCTTACGCTCAGGCCCTGATGATGACCGGGGATGAAGCCCAGGCTGATAGTCTGCTGAAGGCGGCTATTGCCGAGGAGCCGGGCAATATCGAGGCGCACTCCGTCTATGCCTTCATGGCGCTGCAAAAAGAGGATTTCCAGACCGCGCTGGCGCGCTGGCAGACCATGTTGCCGCTGATGGAAAAAGGGACGCCTCGCTATGTGATGGTGGAGCGCTCCATGGAATACGCCAGGGCGCAGCTCAAGGCGCGTGGCATCGCGGCGGCGCCAGTAGCCGAATCTGCCAGGCAGGCACAGGCTTCCCAGAGCCAGGTGAAGGAGGGAGAGTTCCCCCTGCACATCACCCTGGCCGAGGGCATTCAGTTGCCGCCTGATGCCCATCTGTTCGTGTTTGCGGTGGTGCCCAACGGGCCGCCCATGCCTATCGCGGTGAAGCGTATCGCCGGCCCCACTCTGCCTCTTACCCTCTCCCTCGGGGACGGGGATGCCATGATGGAAGGGAGCAAGCTGGAAGCCTATCCCGAGCTGCAATTCAAGGCGCGTCTCTCTCGTGGTGGCAACGTCATGAACAAGGAAGGGGCCTTCGAAGGGGTCTCTGCTCCGGTCAAAACGGCGACTATCCCATCAGCGCCGATTGACATCCGTATCGATCACGCCCTCTAATATACCTCTCTACCCGGCTCCCATCATGGGAGCCGGGTTGCCTATAATTCTGATTAATCAAAATAAAAATCTAGGACTTCCATATGTATCTGCGTTCAGGGGCCGTGCTGGCAGCCCTCTTGATAACAGGTTGCGCCGGCGGGCCGCCCAAGCCCGGCCCCGAGAGCCTGGATCTCGATCCCGGCATGAATGTGCCGGGTGCAACCAGTACGGCAGCCGATCCCCGCGATCCCTTCCAGGGGGCCAACCGGGCGATGTGGGCGGTCAACTACGACGTGCTTGAGCCTTATGTCGCCCGTCCCGTGGTGCATGCCTACGCCAACTATGTACCCGAGCCGGTCAAGGTTGGCATCGAAAACTTCGTGGAAAACTTCAACGAGCCGAGCAGCATGGTCAACCACCTGCTCTCGGGCGATCTGAAGGGGGCGGGCACCAACCTGGGGCGCTTTACCCTCAACACCACTGTGGGTCTGCTGGGTATCTTCGATGTGGCCAAACACGCCGGGCTTGAGCGTGACAAGCTGGAGCTCTCCACCGTGTTCGGGCGCATGAACATTGGCGAGGGGGCCTATGTCATGGTGCCCGTCTATGGCCCCACCACCACCCGCGAGATAGTGGGGGATACCATAGACGTGCTCTACTTCCCCTATGCACTGCTCACCTTCCCGCTCAAGGTGGCCCACTGGGCGCTGGATGGGCTGGGCTCCCGTGCCAAGCTGATCGATCAGGAGCGGATCATCGACAACGCACTCGACCCTTATGCCCTGACCAAGGACTTCTATCTGCAATACAACGAAAACAAGGTCACGGGTAGCCAGGGCGGCGTCCCCAAGCAGGATGAAGCCAGTGGCGATGATGCCAATCTGGACGAGTATCTGGATGAAATAGACCAGTAACTGCACATGCTGGAACACATGTACAAAAGAGGGCGCCTGCAGGCGCCCTCTGTGTTTTCATCGCCGGATGTCAAACATAAAAAAACGCCCTGCAATGCAGGGCGTTTTGGCAAGAGCGGCTATCAGGCAGCCAGATTCTTGGCCACGAATTCCCAGTTGACCAGGGCCCAGAAGGTTTCCATGTACTTCGGACGCAGGTTGCGGAAATCGATGTAGTAGGCGTGCTCCCACAGGTCGACAGTCAGCAGCGGGGTAGTACCGGCTTCGGTCAGCGGGCAACCGGCGTTGGAGGTGTTGACGATGGCCAGGGAGCCGTCAGCCTTCTTCACCAGCCAGGTCCAGCTGGAACCGAAGTTGCCGATGGCAGACTTGGTGAAGGCATCTTTGAACTCGGCGAAAGAGCCAAAGGATTTGGTGATGGCGTCGGCCAGGGCGCCAGTCGGCTCGCCACCGCCGTTCGGGGAGAGGCAGTGCCAGTAGAAGGTGTGGTTCCAGATCTGGGCTGCGTTGTTGAAGATACCGCCGCTGGAGGTCTTGATGATCTCTTCCAGAGACTTGCCTTCAAACTCGGTACCCGGCACCAGGTTGTTCAGGTTGACCACGTAGGTGTTGTGGTGCTTGCCGTGGTGGTATTCCAGAGTTTCCTGGGAGATGTGCGGTTCCAGAGCATTGATTGCATAGGGCAGAGCGGGAAGTTCGAATGCCATTTTCTACTCTCCATTGGCTGGACCGTGCGAAAGCGACGGTTGCAAGACATTGCGTGCTCTTTTCTTATTTGAAAAGAGATGTTTATAAAATGATGAGGCAGGATAGCCCAAAGCCAAGGGATTGTAGCAGCATCAAAGATGGGCTAACAACTCCTGATTGGCGCCATGATCGCGATCAATGCAGGTGCAATTCTCTGTGCAATTCATATGCACATTTCCCTTTGTGAGTTTGTGCTCAGGCCAGATTGCAGTAGAATGGCCGCCGAAATCGCTCTAGTGAGGCATCTATGGAAACTATTGAAAAGATTAAGCAGCAGTTGGCTGACAACCCCATCATCATCTACATGAAAGGGTCTCCCAAGCTGCCCAGCTGTGGCTTCTCTGCCCAGGCCTCCCAGGCGCTGATGTCCTGTGGCGAGCCGTTTGCTTATGTCGATATCCTGCAAAACCCGGATATCCGTGCCGAATTGCCGAAATTCGCCAACTGGCCGACCTTCCCCCAGCTGTGGGTCGAAGGTGAGCTGATCGGCGGCTGCGACATCATGATCGAGATGTTCCAGGCCGGCGAGCTGCAGACCCTGATCAAGGAAACTGCCGCCAAGTACAAGAAAGATGACGCGGCCGCCGAATAAGGCTGCTTCAGTATCATGAAAAAGGGGAGCCAATGGCTCCCCTTTTTATTGTGGCGGTACTATCAGGCGATCCGCTCGATACGCGCCATATAGAAGCCATCGAAACCAGTGGCGGCGGGGCTCACGGTGTGATCGTCACGCAGCCGGAAATTTTCGTTGGCGGCGAGGAACTTGTCCACCTGCTGGCGGTTTTCCTGGGGCAGGATGGAGCAGGTCGCATAGACCAGCAGACCGCCGACCTTCACCATCTGGCTGTAGCGCTGCAGAATTTCTTCTTGCAGGGCCACCAGCACCGGCAGGCGCTCGGCGGTGTCGCGCCACTTGGCATCCGGATTGCGCTTGAGTACGCCAAGACCGGAGCAGGGCACGTCGAGCAGGACGCGGTCCGCGCTCTCTTTCAGGCGCTTGACGGTCTTGCTGCTGGTGATGACCCGGGTCTCCACGTTGTGAGCCCCGGCGCGGCGGGCGCGCTGCTTGAGGTTCTCCAGCTTCCACTCTTCCACATCCATCGCCAGCAGTCGGCCCTTGCCGTTCATCATGGCGGCCAGATGCAGAGTCTTGCCACCGGCACCGGCGCAGGCGTCGATGACGCGCATGCCCGGGGTGACCTCCAGGGCGGCGGCCACCAGCTGGGAGCCGGCATCCTGCTGCTCGAACCAGCCATCGGCAAAGGCGTTGGTGCGGAACAGGGCGGCATCCGAGGTGACCTGCAGGGCACTCTCGACCCCTTCTACCGGGACCGTGGTGACATGTTCTTTCGCCAGTGCGGCCTGCAGCTCATCCTTGTTGCACTTGAGGGTGTTGACCCGCAGGTAGCGCTTGGGCATGGCGGTAAGGGCGGCACGCTCGGCAGGCCAGGCTTCACCCAGCTGCTCGCTGCCGAGTTTTTCCAGCCAGCCAGGGCAGCCATCCATCAACACCGGATTCTTCTTGGCCTCGGCCAGACGACGGCGAAACGCCTCTTCATTGAAGCGATCCAGGGTCGGATGGTTGGGTTGGGCAATCTTGTGGAAGGCGTGCCAGCTGTGCAGCAGCGGCCAGACGTTCTTGGCGGCCTGACGGACCTGAATGCCGGTCAGGGCGCAGTAGAGACTGAGACGACGCAGCAGGTCGCCGGTGACCAGGGCAATCCTTGCCTGTTCTTGCGGTTTGAGATCGATGCCGGAGAAGTGACGGGCATAGGCGCGATCGAGGGTCAGGCCCTGCGCCAGTACATCGTCAACGATGGCAACGACCAGATCCCCGAAACGGGGCAACAGTGGGGATTTGAGCATGAGATTAACCTTGGCCAGATAAGGATGAACCGCCTTCTCGCGAGCGCGGTTCTAAAACGGATAAATCCGCGCAATGATAGGGGGAAGGGTCATGGTGTGCAAGGTGGATGTACGTTGTGCTCTCCGCTTGCATCCCTTGCTCGGCTCCCTGAATGTGGCGCCAGTCATGATGGTTAAGACATTGGCCTGTTATGGCTTGTCACTGGGAAGTTGCCGGAGCACAATGCCTGCATCGCTCTTTTGATGGTTGTGGAGCCATCATTTACTTAAGGAAAATCAAGATGATGGATGTGGCTGATCTGCGCCGCGAATATACCCGGGGCGGATTGCACCGGGCCGATCTGCCGGCCGAACCACTGGCGTTGTTCGAGAAGTGGCTGGCTCAGGCCTGCGAGGCCAGATTGACGGATCCGACCGCCATGGTGGTGGCTACCGTGGATGCCGACGGCCAGCCCTGGCAGCGTACCGTACTGCTCAAGCACTACGACGCTCAGGGGATGGTGTTCTACACCAACATGGGCAGTCGCAAGGCACATCAGCTGGAGGGTAATCCCCGCATCAGCCTGCTCTTCCCCTGGCATCCCCTGGACAGGCAGGTGCACGTGACTGGCCGGGTGGAGAAGCTTGGCACCCTTGAGGTGATGAAGTATTTCCACAGCCGTCCCAAGGACAGCCAGATAGCCGCCTGGGTCTCCAAGCAGTCGACCCGCATCTCGGCACGCGGCGTGCTGGAAGCCAAGTTTCTCGAGCTCAAGCAAAAATTTGCCAGCGGTGAAGTGCCCCTGCCGAGTTTCTGGGGCGGCTACCGGGTGGTGATCGACACGGTCGAATTCTGGCAGGGGGGCGAGCATCGCCTGCACGATCGTTTCTACTACACCCGTGAGGGGGATGGCTGGCACATCGAGCGTCTGGCCCCCTGATTATTCAACCTGGTTTCAACCCCCGTTTCACAAGGAGTGTGTATGCGTCTGTATGGTGATTTGCGATCCGGCAACTGTTACAAGGCATGGCTGCTGGCCCACTGGCTCGAGTTGCCCCTGACCTGGGTCAATGTGGATATTCAGGCGGGGGATACCCGAATTCCCGAGTTTCTGGCGCTCAATCCCAACGGCAAGATCCCGGTGCTGGCCATCGGTGAGGGGGACGCACTGGCCGAGTCCAATGCCATTCTCTTTTATCTGGCGCAGGGCTCCGCGCTCTGGCCATCGGATCCTCGCCAGCAGGCGGAAGTGCTCAAGTGGATGTTCTTCGAGCAGTACAGTCACGAGCCCTATATCGCGGTCGCCCGTTTCATCGTCCACTATCTGGGCCGACCGGAATCCCAGGAGGCGCGACTCGATGGCCTCAAGGCTGGCGGTGAGAAGGCACTGGCGGTGATGGAGCAGCAGCTTAAACAAAGCCCCTATCTGTGCGGCGAGGCGCCGACCATCGCCGATATCGCTCTCTACGCCTACACCCATGTGGCGGAGGAGGGGATTTTCTCCCTGCAGGGGTGGCCGGCCATTCGCGCCTGGATCGACCGTATCGAGTCACACCCCCGCCATCTGAGCCTGCCGGCTGCCTGTCAGGCAGAGTAAGGCGAGTCTGACAAAACCATCGGGCGCACCCAGGGTACGCCCGGCATTTCTATCTCATCCCTTTGTGTGGAAGAGCCTGGCCACGGGTCGATCCGCGTTCACTTTCTCTCCCTCGTCAGAGGTATGCCAATCGTTTTCCTGAGTGCACACTCCCATTTCTGGATAAAGGCGCTCAGGCCGCTCGCCACTTGTGTGGAATAATGGCCGCTCCGCTGTACGAGGAGTAACGCTGTATGTTGAGAACCGAGCGCCCTGGCGACATGTTGCCGGTCTATGAGCTGGTGAGCGCCGCCTTTGGCCGTTGCGATGAGGCCGAGCTGGTCAACCGTCTGCGCGAATGCGGCGCCGCCGTGGTGACCATGGTCGAGGAGGAGGAGTACGAGTTCATGGGGCACCTGATGCTGAGCCCGATCACCATTGCGGGTGAGGAAGGTCCCTGGCTCGGGCTGGCTCCGGTGGCGGTACATCCCGACTGGCAGGGGCAGGGCATAGGTTCGGATCTGATCCGCGAAGGACTGGATACGGCGCTGGAGATGGACTGGAAGGCGGTGGTGGTGCTCGGCGATCCCGCCTATTACAGCCGCTTCGGGTTTCGTCCGGCCAGCGAGTTCGGCCTGCACTGCATCTACGAGGTGCCCGCCGACTGCTTCATGGCGATGGAGCTGCAACCGGGGGGCCTCGAGGGCGTTGCCGGGGAAGTGCTCTACCACCCCCTGTTTGATGAACTGCCTGATGAAGTGGCGGAAGAACACCAGGAAGCGTGTGAATAGCAAAAAGCCCTCGATGAGGGCTTTTTTCATCTGCATTGATGGGGATCAGGCCATGATGTCGAGCAGGTTGCCCCGCTTGTCGCCCTGGCCGACCATCTCCCCCATCTGCTGACCGAGGGGGCTCTGCCTGAACTGCAGGTAGTCGCCGAGCTGCTGTTGCTGCTGGTGGCGCTCTTCCATCCGGTAGATATCGGCGGCCGTCGGGGTGCTCTGCCCGTCGCTCTCCTGGCCGCTGGCTTGCAGATAGCGATCCACCGCGGCTTTGTCCTGCTGCTGCTCGGTATAGGAGACTGCCAGGGTGCGGCGGGTAGTCTCCTTCTCCTCCTGCTTCGCCACATACTCATCTTTCTTGTCCAGTGCCTTGTCGCGGCCCTGGCTGATCTGCTCCGGGGTCAGCTTGGGATAGGCGTTGTCATAACCGGGCAACGGTATGGGACGAGTGCTGATCTGCATAGGATACCCTCTCTTCTAAACCTGTCTGCTTGGACAATGACCGCATGATACGAGCTTTCACTTGTGCAAAAAAGCATCATCAGGTGCGCCGTCAAGAGTGGGTTCAGCTTCGAAAGTCAGTTGTGGAGCAGGCAAGAAGTGAAAAGAGCCGCTGGGTCGGCCTGGTTGGCAGCAGATGATGTGAAGTCGGTGACCACAGAGATAAAAAAGGCGCCCGAAGGCGCCTTTTGTCACAGCGAGAGGATCAGTTGAAGAACCAGTAACCGCGGTTGACCAGACGGGTCAGCAGCTGCAGGAAGCCGGCCTGATCGGCAAGTTCCACCATGTCGGCCTGGGTGACCATGTCCTTGTCGCACAGCAGCGAGATGGCCGCAGCATCCTCGCTCGGCAGGGTCCAGGCTTCGCCGTCGATGTAGCAGGTCTGGCTCTCGCCGCTGAACCAGACAGAGCGCAGCCCCGGCACCTTGATGGCGGGCTCGCCCTGGGTCAGCAGATCGGCCACCTCGTCGGCGCTGTAGTCCGGCTCCACCGGATTGACGTCCAGATCGTGCTTGGCCTCGGAGATCATGGTGCCGAACCACTCCTTGAACAGGGTCTCGTCATCGAGGGCCTGTTGCATCAGCTCGCGCAGGCGGTGCAGCTCGTGGGGCTGAATTTCGCCGTGGCGGGCGCGGGGCTTGAGGTCGGGATCACCGTAGCGCTCGGTACGCAGGTCGTTGTCGATCAGATGGTCGGCAAAGGAGGAGATAAGCGCTTTGGCGTCCGGTGCACGGAAGCCCACCGAGAAGTTCAGGGAAGGCTCAATGGCGTAGCCCTCGTGGGGGAATCCGGGCGGAATGTAGAGGATATCGCCCGGCTCCATGATGACGTCGATGATCGCCTCGAACGGCTCGCAGTGCAGCAGGGCGGCGTGGGCGGCGAACTCATTGCGCGGTGTGGCATCGCCGACGCGCCAGTGGCGCTTGCCCTGACCCTGGGTGATGAAGACGTCGTAGTTGTCGATATGGGGACCGACACCGCCATGGGGGGTGGAGAAGCTCACCATCACATCGTCAAAGCGCCAGCCCGGGATGAACTGGAACGGCAGTGCCAGCTCGTTGACCTCGGGCGCCCAGTGGTTGCAGGCCTGCACCAGTATGGTCCAGTTCTCTTCCCCCAGGTGATCGTAGGATTCGAAGGGACCGTGGGCTGCCTCCCACTTGTTGTTGAAGCGGGTGACGAGGCGCGATTCAATCACCTCTTCCATGGCCAGACCCGCCAGCTCGTCCGGGCTGATGGGATCCTGAAAGTCGGTGAAGCCGCCCTTGATAAGGAGCGGGCGCTTCTGCCAGTAGTGCTCGAGGAAGTGAGCGATATCCAGATTGAGTTGGTACATGGTGCTTCTCGTATCTTGTGAGAGAGGGCTTGCCCAAGACGGGCTTGGGCAAGGCCACTCGGTTGAACATAACTACGTAGTTGAACACAGCTACGTAGTTGAGCATGGCTGCGTCGTTGAACATAGTGACGCAGGTCGAAAATGGTGACCCGGGTCGAAAATAACAGGGGCCCTGTGACAGAGTATGCACAGGGCCCCTGTTCGTTGGTTATCCGCTTATTTCAGCAGATCGACCAGACGCTGGGCGTCACCGATATAGTTGGCCGGAGTGAGCTTTTTCAGCTCGACCTTCACGTCCTCGGGCAGTTCCAGGGTGTCGATAAAGGTACGCATCCCTTCGGCGTCCACGCGGCGGCCACGGGTCAGCTCCTTGAGCTTCTCATAGGGCTTCTCGATGCCGTAGCGGCGCATCACGGTCTGGATCGGTTCGGCCAGCACTTCCCAGTTGGCGTCCAGATCGGCAGCCATGGCGTCCGCGTTGGCTTCCAGCTTGGAGATGCCCTTCAGGGTCGCCTGATAGGCAATCAGGGAGTAACCCACCGCCACGCCCAGGTTGCGCAGCACGGTCGAGTCGGTCAGATCACGCTGCCAGCGGGAGATGGGCAGTTTGCTCGCCAGGTGCTGGAACACGGCGTTGGCCAGACCCAGATTGCCTTCGGAGTTTTCGAAGTCGATGGGGTTGACCTTGTGCGGCATGGTGGAGGAGCCGATTTCGCCGGCGATGGTACGCTGCTTGAAGTGGCCCAGGGAGATGTAGCCCCACACGTCGCGATCGAAGTCGATCAGGATGGTGTTGAAGCGCGCCATGGCGTCGAACAGCTCGGCGATGTAGTCGTGCGGCTCGATCTGGGTGGTGTAGGGGTTCCAGGTCAGGCCCAGAGAAGTGACGAACTCCTCGGAGAACTGGTGCCAGTCCACATCCGGGTAGGCGCTGAGATGGGCGTTGTAGTTGCCCACGGCGCCGTTGATCTTGCCGAGGATCTCGACAGCCATGATCTGCTTGAGCTGGCGCTCCAGACGGTAGGCGACGTTGGCCATCTCCTTGCCCATGGTGCTCGGGGTGGCCGGCTGACCGTGGGTGCGCGATAGCAGCGGCATGTCGCGATACTCATGGGCCAGGCGCTTGATCTCGCCGATGAGCTTCTCGCAGTAGGGCTTTATCACCTCTTCCCGAGCGGTTTTCAACATCAGGCCGTGGGAGTTGTTGTTGATGTCTTCGGAGGTGCAGGCGAAGTGGATGAACTCGCTGACGGCGGCGAGCTCGGGGTTCACTTCCACCTTCTCTTTCAGGAAGTACTCCACCGCTTTCACATCATGGTTGGTGGTGCGCTCGATCTGTTTGATGCGCGCGGCGTCGCTCTCGTTGAAGTTGCTGACGATGCCGTCGAGCAGGGCACTGGCAGCCGCGCTCAGGGCAGGGACTTCCGGGATCCCGGCGTGGCTGGCCAGTTTCTGCAACCAGCGCACTTCGACTTCGACGCGAAAACGCAGCAGGCCGAATTCGGAGAAGATGGGACGCAGGGCATCGGCCTTGTCGCCATAACGACCGTCAATCGGGGAAACAGCAGTCAGCGCTGACAGCTCCATGTGGTGAACTCCTGATGTGTGTGGGGGATTCGAATCCACTCGCGCGCTTGCAGTGGTTATCAAGGCTGATGTGCGGCTGTTCACCTTGATGTCGACCTCTCTGCCCGGGCGCGAGCGATGATTAGTAACGTTTGGCCAGTTCGACCATCTTCTTGCGGGCGAAGATGATCTGGGTGCGGCTGCCGCCCAGCTGGCGCCACAGCACCACGGCGCGAATACCGGCCAGCAGCAGGGCGCGCACCTTGTGCTGCACCAGCGGCTGTTGCAGGAACAGCGGGGTGCCCGCTACCTGGATGCGCGGCCCGATGGGGCTGATAAGATCGCTGTAGATGCTCGCCATGTTGGCCAGGATCTGCTCGTCGAGCAGATCGAAATGCTGTTGCTGGCGGCCGATCTGGCTGATCCGCTCGCCCAGCATGTTGAGAATGTCCTTGCGCTTGGCCAGTTTGCGTTCCAGCGCAATCAGGCTCACCACGTAACGGGTCAGCTCGGCGTTTTTCTGGCTGCCGTCGGCGCCCAGTTGATCGACCAGGGCGCGGTAGCCATCGCGAATGGCCAGGTGGTTGCCGAACACGTCCAGCGGCTGCTTGGGATCGGTGACCAGGATGCTTTGCAGGCTCTCGCGCAGGGAGGCCTCGTCGCAGGTACCGTCACGGGCCACCTTCTGTACCAGATAGGCGGCCTGGCAGATGCCGGCGAAGGCCATGGTTCTGTCTTGGAATTTGTCGCTCACGTATGCTGCCTTCTATTTGTGCTGTTCAACCGGATGACGGGTTTCGGGGCGCTGGCGTCAGACTTTGCCCCGAAACGGCAGTCTCATTCCTTAGACCGGATGGCTGAAACGCTGTTCGATAATGCCGCCGCCCAGGCACACTTCCCCGTCGTAGAAGACGGCGGACTGGCCCGGGGTCACCGCAGCTTGGCTTTCGTCGAAGATCACCCGGATGGTCTCGTCGTCGATGGGCTGGATCAGGCAGGGGATATCCTGCTGGCGGTAACGGGTCTTGACGGTGCAGCGGCGCGGCTCGCGAATGGGTGTGCGATCCACCCAGTGCAATTGGCTCGCGATGAGGCCGTCGGAGTAGAGACGGGGATGTTCGCCTTGGGCGACCACCAGCACGTTGCGCTCCACCTCTTTATCCACCACGTACCAGGCCTCTTCGGTGGCATCCTTGCGGCCACCGATGCCGAGCCCCTTGCGCTGGCCCAGGGTGTGATACATCAATCCCTGGTGGGTGCCGATCACCTTGCCATCCACGGTCTCGATGTCGCCGGGTTGGGCGGGCAGGAACTTGGCCAGGAAGTCCTTGAACTTGCGCTCGCCGATAAAGCAGATGCCGGTGGAGTCCTTCTTCTTGGCGGTAATCAGGTCGAGCTGCTCGGCGATGCGGCGCACCTCGGGTTTTTCCAGATCGCCGACCGGGAACAGGCTTTGGCCCACCTGCTTTTCACTCAGGGTGTAGAGGAAGTAGCTCTGATCCTTGTTGGTGTCGAGACCGCGCAGCAGGCGCGGACGGCCGGTGCTGTCGTCACGGCGCACATAGTGGCCAGTGGCGATGTAGGTGGCACCCAGCTCTTCGGCGGCAAACTCGAGGAACGCCTTGAACTTGATCTCCTTGTTGCAGAGGATATCCGGGTTCGGCGTGCGCCCCGCCTTGTACTCTTCCAGGAAGTGCTCGAACACGTTGTCCCAGTACTCGGCGGCGAAGTTGATGGTGTGGAGTTTGATCCCCAGCTTGTCGCAGACGGCCTTGGCATCAGCCAAATCCTGGGCGGCAGAGCAGTACTCGTCCGTGTCGTCTTCTTCCCAGTTCTTCATGAACAAGCCTTCGACCTGATAGCCCTGCTGCTGGAGCAGGTAGGCCGAGACGGAAGAATCCACGCCGCCGGACATGCCGACGATCACCTTGATTTGGCTGTTGTCTGTCATTAGTCGAAGTTACCAGTTCGTTTAAACGGGGCGTATTCTACCAGAGTTTTGCGCCCCCGGTCACATCTCCATGCCGCCGTTCCCATCAGGAACCGTGCAGTAGGAAATCGTTTTTCCCTCCATTGCCTCACGAGTCGGCAATCGGCGTCAAATGGCCTCAGATAAAGGCCTTGAGCGCAGAGAGGGGCAAGCGGGTGCCCGCCAGATAGTCCTGGATGCACTGCCACACCAGGGGGCTGCGCAAAGAGGATTTGCACTCGCCAAGCTCCTCTAGTGTCAACCAGTGGCAGGCCAGCACGTCGCCGTCGGGATCCTCTGGATGGTGCTGCCCCGGGGCTTTTTCAAGGTCGAACACCATGGCGATGCGCACATAGGTGGCCTCGCTGTCCGCCGGCTTGTAGAGATAGGTACCCAGCCAGGCGGCGGGGCTGGCGATGAGCCCGGTCTCTTCCTTCAGCTCGCGGCAGGCCGCTTCAAGCAGGTTTTCCCCCGGCTCCACATGGCCGGCAGGCTGGTTGAAGCGTCGCTGACCCCTTATCTCCTCTTCGACCATCAGAAAACGGCCCTGCCAGTGCACCAGAGCAGCGACGGTGAGGCGGGTAGGCAGCGGTGGATGATCGCTCATAGGGACTCCTTGTCTCGTTGATTCATTCAGGATTGGCCGCCGCGGGCCGGTCGGCGCGCGCTGCCCCGGCCACCGCTGCGGGGCTTGTTGCTGGCAGGGGCCGGGTTTGTGGTTTGAGTTTGCCCCCGTGGTTTGCTGCCTGCGGGGCGCACTGTCCGGGGGGGATGCGGTTTGCCGGTCTGGTCGCTGCGACGGGGCGATGAGTGGGCAAGGGGAGCCAGTTCCGGCGCCGGCAGGCTGCGGCTCTCGCCGGGCGCCAGATCATCGAGGGTCCAGTCGCCGATGGCGTAGCGGATAAGACGCAAGGTGGGGTGGCCGATATGGGCGGTCATGCGCCGCACCTGGCGGTTGCGCCCCTCGATGATCTTGATCTCGAGCCAGCAGGTGGGGATCTCCTTGCGCTCGCGTATGGGCGGATTGCGTGGCCACACGTCGGGCTCATCCATGATGCGCGCCTCGGCGGGCAGGGTCATGCCGTCATTAAGCTCTACTCCTGCGCGCAGGGCCTTCAGTGCCGCTTCGCTCGGCACTCCTTCCACCTGGACCCAGTAGGTCTTGGGGGTCTTCTCCCCCGGCTGGGTGAGGTGTGCCTGCAACTTGCCGTCATTGGTGAGCAGCAAGAGGCCCTCGCTGTCGCGGTCGAGCCGACCCGCGGCATAGATGCCGGGCTCTTTGATGTAATCCTTGAGGGTCTTCCGCCCGGCCTCGTCGGTGAACTGGCAGAGCACCATGTAGGGCTTGTTCAGCAACAGCAGCTTGCGATCGGCCGGGGCCACCTGTGGCTTGCGAGGCGCGGAGGAGACTCGGACCCCCTTGTCACGGGGCGGGCGCGCAGAGAGGGAGAGGCGGGAGCGGGCAGATTTCATCGGATACACACGTCAAATGAACAATGGCAGCGAGTGTATCACAGGGGCTTGTCGGCGAGATGAACGGGGGCGCTTTTCAGCCGAGCAGGCTCTCGACGACGATGGCCTGGCGGGCAGGGGATGAACTTGCCTTGAGCAGGGCGCTGGCGATGACGTCGTCCAGCATGGCGCGGGCCAGCCGGGTGAGGGGAAGCAGGGTCTCGCGCGGGCTACCGGCGGGGATCGCCAGCAGGATGAGGGTCTGTACCGGCCCTATCCGGGAGCCCCACTCGATGGGGGCCTTGCTGGCCAGCAGGGCCAGCGCGGGCCGGGTCACCCTTGAGCTCAGCACATGGGGCATGGCCAGCCCCGGACGTATGATGGTGGCGGCGATCTCTTCGCGGGCGGTCAGCTCGTCGGCCAACCCGGCGCTGTCGGTGACCAGCTGCGCAGGCAGCAGATCGATAAGCTGCGAGAGGGCCTGGGGCTTGTCCAGCCCTGTCTGGCTGTGGCCAAGCTGGGCCAGGGTAAAGCAATAGTCGGGCAGGGCGCCAGCCAGGCGCTGCTCGGCCAGGGCGGCGGTTGCCGGGCGCACCAGTGGCTGGCCCAGCTCGCCGCACCAGCAGGTAAAGGCCATGTGGGCCAGCTCGGCGTCGTTCCCCTCTATCTGCAACTGGCAGAGATCCCCGGGCTGGATGGCCAGGGTGAGCAGGGAGAGCTGGTTGCTCACCGTTACGGTTTGGCGGCGGGTGAGATTGGCGCCGCGAATGCAGGATTTGAACATCCCCGCCAGCCGGCTCAGTTGCTTGGCCTGGGTGATGCTCATGCCCTGATGGCAGTAGAAGGTGATCTCGCGGGTCAGCATCAGGCCTGCAGCGGCAGCCCCCTGAGCACGGCCTGGGCATTGAGCAACACGGTCTCGAGGCGCACCTGATGGGTGCGACAGCCGAGAAAGCGCTCTTTTTGCTCGATCTCGATGTCCGAGGCGATCAGCACCAGTTCGGCGGCGGCGATGTCCCGGGCGGTCAACATATTCTCCATCCCCATGGCTCCCTGGGTCTCGACCTTGATCTTGAGACCAAGGGCGGTAGCGGCTTTTTGCAGGGCCTCGGCGGCCATGTAGGTGTGGGCGATGCCGGTGGGACAGGCGGTGACGGCGACGATCTTCATCAGCTCTCTGTTTTGTTGGCAAAAGGGTGCCACAAGATAGCGCCAACTCCGGACGCTTGCCAAAGGCGGGGGCTGAAAATGGGATCTGGAGTGGGACCTGACCTTGTGTCTGTACACGTAGTGTGCAGGGGTGGGGTCATTTGATGATGGCAAAGACTGATAAAAAACCGGCCCGTCAACTGGACGGGCCGGATGGACACAAGAGCGTGTATGGAGTAGGAACTCTGTCCCTTAGGCGGACTGGGTTGCCAGCTCGGCGGCTTTCAGCTCGCGCTTGAGGCGGCGGATCTTGCGCTCTTCCGCGATGGCCACACAGGCCATCAGCACCAGACAGGCGGCTGCGGCAATGTCGAGCGCGGCGAAGGTGCCGCTCCAGCCGGTCAGGCCGAAGATGGGGGTACCGTCGGCGATCATGCCCAGACCCAGTTTGGCGAAGCTGTCACCGATGAGGTAGGCGAAGGTACCCTTGACGCCATCGGCCACACTGATCCCCTGCTTGGGTACGAAGCCCACGGCGGCCACGCCGATCAGCAGTTGCGGACCAAACACCAGGAAGCCCAGCAGGAACAGGGAGCCCAGGAACATGAACTGGGTGGTGGCGTGCTGGTAGAGACCCAGGGTGGCGATGATGAGTGCCAGTGCCACGCAGGCCACCAGACCACGACGACCGTTTGCCAGATCGGAGAGGTAACCCCACATCAGGGTGCCGACCAGGGCGCCCACTTCGAAGAAGGTAAAGCCCTGGATGGCGACGTCCTTGGAGAAGCCGAGCTCCTGGTGGGCATAGACGGTGGACCACTGGTCGATACCGATGCGCACCACGTAGAGGAAGATGTTGGCAAAGCAGAGCAGCCAGATCACCTTGTTCATCAGCACGTACTTCACGAAGATCTGCCACTTGGTCAGCTTCTGCTCTTCGGTGGCGACGTCCTCTTCGCTCGCCGCTTCGTCAAACAGCTCTTCCACCTTGCCAAGGCCGTAGGCTTCCGGTGAATCGCTACCAAAGCGCAGGCCGATAAAGCCGACGATCAGCGCAATGATGGAGGGGAAGATGAACATGCCGAGCACGTTGCCATCGAACAGGTAGTTGGCACCGAACAGCGCCACACCGGCCGCACCGGCGCCGCCCACGTTGTGGGAGAGGTTCCACATGCCCAGATAGGTGCCGCGCTTGTTGCGGGGGGTCCACTTGGTGATGGTGGAGTAGCTGCAGGAGCCGCCACAGCTCTGGAAGAAGCCGCTCAGGGCGTAGAAGAAGATCATCAGGTAGAGGCTAAAACCCGTGCCACCCATGCTGGCACTGAAGCCTAGCATGCACAGGGCGGAGAGGATCAGCATCAGCGGCAGGAACTGCTTGGTGTTCTTGCCGTCGGCATAGTAGGAGAGGATGGTCTTGCCCACGCCGTAGGTGATGGAGAAGCCGAGGCCGATCATGCCAAGCTCGGTCATGGAGAGACCGTAGGTCTGGATCATGTCGTTCTGCGCAATGTTGAAGTTCTTGCGGATCAGATACATGGTCAGATAGCCGATGAATACAACCAGATAGGATTGCATAAACGGCTTGAACCAGAGTTTGCGCCGGGCTTCGACCGGCAGATCTAGGGTGGGCACCCGGACCTGTTGGAGCAGTTTCAACATCTTCGTTCATCCTCTGCGAGATAGACGCTATTTCCGCCGTGCCTCCCGCCTGTTTATTGGTCGTTGTTCAAGCGTTGGAAGAGGTCACGTCATGAAAGGGGGTGGCTAGCGGGGCGCTCGGCCGCCGCTTTGTCCATATGAACCCGGGCCCGGCACGGGAGCTGCGGAGCTTTCGCCACGCGCTGTGCGGGTCACGACATCAGGTGAGCTGACTCTAGTCAGGGGGGAAATAAATGGCTTGAGAGCCATCCCTAGCAGGGGTAGGAAATTTTCCTAGTTTTGTCCGATTTCGCCATCAAGCGTGAAGATGATCACATTGCGCCAAGGGCAATCGGAGCTGAGCGGGCCGGGATGAGTAGAGGGCGCAACCATTTTTGTTTGAGCCGTTTGTCCACTGACGCAAAGAAGCCACCCTGGGGTGGCCTCTTGTTATGACTGACGGTCACTGACGGGGGAGCGCTCAGGCCGCTTTGGCGAGCATGGCCTCATCGCTCTTCTTCATGCGCAGTTTTTTCAGGGCAACCGCCACCACGCCGGTGACGATGGCGCCGCAGATCATGCAGAGCAGTGCCAGCAGCGGCTTGTTGACCGCACCCAGCAGGGCCACGATGGGGCCACCGTGAGCGACGCTGTTGGTGATGCCAAACAGGAAGGCCATCACGGCGGCGGTCATGCTGCCCAGTACGTTGGCCGGAATGACGGCGAGCGGGTCGCGGGCGGCAAACGGGATGGCGCCCTCGGAGATCCCCACCAGACCCATGGCACCGGCGGCCTTGCCCGCTTCGATTTCAGAGGCATCGAAGATGCCGAGCTTGCGACCGAGTACGGTGGCCAGCGACATGCCAAGGGGGGCGACCGGGATGGCGCAGGCCATGGCACCCATGAACTGGGTCTGGCCGGAGGCGATCATGCCCACCGAGAACAGGAAGGCTACCTTGTTGACCGGGCCACCCATGTCAAAGCCGGCCATGCCACCGAGCACAATCCCCAGCAGTACCAGGCTGCCACCGCTCATGGAGAGCAGCATGGCGTTCAGACCCGTCATCATGTCGGCGATGGGGGCGCCGATGATGAAGATAAAGACGGCGGCGATAAAGAGCGACCCGACGATGGGGGCGATCAGGATCGGCACCAGCGGCTGTACCATCTTGTGGTACTGGCGGGTGGCAATCCAGCGCACCAGATAACCGACCAGGAGGCCCGCGATGATGGCGCCGATAAAGCCGGTGCCGGCGTCGGCGCCGTAGAAGCTGCCGTTGTTGGCGATCCAGCCGCCGATAAAGCCCGGCGCCAGCGCCGGACGATCACCGATGGCGTAGGCGATATAGCCCGCCAGGATGGGGATCATCAGGGTAAAGGCGGCCACGCCCACGTTGAGGATCTGGTTCCACATGCTCCCTTCCGGGATCTGCATGCCGCTCGGGGTCGGGTTGCCGCCGATGGCGAGCGACAGGGCAATGAGCAAGCCCCCCGTGACTACAAACGGGATCATGTGGGAGACACCGTTCATCAGATAGCGGTAGAGATCCGAACTGCCGCTGGTGCTCTTCTCCTCACTCTTGCGCTCATCCTTGTCCGCCACAAAGGCGGGGGCCTTCAGGGCCTGCTCGATCAGCCCCTTGCCATCCTTGATGGGCGCCTTGACTCCGGTCTTGATGAGCGGTTTGCCATTGAAGCGGGCCATGTCCACGTGCTTGTCGCAGGCCACCACGATGGCGCTGGCGCGGGCGATTTCGTCCGCGGTAGGGCTGTTCTTGACGCCGATGGAGCCGTTGGTCTCCACCTTTACTTCGTAACCGAGTTCACGGGCGGCGCGCTCCAGGGATTCCGCCGCCAGATAGGTGTGGGCGATACCGGCCGGGCAGCCGGTAACGCCGATGATCAACCCCTTGCTGGTGGTCGCAGTGACGGCTTGCTCCTCTTTTTTCTCAAGCAGCAGCGCCAGTGCCTCGGCCGGACTCTTGGCCGCCAGCAATGCATCGATAAAGCCCTCTTCAATCAGCTTGGCGGAGAGCTCGGCCAGCACCTCGATATGGTGGTTGGCGCCCCCGTCGGGGGAGGCGATCATGAAAAAGAGGTGGGACGGCTTGCCATCTTCGGCGCCGTACTCGATGCCGGTGCGGCTGATGCCGATGGCCACCGCCGGGGTGCTCACCGCCGCGCTCTTGGCGTGGGGCAGGGCCACTCCTTCCTCGAAGCCGGTGTTACCGAGTTCCTCACGGGCCCACAAGTCCTTGATAAAGGCCTGCTGGTCGCTGACCTTGCCTTGCGCCGCCAGCAGGGCGGCCATCTCGTGGAAGACCCCCTCCTTGTGCGTCGCTTTCAAATCGAGATTGATCAGATGTTCATTGATCAGTGTGGTGATCATGGCGCTCTCCCCGCTCCCTTGATGGAGCTGTTGGTATGCCGCCCTTGTGCGGCCGGCATGCAGACAAAACTTGACCTGGCTATTATCGCGCCGGGGAGTCAGTCACCCTATCGGACAAATGTGCGAATAACTGGATTTTTGTGCGGTTATGGCCTGAGTGTGACCCTGATCTCACCGCAGAGCCGCTGACAAAATGGGTCTGAATTGAATCGATGAGTGATTTTTTATTTTTAAAAATCAGCGCCTTGAGTTTTATTCTTTCAACGTGCTTTTGTGATGGAGGGGGATGTTATCCGGCCAGGAAACGGTGTAAAACTATAAATTTGTGAGGTGAAAAGAGAGCGTAGGGTGTGAGCTGACGCACATAAATGGCGGTGATAAGGCGCTTGATAAGGGGAGGCCGGCGAGGGGATAGGTGGAGAAATGGGTTGGACCATCAGAGGGGGATAGACCACCTTTGTGGGCATGTGGAGCCATAGGAATGGTGCCCGTAGGGTGCAATAAACGGAGTGAATTGCACCGCTGATATGGTGGCTGGAAGGTAGAGGTGTAATGCGCTGCGCTTATTACACCCTACCGGGTTGATTACGCGAATATCCGAATACGCTTCGTGACTCGAAACTAAGCACTAATTCTTTGCGATTAGGGTATTCCCCTCGACTCTGAGAAGAGCCGGTGTGTTGACCCCGTGTAAATGGGGGTGTAGTGGTCAACTAAATCCGGACACTTGGTTAGGCCGATCTTCGGCTTTTGCTGGCGGTATCCCGTCATTGTGTTGATGTGGACGCCGCCAGTTGTAGTAATCCATCAGG
>NZ_JBGLQV010000013.1:0-129787 GCF_041402525.1 Aeromonas sp. S18(2024) | reverse complement strand
CCAGCTTGAACTCGGCAGTAAATGAGCGACGTAATCTTGTCATTGAACACCTCAGGTCTGGGTGGCGACTGTACCACCTAAAATGGTGTCCGGGATGATTAGACCACTACATGTAAACAGAAGCTGTAGCTGGCAGAGTGAGGGGCTAGGTTACAGATATTGGGGCCAGGCAGCAGGAGGAGAGGCCTGGTAAACAGGATTGGGAATACGGACAAGTTCTTATCAGGAAGAAGGCCTGCAGGGATTACAGGGCGTGAGCAATAAAAAGAGGGAAGGTTCAGTCTTCCCTCTTTTTATGTATGCAAGATGACAAACCGGGCTTAGCCGTGGTGACGACGGTCGTTGGCCTGGGCCAGCAGGGTGCGGCTTTCCCTCAGGAACTGCTGCGCATGTTCGCCGAAGAAGCCGGATACCTGGCTGAAGGCATCGATAAAGCCGGCCCTGTCCCCTTGCTCCAGCAGCCCCAGCACCTCACCGAAGTTATGATAGTAGCGGCGGATCATCGCGAGGTTCTGTGGTGACGACAAAATGATGTCGGCATAGAGGTGAGGATCCTGGGCAAACAGCCGCCCCACCATGGCCAGTTCCAGCCGGTAGATGGGTGAGCTTAAATGCAGCAAACGATCGATGTTGGCCTGCTCGCGGGAGAGATGCCAGCCATAGGCGAAGGTGGCAAAGTGGCGCAGCGCCTGGATGAGGGTCATGGCCTCGTCGTGGGCTTTGGCCTCTACCTGCTGCAACCGTGCTCCCCAGATGGTCATCTGATCCAGCAGCCACTGGCTGGCGGCTCCGTCGCGCCCCTGACAGCAGACGATCACCTGCTTGGCGAGGCTCGCCACATCCGGCCCGAACATGGGGTGCAGTCCCAGCACAGGGCCCTTGTGCACCGCCAGCATGTGTTCAAGCGGCGCCTCCTTCACGCTGGTGACATCCACCAGCAGACAGCGGGCGGGCAGATTGCCGAGCCGGTCGATGATCTGGCAGGTGATGTCGATGGGCACCGCCACCATCACCAGTCCCGCATCGGCGAGGATTTCGTCAGCTCGCGGCCAGTCTTCCTGCTCGAGGGTCTCGACCCGATAGCCAGAGAGGCTGAACAGATTGCCGAACAGACGGCCAAGCTGGCCTTGACCGCCGATGATGACCACCTTGCCAAGGTCCGGCTTCATGCATTTGAAGTGGTGCTCCTTGTCGCTGGCGGATTCCAGAATATAGGATTCGCGCATCACCCGGCGCAGCACGTCTTCGATGAGATCGCCGGGCACCCCCAGTGCCTCGGCCTCGGCGCGGCGGCGAGCCAGCATGCTTGCCTCCCGATCCGGGGCATAGATGGGCAGGCCGTGGCGGCTCTTCACTTCTCCCACTTCTCCCACTAGGGCGAGACGGGCGGCCAGCAGATCGATCAGCTGTTTGTCTACCGCATCTATCTTGTCCCTGAGGGCATTCAACTCTTCAGCCATATCCGGTCCCTGTCGGCGCCGCTGGCTGCGACGCCCTGTGATTCAAGAGGTTACAACAAGATACCACGACTCAGGAGGCGGTTCTGCCTTTGAGTGGCGCCGCCAGCTGGCTGTGGCAACGGGCCAGCAGCGCGTCCGTGGTCTCCCAGTCGATGCAGGCATCGGTGATGGAGACCCCGTAGCGCATCTCGCACTTGGGCTGCTCGCTCGACTGGTTGCCTTCGAACAGGTTGGATTCAAGCATGATGCCGATGATGGAGCGGTTGCCCTCCTGGATCTGGTGGATCACGTTGTCGGCCACCTTGGGCTGCAGACGGTGATCCTTGCTGGAGTTGCCGTGGCTGCAATCCACCACCAGGCCGGGCAGCAGGCCCGCTTTTTCCAGTGCCTCTTCCGCCAGCGACACATTGACCGAATCGTAGTTGGGGTGCTTGCCGCCGCGCAGGATCACGTGGCCATCTGGGTTGCCCTGGGTCTGCAGCAAGGCGACCTGGCCCTGCTGGTTGATCCCCATGAAGGCGTGGGGGCTGGAGGCCGCCTGCAGGGCATTGATGGCGGTGCCCAGGTTACCGTCGGTGCCGTTCTTGAAGCCGACCGGCATGGAGAGGCCGGACGCCATCTCCCTGTGGGTCTGGGATTCGGTGGTGCGGGCACCGATAGCCGACCAGGAGAAGAGTTCCGCCAGGTATTGCGGGCTGATGGGGTCGAGGGCCTCGGTGGCCAGCGGCAGCTCCAGCTCGGCGAGCCAGCAGAGCAGCTCGCGGGCGCGGTGCAGCCCCAGCTCCACGTCGAAGGTGCCGTCCAGGTTCGGGTCATTGATAAAGCCCTTCCAGCCCACCGTTGTACGCGGCTTCTCAAAGTAGACCCGCATGACAATGTAGAGAGAATCCTGATAGGCATCATGGAGCGCCTTGAGCCGGGTGGCGTACTCCTTGGCGGCGTCCATGTCGTGGATGGAGCAGGGGCCGCAGATCACCAAGAGACGGTGGTCACGACGGTGGATGATGTCGGCGATGGTGTTGCGGGCACCTTGCACGAAGGCCAGCGCGCGCTCGGAGATGGGCAGTTTCTCCTTGAGTTGGGCCGGGGTGATCATCACTTGCTCGGACTGGATATGGATGTTGTTCAGGGGATCTCGATGCATGGCGGCTTCTCTCTGCTGGGTGTCGCATATTGATTCTGGATCCGGGTTGCCACTGGGTGATGCGTCATCGCATCGTCAGCAAACCAAGAGAGAAGTGTGAATATTTAATTACACTGTCCACTTCTTGTTACGGATTGCTGCCCACCATAGCAAGGAATGGCAAACAAGCAAGTGAAAAGCGCGCTTTTACGCTACAAAAGTATCTAAGTAAAAATCAGATAGCGTTAAATGGCATGAAAAAGAGAGATTAAAGGTAGGTGGAATATGATTTTGTAAACTTATAATTACAATTGGTGCTCCGACCTGATTGTCAGGCAGAGAAACGGGGGGGCGAAGGCCCCCCGTCACAAACCAGATCTGTTAAGCCCTGCTTATACCGTCACGGTCACCTTGGCGGCGCCAGCGACCCGCTGGCTGCGGGCCAGTGCGTCCAGCATCTCCTTGGTCACCAGCACAATTCCTTGCGGCGAGCGATAGAAGCGACGGGCGTCTTCATCGGCATTCTCACCGATCACCATGCCTTGCGGCAGCTTGCACCCCTTGTCGACCACCACCCGGCGCAGACGGCAACCCGAGCCAATCTCCACACCCGGGAAGATCACCGCCTGATCCAGGGTGCAGAAGGAGTCGACCCGCACATTGGTGAACAGCACCGAACTCACGATAAAGGAGCCACTGACGATGGTGCCGCCGGCAAACATGGAGTTGATGGCCATGCCGTGCTGGCCGTTTCTGTCCTGCACGAACTTGGCAGGAGGCGTCATGTTCTGGCTGGTCCAGATGGGCCACTCCTGATCGTAGATATCCAGCTCCGGGGTGACGGAGGCGAGATCCATGTTGGCTTCCCAGAAGGAATCCAGGGTGCCCACGTCGCGCCAGTAGGGGCGCTTTTGCGGGCAGCAGCCGACGCAGGACATGCCAAACGGGTGGGCATAGGCGGTGCCCTCCTCAACGACCCGCGGGATCACGTCCATGCCGAAGTCGTGGTGGGAGTGTTCGTTGGCGATGTCCTCTTCCAGCAGCTGATAGAGATACTCGGTATTGAAGATATAGATCCCCATGGACGCCAGCGCAGTGTCGGGCTTGTCCGGCATGGCTGGCGGGTTGAGGGGTTTTTCCACGAAGGCGTTGATCTTGCGATCTTCATCGATGGCCATGACCCCGAAGGCGTTGGCCTCGCTGCGGGGTACCTCGATGCAGGCCACCGTGACCTTGGCGCCCTGATTGACGTGATCGAGCAGCATGGCGGCGTAATCCATCTTGTAGATGTGATCCCCGGCCAGCACCACCACATATTTGGGGGCGTGATCACGGATGATGTCCAGATTCTGGTAGACCGCATCCGCGGTGCCGCGATACCAGTGCACCTCGTCTACCCGTTGCTGGGCGGGCAGCAGATCGATGAATTCATTCATCTGGTAGCGTAAAAAGGACCAGCCGGATTGCAGGTGGCGCAACAGGCTGTGGGACTTGTACTGGGTCACCACGCCAACCCGGCGAATGCCGGAGTTAATGCAGTTGGACAACACGAAATCGATGATGCGGAATTTGCCGCCAAAATGGACTGCCGGTTTTGCCCGGTTATCGGTCAACTGCTTGAGGCGACTGCCCCGCCCTCCTGCGAGCACCAACGCCATGGTCTCGTTCAGCAACTGTCTGGATCTTACAGTATTGGCAGGTTGTAACAACATCTTCTATCCCTTTGTGGCTAACTTATCCTGATAATGCCTCTTTTGAGGCCCAATGAAAGTGCTTTCAATCACAGAACATTCGTCGTGACGATTATTAAGTGACTTTGTTGTCAGTAATGTGATGTACCGAGGGGGAAATCAGACTTTCAAGAGTCAGACGGGATGGCAAAGGGAAGGGGGAAAGAAGGATGGCCCCTGCCAGCGGTGGCAGGGGCGCCAGGGTTATGCCTCCTGAGGCAGAGGTTCCGCCTGTTTCTGATACGCTTGGGGTGTCAGTCCCAGCAGCTCCTGCACCGTCGATGCGACTGTGATGGAGGAGATGGTTCCCACCAGGATGCCGACAAACAGGATGAAGGAGAAGCCGTAGAGGGCATCCCCCCCGAACAGCAGCAGGGCGCCCACGGTGAAGAGGGTGGTGCCCGAGGTGATCATGGTGCGGCTGAAGGTGGCCTTGATGGCGACATCGGAACACTCATGAATGTTCATCCTGGTGCGGGAGCTCAGCAGATCCCGCAGCCGATCCGAGATGACGATGCTGTCGTTCAGCGAATAACCGATCACCGCCATCAAGCCCGCGATCACATTGAGATCAAACTCGATGTTGCATAGCGCCAGCAGCCCAAGCGCGACGATGGCATCGTGCACCACCGAGAGCAGGATGCCGATGGCTTGACGCCACTCGAAGCGAAACGCCAGATAGGCCGACATGGCCACCGAGGCTACCAGCACCGCCAGCATCCCTTGCTGGAATAGCTCGGCCCCCACCTGCGGGCCAACGATGGTGGTGCGCAAGAGCTCGACCGGCATGCCGAGTTGTTTCCCCAGCAGGGCGGCGAGCTCGGGGGCGGCCCAGGGCAGCTCATGGGGCGGCAGCTTGATGAGCCACTCCCCCGGCACGCCCGCTGTGCTCAGTTCCAGCGCGCCGGCCAGCGGGGAGGTCAGCATGGCGTTGAGCTCATGGGCCTCTTTCAGGGTCTGGATGTGAAACTCCAGCAGGATCCCGCCGGTAAAATCGAGCCCGAGTGTGAGGCCGTTCAGCAGCAGGATGGCGATGCTGGCCAGGGTCAGCAGGATGGAAGCCCACAGACCGATGTAGCGCCAACGGGTCAGGCCCATGGCAACAATCATTCTCAACATGTTGTTTCTCCTGGCCACCGAAGTGGCCTTGCTCGCGCAGGCGGACCTGCGCGAGATAAAAAGGGTGGCCGGCCTTGGTGCCGGCTGGTTGCGAAGCTACCTGAGAGGGCGCTGGCCCATCACACCCTGAGGGTGCGCTCGCGGCTGCGTCCCCACAGGGGATTGATGATGGCGCGGGTGCCCCAGATCCCGGTGATCATGCTGGAGACGAGCCCCAGAATGAGGGTGATGGAGAAGCCCTGCAGCGGTCCGGAGCCGATGGAGTAGAGCACCACGGCGCAGATCAGGGTGGTGATGTTGGCATCGAAAATGGTGCGAAATGCCGAGCGATAGCCGAAATCGATGGCATTGGCGAGGCTGCCACCTTCACGCAGCCTATCCCTGATCCGCTCGAAGATGAGCACATGGGTATCCACCGCCATGCCCACGGTCAGCACCAGGCCGGCGATCCCCGGCAACGTCAGCACGGCGCCCGGCAGTACCGCCAGCATGCCGACCTGCATCAACAGGTTGCCGATCAGCGCCGTGATGGCCACCCAGCCGAACTTGCGATACCAGGCCATCATGAACAGCATCATGCCCGCCATGCCAAAAGCCAGGGCGGTGAAGCCCGCCTCGATGTTCTGCATGCCGAGGGTCGGCCCTATGCTGCGCTCTTCCAGGATCTTGAGCGGCGCGGTGAGGGCGCCGGCCCGCAGCAGCATGGCCAGCTCTTGTGCTTCGGGCATGCTGGCAAGGCCTGTGATGCGGAACTGGTTGCCAAGGGCCGTCTGGATGGTGGCGACGTTGATCACCTCGCTGTGGGCTCTCAGGTGCCCCTGGGCATTGGTCTTGTACTCGGTGAAGACGGTGGCCATCGCCTTGCCCACGTGCTGGCGGCTGAACTGGTTCATCTTGCTGCCCCCCAGGGTGTCGAGCACGATATTGACCTGGGGTTGACCCATATCCCCCATGCTGGCGCGGGCGTCGACGATATGCTCGCCGGTCAGCACCGGCTTGCGTGCCATGGGGATGGCCTGCCCGTGGCGATCGGACATATAAAAGTGGCTGTCGGCCTTGGTCTCGTAGAAAGCCAGGGAGGCGGTGGCCCCGATCACCTCTTTGGCCTGCTTGGGATTGTGTACCCCGGGCAGCTCGATGCGGATGCCCTCCTGCCCCTGGCGCTGGACCGAGGCCTCGACGATGCCGAGCTCGTTGATCCGTTTTTTCAGGATCGACAGGTTCTGGGTCACGGCGTTGTTGACCAGCAGGGTGCGCTCGGCCTCGCTCAACACCAGGCGCAGCTCGTTGCCGCTGCGGGTGAGTTGCCACTGTCCTTGCAGGGTACCGGCACTCTCTTTGATGATGGTGAGCCAGGGGGCCTGCTCGGCCGTCTCCGGCAGGGTCACGATCACGGCGCCCTGCTCGCTTCGCATCACGTTGGCACCGCGCAGATGAGCATCACGAAAGCGGCTGCGCAGGGAGTCCACCAGATTGTTGGTCTGGGCGTCGATGACGAAATTGACGTCGACCCCGATTAGCAGCTGGGAGCCACCGCGCAAGTCCAGCCCGAGCTTGATGGGGGTGGCGCCGAGCCGGCTGATCCAGTCGGGGGCGTTGGAGTGAAACTCCAGGGTCAGGGCGGCGCTGTCGACCCCCTGCTGCTCCAGCAACTGCTTGGCTCTTTGCTGTTCGTGCTGGGTGGCAAACACCAGCTCGACCTTGTCTTGCTGCAGCACCGTCTTGACCGGCGCAATCCGGTTCTCGGCCAGCAGCTGATGTTGACTGACGGTCAAGGCCGCTTGTCCGTGCAGGCCGAGGGAGGGTTGCTCACCGAAGAAGGTGGGCAGGGAGTAAAAGGTAAAGGTGAACAGCATCAGCAGCAGCAGTGCGTACTGCCACCTGCTCATGCGGTTGAGAATGGTGCTGTGATGTTTTCTCATGGCAAATCGCCTCTGTCAGGAGAAGGCGCGCGGGCCGGCCCTTGGGGCAGGCAAGGCGCTAAAAAATAGAGATGCGAACAGGGCGGGATGGCACCTGGGTGCAACCCGTCAAAGGGGAGGAGAAGCGCGAAAAAGAGATGTGCCAACCCCTCGGGGTCAGGCGGTCAGATAGCTCTGGCTGAAGCGATATTGCAGGTGCTGACGCTGCAGGCGGTGCCGGTGAATGGCACCGAAAAAGTCCCGAAAACTCTGTCTGTGATAGAGCAGGATGACAGGCGTCAGCCAGCCGAGCAGCAACAGCAGGATAGCCTCGGCAGACCAGCTGTGCACCAGTTCATAGACAAGGGTTCTGGGTTGAGTGTCATTGCGCTGGGATTGCTCGAGGCGCAGCAGATGATTCTGATGGGACGCGACAAACTTGATGATGCCGTCGTCGCTGTCGCTTGCCTGGGAGAGGGTATGGGTTTGCGTCGCCGCGGGCAGCCGTGGCCCTTCCACCTGGACGATGGAACAAAGCAGGGTGAAGGAGATGACCAGGGTCATCAGCACCAGTTTGACTTTGTCGATGGGACGCAAACGATCAATTCCAGAGAAACGAGAGGGGCAAGCTATCACAGGAGGCGGGATCGGACAAGCCGGCACAGACCTGCCGTGCCGGCTTGGAAGTGAGTCAACTGCCGGTCATCTGCGAAAAATCGCGGGCATACCCCTTGAGCAGGCTGTAGAGGTGGGCCCGTTGCGAGATGTCCAGCGACTGGCTCATGGCGCTTAGCCACTTGATGGTACGTTGGCGCGACTGCTCGGTGTAGCCGGTGAAGCGGCCATCCATCAGACCATCCCCCTGAGCCAGCAGATTGGTCAGCTCCCGGGTAAAATCCGGGCTCTGGCGCTGCTTCATCAACCGCTCCAGCTCCAGGGTCCAGGAGGTCTGAAACTCGATCCAGGGGGGCATCAGCTCGTATTGCCACTCGGCCCACTGGGCCACCAGCGGTGCCTGGGCCGGTTTGACCTCGCCAATCCAGAACGCGAGCCGCTTGTTCATCTTGTCGCGAAACTCCGCCAGCATCTTTTCCTTCGGCTGATCGGCAAACTCCTGTTGCCGCTCTTGCTGGCGCTTGACCCTGTCCTGCATGAAGCGGGTCACCTGCTCGTCGGTCAGGGTGCGAGCAAGCCGCACCGCCCGGGGGATGGTGTTCTCTAGGGTGCGGGTCAGGCTCCCCTGCACCGCATCGAGATTGGTCTCGATTTGTGCCGGGGTCATGGGGCTGGCCACCGCTTTTGCCAGCACATCGAGATCCCGGGCATAGCGGGGCAGCTCGTGTTGCCGGTGCCAGGCCATCAGCCCCTTCACCTCGCGGCTGAGCAGGCTCTTTTGCGAGGAGGAGAGGGCAAAATAGTCATCCAGTTGCCAGATGATGGCGGTGTCGAGCCAGTAGTAGATGATCCGGGTGGAGCAGCCCACCAGCATCAGCGTCAGCAGCAACAGACCCCAGGTTTTCGGTTGGTACCAGCGCACCTTGTTTGTCATCGGTTACTCCAGTCGTTGCCGATTGAGATCAATCAGCCCGTGATAATCGGGATGGTCTTGCTGTTCGGCCATCAGCAGAGCCCACAGGAGGGCGATGTAATCGACCCAGGGCAGGAACGCTTCGCCGTGAAAGGAAAACCGTCGTTCCCGAGGCAGGGCGCGCAGATAGTGTTCCTCCAGCGCCTCTCGCTCCTGTGGCTGCCAGCCGTGGGTGCGCTGGATGCTGGCGACCTCGAAGCCCGGATGGCCCGCCGCCCCATACTCCCAGTCGATGACCCAGGGCCTTGCTCCCAACAAGTTAGCCGGATTGAGATCGTGGTGGCAAGGCAGCCAGCAATCGTCAGGCTCGCGGCTGGCGAGCAGGGCGCGCTCCAGCGCCGGCAGCCAGGACGGGATCCGCGCTAGTCTGGCGCGATAGCCGGCCGCATGGGCCCGTACCGCCATCACCATGGAGGGCAGGGGAAGGCGGTGCAGGGTGCGCAGGGTATCGGCCAGGCGCCTCGGCTGCTCGGCCCGCGGCGGCGGGGCGTCGGCCCAGTTCGGCTCGTCACACCAGTCGAGCAGCATCAGGCCGGTGGCGGGATCGCTGTGATGGCAGGGCAGGGCGATCCCCTCGGCCATGGCCCCCCGATAGAGCTGCCACTCGGTGGCCCGGTCGATGCCAAGACGCACCGGGTCCGGGTGCCCCTGGCGCAGAAAGTAACTGCGCCCCGAGGGGAGGCGCAGTCGGTAGTTGCAGTTGGTCAGGCCCGCCCCGAGCGGCGTCAGCTCTGCCTCGGCCCAGGGGGCGGGCAGGCGGCGCCGCAGGGCTGCCAGGTGCGGATCACCAGCCAAAGGTGGACTTCTTCGCCTGTTTGCGGATCTCCTTCTGATCGGCCCACAGCAGCTCGCCGCTTTGCAGATCCAGCAGGTTCATGGTCATCTGGTAGTAGACGTCCTTCACCTTGCCGTTGTCCTTGACGATGCTGGCGAGGTTGCCATAGACCATGTAGCGGGCACCGGTCTGCTGGCCGATACGCACCATGGTGGTGGGATCCACCATGCCGCTACTCTGCTGATATTCGAGCTGCTGCTTGATGGCGGCCACCTTGCTCATGTCGACGAAGCGGAACTTTCCGGCACGCAGCAGCTTGGTGCGGATGGTGTCGGTGATGGCCTCGGTATCGATATGCTCGGAGGTCTTGTTGCGGATGGAATCCATGTACATCACCGGGCGTCCCCCTGCGGTGATCTCGATGGTGGCGGGCGAGGCCAGCAGGGAATCCGCCATCTTGTCGGCGATGGCCTGCAGATCGGTGGAGCCGTAATCGACGGTGACCGTCTCGGTTTCGGTCGGATCGCCATAGCTGACGGTGGTACTGGAGCAGCCGCCCAGGAGCAGGGCGCCGGTCAATATCAGCAGGGCATGATTCATTTTCATCAGTAGGATTCCTCAATCACTTCGCGTACATAGAGTCGGTAGCCTCGGGCGGCCGGACTCGGCGCCAGGGCGGACAGGGTGCGGCTCTGATAGCCGTGCAGCTTGAGTGGGGTCCAGCCGCGGCCATCGCTGGCCACCTCCTGACCCGCCTCGTCATACCAATAGAAGAGGTATTGCAGACGGTTGTCGCTGCGTTGGGTGCTGGCCGCCGCCACGTTGACCTGCAGCAGGCCGTTTTGTTCGCGCCGGCTCAGCTCGGTCAGGGTGACGTTGACGTTTTGATGCTGCTCCGCCACCGCTGCGGCGCCCGCCGCACCATAGAGCGCGACGCCGGAGGTATTGGTGGCACAGCCTGCCAGCAGCAGCGCGAGCCCCAGGGCCAGTGTGCATCTTTTCATCTTGCTCTCCTTGCCGGCAGGCCGGGGCCGCGCCGGTGGTTGTTCATGATTTGTCGGCCAAACCTGCTCACAGGGGCATCACCCGGGTAGTCAGTCCCGCGCCGAGGCGCTGCACCCATACCAGGGTGGTGCGTCCGCCGTGAATGGTGAGGGGCAGCTGGCGCGTGGCGCTGCCGGCCCCCAGGACAAGCTGTATTTCACCTGCGGGCAACATGCCCTGCCAGCTGGAGGCCTGGGCGGGCAGAGTGAGCCAGCTGCGGGTATCGGCCCGCTCCGAGAGGGTGTTGAAGATCCCCACCAGCAGGTTGCCCACATCGCCCCCCTCCTTGGCAGCGGTGCGCCGCAGCTGCTCCTTGGTTACCAGACGCAGGGCCTGGCGGGTCAGCATGCCAGGCAATCGCTCTTGCAGATCCTTGGCCGCCAGCGCTTCGAGCCGCACCAGCTCGCTGGTCTGCTCGACCCGCTTGCCGAGGGTGACAGTCAGCGGCCCGGTGTCGCTCGTCCGGTTGTCGTAATAGGGTACCGCCACGGTGAAGGTGCGAAAATCACCGCTGGAGGTGGAGATGGGCAGCGGCAGGAACAGCTCGCGCCGCGCCGGGATCAGCCCATCTTCAAACAGCACCACCAGCTGACCCTGTTTTTTGGCAATGGAGGGGGTTAACGGCGGGGCCTTGCGACCGATCCTATTCTCGGTCTTGCGGATCTCGTCTGCGGCCCCCCGCAGGCGGGCGAGGCGCAGCAGGGCATCCTGCAGGCTGCGGTTGTCAGGCGCTATCTGGTAACCGCGCTGATAGTCGACCCAGGCGTCGTTGAGATCCCCGGCCGCCTCGTAGAGCACCCCGGAGAAATAGAAGGTGTAGGCGTTCTGAAAGCCGTTTTTCACCCGGCCGATGAGTCGGTCGAGATCCGGTGCCCGCGATACCAGCTGGCGCATCTCCCCTTCAGTTGCGGTATCAGCCTCGGCCTCTTCGCTCTTTTGCTTTGCCTTGCGAACCTCGTCAGCCCGCCGTTTGAGGGCGCGCTCCTGTACCTGATTGGCGCGGCGCACCTCCACCAGAGCCCCCTCGGCATCCCCCCGTTGCAGGTAACCGAGCGCCAGATAGTGGTGCAGCATGGTGCGCTCGTAATCGGGGGCGCGATAGGCCATCGACTGATCGTTGGTGAGCAGGCTGCCCACCTGAGCCAGACCGTGGCTCAGCCGGTACTCGGCCTGGTTGTCTTCCCAGACGAGCTGGCTGTCGGCGGCGGCAAAGGCCTGCTTGCTGCCGGCATCCTGGCCGGACAGCCAGGCGATGCGCCCCTGCTCGAGCCTGTCCAGCACATAGGTGTCGTCTCCCACCGTGGAGTCGCGCACCTCGGGCAGGGCCTCGGCGGCGTGCCCCAGCAGCAGCTGGTTGCGCAGCGGTACCATCTGATCGGAGTAGGAGACGAACATGTCCTGCCAGTGGGAGGCACAGCCTCCCAGCAGGGAGCTGGCCAGCAACAGGCCAGCCAGTTGAAGGCGAGGTATCACAGGCTGAGCAGGGGTCCCAGCGGCTGGCCACCGACCAGATGCATGTGGATGTGATAGACCTCCTGCCCACCGTGGCGGTTGCAGTTCATGATGAGGCGGTAGCCATCCTCGGCAATCCCGGCCTCGCTGGCCAGCTTGCGGGCCACGGTGAACATCCGGCCCAGCGCCAGCTCGTGCTCGGTTTCCACATCGTTGACGGTGGGGATCAGCACGTTGGGGATGATCAGGATATGGGTCTTGGCCTTGGGCTGGATGTCGCGAAACGCGGTCACCAGTTCGTCCTGATAGAGGATGTCAGCGGGGATCTCTTTGCGAATGATTTTGCTGAAAATGGTTTCTTGCGCCATTGCTAACTCCCTTATATGAAAAAGAAAATTGAAAATAAGCCCTGATTGACCCCTGGATGGGGCAGCCTCGCACGCCAAGTGTGACACAAGCCGACATTTGACACAGCTGATGTCCCATTCCCTTCAGTTATTGTTAAAAATACCGATAGCCAGAGGGACGTCATGGCACTACCCGGGCGGGTGGCTGCAGGGTATCAAAGGGACGGGGTACTCAGGCAAGGGACTTTTGCATATACAGCGGGACAATAATGAAACAAACCATGTCAGATCTCTCCATCTTGCAGCGAGTCTATCTTGGATTCGCCATTCTGGTGGCCGTGATGGTGGCCAGCTCACTGCTTACTTTTCGCAGCCAGGGGGCCCTTGGGGATGCCCTGGATCAGGTGACCCAGCAGTCGATGCCGCTGGTGATCGCCAGCTCCCAGACCCAGATCAGTTTGCTCAGTGCCAACAAGTGGCTCACCGACGTGCTGACCGAGCAGGACAGCAAGCTAATCCCGGCCGAAGTGGCCGAGTTGCAGCAGGCCAAGGCCCAGGTCGACAAGACCCTGGCCACCCTCAAGCAGCAGGCGGCCAGCCATCCCGAGTTGCAGGAACAGATGGCCGCGCTGGAGCAACTGGCCGGCGACTATCTGAAACTGACTGACACCCTGCCTGCCGAGCATGAGGCGCTGCTGGCCCGGTTGCACAAGGTCAATCTGGCCAAGGGGCAATTTCAGGTCAGTCTGCCCCAGTTCAAGAAGAACCTGGGGGACATGATGGTCAGCATCGATGACAGCTTCATCAAGATGCTCTCCGAGACCCTGACCACCAAGCTCTCCGCCATCGAGCTCTCCACCATGGATGCCCTCAACCAGAGCATCCCGGCCCCCATTGAGGGGGCGCTCAAGCGCAACAAGATGCAGATCGAGGGGTTCAACAGCACCATCAAGGATCTGCAAAATGAGCTGGCGAATTTCGACAATGACATGGGCCACTATGTCCACGGCTTCGTGCGCGACACCACAGGCAGCGATGGGGTGCTCGCCCAGTACCTGACCCTGATGCGCGAGCAGGAGCGGATGCGCAGCCAGAGCAGGCAGGCCAGCGCCCTCATCGTCGAGATCCAGGGTAAGCTGGAGCAGATTACCGCCCAGAGTCAGCAGTTGATGAACCGCAGCATCCTGGCCTCCGAGCAGGTGCAGCGTCAGAGCACCCTCACCCAGGGGGCCAGCATAGGGGTCGCCATCCTGATCGCCATCCTGGTGGCCTATACCCTGGGCAAGGCCATTCGCCGCCCCCTCAAGGAGCTGCTGCGGGTGCTCAACGAGGTGACCCGGGGCGACATGACCCAGCGCATCGGCTTTCGCAGCAACAACGAATTCGGCCAGCTCGGCAAGCAGGTCAACCTGCTGATCGAGCAGATGGGGGAGGTGCTGACCCAGCTCACCCAGGCCTCTGCCCAGCTCAATGACGCCGCCCACGGCAACCGTCACACCACAGAGTCAGTGCGGGCGGATCTGGAAAAACAGCGCCAGGAGACCGCCTCGGTCGCCGCCGCCATGACCCAGATGGAGGCCTCGGTGCGGGAGGTGGCCCAGGCAGCCAACCAGACCCTGGAGCGGGTGATGGACGTGGAGAAAGCCTCCGAAACCGGCCGCAAGGTGATGGCCGGCAACATCACCACTACCCATCAGCTGGCGGGCAAGTTGCAGCAGACCGGCAAGGTGATCGGCGATGTGAACGCCATGAGCGGCCAGATTGGCAACATCCTCGACGTCATCCGCGGCATTGCCGAGCAGACCAACCTGCTGGCCCTCAACGCCGCCATCGAGGCGGCTCGGGCCGGCGAGCAGGGGCGAGGCTTTGCGGTGGTGGCCGACGAGGTGCGCAGCCTGGCCGGGCGCACCGCCCAGTCCACCAGCGAGATCCAGACCATGATCGAGAACCTGCAGCAGGGGGTCGCCAAGGCGGTGGCCGTGATGCAGGAGTGCTCCCGCGAGATGGACAGCTGCATGGATCAGAGTTCCCACGCCAACAACGCGATGGAGGAGGTGCAGGGCATAGTAGTGCTGATCAGCGACATGTCGAGCCAAATCGCCTCCGCCGCCGAGCAGCAGCAGGCCACCAGTGCCGATATCGCCACCAACCTCAACCGCATCTCGGATATCTCGGATCTCAACTATCAGGGCATAGAGCGGGTTGCCGAGACCAGCCAGCAGCTCGATGCGCTGGCCGAGCAGCAGGAGGAGCTGGTCAAGCGTTTCCGGCTCAGTGCCTGAATCTGGATGTTTTACATGGGGCCCGCGGGCCCCTTTTTTATCCGGCAGTGCCAAAGGCCGATCCCGGTCACGGAAAGCCGGGTCACCGCGCGCCAGCATAGTCGGATCTGCCGCCTTTAGAGCCACTTGAACGTCAGGACGTAACCATGATCTCCCTAAGCCAGTTGCTGCTGTTTGCCGGTGCCTCCCTCCTGATGGCCCTGACGCCCGGCCCCAACATGCTCTACCTGCTGTCACGCTCCCTCTGTCAGGGGCGCGTGGCGGCCATCATGTCCTGGGGCGGCGTGGTGCTGGGGTTTACCGTGCACATGCTGTGCGCCGCCATCGGCCTCACGGCGCTCTTCATGGCGATCCCCATGGGTTACGAGCTGCTCAAGGTGGCCGGTGCACTCTATCTGCTCTGGATCGCCTGGCAGGGGGTCAAGCCTGGCTCCCGTTCCCCGTTCGAACCGGCGCCGCTGGTGGCGCACTCCCCGGGGCGACTGTTTCTGATGGGACTGCTGACCAGCGTGCTCAACCCCAAGGTCGCGATCTTCTATCTGTCGGTGTTGCCCCAGTTCATCTCGCCGGATGCGGGCACGGTACTTGGCCAGAGCCTGCAGCTTGGCACAGTGCAAATTCTTATCAGCGCGGCCGTCAACCTCTCGGTGGCCTTGTCCGCCGCCCGTCTTAGCGGCTGGTTTGCCCGCCATCGCCTCTGGCTGGCGGTGCAGCGCTATTTGATGGCCACAGTACTGGGGCTGCTGGCGGTTCGCCTGCTGGCTCAGGGGCGTAGCTAGGCTGACGGGCAGAAACAGCAAGGCTCCCCGCAGGGAGCCTTTTTATCAGGTTGAGTGGCGCCGGGATCAGGCGTAGGCGATGGCGCCCTTGCCAACCCCTTCATAGGCGACAATCTTCACGAACTTGTCACCCACCGCTTTTTTCACTTCCCGGGCGATGTAGTGGGCCAGCAGCTCGACCGTGGTGTCGGTGTCGATCATCTCGACCTCGGCGGACGGGATGGCCAGCTGGAACAGCCCCTGGGGCGCCACATATTTGAAACCGGCGTGGTGATCCCCCAGCAGCACGTTGGCGCGAGCGCTCAGGGCCAGCTCGGTGAGGGTGACCCTGTCCTCTTCGGTGCCCAGATAAATATCGGCCCAGCGCTCGGCCCAGTTCTGCTCTAGCTCTTCATCCCGCTCGCCATCCACGTGGATCTCGATGGGGGAGCGGTGGCCGTGGGCGATGCGCTGACAGTTACCGTCGTGTTTCTTCAGGCCATGGCTGTAGTGGTAGAAGGCCCCCTCGATCTGCTCCTGGCGCAGGGTCAGGGAGAGATCCTTGATGTTGCCGGGCAGCCGCTTGGCCAGCACCGCCAGCAGGTAGCGGGTGACGGACTCCTTGTCCACCTGGGGCGCCGGGATGAAGGCAAAGCCCTGGGTCGGGCAGCGCAGGTGGATGGAGCGCCCCTGGCGCAGCAGGTCGACGGTGCTCTCGTCCCCCTCCAGATGTTCGACATGGATCAGGGCGCATTCGGTGGGCACCAGCAGCTTGTGATCCACCTCTTCGTCGATGATCGACTTGATGAGCTTTTTCACCCGGCCAAAGTCCAGCAGCATGCTCATTTCGTTGAGCTCGCCACTCATCTCGATATCCACCAGCCAGCTTTCCCCTACCATGCCGCGGCGTTCGCACAGGTAGCTGGAGTCGATCACGGTCAAATCTCTTACAAATAACTTCATCAGTCAGGCCTTGCTATAGCGAAAGGGCAGTTTGCGATATTATGACCCGCGATTATCGGCAAAGGAACTGGAACCCCCCATGAACAAACTGCTTATCAAGAATGCCACCCTGGTCAACGAAGGCCGCATCTATGCCTCCGACGTGTTGATCGAGGGGGAAAGGATTGCCCGCATCGCCCCGCAGATCGAGGCTCCCGACGCGCTGGTCATCGATGCCGCGGGCCGTCACCTCATCCCGGGAATGATCGATGATCAGGTCCACTTCCGGGAGCCGGGGCTGACCCACAAGGGGACCATTGCCAGCGAATCCCGGGCTGCCGTCGCCGGTGGTACCACCAGTTTCATGGAAATGCCCAACGTCAATCCCCAGACCACCACCCTCGAAGCCCTCGAAGCCAAATACCAGATAGCCGCCAACGCCTCCGTTGCCAACTACAGCTTCTACCTCGGCGCCACCAACGACAACCTGAGCGAAATCAAGCGCCTCGATCCCAAGCAGTCCTGCGGGGTCAAGGTGTTCATGGGCTCCTCCACCGGCAACATGTTGGTGGACAACCAGGAGACCCTGGCGGCAATTTTCCGCGAGAGTCCGGTGATGATCGTCACCCACTGCGAAGACACTCCGACCATCGCCCAGGCCGAAGAGGCTGCGCGGGCCAAGTGGGGCGAGAACGTGCCGATGGGCGAGCATGGTCGCATTCGCAGCGACGAGGCGTGCTACAAGTCCTCCAGCATGGCGGTGGCGCTGGCGAAAAAATATGGCGCCAAGCTGCACGTGCTGCACCTCACCACCGCTAAGGAGCTGTCGCTCTTTACCGCCAGCCACGACCTGAGCGAGCTGAAAGACAAGAACATCACCGCCGAGGTGTGTGTTCACCACCTCTTCTTCAATGACGCCGATTACGAGACCCTGGGCAGCCAGATCAAGTGCAACCCGGCGGTGAAGAGCGCCGCGGATCAGCGGGCTCTGCTCGATGCGGTGCGCAACGACGTGCTGGACATCATCGCCACCGACCATGCTCCCCATACCTGGGAAGAGAAGCAGAACAGCTACTTCAAGGCGCCGTCCGGCATTCCCCTGGTGCAGCACTCCCTGCTGGCGTTGCTGGAACTCTACCACAACGGCGTCTTCACCCTGGAAACCATCGTCAAGAAGACCTCCCACGCGGTGGCCGAGCGCTTCCAGGTGCAGGATCGCGGCTATATCCGCGAGGGTTACTTCGCCGATCTGGTGCTGTTGGATCTGGGCAAGCCCTACGTGGTCAACGATGACAACATCCTCTACCACTGCGGCTGGTCGCCGTTCAACGGCTACCGCTTCCACAGCACGGTGGAGATGACCTTGGTGAATGGCCAAATAGCTTGGCAAAACGGCCAGGTCAGTGATCTGGTGCTGGGCAAGCGGTTGACCTTCAACCGCTGAGCCGGTTGATGAGGGGACGCGAGCAGGGCAATGGCAGGAGCTATTGGCCTTTAAGCCCTGCAAGCGGGCGGATAGTGGGCAGATAATGGGCTGATGGCGGCACTTTGAGCGCAGATTGCTCGCAAAGCAGGCGAACGCATCGTTGTGACGGTTTCTTTGTTGACAGGGGGGGAGCATCTCCATAAACTCAGCCCCCGTCAGCTCAGACTGACTTCGTCGGCGTGTAGCGCAGCCAGGTAGCGCACTGTCATGGGGTGTCAGGGGTCGGAGGTTCAAATCCTCTCACGCCGACCATCATTCCCCGAATAAAGGCCTTGTCTTGTGACAAGGCCTTTTTCTTTTTCCGGTATTCCCCTTGCTGGCCTCGCGCTCGGCGATTGTCTCGCTCGCCAGCCTGTGCTCTAGTAACGGCGTCTATCCATCAGCCTTGTGCCGGAGGCCTCTCTTGTCTGCATCCATCCTCTCCCCTGTCCGGTGGCTGTTGCTGGCGACGCTGCTGCTCGGCGGCTGCGCCACCTCCTATCACAGTGAAAAATCCTTCTGGAACGGACAGACCGGTTTTTCCCAGACCCGGCTTGGCCCCGCCACCTGGCAGCTGGAGTTTGTCGGCAACGATCTGGTGGATAGGGAGACGGCTCGCAAGTACGTGCTCAAGCGGGCAGGGGAGGTGGCGCTGGCCGAAGGCTATCGGCGGTTGCGGGTGGATGAGCTGACGATCAGCCGGGACGCCATCCGGGTGACCCCCTCGCGCCCCGTCTTCGATTTTGACGAGGATGAGCCGGATCCCTTTCTCGATGAGATGCATGTCCAGCACACCACCTCGGCCCTGCTGGTGTTTACCCTCGACAATGAGGCGACGGACAAAAACAGTCTCTCGGCTGAATATCTCGCAAACATAGAAATAAACAGTGATTAATATAATGGTTAGGCAAGGTGTAGATAATATACATCTGTCAGTAGCATAAAATTCCGGAGCCTGGCTCTGGATTTACCCCTCGCTTTTAGGCATGCTCCCAGCATACCGACTACCCGGAGTCAACGGGTCGGATCACAAAAACGGACTTTAGTGGCACCCACTGCCACTGATGAAGGCTTGTATCACTCTCTATCGAGAAACCCCCATGAAAATGAATAAGCTGACGGTCGCCATCCTCATTTCGATGATGTTTGGCATCCTCACCGGTCAGGGTTATCGTCTGTTTGCCGCCGATCAGGCGGCGGATTTCGCCAGCAACATCACGATTCTTACCGATATCTTCCTGCGACTGATCAAGATGATCATCGCCCCCCTGGTCTTCAGTACCCTGGTGGTCGGCATCGCCAAGATGGGCGATACCCGCACCGTGGGTCGCATCGGGGCCAAGACCCTGGGCTGGTTCATGCTGGCCTCCCTGATGTCCCTGAGCCTGGGGCTGGTGATGGTGACTCTGCTGCAACCGGGCGTCGGCCTCTCCCTCTCCCTGCCCGATGACACCGCCAGCTCCGGCATTGCGGTGGGCGCCATCACCCTGAAAGACTTTGTCACCCACGCCATTCCCAAGAGCGTGGTGGAAGCCATGGCCACCAACGAGATCCTGCAGATCGTGGTGTTCTCCCTCTTCTTCGGGCTGGCCGCTGCCGCCCTCGGGGATCTGGCCAAGCCGGTGGTCGTGCTGATGGCCAGCGCGGCGGAGATCATGCTGAAAGTCACCGGCTACGTGATGAACTTCGCGCCGTTTGCCGTGTTCGGTGCCATCTCCGCCATGGTGGCCAAGGAGGGGCTCGGCATCCTGCTGACCTACGGCAGCTTCATGGCCCAGTTCTATCTGGCCCTGGGCTGTCTCTGGTTGCTGCTGGTCGCCATGGGCAGCCTGTTCCTGCGCGAGCGGGTGCTCAAGCTGCTGGCCATGATCCGCGAACCCATTCTGCTGGCATTTTCCACCGCGAGCTCCGAGGCGGCCTATCCCAAAACTCTGGATCGGCTGGAAAAATTCGGTTGTGACAAGCGCATCGCCAGCTTCGTGCTGCCCATGGGTTACTCCTTCAACCTGGATGGCTCCATGATGTACTGCACCTTTGCGGTGATGTTCATCGCCCAGGCCTATGGCATCGAGCTCTCCATGGCCCAGCAGATCACTATGCTGTTGCTGCTGATGGTCACCTCCAAGGGGATGGCCGGGGTGCCGCGCGCCTCCCTGGTGGTGATTGCCGCCACCCTGAACCAGTTCCATATTCCCGAAGCCGGCGTCTTGCTGCTGCTGGGGATCGACCACTTCCTCGACATGGGTCGCTCCGCCACCAACGTGCTGGGCAACGCCATCGCCGCGAGCGTGGTGGCCAAGACCGAGGACAGCCTGGGCGAGACAGTGGTGCAAGGGGAGAGTGAACCCGTCAAGGTGTGAGTCTGCTTCAGGCCGACCGCTGGTGTTGGCCCCTGGCCCAATAAAAAATCCCCGTCATGACGGGGATTTTTTTATTGGCGCTTGGCCGGTCGTTAGTTGCCGTTCTTGTTATTCCCGGGATTGGCGGGTTTGTTGAGCGGGGGGAGGAAGCGCAGGGGCGGCCGGGCGCGCTCCTCTTCCTCGGCTGCCTGGGTTTCGTCGAAACGCAGCTGGGCCGCCAGCAGGGTCTCGACGTGCTGCTGGGCCCACAGGGAGACCTGCTCTATGGTGTCGGCGTAAGAGCGACCGAGCTCGGTGAGGCGGTACTCGACTCGCACCGGCATCGAGGGGTAAACCTCCCGCGCCACCAGGCCGTCTCGCTCGAGCAGCTTGAGCTTTTGCGACAGCACCTTCTGGGAGATGCCATCAACCTCCCGCTTGATCTCGTTGAAGCGCAGGGTCGGTTGCTGGCGCAGCAGGCCGATGATGAGCAGTACCCAGCGCTCGGCCAGCCGGTCGAAGAAGAGGCGGGCAGGGCAGTGGCGGGAGTAGACGTTGTAATCGGACATGGTTTCCTCCGGGTAACCAGGGCACCTTGGCGCCACTCATTGGCGACCAGGTTTCTTAAAGATACCATCTTCCTTGATGACGGCTCCATCCCGGGGCCGCCTTTTTCTGCAGCATGCAGTTCGCACTCGCAAGGAGAGAGCAGATGGCCAAGACAGTCGTGGTCTATTTTTCCGGTTATGGGCACACCCGCCGTGTGGCCGAAGAGGTGGCGCTGGGCGCCGGCGCCGAGTCAGTCGTCATCGATGAGCAGGGGGATATCTCTGCTGAAGCGTTCGCCGCGCTGGACGCTGCCGATGCCATCATCTTCGGCGCGCCAACCTACATGGGCGGCGTGCCCTGGCAGTTCAAGAAGTTCGCCGACGCCAGTTCCAAGGCCTGGTTTACCCGCGCCTGGCAGGACAAGGTATTTGGTGGCTTTACCGTGAGCGCCAGCCTCAACGGTGACAAGCAGGTGACCCTCATCTACCTGCAGACTCTGGCCTCCCAGCATGGTGGTATCTGGGTCAGTCTGGGGCTGTTGCCCTCCAACACCCAGGCGGCTACCCGGGCCGATCTCAACAGCCTGGGAGGTTCGGTGGGGTTGCTGGCCCAGGGCCCTTCTGACGCCGGTGCCGAGGCGATCCCGAGCGGAGATCTCGAGAGCGCCCGTCTCTACGGCGCCCGGGTGGCGTCGGTGGCGGCACGCCTGCGCGGCTAGACCATCAGAACATGACAACGCCAGGGGATCCCCTGGCGTTTGTTTATGATGTGAGGGTTAGAAACCGGAGCCGGGTTGTTGCAGGAAGGCGGCTTCGTCTTCGCTATCGGGGCGACCCAGGATGGCATTGCGGTGAGGGAAGCGGCCGAAGCGTTCGATGATCAGCTGATGGCGGCGGGCAAAGTCGGCAAAGCCGGCGAAGGTGGTGAGGGCGGGCCCTGCCGCCTGCTCCGTTGCCAGGGCATCGAACAGTGCCACGCTGCGGGCCTGCAACTCGCGGGATTCCGCATGCTCGAGCGGCAGATAGAAAAAGACTCGTGCCAGTGGCGAGAGAGCCCGATCCGCCCCCTGTGCCAATCCCTGCAGACAGAGCTCGCGGGCCTTGGCATCCTGGGCGAAGGCGGCCGGAGTGCCGCGATGGATATTGCGCGGCAACTGGTCGAGCAGCAGGATCAGCGCCAGCCGCCCGGCGGGAACTTCGGCCCAGTCGCCGAGCCGGCCGTTGGCTGCGGCCTCAGCCAGTTCGCCGAAGCGGCTGGCCAGCATGCTATCCGTCGCCGTGTCTTTGCCCCACCAGAGCGGGGCTTGCCGTTTGGCCCGGGCCGCATCGTCGGCATCATCGCCAAACCAGAGATCGAGCAGGGGCTGCCAGGGTTGCATGAAGACTCCTTGTGTCAGGGGGATAAGGCTCAAAAGGGGCGACGTGCTTGCTGCCGACGGCGCCGCTTATCGTTACACTGTGGCATCTTTTGCCCGAAATGAGGAATTCCTGATGGCCGGAACCAGTTTGTTGGCCCTGCTCGATGATATTGCCAGCGTGCTCGATGATGTTGCCCTGATGACCAAGGTGGCAGCCAAGAAGACCGCCGGGGTGCTGGGGGACGATCTTGCCCTCAATGCCGAGCAGGTCTCCGGGGTGCGGGCCGAGCGGGAGCTGCCGGTGGTGTGGGCGGTGGCCAAGGGATCGCTTCGCAACAAGCTTATCCTGGTGCCTGCCGCCATCGCCATCAGTGCCCTGGTGCCCTGGCTTATCACCCCCTTGTTGATGCTGGGGGGCGCCTATCTCTGTTTCGAGGGGGCCGAGAAGCTGGTCCACAAGTTTCTGCCCCACGAAGAGGCACACGCCACGCAGGACGAACCCATCCCCGATGATCTGGCCGCCTTCGAGCAGCAGAAGGTGAAGGGGGCCATTCGCACCGACTTTATTCTGTCGGCCGAGATCATCGTCATCGCCCTCGGCACCGTGCAGGGGGCGAGCCTGGCCCTGCAGCTCTCGGTAGTGGCGGGGATCGCCCTGTTGATGACGGTGGGGGTCTACGGTCTGGTGGGGCTTATCGTCAAGCTCGACGACATCGGTCTGCATCTGCTGCAAAAGCCCGATGGCAGCGCCCTGCGCCGTAGCATGGGGCAGGGGCTGCTGGTAACGGCCCCCCGCCTGATGCACTTGCTGGCACTGGTCGGTACCATCGCCATGTTTATGGTGGGGGGCGGCATCCTGATGCACGGCCTGCCCTTTGCCCATCATCTGACCGAAGGCACGGCCGCGGCCGTTGCCACCCTGCCTGCCGTGGGCGCCGTGCTCTCGGCCCTGCTCCCGACCCTGCTCAATGCCCTTGCCGGCGTGGTGGTGGGCCTGGTGCTGGTGGTGGTGATGACTCTGGTAGGCAAGCTCAAACCCGCCAAATAAGGGCGCTGTTGTTGCGCGTCACGTTTCACGGGCGGCCCCTGCGCCGCCCTCTTGTTTCGCGGGCCTGGCCCGCCAGATTTTGATGGCATCTTCTTTATGCAGCAAACACCTTACCCCCAGCAGTGGGACAACCGACACATCTATCCCGCCCTCGACTGCCCCGAGCTTGAGGCGGACATGGCGCAGGCCCGCACCAGCCTTGACCAGCTGACCACCTTTATCGGCACCCTGGAGCAGGTGAAAGGGCAGCCCGATGCCCTGCTGGATTTCTTGCGGGAGGTGCGCCTGCGCGCCCGGCACATCCGCAATATCGGCTGGAACGTCGCCATTCTGGCGGCCTGCCGGGGCAGCCAGGATGCCCGGGATGTGATCGCCAAGCAGCTGGCCTCCCGCGCCCGTGCCCTCAACGCCGACTTGTTCAAGACCCTGGCACCAGTGGAAGACCTGATGCTGGCGCTGCCGGAGGCGCAGTTTACCCTGCTGATGCAGGATCCCCTGCTCGGAGAGGAGGCGTACCGGTTGCGCCACGAGCGCCTTTTGCAGGATCAGCGTCTGCCGGTGGCGGCGGAGCAGCTGGTGATCGGCCTTGGCACCGACGGTCTGCACGCCTGGGGTAACCTCTACAACGATCTGGTGGGCAAGATCCGGCTGGTGATCGACGGCCGCGAGATGGGGCTGGCCGAGGCGAGCAACCTGCTCTCCAGCCCGCTGCGAGTCCTGCGCCGGGAGGCCTTCGATGCCATCAGCGCTGGTTGGAAAGGGGAGGAGGAGACGGTGGCCGCCATCCTCAATGCCCTCAATGGCTGGCGCCTGGAGCTCTCGCGCCAGCGCGGCAGTGCGCGCCAGCTCGATGCGCTCGATCTCTCCTGTCACCAGAGCCATATCGAGCGGGCAACCCTGGATACGCTGATGGCGCAGACCTATCTCGCCCGTGGGCTGGGGCAACGGGCGCTGGGGCTGATGGCCCGTCGTCTTGGCATTGAGGATATGGGGGCCGAGGATCTGTTTGCCCCGCCGCCGGCCACCGTAAGCCGCGAGATCCCGTTCGAGGAGGCGATCGCCATCATCGCCGAGGCGTTCGCCCGCTTCGATCCCGAGATGGGGGACTTTGCCCGCATGATGGCGGAGAAGGGATGGATTGATGCCGCACCCACCCCAAACCGGCGCACCGGGGCCTACTGTACCAAGTTTGCCGAACCGGTGGAGCCGCGGGTCTTTGTCACCTACGCCGGCACCATGGATAACGTCATCACCCTCGCCCACGAGCTCGGCCACGCCTGGCACAACTGGCTCATCCGCGATCTGCCCATGAGCCAGCGCGGCTACCCCATGACGCTGGCCGAAACTGCCTCCATCTTTGCCGAGACCCTGGTGCGCCGCGCCCTGCTTGAGCAGGCGCAGAGCCCGGAGGAGCAGCTGGCCATCGCCTGGGCCGAGGCCGATGGTGCCGCCACCTTCCTGGTCAATATCCCGGCCCGCTTCGACTTCGAGCGCGCCCTGGTGGCGGCGCGCGAGCAGGGCTATGTGCCGGCCGGGCAGCTCAAGGCGATGACCGACGAGGCCTGGGGCCGCTGGTATGAGGGGAGCCTGTGCCGCTATCACCCCATGTTCTGGGCGGCCAAGGCGCACTTTTCCATCGCGGGCCTGGGCTTTTACAACTACCCCTATCTGTTTGGCTATCTGTTCAGCCTCGGGGTTTATCAGCAGCTGATGAGCCGCCAGGGGGCGGGAGAAACGAATGTGGCCGAGGCGTACCGCGCCCTGCTGCGGGACACCGGCCGCATGAGTGCCGAAGAGCTGGTGGCCAAGCACCTGGGGCAGGATATTCGCGAGCCCGCCTTCTGGCAGGGCAGTCTGGCGTTGGTAGAAGCGGCAGTGGAGCGCTTTGCCCAGACCCGCGGCTAACACAGGCTTGCTGAATGAAACCGCCGGGCAGCCATGCTGCCCGGCGGTTTTTTATGGGGCGGGTTTGCCTGGCTGGGGCTGAGCGGGCGGGCGCACCGGCCCTACCAGCAGGGGCCTCGGCTGGTGGCGCAGGTCCGGCTGGTAGCCGTTGAAGAAGAGGTTGAGCAGCACAGAGCTGATGGTGGCCAAGAGGATGCCGCTATGAAACAGCGGCTGCAGGGCGGCGGGGAAGTGCTGGAAGAAATTGCCCGAGACGGTGGGGATCATGCCTATCCCCAAGCTGATGGCGACGATGTAGAGGTTGTGGCGGTTGCTGTTGTAGTCGGCCCGCGCCAGGATGCGGATGCCGGTGGCCAGCACCATGCCGAACATGACGATGCCAGCACCGCCGAGCACGAAGGGGGGAATGGAGGCGACCAGCACCGACATCTTGGGAATGAGGCCGAAGGCGAGCAGGATCCCCCCCGACATGACGCAGACCCAGCGGCTCGATACCCCGGTCACGCTCACCAGCCCGATGTTCTGGGAAAACGAGGTGTGGGGGAAGCTGTTGAAGATGCCGCCGATGATGGTGCCTATGCCATCCACCCTCAGCCCGCGCACTATGTCGCCACGGCTGGCCGGGTGACCGACGATGTCACCGAGAGCCAGAAACATCCCCATCGACTCGATGAAGGTGATAAGCATGATCACCGTCAGGGTGGCGATGGAGATAGGGTCGAAGGTGGGCCAGCCAAAGGCGAATGGCACTATGGGAGCAAACCATGCTGCGTCATTGAGACCGTCCAGGCTCACCTCGCCCATGGCGATGGCCACCCCGAAGCCAAACAGGATCCCGAGCAGTACCGAGATGTTGCTGAAAAATCCCTTGGTGAAGCGGGTCACCAGCAGGATGAAGGCGAGCACCAGAAAGCTGGTGCCGATGTAGCGCAGGCTGCCGTACTCGGGATTGCCCTTGCCCCCGGCCATCCAATCGATCCCCACCTGCATGATGCTGATCCCGATGGAGGTGATGACCACCCCGGTCACTACTGTGGGAAAAAGCGGCATCAGACGACCGATGAGGGGTACCAATAAGGTTGAAAGGATGCCTGCGGCTATGGTGGCGCCGAAGATGCCGGTTAGCCCCAGATCCGGATTGGCGCCGATGGCCAGCATGGGCATCACGGCGGCAAAGGTGACCGACATAATGACCGGCAGGCGGATCCCGGCAAAACGCCCGATGCCGAGGCACTGGAGCAGGGTGACGATGCCGCAGCAGAAGAGATCCGAGCTGATGAGGTAGGAGATCTGTTCCTTGGGCAGCCCCAAACTGCCGCCGATGACCAGCGGCACCGCCACTGCGCCGGCATACATCACCAGCACGTGTTGCAGGCCCAGAGTGAAGAGCTGACCCGGCGGTAGCATGCGCTCCACTTCATCGACCGGGCGCTGGCGTTGCCCCGCTTGGGGGGAGGGGGGATTGGTCTCGTTCATGAACACATCACTCCTTGCAACCCGGGCGACAGGCGCGGGCAAGATAGTGAAAGCCGAAGCTTCCGGTCATTGCGATCATTTCTGGACAGGGCCCTTTTTCATCGACACAGGGGATGAGGGGGCCGCGCAGTCGTGGCCAGAGGGAGTGCACAAAGCGTGCTCGCTTGGTTATCAAGAGGTGCAGGGCAGGGGGAAAGAGGTCCGTTTTGCGGAACAGGTCACATCCTGGCGACCAGGATGCCGGGTTGGCGCTGTTTCCAGGTCGGGCGGCGATCTCAGATTGGTAGCCGGGTTATCATTATTCGGCCGTGTCCTCTCAGTTTGATAGAGAGTGTGTGCCAGCCGCGCCATCACTGGGGGCGTGCCCCCTGCCAGCGGGGGCATCTGGCGTGATCCAAAGCAAGAAAGCAGGATGTTTTGGTGGCGCATGAGGCTAGCGCGGGGTAGTTTCGATAGAACTGACACAGATCTTGAGGTCTTATCCATGATCATCTATCTGCATGGCTTTGATGCCACCAGCCCCGGCAATCATGAGAAAGTGCTGCAGTTGCAGTTTATTGATGATGATGTGCGTTTCGTCCACTACAGCACGGTTCACCCCCGTCACGACATGAGCCACCTGCTCAAGGAAGTGAAGAAGCAGCTCGACATGAGTTCGGACCCCAAGCCCCTCATCTGCGGGGTAGGGCTCGGTGGCTACTGGAGCGAGCGTATCGGTTTTTTGTGCGGCATCCGTCAGGTGATCTTCAACCCCAATCTGCACCCGGAAGAGAACATGCAGGGCAAGATCGACCGGCCGGAGGAGTACGAGGACATAGGCACTAAATGTGTAACTGAATTTCGTAAGAAAAATTCAGGAAACTGCCTGTGCATCCTTTCCGTTGCGGATGAAGTGCGAGATAATCGGGACACTGAGCGTGAATTGAAGAACTATTACGACATCGTATGGGATGAGCGCGAGACCCATAAATTCAAGAACATCTCGCACCATCTGCAACGGATGAAGGCCTTCAAAGAAGCCTGATCCGGTACGTCGACCGATTTCGTTTTAGGGAGCCGAAGGCTCCCTTTCGTTTTGAGGAACCGAGGAAAACCATCATGATGAATATTGTCGTTGTAGGCGGCGGCGCCGGAGGCCTGGAGCTGGCCACCAGTCTGGGCCGCAAGCTGGGCAAGAAGAACAAGGCCAGGATCACCCTGGTGGATCGCAACCGTACCCACCTGTGGAAACCCCTGTTGCACGAAGTGGCCACCGGCTCCATGGACGCGGGAATCGACGCCCTGAGCTACCAGTCCCACGCCAAGAACCACGGTTTCGACTTCCAGCTCGGCACCCTGACCGATATCAAGCGTGAAGAAAAGCGCATCGTGCTGGCGCCCATCCACGACGAAAATGGCGAAGTGGTGGTCCATGAGCGCGAGCTGCCCTACGACTACCTGGTGATGGCCATCGGCTCCGTCTCCAATGATTTCAATACCAAGGGCATCAAGGATCACTGCATCTTCCTGGACAGCCCCTCCCAGGCGCACCGTTTCCACAACAGCATGATGAACCGCTTCTTGCAGTTCGCCACCGAATACCAGCCGGGCGACAAGGTGAAGATTGCCATCGTGGGTGGCGGCGCCACCGGCGTCGAGCTCTCTGCCGAGCTCTACAACGCGGTGGAGCAGCTCTACGCCTACGGCTTCAAGAACCTCACCACCGACAGCCTCAAGGTCACTCTGGTGGAAGCGGGCCCCCGCATCCTGCCGGCCCTGCCGGAGCGCATCAGCGGTGCCGCCCATCAGGAGCTGGTCAAGCTGGGCGTGGACGTGCGCACCGCCACCATGATCACCGAGGCGACCAGCGATGGTCTGCACACCAAGGATGGCGATCTCATTGAAGCAGACCTCATGGTGTGGGCGGCCGGCATCAAGGCGCCGGATTTCATGAAGGATATCGCTGGTCTTGAGACCAACCGCATCAACCAGCTGGTGGTGAAAGAGACCCTGCAGACCACCCGTGACGAGAATATCTTTGTCATCGGTGACTGCGCCGCCTGTCCGCAGCCGGATGGCAAGTTCGTGCCGCCGCGCGCCCAGTCTGCCCACCAGATGGCGACCCAGGCGTTCAAGAACATCCTGGCCAAGATGAATGGCGGCGAGCTCAAGCCCTACCTCTACCACGACCACGGCTCTCTGGTGTCGCTGAGCCGCTTCTCCACCGTGGGCAGCCTGATGGGCAACCTGATGCGTGGCTCCATGATGGTGGAGGGCTACATCGCCCGTCTGGTTTACATCTCCCTCTACCGGATGCACCAGATTGCCCTGCACGGCTACATCAAAACCGGCCTCATCATGCTGGTGGGCCGCATCAACCGGGTACTGCGCCCGACCCTGAAGCTGCACTGACAGCGACCAGGACCCGGCGGCTGCCGGGTCCTCTCCCATCTTGTAACCATCGACGAGGCACGATCATGAATACGACCTCTTGCGAAAACATCCCTTTTCTCGGCCTGACCGGCCCCTTGAGTATCCTGCTGCGCGCCACCTGCGACGTGTTGTTTCTTCTGGTTCTGACCCTGGTGCCGGCCGTGACGGTCGTGCTCGATCTGCACTGGTTGCACAACGGGGTCGGAGAAGACTCCATCACCGAGCTGCTGCAGGAGGGAGTGCTGCTCTCCATCGTCATCGGCCTGTACTGGAAAGGGCGGACCATACCGGCGGTACGCGCCTTCCTCTGGCTGCTCGCCGGTTTCTTTGGTTGCCTGCTGATCCGCGAACTTGACGTCTACTTCGACAGGGTGTGGCACGGCTTCTGGCTATATCCGGCCCTGCTGTTGGCCAGCTTGACCCTGGTGCATACCTGGCGTCACGGGCGTGACACCCTGCTAAGCGGTGGTGTCCAGTTTGTCCGGCACAGAAGCGCGCTGTTCACGCTCTTTGGCCTGCTGCTGGTCGCCGTCTTCAGCCGCGTGTTTGGCAGCGGCTCCCTCATCTGGAACGATCTGCTGGGCATGGACAGTGGCTTCGATTTCAAAACCGCGCTGCAGGAAGGGATCGAGCTGTTGGGGTATAACTATGTCGCCTACGGGATCCTCACCCAGGGTGGTTACATGCGCTGAGGCGCACTCCCTGCCAATCTGCGGTCAGCCTTCTCTTCTGGCCGCATGCTTCTCTACTCCTTTCTTGACGCCCGGTTTGGTCGATAACGCCGGGCAATGCCTCTTCGACCGCACCGCTCTGCCATCTTGTTCATGTTGATTGGAACGATGAGCCGGGCTTGTGGCGGGGCCAGCGAAAGAAGCCGGCCCCGGCGTACATGGCGGGTGACAAGATGAAGAGGCTTCTTGCCTCTCGACTCATGCCTCTTGTCAGAACTGCTTGCTGTAGTTGACCGCGAAGAAATAGAAGCTGGGGTTGTCGTAGCTGCCTGATAGGTAGTCCGCCTGGACGCTGGCGCTCTCCTGATCGATGTACTCCATGGCGGCCCCTATGCTCTCCCCGGGATTGAGGGCATATCTGGCCCCGAACCCGACCCGGACGGCGGCGCCGCTCGGAATGGTCAGGGAGGTCTTGTCCTGATCCTTGTAAACGCTGCTGTCATAGGCCAGCCCGCCATTGAGCACCCACTGGGGCGTCAGGGTGTGCTGCAGCCCCACGGCCACGTGATAGGTATCCTGGAAGAGCCCCTTGTTCCCCTTGCTGACGCCGACGATGCTCACGTCGTTGCCGTTGTAGTGGCTCCAGTCCTGCCAGCCCAAGTTGCCCATCAGTGCCCAGTCGGGGGCCAGTTCGTGGTAGCCGCTCAGCATCAGCTGCTGCGGGCTGTTGACCATGCCGGAGATGGGCAGCTGGGCCGAGATCCCGGGCATGTTGGGCCTTTGCAGGGTGATCTGGGTCTGGACGTCAAAGTGATACTTGATTTCGCTGCTGTAGCCGAGGCCAAAGCGGGTCGCCGGGGTGAGCTCATAGAGCACGCCAACCTTGCCGTTGATGGCCCAGTCGCTGTCGTCGAGCTTGCTCTCGCCGTGGTCTGTCTCGCGCTTGAGGGCGAACAGTCCGTAGTTGAGACCCACTGCCGCTCCGAGGGACCAGTGCTCGTCGATCCGGTAGGCGACGGAGGGTTGCATCGTCAGCGCCATCAGGGTGGCCTCCTTCACCAGCTGTTGCCCGGCCCAACCGCTAAAGTCGAGCCCCAGGCCGAAGTTGCCGTAGGTGGCGAAGCCCAGGGTCCAGCGGTCGTCGATCTGCTGGCTGTAGTAGAGGGAGGCAGAGGGAAACCAGCCCACCACGGTATCGACATCTTGCTGGGAAGCGTCCGCCAGATCGTAGGGCACGTCCCCGTAGAGCGCCTGGCCACCCATGGTGAGATGGTGCCCCTGCAGTCGGCTGAGGCCAGCCGGATTCATGAACTGCACGGTGGCATCCTGTGCCCGCGCGGCCATGCCTGCCGAGGCAAGGCCAACATCATCCGTGCCCGTTTCATAGAGGTAGAGGCCGCCAGCCTGGCTGGTGGCGGTGAACAGCAGACACAGGGACCACAGCGAGTCGAGTCGTTTCATACAAGTTCCTTTTTCATGCAACGTTGAGCCGGGTAGTGAGCACGGGTGATCCGGACAGGCATCGATGGCGCTGTCTCCATTTATATAGGGTTCTGTTTGGGCTGGCGAGAGGAGACTCAGCGCCCCAGATAGGTACGGTCGAAAAAGGTGTTGACCCAGTGGGGGCGATAGATGGCCAGCACTGTCATTGCCATGCCGTTGAGCAGGGCCTCCGGAAACAGCAGGAGCGGCCAGATGGAAAGATAGTCGGCACTGATGGTGTGCCAGGGATAGGTACCGCTCACTCCCATCAACAAAGCGCTGGCCACCACCTTGACCGAGATGGTGACGGCGCCGCCGAGAAAGGCCGCGACGAAGATATAGACGAACAGATGGCGGGGCAGCCAGGCCCAGCTCGCCAGAAACAGCAGCCAGCTGGTGGCCACCGGCAAGCCGATGCCGATGAGGGCCTGCCAGCCAAAATCAGCCAGGTTGGTGACGCCGAAATAGCCGAGCACCAGCAGGGTCAGGCAAGGAGCGAGCAGGGCCAGTCGCCAGCCCAGCAGCAGGGTGAGGGTGGTGAGGCCGAGAAAGTGGACCTCCAGCCCTTCGTGCAGGCCGGCGCGCAAATACCAGAGCGGGATCAGGGCGATGGCGCTGCCCAGCAGCAGATGCTGGTAAAGGGGATTGTCATGGAGGGTTTGCCACAGAGGGCGGCGCAGGCTGAACACCAATAGCAACAGCCAGATCAGCAGGGCGGCGAGTTGTCCTTCACTCATGGGGGCGTCCATTGCCTGGAGAAGTTGCCGGGCAGCGTACTCCCTGCCGCCCGGGCCTGAAGCAGGCTGATGGTCCAGCCTGCCGTTGGCATCAATATTTCACGTTGGGGTGATACTTGCCGATGATGGCCTTGACCCTGTCCATGGTCTCCTTGCTGGGGGGCTTGATACTGCTCAGCTCGTAAGGGTCGCCCAGCACGTCCCACTTGTGTTTGCCGAGTTCGTGATAGGGCAGCAGCTCCACCTTCTCGACGCTCTCGCCCAGCTCGGCGATGAACTTGCCCAGCTCGTCGGCGCTCTCGTCGTCGTCGCTCCAGGTGGGGACGACGACGTAGCGGATCCACATGGTCTTGCCCCTGGCGGCCAAGTGACGGGCGAACTCCAGGGTGTATTTATTGCTGACGTGGGTCAGGGGAATGTGTTTCTCGTCATTGATCTGCTTGATGTCGAGCAGCACCAGATCGGTCTGGTCGAGCAGGGCATCGACCTGGTCGTCGAGATGGCGGACGAAGCCGTTGGTGTCGAGGCAGGTGTGAATGCCCTTCTCCTTGCAGGCGGTGAAGAGCTCGGTGATGAAGGCGGGTTGCAGCATGGCCTCGCCGCCCGATGCGGTCACACCGCCGCCGGAGGCATTCATGAAGTGGCGGTAGCTGGTGATGTCCTGCATCAACTCCGGCACTGTCACTTCACGGCCACCCTGGGTATCCCAGGTGTCCCGGTTGTGGCAGTACTTGCAGCGCATCAGGCACCCTTGCATGAATACGATAAAGCGGATTCCCGGACCATCGACAGTGCCGCAGGTTTCAACGGAATGGATCCGGCCAATGACCCCCTGGGGCTTGGCTTGTTCGCTGATTTCGACGGCAGGGATCCGGTTAGTGACAGACATAGGCAACTCCAACGATTCGCGCAGGCCGTTATTTTATTACATAAATCCTTATTGTTCCTACACCTTTAGTCTGCCGGATGGCCGCCGAGCAGTTGTTCGAGTGCCCTGACGGGGAGCGGACGACAAGTGAGGAAGCCCTGATAGTGCTGGCAACCCAGCTCCTTGAGAATGGCCAGCTGGGCCTCATCCTCGACCCCTTCCGCCGTCACGGTGAAACGGAACACCTGGGCCAGATCCAGGATCGCCTTGACGATGGCCTTGTCCTGCTCGCTGTGCACCAGGGTCTGGATGAAGCTTCTGTCGAGCTTCACCTCGTCGGCGGGCAGGTCGCGCAGATAGGCCAGGGATGAGTAGCCGGTGCCAAAGTCATCGATGGAGAGCAGGATACCGAGCTCCTTCAACTGGCGCATCCGGGCAATGCTCTCGCGGCGGTTTTCCAGCACCACGGACTCGGTCACCTCCAGCAACAGGCGGGAGGGCGGGACGCCGGTATCGCGCAGTATGTACTCCACCTGCTGCACGAAGCCCTGGGTGTGGAACTGGCGGGCGCTGACGTTGACCGAGAGGTGAGGGATCTGGAGCCCCTGGTTGAGCCAGAAGCTGTATTGGGCGCAGGCGGTTTTCATTACCCAGTAACCGATCTCCAGGATGAGGCTGGTCTCCTCGGCGATGGGGATGAACTCACCCGGCGGCACCATGGTGCCATCGCTGCGCTGCCAGCGCAGCAGGGCCTCGATGCCGGAGAGGCTGCCGTTGTCGACCCGGTACTGGGGCTGGTAGTGCAGCAGCAGCTCATGGTGGCGCAGGGCATCGCGCAGCTGGTTGGTCAGGGTCAGGCGGTTTTTCTCCTGCTGGGCCATCGCCTCGCTGAAGAAGACGTAGCTGCCCTGGCCGGTTCGCTTGGCCATGTGGGTGGCGGTATCGGCCTGCTGCATCAGGGTCAGGTGATCCATGCCGTTGCTGGTAAAGAGGCTGATCCCCACAGAGGCGCTGCAGTGCAGCTTGTGATCGCCGATGTCGAACGGGGTACGAAACAGCCCCATCAACTCGCGGGCGAAGTGTTCCGCCAGGATCTTGGCGGTGACCTCTCCTTGCCCCAGCTGGGTGAACAGCAGGGCGAACTCGTCTCCCGAGATGCGGGCCTGGATCAGGTTGTCCTGGGGCAACTCCCGAAAACGCCGCACCACCGCCTGCAGCAGCTGATCGCCGCAGGCGTGGCCGAGGGAGTCGTTGATCGACTTGAAGTTATCGAGATCCACCAGCAAGAGGGCGCCCCACTGGCCGCTGGATTCACCCAGGGTGCGCTGCAGCGCATCGTTGAGACTGCGGCGATTGTAGAGACCACTCAGATCGTCGTAGTAGGCAAGCTGCTCGATATGTCTGGCAGCCTCCTTCTCCTGGGTGATGTCGTAGAAGCTGCAGATGAAGTGACTGATCTCCCCCTGCCCATCCTTGACCCCGCTCACCATCAGGCGCACCGGAAAGAGGTGGCCATCCTTGTGCAGGCACTGCTCTTCGCCGAGCCAAAACTCCTGCTCGGTGACCGCACGTCGCACCACCTCCTTGAGATCGTCCCCATAGTAGGTGGGGCGTAGCTGGCGAATGGAGTGACCAATCACCTCCACCTCGCTAAAGCCGGTGATCCGGCTGAAGGAGAGATTGACCTTGAGCACGATGCCATGGTGATCCATCACCACCAGGCCGTCATGGGTATTGAAGGCCACTTCGGCCAGGCGCAGCGCATCGTCGGCGGCGAGTCGGCGCAGCTCGATGGCGGCCCGCTCGTGCTGGCTGCTCAGCTGATCGAGCAGGGGCTCGGGATCGGCCAGCGGCGCATCGAGCAGCAGGGAGAGGTGACCCATGATGGTGCCGTCGGCGCCGTGCAGGGGGATGCCGACATAGGCGTTGGCATTGGTGGCCAGCAGCTTGGTGGCATTGGGATAGCGCAGGGGGAGATCTTCCACATAGAGGGCCTGCCCGTGCTCAAAGAGCTCCCTGCCCGGCCCCGGGTCCATCTGGATGGGCTTGAGGGTGGAGAAGGTCTGCTCATGAAAGACGCAGCGGGGGATGATCCAGAGCTCCTGGCCGCGGGGCTGGTACTCACCGATGAGGCCGATACGGGCCCCGCTGATGGTCATGGCCCACTGCACCAGGGTCTTGCAGTAGTCAATGCCGGTCAGCCGGTGCAGCTCGGTGGGCAGGGTTGGCTCGTCGTCATGGGGTTCGTCCCCTGGCTGCCAGTGGCCAAGCAGCTGGGCGCTGTGGCGCACCAGTTGCAGCATCTCGTCGCTGATGGGGGTCGGCTCCAGATATTCGAGGCTGAGGACACCAAACAGCTTGTCCTGCTCAAGCAGGGCGCAATCGAGGCGTGAGCGGACGCCGGCGCTGGTCAAATAGAGGTGCTGGCTCAGCATGGGCTGGTGGGCAGCCTCGGAAAAACTCAAGGATTTGCGGGTGCGCAGGGCACGAATGTAGCGACTGTCACCCCGGATCGGATAGAGGCTCTCTACCCCCAGGGTAAACACCGGGCTGAGCTGTTCACCCCCCAGCTCGCCATTGGCCTGGTAGTGCCAGAGAATGAGTCGATCGGCCCCCAATGTCTCTTTCAGCGTCTCCAGCAGCGGCGCATACTGTTGCTGGCTTGCCATCTGGCTCAGCCGCGGCAGTTGCAGGGCAAGATCGGCCACCGGAAGCTGGCGCTGATGCTGCAGGCAGATCAGCCAGAAGTCATTTTGTTCATGGGCGATGGCGATGTGCCACTGCTGCTCGGCAAAGCGCAGGGAGATCTTGCCCCCCTGGCCATTGGCCAGCAGCTGTTCGATGGGGTGGCGCAGGGGGTCGGGAAGCTGGGCTGGCCAGGGGGCTCTGGGCTCATCGAGCCAATAGAGCGGTGTCTGCATCACGTCGGTCAGTGCGACCAGCCGTTGGCTGTGCATATCCAGACGAAAAAAGAGCGGCGTCTGGCGGGGAGAAGAGATCTGACTGAGTGCGGTAGACGACATGAACAAACAACATCCTGTTAAGCAACCGTCGGGCTTGCAAGAATACTGCAAAATCGAGGGAAACAAAATTTCATTGAACTCTAAATTAGAAAAAGCTAATTTATTGGCCATTAACGTCCATGAGGAGTCATGCTGATGAAAAGGATCCTGATTATTGGTGGTGTAGCGGGGGGCGCATCGGCGGCCGCCAGGGCCCGTCGCCTGAGCGAGGATGCGGAGATCGTGATGTTTGAGCGGGGCGAATTCGTCAGCTTCGCCAACTGCGGTCTGCCCTATCACATCGGGGGGGATATCCCTCATCGGGATGCCCTGTTGCTGCAGACTCCCCAGAGTTTCAAACGTCGCTTCAACGTCGATGTGCGTGTCTTCCATGACGTCATCGAGATAGACAAGGCCGGCAAGACCCTGCTGGTGCGCAATCTGCAAACCGGTGAGGAGCAGCGCGAACCCTATGATGTGCTGCTGCTAAGCCCGGGGGCGGCCCCCATTCGTCCGCCTTTCCCGGGCATCGACAGCCCCCATGTCCACACCCTGCGCAATATTCCGGACATGGATCGTATCCTGGCCGCCCTTGAGCACGATCAGCCACGCCACGTCACCGTGGTGGGGGGCGGTTTCATCGGCCTGGAGATGATGGAAGCCCTGCACCAGCGCAAGCTGGAGGTCACCCTGCTGGAGCTCTCCGATCAGGTGATGGCACCGGTCGATAAAGAGATGGCCAACATGCTCCACGCCCGCATTCGCGAGGAGGGGATCGATCTGCGCCTGCGCACCGGCCTCTCTGCCATCGAGAGCCTGGATGTACTGGCGGAAAAAACCGCCGCAGTGGCCACCGAACAACGGGGTGGATTGCGCCTGACCCTGAGCGATGGCACCCATCTCGATACCGGTCTGCTGATCCTGGCCATCGGCGTCAAGCCCGAGACCCTGCTCGCCGCCAAGGCCGGGCTGGAGCTGGGCCCGCGCGGCGGCATCAAGGTGGATGCCGGCATGCGCACCTCGGATCCCTTCATCTACGCGGTGGGGGATGCGGTGGAGGAGACCGACTTTGTGACCGGTGAGTCCGTGCTGATCCCGCTGGCAGGCCCTGCCAACCGTCAGGGCCGCATCGCCGCCGACAACATGCTGGGGCGCAGCGAGACCTACAAGAAGACCCAGGGGACCGCCATCTGCAAGCTGTTCGATCTGGCGGTGGCGAGCACAGGTCTCAACGAGAAGCGGTTGGTGCAGCTGGGTCTGCCGTTCGAGAAGGCCTATGTCCATCCGGGCAGTCACGCCGGCTACTACCCGGGAGCCCATCCGGTCAGCCTCAAGCTGCTGTTTGCCCCGGATGGCAAGATCTACGGCGCCCAGGCCATCGGCAAGGATGGCGTCGACAAACGAATCGATGTGCTGGCGGTCGCCCAGCGTGCCGGGCTCACCGTGTTCGACTTGCAGGATCTGGAGCTCACCTATGCGCCGCCGTTTGGCTCGGCCAAGGATGTGATCAACATGGCCGGATTCGTGGCGAGCAACCATCTGAAAGGGGATGCCACCCTCTGCCACGTGGCCGAGGTGCAGGCTCGTCAGCCGCACCAGCTGGTGCTGGATGTGCGCAATACCCCCGAGCTCGACAAGCTGGGCCGCATCCCGGGGGCGATGCATATTCCCCTCGATGAGTTGCGCGGCCGCCTCGCGGAGCTGCCCAAGGACAAGGAACTGCTGATCAGTTGTCAGGTGGGGCTGCGCGGCCATGTGGCCTGCCGCATGCTGAGCCAGCACGGCTTCAAGGTGAAGAACCTTTCCGGCGGCTTCAAGACCTGGCAGATGGCCACCGCCGACTGATTACTTTCTGTGCCTGTTTGCCCCTCTCCCTTGTGCGCGCAAGATGAGGGGCTTTTTATACCCGTCATTCAGTCCCCTCATCCGGCCTGCAACAGATAGACACACTTTTTTTGCTGACATTGTGAAAAATTAACGTGTTGTTCAGGGGCGTGCGGCTATAACGCGAGCCTTGTACACGAGAAACAGTGTGGTAGGGAGTGTGACATGCTGGATATGCTGATCGCCATTTGGCATCAGGACTTTGATGCACTGGTTCAGATGCAGGCCGTGCCTATGCTGATCGGCTGCCTGATGCTGGTGCTGCTGCTGGAATCCGCCTTCGTCTTTCTGCCCCTGCCGGGAGACAGCCTGGTGCTGTTGGCCGGTGGCCTGGTCGGGATGGGAGTCTTTGGCCCCGAAGTCACCCTCGGTTATCTGCCGCTGGCGGCGGGGATTGGCTCCGTGCTCGCCTATCTGCAAGGACGGGCGCTGCAGCGCACTCGCTTCATGGACCATATCGAACGAATGCTGCCCGCCGAGAGTTTGCCAAGGGCAACCAACCTGTTGAAACGATATGGTTTTCTGGCCATGTTCTCGTCCCGCTTCATCCCGTTCGTGCGGGTGCTGACTCCCATGCTGATGGGGATTGGCCGCCTGAGCGTGCTGCGCATGTGCATCGCCAGCTTCGCCAGCGCCTTTCTGTGGGCGCTTTGCCTGAGCCTGGTGGGCAAGCTGGCGATGAAAACCTCCTTCTTCGCCCATCACAGCGAGCTGCTGACTCGCCTGCTGCTGATCGCCTCCCTGGTGCTCTTCCTCGCTGCCGTCATGGCCATTCTCTTTCGCTGGTTCAAGGGGGGAGCGAAGAGGGAGACGACCCACGAGTAACGGATAATCTTGACTCCCGCTGGTGGCGTGCGGCGGTTGTCTGCCAAGGGATCGCCGCGTCGGTAATGGGCTTTGTGTCGAGGGGGCGGGATGCCTTATCCTGTTCCCTGTCACGCTGCCATGGCAGCGCTTTACCCCGGGATGGATCCTATGCGCCTCTTTACCCTTCGCCCTGTTTTCCACCACGCCGTCCGTTCACCCTCTTTCCCCTTTATGCGCCGCGCAGCGGCCCTGCTGTTGGCGGGGATCACCGGTCTGCTGTTGGCCGGCTGCGGTCCGGACAAGCCCGCGACTACGGCAGAGGCTCCCGCAGCGCAACAAGAGATTGGGGCGCCGGACGCCGTGGTGCAAGCCAATGCCCGTCAATATCGGGATGCACCGGCGCTGGCGCTGGTTTTCTCCGGTCCGCTCACCCCCAGCGCAAGCTGGCAGCGCTGGCTTGCGGTGAGCGAGGGGGGCAAGCAAGTGCAGGGGGAGTGGATCCTGGCCGATGATGGCCGCACCCTCTATTTCCCGAACGTGCAGCCCGACAAGCGTTACGAGGTGACCCTCAAGGCTGGGCTGGGCCCATCTCCCCAGAGCTGGACTCTCAAGACCCGTCCGCTGGAGGCGGGGGCCTCGTTTACCGCGAGCGGCATGGTATTGCCGCTGCGCGACGATCTGCGTCTGCCCATCAGCGCGGTCAACGTGGACGAGGTCAATATCGACTTCTTCCGGGTGGATGCGGAATATCTGCCCCGTTTTCTGGCCGAGTATCGCCCCGGCGCCGGCATGGGCAACTGGGATCTCGAGCAGATCACCCAGCGCGCCAAGCGGGTGTTCAGCGGTCGCTATGCCTTGTCGCTGGATCCCAACCGGCGGGAGACCCGCCTCATCAATGTGAAGGAGCCACAGCTGGCGGAGGCCGGCGTCTACTTTGCGGTGATGTCGCCCCTTGGCAACTACGACTGGCGCAAGGAGACCACCTATTTCGCGGTGAGCGACATGGGGCTCAGTGCCCGCCGCTACCGGGATCAGCTGGAGGTGTTCGTGAGCTCCCTGGCGAGCGCCGATCCCCTCAAGGATGTGCAACTCTCTCTGCTCGACGAGAAGGGCAACCGGCTGCAGGTGCACGCCACCGACAATCGCGGTCATCGCCGGTTCGATCAGGTGCAGGGAGCCCGCTTGCTGCTGGCGGAGCAGGGCAAGCATCTGGCAGTGCTGCGTCTCGATGGTGCGGCGCTTGACCTCTCCACCTTCGATCTTGGAACCCAACCCTGGCAGGCCCAGCAGTTGTATCTGTTCAGCGGGCGCGATCTCTATCGTCCCGGTGAGCGGCTTGACAGCGAGATCCTGCTCAAAGGGCAGGATGGCCAGCTGCTGCCGGGGATGGCGGTGGAGCTGGAAGTGAAACAGCCGGACGGCCAGCTGCTCGAACAAAAACGGCTGCTGCCGGACAACCTGGGCGCCGCCCACTACGGCCTGCGTCTGCCGATGGATGCGCCGCTCGGGCGCTGGACCATCAACCTCAAGACCGCCGCTGGCAGTCGCTTCGAGTGGCCTTTTCTGGTGGAGGAATTTCTGCCTGAACGGTTGAAACTGCAGCTTGGCAAGGGGCCGGATGGTGAAGTCACGGATCTGGACGCCGCCCTCACCCTGCCGCTCAGGGGGGATTACCTCTACGGCGCGCCAGCGAGTGCCACCAGGGCGAAGGCGGAGGTGAAGATAAGCCGCGCCACCATGCCCTTTACCCGGTGGCAGGAGTTCACCCTGGGAGACGTGCTGCTCGGCGAGCAGGCCAAGGCGCTCGATCCCGTCAATCTCACTCTCAATGAGCAGGGACAGGGGACCGTTTCGCTGGCAGATGAACTCGACGGCGTGCGTGCCCTCGGGCCGCTGGAGGTAGCCTATCGTGTGTCGCTCTCCGAGCCCGGCGGCCGCGCCGTCAATCGCAGCCGCACCCAATACGGCTGGCCCGAGGGGAGCCAGTGGCCGGCGCTCAAGGCCGATTTTGTGGCTGATCGGGTGGAGGGAGGCAGGCCGCTGCCGTTCCAGATCCTCAACCTCGATAAACAAGGGCAACCGGTAGCGGGTGAGGTGAAGGTGCGCCTCATCAACGAGTACCGCGATTACTACTGGCACTACGCCGATGGCGAGGGGTGGAAATACGAGTTCAACAGCCAACCCTATCTGGAACAGGAGCAGACTCTGCAGCTGGATGGCAAGGGGCCGACGCCTCTCAGTCTGACGCTAGCGGCGGGCTGGTATCGCCTTGAGGTGGAAAATAGCCAGGGTCATCAATCCAGTCTGCGGCTGGAGATCGGCAGCTACGCCTGGGGCGGTGGTGGCGAGCAGGCGCGGCCCGACAAGATCGCCATCACCCTCGACAAGCGCGCCTATCAGGCCGGTGACAATGCCAGGGTGACTCTGGTGGCTCCGCGCCCGGGCAAGGGGTTGCTGATGGTGGAAGATGGCGACGGCCTGCGCTGGTGGCAGCGTATCGAGTTAAAAGCCGAAGGCAGTGAAAAAGAGGGGCGTGGCGAGTTCGAGATCCCCGTCAGTCCCGAGTGGCAGCGTCATGATTTGCATATCTCGGCCCAGATCGCAGCCCCCGACAACGGATCGACGGCGGCGAGCGGCAAGGGGGCGCCGGGTCTGCGCTCGATCGGGCTGGTGCCGCTGACCCTGGACAGGGAGTCCCGCCGCCTGCCGCTCACCCTGAGTGCGCCGGACAGGGCGGTACCGCTCACCCGTCTCGAGGTGACCGCTACCTCGACCCCGAATAGCCAGGGGCGGGTGGTGCTGGCGGCGGTGGATCGGGGCGTGCTCAACATCAGCGACTATCGCCCCCTCGATCCGTTCGAGATCTTCTTCGGTCGCAAGCGCTTCGCTCAGGATTTGTTCGATAACTATGGCCAGGTGATCCCGCCCCAGGATGGCAAGCTGGCCCGTCTCAACTACGGCGGCGATGCGCCGGCCCTGAAGAAGGGCGGGGCGCTGGAGAGCAGGGTCGAGATCGCCGCGCTCTGGAGCGGCGAGGTGAGTTTTGACGAGCAGGGCATGGCGCTGATCTCGCTCGAACTGCCGAACTTCAACGGCGAGCTGGCGCTGATGGCGCTGGCCTGGAACGAGCAGCAGGTGGGGCAGGCAGAGCGCGCCGTCAAGGTGGTGGCGCCGCTGGTGGCCGAGATCGGTTGGCCGCGCTTTGGCGCGAGAGGCGATGAGACCCGGGCCCTGGTGCAACTGCGCAACATGAGCGGCGAGGATCAGACCCTCTCCCTTGATTGGACCCTGAATGGCGGACTTAAGGCGAACGGCAATCTGCCCAGCACCCTTTCCCTTAAAAATGGCGAGGAGCAGTGGCTGACCCTGCCGCTCACGGTGACCGGAGCGAGCGGGGTAGCGCGTTTGCAACTCGCCGCCAGCGGCAAGGATATCGCGATAAGCCGCGATTGGTCGCTGCCACTGCGCTCTCCCTGGCCGGCCCAGACTCGCCAGCGTTACCAGATGCTGGCCCCCGGCCAGCAGATGAGTTTTGCGCCAGACGAGCTGGCCGGGCTGGATGGCGCCAATTTGCAGGGGCTGCTCAGCCTCTCCGGTACGCCGCCCTGGGATCCGGCCGCCCAGTGGCAGGCGCTGGCCGATTATCCTTACGCCTGTCTGGAGCAGACCCTGTCCCGTGCCTGGCCTTACTTGCTGACCACGGCAGAGGAGCGCAAGAGCTGGTCTAAAGGTTTGCCCAAGGCCGACAAACCGCTGAGCGAGGCGGAGCTGCAGCGCGCCTTGCTCCAGCGTTTGCAGCGGTTGCAACTGCCAAGCGGCGGCTTTGGCCTGTGGGACGGCCGCTCCGACGAGGAGCAGTGGCTCACCGCCTATGCCGCCGACTACCTGCTGGCTCGCCAGGAGGCCGGCGATGCGGTGCCGGAAGCCATGTTGAGTCAGGCCCTCAAGCGCCTGCAGAGCTACCTCACCGACAGTCAATACGGGGAGCGCTGGAGCAGTGCCCCCGAACACAGCCGCCTGGCCTATCAGGCTTATAGCGCCTATGTGCTGGCGCGGGTGGGCAAGGCGCCGCTCGCTACCCTGCGCCTTATCTGGGAGCAGCAGGCCGATCACGCCCGCTCCGGTCTGCCGCTTTTGCACCTCTCGCTGGCCTTCTCGGTCATGGGGGATGAGCAGAACGCGGCCAGAGCCATCGACCGGGCGCTGGCCACCGAGCGTGCTGACGGCTATCTGGGGGATTATGGTTCTGCGCTGCGTGACCAGGCCCTTGAGCTCTCCCTGCTGCGCCGGCACAAGCTGGCGGAAGATCGCTGGCCAGCGCTCAGCGCCCAGGTGGCAGATACCCTGGCCCATCGTCAGTGGCTCAGCACCCAGGAGCGCCTCGCCCTGCTGCGCCTGGCTCAGGCCGATCCGGCCGCCGGGTGGCAGGCGCGGATCACCTCGTCATCCGGTACTCAACCGGTTGCCGGTGACACCAGCCTGCAGCTTGGCGCCCCCGAGGCGCTGGCGGCCAGCACGGTTACCAACGAGGGCAAGGGCTCGCTCTATGTGCAGCGCACCCTGATTGGCTACCCCGAGCAGGCTCCTGCCCGGTTGAGTCAGGGGATAAGCGTGACCCGCAGCTGGTTCAACAGCGACGGTCAGCAGTTTGATCCCGCCAAGGTGAAGGTGGGCGATCTGGTAGTGGTACGCCTCAATGTCAGCAGCGGATCGGCGGTGCCCGATGCCCTGCTGGTGGAGATGCTGCCGGCCGGTTTCGAGCTGGAGAATCCGGCCCTTGGCAACAGCATCAAGCTCGAGGAGCTCTCGATTGAGGGGAAACCGGCCTGGCAGAGCGAGTGGAACGACTACCTCAAACATCAGGAGTATCGCGACGATCGCTATACGGCGGCGCTGGACCTGAGCGAGGGGAGTAACCAGCAGCTGGTCTACCTGATGCGGGCGGTGACGCCGGGTCGCTATCAGGTGCCGCCGACCCAGGTGGAGGATATGTACCGGCCCGAGCTGCGGGCTGTGGGTGAGGATATCCATGAGGTGATCATCTCTGAGTAACGTTCCCTCCCTTGAGCGGGTTCGCCCGCTCACTTTCTGGCAGCGTGGCTGGCTGAAATTGAGTCGCAGTGGTCGCGCCTGTCGGCGCTGGCTGCGCTACTCGGGGCTGGGGGCTATTGTCCTGCTCCTGTCGCTGCTGGCGCTGGATCGCGCCTTTCCGCTGCCGCCGCTCGATCCCGCGTATGCGCGGGTGGTGCTCGACATGAAGGGGAGGCCACTGCGCGCCTTTGCCGATACCAGCGGCGTGTGGCGCTACCCCGTGACGCTGGAGCAGGTCTCCCCCCGCTATATCGAGGCGCTGCTGGGCTACGAGGATCGCTATTTCTGGCGCCATCCCGGGGTCAATCCGGTGGCCATGGTGCGCGGGGTCTGGTTGTGGCTGCGCCACGGGCGGGCGGTATCGGGGGGCTCGACCCTCACCATGCAGGTTGCCCGCCTGATCGAACCCTATCACAGGAGCGTGCCCGGCAAGCTGCGCCAGATGGCGCGGGCGCTGCAGCTGGAGTGGCACTACGACAAGCGCACCCTGCTCACCGTCTACCTCAACCGGGCTCCCTTTGGTGGCAATCTGGAAGGCGTCCAGGCGGCGAGCTTTGCCTATCTCGGCAAGAGTGCGGCCAGGCTGACCCATGCCGAAGCGGCGATGTTGGCGGTGCTGCCCCAAGCTCCCAGCCGCTACCGGCCGGACAGGCATCCCGAGCGGGCCCGCGCCGCTCGTGACAAGGTGATGCTGCGGCTGGTCAGGCAGGGCGCCTGGCCCGAGGCCGTGTGGCGGGAGGGGCGTATCGAGCCGGTGCTGGCCCGTGGTCACTTCACGCCGATGGAGGCGCCGCTGTTCGCCCGACTCGCCGCCGACAATCAGGCCGGGGCACTGGTGCACACCACCATAGACGGCGATCTGCAGCGCTGGCTGGAGGGGCGGGTAGAGAGCTATATCCGCCGCTTCCCCGAGCAGACCTCCGCCGCGCTGCTGCTTGTCGACAACCGGACCATGGCGGTGCGTGCCTACGTAGGCAGCGCCGAGTACGGCAACCTGAAGCGTCACGGCTACCTCGACATGGTGCAGGCGATCCGCTCCCCCGGCTCCACCCTCAAACCCTTCATCTATGGCCTGGCGCTGGATGAGGGGCTGGTTCATTCGGCCTCTCTGCTCTCCGATGCACCAAGGCTTGGGGCTGACTATCGCCCCGCCAACTTCACCGGCGCCTTTCAGGGGCCGGTGACCCTGACTCGGGCCCTGCAGCAATCCCTCAACGTGCCGGCAGTGCAGGTGCTGGAGGCACTGGGTCCGGACAAGCTGGCCAGCCGGCTCGACAATGCCGGGGTGAGGCTGGCGCTCTCGGACAAACCCAATCCGGCCATTGCGCTGGGGGCGGCAGGCATTCGGCTCGAGCAGCTGGTGGCGCTCTACAGCGCGCTGACTCGCCAAGGGCAGGTGGCGATGCCGGTCTGGCTGGCAGATCAGCAGGCAGTGTCGCGCCCCTTGTTGAGCCCGGGGGCCGCCTGGATCATCTGGCAAATCCTGAGTGCCCAGGGGCGAGCGGATCAGCCCTTTGCCAGCGAGGCGACCGGCCGGGTCAATCGGCTGGCCTGGAAGACGGGCACCAGCTATGGCTATCGGGACAGTTGGGCGCTGGGGGTCTCCGGTCGCTGGACCTTAGGGGTTTGGCTCGGGCGCCCTGACGGCACCCCTATGCCCGGTTTCTACGGCCAGAGTGCGGCAGTGCCGCTGCTGCTCTCGGTTTACTCGCGGCTCGGTGACGACAGTCCCTTGCCGGTGCAGCCCAACACGGTGAGCGAGGCCGAGATTTGCTGGCCGCTGGGGCGGCGGGCGAGCACCACCCTGCCGGAGACCTGCTTGCAACGACAGAGTGCCTGGCTGCTGGAGGAGCGGGATCCCCCCACCTTGCCCGATCCGCTGGACTGGCCTTCGCCGCTGCGTCAGGTTGCGCTGACCGATCAGGGAAAACCGACCCTGGCCCGTTGCCGTGAGGCCGCAGGCTCAGGCTGGCGGGCGCTCTGGCCGCTCTCGCTGGAGCCCTGGCGGGCTTTTGGCGAGCGGCGTCAAGCAGTGTTGGCTGGCGGCTGTGCGGGAGAGGCGGTGCGTACCGAGTTGCAGGCGCCCATCCGCATCATGGCACTGGGGGAGGGGAACCTTATCCGCAGCGAACGTTACCGCTTGCAGCCCAGGGTGCTGGGTGGGGTGGGTAAACCGTTCTGGTTTCTCAACGGTCAGCGGCTGCGCTGGGACGGGGATCAGGTGCTGAGCAAGGCGGGCCGTTACCAGCTGGTGGTGGTGGACGAGGCGGGCAATAGCGACCGCATCGAATTTCGCCTGGAAAATCCCTCCTGATCGGGAGGGAGTACGCTCAGGATTTGACCTGCCCCAGGCGGGTGAAGAAGTGCTGGCTCTTGCGCTGGTGGAAGTGGCTCTTCTTGATGGAGTGAAACACCAGGTTGCTGTCTGGGTGGCTCGCCTTGAGGCGGTGGATCATCGCCATGGCGGGCAGACTGGTGCTGATCATGGTGGTGAGGGGCAGGCTTCGGGTTTGTGGCCCCAGTAGTTGGTTGAGTGCCTGCTGGGCCTGCTCGAATCGCGTCAGTGCCGCGGGTTCCGGGTATCCGCTGCCGAGCATGGCGAGCAGGCCGTCGAGGGCCTGATGAAACTCGGCCAGCTGCTGGCGAAAACCGCTGCGTCCACGCAGGGCGATGAGCTCCGCAAACGGGATCTCGTTCAAGTGAGTGGGCACTTGCAACGGGATCTCCAGATGGAAGCAATCCTGGCCGCCGCGGTTGTGATAACGGGATTCGAGCAGGTGGAGCAACCTGTCCAGATAGTCGTGATCCGTGATAAGGGCTCCCTCATTGGCGAGCGCCCACTCACGGGCGAGACGCATGGATAGAAGGTTGGCAAAGCGTCGTGCCATCCTGATCCCTCCCTCGTCCCGGCTGGCAAAGCCGTTGTCGAGGCAAAAACCGTGCAAGCGCTCCAGGCCGGCCTGGGCCGGGCAAAAGCAGTCGTGATTGGCGCTTTGACGCCAGCGTGCGATGAGTTCTTTGTTGCCAAATACCTTGTGGCGGACAAAATCGGGGGTGAGAAGGCTGCCGAGCTGACTCTCCAGCTGAGGGGTGATGGCGGCAAAGAAGGCGGGTTCCGGCCGCTCTGCCAGCAGATCCGTCTCTGTTTCGAGGGTATCCAGCAGGGCGGTCAGGCCGCTCTTTTCGCTGACGGTGAAGACGAAGGCGAGCCGCTCCAGATAGAGCAGGGCAAACTTGAGCCAGAGCTCGTCACGTACCTCCATGCCGGGGTAGTAGATATAAGTCTTCATCGGATCAATCTGTTGTCGGGATCTTGCCAGGGCGCAGGGTCGGGAATATACGCAAAATCGCCGCCGTGCGGCAAACATTGCGTGGTGGTCTGTGAGCAAACGCTCATCCAGTAGGCGCTGGGCACAAAGTTCTGATATAATTCGCGCCCTTAAATCAAGGTCACCCGAGTCATTACCATGAAGTTCATTATCAAGCTGTTCCCGGAAATCACCATCAAGAGCAAGTCGGTTCGCCAGCGTTTCATCAAGATCCTGCAGGGCAACATCCGCAACGTCCTGCGACGCTTCGACGACGACGCCCGGGTGCGTATGGACTGGGACAAGCTGATCGTGAGCTCGCGCAATGACCAGTTCCGCGACCAGGCCATAGAGGCGCTCGCCTGCATCCCCGGCATCCAGTCCTTCCTCGAGGTACAGGCCAGCAAGTTCACCGACCTGCACGACATCTTCGAGCAGGTGAAAGCCGTGTGGGGTGACCAGCTCAAGGGCAAGACTTTCTGCGTGCGTGCCAAGCGTCACGGCAAGCACGAGTTCTCCTCTCTTGAAATTGAACGCTATGTAGGTGGTGGCCTGAACCAGCACTGTGAGAGCAACGGTGTGCGCCTGAAGAACCCGGATGTGAAGATCAACCTCGAGATCGACGGTGAGGAGCTGTTTATTGTCAGCGCCATCCATCAGGGCTTGAGCGGTATGCCCATCGCCACCCAGGAGGACGTGCTGAGCCTCATCTCCGGCGGTTTTGACTCGGGCGTAGCCTCCTTCCAGTTCATCAAGCGCGGTTGCCGCGTGCACTACTGCTTCTTCAATCTGGGCGGCGCGGCCCACGAGATCGGCGTCAAGCAGGTGGCTTATCACCTGTGGAACCGCTTCGGCTCCTCCCACCGGGTGCGCTTCACCGCGGTGGACTTCGAGCCTGTGGTGGCCGAGATCCTCGAGAAGATCGACAACGGCCAGATGGGCGTTGTGCTCAAACGGATGATGATGCGCGCCGCCGCCAAGGTGGCCGACGAGTTCCAGATCCCGGCGTTGGTGACCGGCGAGTGTGTGGGTCAGGTCTCCAGCCAGACCCTCACCAACTTGAACGTGATCGACCGGGTGACCGACAAGGTGATCCTGCGCCCGCTCATCACCTGGGACAAGCCGGATATCATCAGCGAAGCGCGCCGTATCGGTACCCTGGAGTTTGCCGAGACCATGCCCGAGTACTGCGGCGTCATCTCCAAGAAGCCGACCGTGAAGGCGGATCTTGCCCGGATCGAAGCGGAAGAGGCCAACTTCGACTTCGCCATTCTGGACAAGGTGGTAGCCGAGGCCCGTTACCTCGACATTCGTCGCATCGGTGAAGAGACCGCCGCCGAGGTGCAGGAGGTGGAGACCACCAGCGACACTACCGACAACGAGGTGATTCTCGATATCCGCTCTATGGACGAGCACGACGAGAAGCCGCTGGTGGTGGAAGGGCGTGAGGTCATGCATATCCCCTTCTTCAAGCTGGCTACCGCCTTTGGTGACCTGCCGAAAGAGAAGACCTACCTGCTTTACTGCGATCGCGGCGTGATGAGCAAGCTGCAGGCGCTCTACTTGAAAGAGAAGGGCTTTGACAACGTCAAGGTGTACCGTCCGTAATGGTTAAGTGACTCTTAATAAAAAATCCGGCCAATGAGCCGGATTTTTTGTTGCACATCGTGACGGTTGCCCTCAGGGGCAGGGGACCGGGGTAAAGGTGGTTTGACCCTGACAGCGCCAGCCCATTTCGGCCTGACGCATTTGCCACAGGTTGTTGCTGCGATAGAGGGTCAGGATGTAGAGCATGTCGCTCTTGTTGCCATCGAGGGCAACGGAGAGCACCAGATCGTTGTCCAGCTGTCTGGCCTGGATACGACTGGGTATGTCGTTGTGGCCGACGAAACGCAGTGCCACTTCACGGTAATCATTGACCCAGCTCTGGCGTGCACTGCTCGCCTGGCGGATCTGCTGGTTGAACTGCTGTACCGGGGTTGACGCAAGACGGCCGAACAGCACCTGCGCGTCGGCTTGCGCCGTTGTCGCATAGATCAGTAACAGTGAAGTGATGAGTCCAAGTTTTTGCATAAGGGATTCCGGCTTACAACACTGGATCCTATGACAACAGAAAAGCCTGCTTGGTTCAACGAACAAGGCCGGGGGGCAAGCCCCCCGCACTTGTCATTGGCTGCGCTGCAACGAGAAGGTAGGCAGTGACAGGTGCCAATAGATGGCGGCAACCCGCAAGCCAAAGACGGTTGTCATGCAGATGAGCATGGCCGTCACCCGATCCACGTTGGCCTCCAGCGCCAGGGTATAGAGAATGCCCCCCAGGATGCAGGCGGTGGCATAGATCTCCTTTTGCAGCACCATCGGGACTTCCCGGGCCAGCACGTCCCGGATCATGCCGCCTGCGACCCCCGTCATGGTACCCATGATCACCGCGATGAGCCCGGGGGTACCGAAGTTGAGGGCCTTCTGGGCGCCGATCACGGTAAACAGGGCAAGCCCGAAGGCATCGGCTACCGGCAATACGTACCAGGGCATGCGTCTGGGTAACTTGACCATCCACATGCCTACAAGTGCCGTGACGATCACCACCCAGATATAGAGGGGATCGCGTACCCAGAACACAGGGGTAGCCCCCAGGATCATGTCGCGGATGGTGCCACCGCCGATGGCGGTGACGGCGGCCAGCACCATGACACCGAAGCCGTCCATCCTTAGCCTCCCTGCAACCAACACTCCCGAAAACGCGAATACCGCAGTACCAAACATGTCGCTGATATAAACAATCTGCTCAACCAGTGTCTGCATGGAGAACAACTTACGTCCAGTTATTGATGGGGTCGCGATTTTAGGGGGCGCGCCGCCTCTGACCAATGGGCGTCTGCAAGAAGTGGGAGCCAGACCAAGTTTTTGTCTGCGACAGCATGAATGGCTAGGTGCGTGGGGCGGTAATACTGCAACGTGAAGGGATAAGGTGATGGCCGAATGAGGCCTGTCAGCCCCGGCCGCATGCTTTCATCAATGGATTGCTGATATTTTTTCCTCAAGTTAAGAGAGAACATGCCGATAAATAGGGTAAGCGGCGCTAATGCGATGAAGCGTTAAAAAAACTGCTAAAGACATCGAAAAAGCAGCCGTTAAATAAGACGCATCAGGCAGGAAAAACAATAAAGCCTGAGTAAATAAAAGAGCAAATTTAATAGCTTAGGAGAATAGTCATGAGTATGTATGTAAATACCAACGTTTCGAGCATCAATGCTCAGCGTAACCTGCGTAATAGCAACATTAACCTGGATACCGCCTATCAGCGTCTGTCATCCGGCCTGCGTATCAACAGCGCCAAGGACGATGCTGCCGGTCTGCAGATCTCCAACCGTCTGACCTCCCAGATCAACGGTCTGAATCAGGGTAACCGTAACGCGAATGACGGCATCTCTCTGGCCCAGACGGCTGAAGGGGCGATGGAAGAGATCACCGGCATGCTGCAGCGGATGCGCACCCTTGCACAGCAATCCGCGAACGGTTCAAACAACACCGATGACCGTACAGCACTGCAGCAAGAGGTGAACCAGCTCTCTACCGAGATTGACCGTATCGCTGGCGATACCACCTTCGGTGGTACCAAGCTGCTCGACGGTTCGTTCAACGGCACCTTCCAGGTGGGGGCGGATGCCAACCAGACCATCTCTTTCAGCCTGACCGGTTTCGCGTTCAATGTTGATGGTATTGCCAAGAATGCGTCAGCATCCGCTGCTTTGGCATCTGGAGCTAATGGGATCAACATTCAGACTGCATCCACTTCACAAGTGGTGCTTGCAAATGTGGACAAACTCATCAAACAGGTCGATGCCAAGCGTGCCGAGCTGGGTGCGGTGCAAAACCGGATGGAATCGACCATTCGCAACCAGTCCAACATTGCGGAAAACGTCAGTGCGGCGCGAGCTCGTGTACGTGATGCGGACTTTGCGGTAGAAACTGCGAATCTGACGCAGTTCAACATCCTGCAACAAGCAGCATCAACCGTACTGGGTCAGGCTAACCAGCGACCCAATGGTGCACTGCAACTGCTGCGTGGTTAAGAATAAAAAATGAAAGGCGGTTGTTCAGGCCGCCTTTCCGGAGGACGCATCAGAGGGTGTTCGGGAAATCATGTCTCTGATAAGTCACAACACTGTAGTACACTACTAAGCTCAGCGGGCAGTTTATATTCTATAAACCTTCCCGCCCAATTCTCCTGAGCTAAAGCTCGTTGGCCGACCTTGATGTCGGCCTTTTTTATTTTCAGCTTAACAAAGCATAACTCATGCCAGTTCTGAAATGCTTTCACTAGCGATAAAAAGGAGTCGTACGCTTCTGCTTTATCGTGAACCGTCAAGGTTTTGAGGGGATAGACAGATCCAGTCATCTCTTCAGACTGTCAAATTGTTGGCTCAATGAGCGTCTGTTGCCATTGGCTCGAGTCAAAACAATGACCCTATCTTGAGTCTCTGCTCCCCTTTTTTCTGATATACACCTGTGACAATTCAGTTACTTATCTGTTCTTAACCAAAGGTAGCCGATGTGTTTGAGCTGCTCTTTGGGGGCGGATTGATCTGAGGGGGGCAATCATTTGCCGCAGGCGGCAAAAAAAAGACTAAAGCTTCGTTCAGCGTGGCCGTTAACCAAGGTAAGCAAAAGATTGGGTGTTCGGGACTCCTGGATTTTGCGGTGTGGTGGGTGATTGTCCGTTCAAACAATCCCCACTGGTCGAGAGTAGGCGGGCTCGTTCAACCCTCTACTCCCGGATTGCAACAAGGCTGATGTAAGCGAGGCCTGCAGTCTGTATCGATTGGGAGATTAAATCATGGCTATGTTTATTAACACCAACGTGTCCTCGCTGAACGCTCAGCGTAACTTGATGAATACCAACAAGACACTGGACACTTCATATCAACGTTTGTCGTCCGGTCTGCGTATCAACAGCGCCAAGGATGACGCCGCCGGTCTGCAAATTTCCAACCGTTTGACCTCCCAGGTCAATGGTTTGAACCAGGGTAACCGTAACGCAAACGACGGTATCTCCCTGGCACAAACCGCAGAAGGTGCGATGGAAGAGATCACCGGCATGCTGCAGCGCATGCGGACTCTGGCACAACAGTCAGCGAATGGTTCCAACAACACCTCCGACCGTACCGCGCTCCAGCAAGAAGTCGACCAGCTCTCTACCGAGATCGACCGTATTGCCAGCGACACTACCTTCGGTGGTAAGAAACTGCTGGATAGCTCCTTCAAGGGCGAATTCCAAGTCGGTTCCGATGCCAACCAAACCATCTCTTTCAGCCTGACCGGTTTCGCGTTCAACGTGGCTGGGATCGCCAAAAATGCGGCAGCAACTGCAGCCTTTGCTTCTGGTGCATCCGGGATCAACATCAGCACTGCTTCCAAGGCTCAAGCTGTACTTGGCTCCGTCGACAAGATGATCAAGTCTGTTGACTCCAAGCGTGCAGAGCTGGGTGCGGTGCAAAACCGGATGGAATCGACCATTCGTAACCAGTCCAACGTGGCCGAAAACCTTTCTGCCGCCCGAGCGCGTGTACGTGATGCCGATTTCGCGGTCGAAACTGCCAACCTGACCCAGTTCAACATCCTGCAGCAAGCCGCCTCGACTGTGCTGGCACAAGCCAACCAGCGTCCGAACGGTGCATTGTCGCTGCTGCGTTGATAAGCTGATGAACAGGTATGGAAAGTAGTTGGAGGACATCATGGCAAATGAAGTAAACCTTGGCTCGGCCTCCTCCTATGCTTTTCCAAAAACTGAAAGCAGTAGCCGTGAGGCTACTGCTTTTGTTTTGGCGCAGCAGAAAGAGGATGTGGCGAAGAAGCGTCAGCAAGAGTTGGATGAGGCAGCAAAACAGGAAGCTGCCGCCAAAGAGGAAACAAAATCAGCATCTTTGGAAGAACAGGTACAAGAATTGCAGTCGATCGTATCGATCAAAGGATGGTATCTGAATATTTCCAAGGATAATGAGCTTGGCAAGACCATCGTCAAGCTGCTGGACAAGGATTCGGGAGAGGTGATCCGCCAGATCCCGAGCGAAGAGTTGCTGTCCATATCCAAGCGGTTTCGTGAACTTGAGCAGTCGGGGCTCGATGAGAGTCATCGCAAAGGGCTGCTGTTTGATAAATCTGTGTAGAGGGAGGTTTGTATGGGCTCGATAACATCTGCTGGCGTGGGATCCGGCTTGCCACTGGAAGATCTCATCAAAGCATCTTTAGATGCAAAGAAAGCCCAGTTTGAAAAACAGGTTGTGACCCGTGAGGCCAACCTGAAAACCTCGCTTTCTGGTGTCGGCAAGTTGAAATCAGCCATCGACACCTTCAATACAGCCCTTCAGAAGTTGGCAAAGCCGACCGACTTTGCGGGGCGCAAGGTCACCATAAGCCAGGATACGACCAATCCGGTGCTGAACATGACGGCGACGGATACAGCCAGTCAGGGCAAGTATGATATCCAGGTGGATCAGTTGGCCAAGGGGACCAAGCTCACGTCTCAGTCTGGGACATTCAGTTCGCCCAAAGACGTGATTGCCACTGCCGATGGCAAGTTGACCTTTACCGATGGTGACAAGTCCTTCGAGGTTGATGTCAAGGCGGGGGATACCCTCGAACAGCTGCGCAAACGGATTAATGCCAAGAGTGACAGCAATTTTGGCGTATCGGCCAACATCATCACCAGCAATGGTCAGTCCCAGCTCGTGCTGGAATCGTCCGTCACCGGCAGTAGCGGCAATTTGCAAATCACGGCCAGTACGCCAGAGCTGCAGAAATTCGATACAAGCAGCCCCTCTTCATCTTTTGATCGGGAAAATGGTGTCGATGCCAAGGTGACCATCGACGGCGTGGAGGTGACCAACTCCTCCAACACCTTTGACAACGTTATCCAGGACTTGAAGTTCACTGTACTGCGAGTCAGTGACAAGGAGTCTGACGGGGTCACCTCCAAGAAAACCAAGGTCACTGTCGAAGACAACATCGATAAAGCCAAAGAAAACATCAATAATTTCGTCAAGGCTTACAATGATTTGCAAACGACCATGGATGCATTGGGCAAAAGGCCCGTGATCGTCGGTGGTAATCGAACCGGGGACCCGGGTGAACTCGCCGGTGATCCGACGCTGTTTGCAATCCGGAATACCCTCTTTAAAGAGCTGTCCAGTGAGACAGGCAGTGGGGCCATCAAGTCGCTGTTTGATATCGGCATCAAGATGGACAAGGATGGAAAACTCTCCGTTGACTCCACAAAACTCGATGACAAATTGAAGTCGGATTTTAATGGCGTATCTGCACTGTTTTCCGGCAGTGATGGTCTGGCCAAGCGCATTGACCCGCAGATGAAGGAATATACCAAGTCTGCCGGATTGCTGGCTCAGCGTCAGGACGGGATTAATACCCAATTGAAAGACATTGCGCAGAAACGAACCGACTTCAATTCCTATATGGTGACTTATGAAGAAGGCTTGCGCAAAAAATATGCTTCACTCGATGTGATGATCGCCAAGATGAACTCTTCTTCCAATGCCTTGGCTGGCATGTTGATGTAAATTTAATTGAGACGGTGTTATGTATCAGCGAAACATTAAAGCATATAAAGCTACGTCACTTGAGGCCGAATTGTCGGTGGCCGATCCCCATCGTGTCATTCAATTGCTCATGCAGGGTTTTCTGGAGCGTTTGGCCAAGGCCAAGGGAGCCATTGAGCGCAAGGATTACGAACAAAAATCGATGCTGATTTCGTCGGCTACCGCCATATTGAATGGCCTGCAAGACTCCCTTGATATGGAACTGGGTGGCATTACCAATGATCTCTATGGCTTGTATGCCTATATGAAGGATCGTTTGCTTGATGCATCCGTGAATATGGATATCGCTGCGATTGATGAGGTCATCGGGCTGATGCTTCCCATCAAGAGTGCCTGGGATCAGGTGCCGGAAGAGGAGAAGCAAAAAGCGTATGCGATGCGCCGTGAAAGGGGAGAGCTCTCCTGATGCCTGATCTTCGCAATGAAATCATCAGGCTGACGCAACGCATCATAGTATCGCTGGGTGGTGAGGATGAAAACCTCACTACCGCTCTGATAGACGAACGACGGGCGGTGATCGACAAGTTGATTGCCCATCGTGACCCTCAAGTCGACTATAGCGAATTTGTTAAGCAGGTGTCTGAACTGGATGCTCAGATTGTCGACACGCTTTCCCAACATAAAAATGAAGTGGCTGAATCAATTTCATTGCTCAGCAGAAGCAGCAAAGCGTTGGCGTCATATAATAAAAACCGTGGAGAGTTCTAATGCCATCGTTAAATGATATCATTAATCGTTCGGAAGATGAGCTGCAACGTTTGACATTGCAACATCAGCAAGAAATTGCATTGGCACAACTAATTCCGGTTCGTTTTTCACAGAATATCGACGCCTTCCAGAAATATATTCCCTCGATAGCTGAGCAGTTTTCATCCTACAAGCCAAGCGCCGATTTTGAGATTTTTTGTATCGAGAATGGTATTGCCAATCTGCGTTGGCAGGAGAGCGGCCATATTTTATATGGCGAAGATCCATTCGATGAATGCCTGCAACAGATCGAAGCCGCATTGGCATCCGGTGGATTGATAAAATTTGGCATCGAGCGGCAATGGGATCCTTTCCAGCAGCAGCACTTTCTCTATACCAATGCATTGCAGAATGTGATTGCCGAGTTCAGCAAACAGAATACCGCCAACACTGAGACTCTTCCTCACGATATTCCACTGATGCTTATGTTTGGCCTGGGCCTTGGCTATCAGTTGGGATATCTCTACGAACGCAAGAACATCGCCAATCTGTTTGTTTTTGAACCGAACCTGGATCTTTTCTACGCATCCTTGTTCTGTTTTGATTGGGCGCCATTGCTGGATTACATCGCTGAAAACAAACTGGGTATTCACATCTTTCTGGGGCAGGATGAACATGTCATCATGCAGGACCTCAAGGATGCGGTGAATAAAAAAGGTGCATTTTTATCTTCCCAAGTGTTTGGCATGTCCCACTACCAATCAGCAGTGCTCTCATCGCTACAAGCTCAAATTGCCAAAGAGTTCTATTCGCTGGCGATGGGATGGGGCTTTTTTGATGACAGCCTGTTTGGCCTCGCAAATGGCGTTGACAATATCCTTGCCGGCGCCCGTTTTCTGAGTCTGAAAAACAGACTGCCCACATCCCTCAAAAAAACGCCAGTCTTTGTCATCGCCAATGGCCCGTCGCTGGATGCGGATATCGAATTTATCAGAGCGCATCAGCATCAGGCCATATTGATTGCATGCGGTACGGCAATCTCCTCGCTCTATAGGGCGGGCATTACGCCAGACATATATATTGCAGTCGAGCGGGTCAACATGGTTGCGGCACATCTTGCCCAGATGAATGCCAGCGAATATTTGCAGGATATCCTGATGATTGCCCCGGATGTCATTCATGCCGATACCAAGCGTATGTTCAAACGATATGTACTTGGCATTAAGGCTGACGAGCCGCTTTACGTCTTGTTGTGCAATCATTTTGACTGGGCGGCAGAACTGCAGTGCTTGAGTTGCATCAATCCGCTGGTGGGCAACCTGGGGATCAGTTTGCCGCTGCACCTTGGTTTTGAACGCGTTTATCTATTCGGACTTGATAATGGATTCAAGTCTGCCGAGCACCATCACTCCCGTCTGAGCGGTTATTATGATGACAAGGGCAAACCTATCGCCGCTTATAAAGATATGGCGTTGGCGCTGGCTGACAATATCAGGCCTGCCAACTTTGGCGGTGAAGTGCAAACCAATCAGCTATTTTCTGCCTCTGTGATGATGGCTGAATTTCTGGTTCAGCATTGCCCGGATGCAAACATATACAACTGCTCCGATGGCGCTTTGATCAAGGGTTGTGAACCGCTGAAGAGCCGGGATATTGTGGATTTGCCATCCATGCTTGATAAGAAGGTGCTGGTTGATTATATCTACAACGACATGGCCATCTCGGTGGATACCTCTCGTGATGCGATCGAGCCGCTGCTTGACGTTGATCTGTTTGCACGGGTGATGGAACTGATGAAACAGGATTGGGCTGCCGATTTTGCCTCACGGGCCATGCTGGTGGAGGCGATGCAGCGCAGCATGGAATATATCAACGTGATCCGTGAAAGCAGGCAGTCTCATATCCACAACATACTGTTTGGCTCTCTCAACGGCATGTTTACCCTGTATCTGGCGATAGCCTATTTCAACGATGATGAAACCTTGTGCATGGCATGTGTCAATGAGCACAGGAATCTCTTTGTGGAATTTCTTGACCGTATGGGAATGATTTATCCCCATGCCCTCGATTATATCCAGGGAAGACACATTGCGGCTGTGCCTAGTCTGGCTTATCAGTTGTCATAATATTTTGACATCTTGAGCTGTCAGAACAATCAAAGCCCTCCCGTCAGAGACGATGGAGGGCTTTTTTGTATGAGGTGTAGAACGTGAAGCCGGGGAGGGCGTCACCCCTTGTCGATCATTTCGAAGAGGGCGATGAGTTCATATTCGAGTTCGTCAGCCAGGGCCAGCCAATCTTCACGCTCTTGTTGCTCCAGTATGCGCTTGATGAGCACGGGCAGCAGTTGCTGCTGTTGTGCTGGCCAGCTCAGGCTCTCGGATGCGGTTTGCTCCAGCAAGGCAGGAAGAGTCTGGATTGCCTCCAGAGACAAGCCAAGGCGAAAACGTTGCGCCAGTGCAGTGAGTTGGGCTGTCAGAGAGGCACTCATTGGGTTATCTCCGGGTGATAGTGGCTGCCCTGGATATGCGCACCATCCTTGCAGGTGTTCCAGAAACGAACCTCGGGGTGACGATCTATGTAGCGCTCCAGCTCACACAGGTAGCTGGCAAAGTTCAGGGTCGTGGCCACCCGGTTGCCATGGCCATCGTGCACCCAATGACGCGCCGTATGGGCACTCGGGCCAAGTGAACCATCTTGCCAACCGGTATGGGTTTGATTGCCCGGGAATGCGAAGTCGACGCCCATCAAGATGACATTGTTGGCCCCCATCTTGACGGCCAGATCCACGGCCGGGTGGATCACGCTCCCTCCTGAATGCAGCACGCCTCTGGGCAAGCTGGTACGCAGGGCCTCATAGGTCTGGCTCATCGAGTAGGCGCCATAGCGCGGCCCCTGCCAGGCGGCCAGCGTCTCATGGGGCAGCATGGGGAAGTAGACCAGCTTGACCTCTTCGGAGCCGTGAGCTGGCAGCCTGTCCTGACCTATCAGGTGATCGATCGTGACGACCAGATCCGGCTTGATGTGGTGCGCGAGCAGCGTCTTGTAGGCCGTATCGACACATATGATGAGTGGTCGTGTGGGTAGTTTCGCAAGTCCGCCCAGATAGGGCAGGTGACGTGCCAGTGTCGGGCCGGTGGCGATGATCAGTGCTGTGCAGTCAAGTCGGGAGCCAAACAGCTTGGTCACGTCGGCATCGTGCGCCAGTAACTCGCGATTGCTTTCTAGTCGCGCCAGGCGTTCTGGGTCATCGGCTTTGAAGCGCCGATTGACGAATGGCAGGTTGATCTCGCTGATCAGCCGATCCCGGATGCGGACGGCAGCATCGTCGACCAGCAGCAGCTCGGCCGGCAGGGCGAAGAAGGGTAACCGGATCTCCTGGTCATCTCCCGCCATGGTGAGCACGACCCTGGGATCAGCGAGCCAGTCATCCTGCTCCAGCAGGCGCAGTACCAGCGCAAACAGGGCGCCATTCATGATCTTCACTTCCAGACGGCGCAAGCTGCTGCGTTGCAACAGCACGCGGGGCAGATCGCCAAGCCCGGTGCCATAAATATGCAGTACGGGCTCTTCGGGCAGGCTGGTGGCCTGTAGTTCAGCCTCTTTTACCCTATCGTGACGGCTGGTGAGCTGGATCCCGTCGACGCTGAGGGTGGAACCCAGTCCCTCGGTCAGTTCAACCTGGAGGTGCGTTACATCTTGCGCCAACAGGCGGGGCCAGAGGGTCGGCCAGCGCTCGCTGATAAGCTGGCCATGGCGAGCAAACAGTTCCTCATTCATCCTGTGCTATCCACTCCCAATCCAGCGGTTGGTTGGCGCTCATGTCCCGGGTAACCCGCTTGCCGAGGAGGCGATCGTAATCGGCTGGGGGCAGGCCAAGGGCGGGCCGAACCGACTTGATGTGGGCTTCGGTCAGGCGCTCTCCGGTAGCAATATTCTTGACTAGATAGAGGGAGCGGCGAAATGCGCGGTTGCCCTGCTCGCTCGGGGTGAGCTGATAGTCGGCGACGCCGAGCGCTGCCTGGGCGGTATTGACCGAGGCAACCAGCTCGGCAAGCTCGGCGGGCTCCATGGAGAAGGCGCAATCCGGTCCGCCATCCGCCCGGGCCAGAGTGAAGTGCTTCTCGATGAGGGTGGCGCCGAGCGCGGTCGCCGCGATGGCGGTGGCGCTGCCCAGCGTATGATCAGAAAGCCCCACCTGGACGCCAAAGCGCTGGCGCAGCATGGGGATGGCCCGCAGGTTATATTCGGCTGCGGGCGCCGGATAGCCACTGACGCAGTGCAACAGCGCCAGCTGGCCGTTGCCGTGTTTGAGCGCCATTTCGACAGCGGCTGCGATCTCGGCCTCATTCGCCATGCCGGTGGACATGATGAGGGGCTTGCCAGTGTGGGCGGCGTAGCGAATGAGGGGCAGGTCCACCAACTCAAAGGAAGCAATCTTGTAAGCCGGGCAATCGAGGGATTCCAGCAAATCGACTGCGCTGAAATCGAACGGGCTGCTAAATACAGTGAGCCCCAGCTCGCGCCCCTTGGCAAACAATGCCTGATGCCACTCCCAGGGGGTATGGGCCCATTCGTAGAGGTCATAAAGGCTGTGGCCATCCCACAGGCCGCCATGGATCTGGAATTCGGGTCGCTCGCTTTTGAGGGTGATGGTATCGGGGCGATAGGTTTGCAGTTTGACTGCGCTGGCTCCCGCCTCCTTGGCGGCGGTCATGATCGCCAGGGCGCGCTCCAGGTTGCCGTTATGGTTGGCCGACAGTTCGGCGATCACATAGGGGGGCTGCGTCGGGCCGATGGATTGATGAGCAATCTGCATCTGTGTTCAGGTTCCTGTGCCAAGTTGCCAGCCTTGTGGCGCCGACTGCCAGGGGGCTGGAGGCGCATCTTGCGGCGGTTTGGCAAGATAAAGTGGGAATTGGGAAAAAATCTTTAGCAAGCGATATGCCAGCTCTTGCCAGTCTTGTGATTTGAGTGGCTGGTGTGCCTGCCAGGCCAACTGCTGACCGCTTAGCTCAAGGGTGAGCAGGCATGTCTCTTCCTGCCCTCCATCTTTTTGTAAAAATTGCCAGCGTTGACCATCGGGCCGCAGCTGATAACCGTTTTGCGGCAGCAGCCAGGCGGTGAGGCGATCGAGCCCGAGGCCATCCACTTGCTGCTGACCGCGTTGGCGATACGCCTCGGCCTTTTGTTCCAGTGAACACAAGGCCTGCGCGAGCCGCGAGGGGTCAGCGAGCTCGCTTAGCGTCAGGCGTTCGGCCAACTGGAGGCGGTCGATCACCTCATCATTGAACTGCTGGTTGTCGACGATGGGCACCGCCAGGGTTGGCAGGCCGAGGCAGGCGCGCTCCCAGGTCATGCCGCCGGCGGCACCGATGGCAAAATCGTGTCGCGTCATCAACTGCGCCATCTGATCGCTCTGGCGCAACAAGTCGATGCCAAGTTCGGGCAGCTCGGCAACCCTCTGCTGCAATTCGTCCCAGAAAGGGTTGGCGCCGCCCGCCACCAGGGTCCACTGGATGGTGCGGGCCCAGGGTAGACGAGCCAAGCTGTTGAGGGTGGTGAGACAGGCGCCGGCCGGATCGGCGCCGCCAAAGCAGATGAGCCCCCGTTGCCACTGAGCGATCTCTTGGCGTGCAAGCTGTCGGAAGGCCGGGCGCAGCAGCGCGTAATCGGTTCCCAGCAGCAGGCGACAGTTGTCTGGTATCAGGGGCTGATAGTTGGCTGCGGTGCGAAGAGGTCCCTGGTCCAGCAGGAGCTGACCGTGATGCGGTCGATCCGCCAGATCGTCGATCACCAGCAGTTGACAACAGTGGCGCGCCAGCGAGGCTTCAAGGGCTTGGTCGATGGTGTAGTGATCGACGATGAGCCAGGCCGGTCGTAGTTGGGACAGGGGCCCCGCATCATCCAGCGCAGCCAGAGGGTGGTAGTGGTGCAGCTTAAGCAGAGGCTGCAGGTGAGCCGGCAACCCATAACAGAGAAAGTGGCACTCGGCCCCCGCCACCTGCAACCGATCGGCGATGGCCAGGCAGCGCATCAGATGACCCAGCCCTATCTCGGGGCCTGCGTCGAGTCGAAATGCAATATCAAACGTCATGCTGGTGTAATACCCGATAGAGCAGTTCGGCCAGGCGCCAATCTTCCGGCGTATCGATGTCGACCACCCTGTGCCTTGGCAATATGTGTCCTATTCCTTCTCCGCCCACCGGGCTGATGCCGCCCAACCAGGCGGCGCGGCTGCCCCAGTAGAATTGTCCCGCATCCTGATAGGCGGGCTCCAGATCCTGAGAGCGCTTGGCCATCTGCTCTGGCCAGAAGGGAGTCACGCGTCCCTGCTCATCCATGCGCACTGCCCGCTGAATGGGAAAGCCGAATTCCGCCACCGAATAGACGAAGGGAGCCTGGCTTGCGAGCTGTCGCTGGTGGGCCGCCTTCAGGTCATCGGCCTGGATGAGCGGCACGGTGGCATAGATGCAGCAGTAGTGATCGCTGGTGACACCGAGCTCGTCGAGTCGCCGAATGGCATCGATCACCACCGGGGTGGTGCCGGTATGGTCGTCGGCGAGGTTGGCGGCGCGCAAAAAGGGCACGTCGGCGCCGAGCTGGCGTGCCACGCAGGCGACCTCCTCATCATCGGTAGAGACCACAATCTGGCTGAAACACCCTGCCGCTTTGGCGGCGTTGATGGCATAGGCGAGCATGGGCTGGCCGCAGAAGGGACGGATATTCTTGCGCGGGATGCGCTTGCTGCCCCCTCGGGCCGGGATGATGGCGATGGCCATGAAGTTTCTCCATGAAAAGCCGATATGACAGTAATAAGCAGGATTGTAACCCTGAATCCGTGAATGATGACAGTTGGCATGACCCAGGATCTTCGATTGAACTCATTGATGGCAAAAGAGATAATTGAAAATCACCGTGAAATGGACAGTGATATGACAGGTTTGAAAGAGTTTGCCCGCTACGGGGTCAAGCTGGTGGCGCTGGCACAGGATGATATCGAGATGGTGCGCCAGTGGCGCAACGATCCCAAGATTGCCGACCTGATGCTGGACAAGACCCATATCACGAGGGAGATGCAGCAGAAGTGGTTTGCCAGGCTGCAGCACGCGCAGGATCAGTTTTATTATCTGGTCTGGTTTAAAGATCAGCCCATCGGGGTCGCTTCTCTTATCAAAGTCAATCGTGACGCCGGGCATTGTGAACCGGGCATGTATATCTATGTCGATGAGTATCGCAACAACATAGTGCCCTTCTGCGTTGCGTTCGCCCTCAATGATCTGGCCTTTGAAGGGCTGGGTCTGTCACAGCTGTTTGGCAAGATATTTGCCAACAATCAGGCTTCTGTCCGCTTTCACGAGGCGTGTGGCTACCGTCTTTACGAGACGCGGGAGGATGGCCTCGGTTTGTATGTGCTCGAGCGGGAGGCCTATTTCGCCGCTCGCGCCAAAATCGCTCGTTTTATAAGGTATTGATGATGCAACTAGAACAGATTTTCTCCGATGCACTGGGCATCGAGCTTGAACAGGTTTCCGATGCGCTCAGCTATCAGGGGATCCCCCAGTGGGACTCCGTCGCCCATATGGGCTTGATTGCCCAGCTGGAGGATCACTACGGTGTGCTGCTCGATACCGATGACATCATCGACATGAGCTCGGTCGCCAAGGCGCGGGAGATCCTGACCAAATATGGTGTCGCCCTCTGATGACGGGCCTGTTGCAGGGGAAACGGGTAGTGATCACCGGCGCTGGGCGCGGCATCGGTCTCGCCATCGCCCGGCAGTTTGCCGCCCAGGGCGCCGAGTTGTGGCTCAATGGTCGCGATGAGGAAGCTATCACCCGGATGGTAGAGGCGCTCGGCGTCGAGTTTGGCGTGCCTTGTATACCGCTTTGCTTCGATGTGGCCGATCCGCAGGCGGTCAAGCAGGCCTTCCAGCAACTCTTTGGCCAGACCCGCCAGCTGGACGTGCTGATCAACAATGCAGGGGTGCTGGACGATGCGCTGCTCGGCATGGTCCAGCAGCAGCAGATAGAGCGCACCTTCGCGACCAACAGTTACAGCACCCTCTATTGCAGCCAGTATGCGGCTCGCCTGATGCAACGCTCCGGCGGGGGCAGCATCATCAACATGGCGTCCATCATTGGCCGGGTAGGCAATGCCGGCCAAGCCGTCTATGCCGGCAGCAAGGCGGCGGTGATCGGGATTACCCAGTCACTGGCCAAAGAGCTGGCCGCGAGCCAGATCCGGGTCAATGCCATCGCCCCCGGCTTCATCGATACCGATATGGCGCGCTCTCTGCCGCCAGCCAAGTTTGACGAACGGGTAGCCAGCATCGCCATGGGGCGCATCGGCACGCCGGACGAGGTCGCCAGCGTGGCCCTGTTCCTGGCCTCGGATCTGTCCCGTTATGTCACCGGTCAGGTGATCGGGGTCGATGGAGGCATGCTGATTTGAGCGCGCCCGACTTGCTAACCCATCTGGTGGTGGGCAATAGCGCCCCTGCCTGGCGGGATCCCGATGAAGGCTGGCTCAGCTACGGCGAGCTGGCGCAGCGGGTAGCACGGCTCGCCAAGGCCTACCCGAGCGGGCGTCAGCTGATCTATCTGCCCTTTGTGACCTCAACTCGTCACCTGCTTCACTACCTGCTGGCCCTGCGTGATGGTCATGCAGTCATGCTGGCCGATCCGGCCCAGGACGAGGAGACGCGTCGTGCCCTGTGCGAACGGTTTGGCGCGAGCTTGGTTGTTACGTCGGAAGGCGGCCTTGTGCACCTTGGCGAGGCACCCGCTTTGCATCCAGAGCTTGCCTTGCTGCTGCCCACTTCAGGTAGCACGGGATCCAGCAAGTGGGTGCGGATCTCCCGGGCGAGCCTCAATGCCAACGCCGCCGCCATCGCCGAGTATCTGGCGCTGGACAAAGCTGAGCGGGCGATCACCAGCCTGCCGCTCTTCTACTCCTTTGGCATGTCGGTGCTCAACAGCCATCTGCTGGTGGGAGCCTCGCTGGTGCAGAGCGCGGCCAGCCCTCTCGAACGCCAGTTTTGGGAGGAGGTCAATGCCCATCGGGTCACCAGCGTGGCCGGGGTGCCTTTTACTTTCCAGATGCTGAGTCGTTTGCGTTTTGACTGGCGCCGTTACCCCAGTCTCATGACCCTGACCCAAGCCGGTGGACGCCTCGAACCGACTTTGGCGAGCCAGTTCGCCCATCAGGCTGCGTCACTGGGGCGTCGTTTTTTTGTCATGTATGGCCAGACCGAGGCGGCGCCGCGCATCGCCTGGTTGGGGCATGACGAAGTGTTGGTTGCCCCGGATGCCATCGGCCGCGCCGTACCGGGAGGGCATCTCTCCTTGCGCCCCGAGCCGGGACTGCCCGAAGGGGAGGGAGAGCTGGTCTATGAAGGCCCCAACGTCATGCTTGGCTATGCCGAAGGCAGGGCTGAGCTGGCGCGCGGGCGTGAAGTAGAGGCGCTCTTTACCGGCGATCTGGCCCGCTGCGACGAGGCCGGACGGTTCTACCTGACCGGGCGTCTTAATCGCTTCCTGAAGCTCTTTGGCAAACGAGTGAGTCTGGCCGAGGTGGAGAGCTGGTTGCAGGCTCGGGGCCACTCCTGCGCCGCAACCGGTCGCGACGATCGCCTGCTGGTAGCCATCGAAGGGGAAGGGGTTGCATGCGATGTGCTGCAGGTCGAGGTTGCCCGCTGGTTGATGGTACCCCCTTCCTGCGTTCGCATTCGCATGCAGCCTCTGCCACGACGCAGCAATATGAAGATTGATTACCCGGCCCTGCTGACCCTGTTGGAGGCATCATGAACAAGTTGCTGGAGTCCCCCGTTTTCGACCTTGCCCAGCAGGAGAAGTCGGCTCTGTTGCTGGCGCGCCTCAACGAGCTGACTGCCCGGCATCAGCAAGTTTGTCCCCCTTACGCCAATATCTTGTCGGCCTTTGGCTGGGGGCAAGCTACGTCTTACGCTGAGTTACCCTATCTCGCCGCGCGCCTGTTCAAACTGGCCAAATGGCAGAGCGTGCCAGAGGAGGAGGTATTCAAGGTACTGACCTCATCGGGCACCACGGGGGCGCCGTCGCGGATAGTGCTGGATCGGGAGACCGCCGCCCTGCAGAGCAAGGTGCTGGTGAAGATCCTGCAGGAGTTTGTCGGCAAGCAGCGTCTGCCCATGTTGCTGGTGGAGCAACCCGCGCTTATTCAGAATCGCAGCGGTTTTTCGGCTCGCGGGGCGGGGGCCCTGGGGCTCTCCTTCCTCGGGCGTGATCATACCTATGCCCTTGATGAGCAGATGCGGCCCAACTGGCCGGTCATCGAGGCATTTTGTGACAAATACGCCGGTCAGCCCGTGTTACTGTTTGGCTTTACCTTCATGGTGTGGCAGTGCCTGCTGGAGCCGCTACGCGAGCGTGGTATACAGTTGCCCTTTGCCGAGGGCGTCCTGTTTCACAGCGGGGGCTGGAAGAAATTGCAGCATCTGGCGGTGGATAATCCGGCCTTCAAGCAGCGCTGTCACCAGCAACTGGGTTTGCGTCGGGTGCACAATTTTTACGGCATGGTGGAGCAGGTGGGCTCGGTCTTCGTCGAGTGCGAGCAGGGGCATTTGCATGCCCCCGTGTTTGCCGATCTGCTGGTGCGCGATCCGCTGACCCATCAACCGCTGGGGATGGGCCCGCCGGGCCTGTTGCAGGTGCTCTCGGCCATTCCCGGCAGTTATCCGGGGCATAGCTTGCTAACTGAAGATCTTGGTGTCTTGCTGGGAGAGGATGACTGCCCTTGTGGCCGCCGTGGCCGTTATTTTCATGTATCAGGGCGCCAGCCGGGCGCCGAGGTGAGAGGATGCAGCGACACCTTCCAGTAACCCCTTCGCAGTGGCAGGGCGGTCCCGAGGTCAGCTTCGTGGCGCCTCTGGCGGATTGGCGTGGTTTTATTGCCCAACCCTTGCCCTGCTTTGCCCCCGTCATCTGCAATTTTGTGGCAGCGCTGTCGGCCCGTTTGCAGCAGGAGGGGCGGCGTTATCCCGATCTGGCCGCGCTGGGTTTCTGGCTTCGCCCGAGGAATATTGATGAGCAGCGCAAGCGCATGGCGGGGCGCATGCCGCTTGGTATGGTTTTTCATCTGGTGCCCTCCAACGTCCCGACAGTGGCCTTCTACTCCTGGTTGATGGCGCTCTTGACGGGCAACAGCTCGGTGGTGCGTCTCTCATCACGGATTGATCCGATGCAGGAGGCCATGCTGGCCATCCTGAACGAGCTGTTTCAACAACCCGGGTGGCGCCCTGTTGCCGAGCGTACCCGCTTCGTGCGTTACGGCCATGACGAGGGGATCACCGCCTGGCTGTCGGAGCGCTGTCGCCTGCGCATCGTCTGGGGTGGCGATGAAACCATCCGCCGGGTGCGAGCCATTCCGCTCTCCCCGAATGCCCAGGAAGTGGTGTTTCCGGATCGCCGTTCCATGGCGGTGCTCGACAGTCGTTGGCTGGCAGGGCTGGCGCCAGAACGATTGCAGCAAGTGCTGTCGGCCTTGCAGCAGGACTGTACCCGCTTCAATCAACAGGCGTGCGCCTCGCCGACAACCCTCTGCTGGCTGGAAGAGCCAGATAATGACCTGCGCCGGCATGTGCTGGAGGCTGTGTTTGCTCCCTTCGCCCAGGCTCCCGCGTTGGCCATGGAGCGCCTCATCAATAGTCAACAAAATGCCGCCATGGCGAGTGAGATTCAGTTGAGCACACTTCCGGGCGTCACCTTATTGACTCCTGCGACTTCGCTGCGGCTCCCTCATATCGGGGGAGGTACAGTTGCCGAATTTGTGGCCGATAACCTGATTGAGTTGCTGAAACAGCCTTGGGACATGCAAACCTGTGTCTGGGTGGGCGAACAAAAAGCGCAGTGCGAAGCCGCATTGGTAGAAGCAACAGCCTGTCGCATCGACAGGGTCGTGGCACCAGGGCAGGCACTGGCATTCGAATGGCACTGGGATGGGCTCAATATGCTGCGAGTGTGCAGCCGTGGGCACACAAACGCGCAATAATGGTTGCGATCTCACAAAAAACCAGACATTTCAATGAATTAACTTTATTTGGCACAGGCTTTGCAGTAAAAGTTCCCATCAAGGGGGAGAAAGGTTGACACAGACCGTGCGGTAGCCTTGCCGATTTTCCCCCGTTCGCTTCTTTTCTACTCATTTTCCTGGATCTCGTCATGAAACTCAGCGTATTGGTGCCGGTCTACAACCTGGAGCGCTTTATCGAACCCTGCCTGCTCAGCCTGCTCGAGCAGACAACCAATTTCGATTTTGAAGTGATCGCCATCGATGACGGCTCGAGCGATGGTTCCTGGTCCATCATGCAGCGCTTGGCTGCCCGGTGGCCGCGGCTGAGGGCATTGCAGAATCCGCAGAATATGGGGCTGGCCAAGACCCAGAAACGCTTGCTTGCCGAGGCGAGAGGTGAATATATTGCCTACGTCGATGGTGATGATCTTGCTCTGCCTGGCAAGTTGCAGGTGCTGGCCGACTATCTGGATGTCCATCCCGGCTGTGCGCTCTGTTATCACGAGGCAGAGGTATTTGACAGCGAAACAGAAGAGGTTACGGCCCATTACAGCCGCGATTATTACAATGCTGCTTATATTCCCCGCAAGGCCAGTGCAGAACACTTGATCCGCTATGGCTGTTTCCCCAATGCCAGTTCGATCGCCTTTCGGCGCCATCCTCACTTGCAGGAGGCGGTGGATGCCGATTGCAAGATCATCCTCGACCATCCGTGGCACATCCTCAACGCCTTGTATGGCAAGGGGAGCGTCGATGGCATTCCGGAGGTTTATGGACGTTACCGGATCCACACCCATAGCTTTGGGGGACAAACCAAGCGTTCGCCAGAGCGGCGGGAACAGGTACTGGCTGATCAACTCAAAGCCTGTGATAACGCGCGTCCATTCGGGATCGCCGATTCTGTTATCGCGGCAGGCAAGGCGCACTACCGTTTCGCGACGGCACTCTATTTTCTCAAGCAAGGCGATGTGGCGCGTTTCGAGCGCTTCATCAATGAATCCGTGGTGGATGACTGGTTCTTCGATGAGCGACATCAATTGGCCTGGGAGAATCGTGCTCAACCCACTATTGTGACGCAACAGCTTTTCGGGGCTTCTCAATGAGTTATCAGGCGATTGTCATCGGTGCCGGCCTATCCGGTGTCGTCATGGCTGAGCGAATGGCCAGCCAGCTCGGCTGGAAGGTGCTGGTGCTGGAACAGCGCGACCACATCGGAGGCAACTGCTTCGACGAGCATGACGAGCATGGGGTATTGATCCATCGCTATGGTCCGCACCTTTTCCATACTGACAACAAGGCGGTTTGGGATTACCTGTCACAGTTTACCGAGTGGCAGCCTTATGAGCATCGTGTGTTGTCACGCATCGATGGGCAATTGGTGCCGATCCCGTTCAACCTGACCAGCATCGAACGCTGCTTCCCCGCCGACAAGGCTGGCGCCATGATTGAGGTACTGCGCACTCGGTTCGGGGACGGCGCCAGAGTGCCGATTCTCGAACTGCGCAAGGAACAGGATCCCCTGCTGGGTGAACTGGCGGATTTCATCTATCAGAAGGCTTTTGTCAACTACACCAGCAAACAGTGGGGGGTACCGCCCGAGCAGATCTCCCCCGAGGTGACGGCGCGGGTACCCGTGGTGGTCAGTCGGGATGATCGCTATTTCACCGATCCCTGGCAGGCGGTGCCGGCCGCAGGCTATACCGCCATGTTTGAGCGCATGCTCGCGCACCCGCTGATTGACGTGAGGCTGTCGACCCCCATGGCACAGCATGTCAAGCTGGACTGGCAGCATAAGCAGGTGCTGCTGGATGGAGCGCCGTTTGACGGCCCCTTGATCTATACCGGGATGCTGGATCATCTGCTGCCGGCAGAGGGGAATTGCCTGCCATATCGCTCACTGCGTTTTGAGCATCGGCATCTGGCGCAGGAACAATTTCAACCTGTCACCACCGTCAACTATCCGAATGAAGAAGCCTTCACGCGGATCACCGAGTTCAAGCATTTCAGCGGGCAGGTACATCCCGGCACCAGCATTGTGTACGAATATCCCTGTGACTATCAGTCAGAACAGGGGCTCGAGCCTTACTACCCGTTGTTTACCGATGATGCGAAGCAACGCTACCTTGCTTGTTGTACCGAGTTAGCTCAATTTCCACAAGTAATCGCATTGGGGCGTTTGGCCGAATACCGTTATTTCGATATGGATGATGCGATTTCAAATGCATTGAAAAAATTTATTCGTAGCGTCCTTCATCATACATAAAAATACCGATTAAGAATTTTGGTATGAGTAGACAAGAACAAGTAAAAATACGATGCAAAGTAGGTATGGATATGACCTGTCAGGAAAATTGGAAATTGCCATCAAAATTATCTGAGATCGCATGGCACAGCTATGCACTAGTGTCTTTTGATATTTTTGATACTCTGCTGCATAGAGCCTTAATTAATCCCAAAAGTCTTTTTCTTGAATTAGGGCGTAAGGCCATTTCCTTAGGGTTACTGGATGAATCCATATCACCTGCAGACTTTGCTCAATTGCGCATCGATTTGGAGCATGAAGCAAGGCGTTTGAGTGTAGGCAAAAGCACTGAAGTGACGTTGTCCCAGATATGGGAACAGGCTCCGGTAACATTGCCGATAATTGAATTAATGGCACTGGAATTAGATGTCGAATATGCTTATTCTTTCGCCAACCCTTACAGCAGTACGCTAATCAAGCAACTGCAGGAAAATAACATTAGGTTCTGCCTGACCAGTGATACATATTTTCCCCGCGATTTCATTGAGCGATTATTAGCCAAGGCTCGGATCGATATATCAGGGATCGATCTTTTTCTCTCCTGTGAAGAAGACGCCAACAAAGGTACGGGGACTCTGTTCCAGAGGTTATTGGAAGTTACCGGGAAAATGCCTGAACGGATATTACATATAGGGGATGACCTGACAGCTGACCATCTACAGGCTAAAAGAACCGGTTTGATAAGCTGCTATCTCGAACACATTCATTTGCCAACAGTTATCGGACAGCATGAAATGTTATTGGGGATGGATTGTTTGCAAGACCCGTTACATTCAATTCGCCGGCTTGGTCATTTTGTTAATCCATTAAAGGATGAGCCTGCAGCTTTTTTTCGCTATTTCGGTGCGAGTGTTTTGGGTCCTGGGCTTTGTGCTTTCGCGCTCTGGGCTGTCAAAGATGCCATTGCAAAAGGGATAAATCTGATTTGCCCAATAATGAGAGAAGGGGCAATTTTAGCGCCACTACTGGAAAATGCGATTTCTCTGTTAGATGCAAATATTAAGGTTAAGCCATTTTATATTTCCAGACGAGCCGCATTTCTTCCAGCCATGAGAGAATTAAATGAGCCGGCTCTCAGACAATATTGCAGTCGTCGCCAATTTTCACTGGCTGCACTGATAGACGAGTTGGCGTTACCGGAGGTACCGCTAGCTTTGCAAGAGCACTTACCGAAAATGCTCAATGATATTCCCTGTCAGGAAGTGCTCAAGGAATATCTTTTCTCGGTATCGGTGCAGGAAGCTGCACGCAAAGCAAGCAAGGAAGCAAGAACCTGTTTGAGGGACTACACCTCCTCGTTATGGCATGGACACCAGAAAGTCGCGATGATGGATCTGGGGCCAGGAGGAAATTCTTTAGCGTGGTTGGCCGATAGTTTAGGTGAGTTGGCTGACCGCATAACACTCAATTACCTATTATATTCTGTACCTGAGTTGGCCAAACACAGACGCCATGGTCATCGATATGCTGTATTTATGCCACATACATCAGAATCGTTGCCTTTGTTACGGTTATTTAACCGCAGTCCTGAGCCTATAGAAATATTGCTAACGGGTCGCCATCAGACCACGTTAGGTTACCAGCGTCTTCAAGATGGTACAGTCTCGCCATTGCTGGGCCGAGCCTTTTACGATCCGCAACAGGAGTTATTGTTGGAGGAGTTTTCCAAAGGTGTTGATCTGGCTTGGCAACATTTTTCCCATGCTTGTCAGTATGTGGATAATGATTGGTTCACTGGCGAAGAAGTTCGAATAGTAGAGCTAAAACATATTCAGAGGTTATTGGAGTTGCCAACAAAACAGGAGGCAAAATACCTTGGGGATCTGTTATTTGATGACAATGCCGGTTCTGATTCATATGGTCGCATTTGTGCAGAGTATGATGAAGAGTTGTTAAGGTTGATTGGGGCTGAGGATTTTCTTCGTCAGGCCCGTCAGCAATGGGGCTACCAGAGTCGTGGGGTGCGTTGGCCTCAAGGGGTAGTAACTCGGCACCATCCCGACACATTGGCAGCTCAGCGTCGGGTTTTATTTAATGATGTGGAGCACAAGCTGCTGTGTGTCACCCTACTTGAACAGATAAAGCTGGCTGGGCATAGAAGGGCAACCCTTTATGGTGGTGGCAAGCTGGGGCATGAGATGCTTCAGGAGGCGATGGCGAGGGGAATAGAGATCGATTTTGTTGTCGACAGCAATGTAGCACTTCATGGCCTAAGGGTGCTGGACAGGGAGATAGTGCCACTGGCTCGTGCTGCCAGAGATGGTTGTGGCCAATATCTGGTTGCTTCGGCGGCCTTCTCTGTCGCTATCGTAGAAGGCATCGTTCGTTATTACCAAGAACAAAATTTACCGTGTCCCGCTATTTACGCCATAAAGGGGGTCAGACCTTGAAGATAGCTTTTTTGTCCAAGGCTGATGCTGCTGGGGGGGGGGCCAGCCGTATCGCACAAGACTTGGCAGAAGGATTCAGGGAGCAGGGACATGAGACAGTCCATTGGGTTTCGTGGACACACAGCGGTTATGACACACATCGTCGTCGCCTCTATGGTGAGCGTTGGCAGCGCAGTTTTTACCGTTACAGCAGAAATATCAAAAGTTGGTTTGCACCTGATGTCATTCCTTTTGAATGGCCCAATCTTTATTGGCAGAATTTACCGGCTAATTTTGATTTGGTTCATGTCCACGATATCTCTTCAGCTATGTCCAGTTGGAGTGTGCAGAGACTGGCTAAGCAGATGCCTGTTCTGTGGACTCAGCATGATTGCTCTGCCTTCACGGGTGGCTGTATTAATCCTTTGAACTGTACCAATTATCGTAGTGGCTGTGGTGATTGCCCACAACATGGCCAATGGCCATTGGACAGCCGGTTTGATTACAGCCGTTTGAAGAGGCGCCTGAATCAGCAGGCTCTTGATGTCTCACAGCTGACATTGGCAACGCCTTCTCGCTGGTTGCAGCAGTGGGCATTGGATAGCGGTCATATACGAAAACCTCCTTTATTGCTTCGAAATGGAGTAAATACAGATATTTTTATTTATGTTTCGAGAGCATGCAAAGAGATACCAGTCCTAGTTGTTGCTGCTGCATCACTTTCTAGTCTCTATAAAGGTGTGGGTGATGCAATAAAAGCTCTAAAACTTATTCCAAAGCATCAAAAATATAAGTTAATAGTGATCGGTGAAGCAGATAATAATACCAAGCTAGGATTTGAAGGGCTGCCCGTGACCTTTACTGGCCATATCAGTGACCAGAGTATGTTAGCTAGTTATTACCACCAGGCAGATCTATTACTGATGCCAAGCCTGGCTGATAACCAGCCTTTGCAGTTATTGGAAGCTATGGCCTGTGGCCTGCCTACGGTAGCGTATGCAACTGGAGGAATACCTGAGTTATTGGGAAATAATGAAAGAGGATGGTTGGTACCAACAGGTGATGTGACTGCTTTGGCAAAAGCATTAGATATTGCACTACTTTCTTTCCCTGAACGTATAGATAAAGGTATGAGAGCAAGAGATTGGATAACAGCTAATCACAGTAAGAGTGTTATGTTGGCAGAACATTTGGCTGCTTACCAAAAAGTGATAGCTACATGGCAAGCAGGGTGAGAACATGAAAAATATTTATCTAACCAAAATTTAAGATGAAGAGCCATGTCCCGTTTATCGTGCCATAACTTTATAAAAATCATGGGCCATATCGGAATGATTTTGTATTTTTGGCTGAATCACAATTAGCTTGATGGGTATAATTATGAAGAAAGTGATTGCCTTCGGTGCTGGTGGCTTGTTTAGAGCATTCTCACCGTTTATAAAATCCAACTATCAACTAGTTGCTGTTTCAGATAATGACATAAAACAACATGGTAAATTGAATGATGGGGTTAGGATTATATCTCCTTCGGATATTATTTATCTGAATTTCGAACTTATTATTATCACTAGTATGTATTTTGAGGAGATAAAGGAAAAACTAATTTCTCTTGGTATAGATGATAATGTTATTGTAAATGTGTATGATGATCTTTTGATTCGCGAGAGTGTGGCTCATTATTTAGTTGCGCATGACGAATTTATGCGAGCAACAAATAGGATATCATTATTATCATTAACAAAGAAAAAATTGATAGTAATGAACTCTTTAGGAAATGGTGGGGCTGAGAGAGCATTATTAAATTTATGCCGTAGGCTTGAAGATAAAGAAAAAGTATTTGTGATTGTCATTGAAGGGGGGGGGGAATACTTTAATGTTCTTAGTCATTTAGTTCCAGTAATAGAAATATTTTCATCTATCGAAAACAGGCTACTTTCTCGTTGCTTTTTTATGCATTTCCCCGTCAAGGAGATATGCTCCCGGTTATTCTGTCGAAATAAATACGATGTTGCTATTGCATATATTGAAGGGCTTTCTACCTATCTTGTTTCAGGAATAAATAGCATCTATAAAGTCGCTTGCGTACATGCAAACCTACGTTCTCATCATGTCAGTGCTCCTTATTATGCATCATTGAAAGCAGAATATGATGCTTATACCAATATCGATCACATGATCTTTGTATCTGGTTCTGTCAAGCATGGCTTTAATGAGAGAATCGGATGGCAAGGTTGTGAGTCCAGCATCATAGGAAATATTTTTGATATTGAAACTATTACTCGCATGTCCAACATGGAGAATGATTCACAAATCTCATCTCCATATATCGTTGCAGTTGGGCGATTGGTTGCGGTCAAAGGGTTCGATAAGTTAATTTGTGCCTTTGCCAAGATTAAAAGAAATAGTCTGGAAGATATAAAGTTAATTATTATCGGGGATGGCCCCATGAAATCAGCTTTGGGTGATTTGATATCTTCATTAGGAATGAAAGAACATATAATTTTATTGGGGAAGAAAGAAAATCCTTATCCATATATCAAGTCTGCTCAATGTTTAGTGTCGTCCTCAGTTAGTGAGGGACATCCACTTGCCATTGGCGAGGCCATAATCCTTGGCATACCGATTATTGCCACTGATTGTGAAGGCAACTCTGACATGGTGGCTCATGGCAGTTATGGTTATTTGTGTGATAATAGTGAAAGTGGATTGGTGAGTGCATTTACATATTTTATTAATTCCCCAATGCATCAGGCTGTATTACAGTTTAAATCTGTTTGTGGGCAAATTCTTTTATCGGGTCAAAATGAAGTCGAAAAATGGAATGAGATTATAAATAAATCAGTATATTAGTTCGTATAGAGATTTATAATTTATCCACGAAATCAATGCTCTCGGTGAACGCATGAATATGGTAAATAAAAAAGATGTCCTTATATTTGGTACAGGAAGTCTCTATAAGCTGAATAAGAAAGAACTGATAGATAGATTTAATATCATATCCTTCATTGATAACAACGTGCATTGTGATTCAAATGAATTAGACGGTACTCTTATAAGAAGACCAGAAGAAATCATATATCTTAGTTATGATCTTATAATAATTGCTAGCTCCTTCGAGAATGAAATATATGAACAGTTGCTGAACTTGCATGTGCCAACTCACAAAATAGTTTTGCTCAGATCAATAGTTAAGATTAACCAATCGAAAATAATGTCACATTCAGATAGTAGTGGACTGTTCTATAGACCAACTGGTATCAATGGTGAAAATCTTGCCATTGTGATTCTATCCTACGGGCGAGTTGATATGACAGTTAGACTGTTGACGTCAATAAAAGATAGAATGCCAGACTTTTCTGGAGAAATAATTGTATTTGATAATGGCTCTAAACAAGATGAAATAATTAATTTGCAGAGCTACTTGGACGATTTCACCATAAACCACAAAATAATCTTAAACAATGAGAATTATGGTGTTGCAAAAGGTAGAAACTGCGCTCTGAAACATGTTACGAAAGAATGGGCTTTCTTCGTTGATAACGACATTTTCTTTATCGATAATCCGCTTTATTCTATTTGTCAGACTATTGTTGACTTTCAAACACCATATATAAATTTACCATTGTTAAATGGTGATGGAAATACAATATATTCATTTGGTGGAAATGTTGTCATTAATGGAGATGATGTCAGCGTTGCACCATTTACACCTGGAGGGTGTCATAGATTAATTGTGGAAAACACCATTAGTTCAAAGATCGTTTTTGGTTCATTCCTATTTGGTGGTTCTGCAATTTATCATGTTGACTCTTTTATTTCTCATGGGATGTTTGATGAAGATATGTTCATTGGGTTTGAAGACATAGTGTTTTCTATATCTCTCTTAAAAAGAGGTGTAAGGGTTGCAAACATATCTGATTTTTATATGATCCATGATCATGCTCGACCATCTGATAATGAATATAATAATGTAAGATACGATATTAAAACGATTAAGAATTCAGCAGATGCTGCATTCTCTAAATATGGTGTCAATATGTATTCTGACGATGTTGAAAAATGGCTGCAATCACGGACAAAAAAGGTTATTTGAGAAATGCTTAACATTAGCTTTGAAATACCTGATTTGGAACGGCTAGACATTGATGAATGGTGCATTATTGGAGAAGGAGAAGCGCAGAAAAAAATTTGCAGATTCATGAATGAAAAAGGTGTAGCTCCACCATCAATAATTTATAAAAACTCATCTGATTTTATCGCTGACGTTAAACATGATTTATATTATGGCCCTAGCATAGTTGTTATTGGCTCTACTATGCGATATGAAATTGCCAAAAATATTTATGAAGAGTGTCGCGGTATAAAAAAAATAGCAAGTTTGACATTTTTAGATTTTTCTCCGTATGTAGGTATTGGCAGTTATGAAGAGTGGAGTGCCTATTCATTAAAAAAATTAGATGCAATCCCTCAAGTTGTTATCATCGACTCATACTATAATGATCACTGTGCTTATTGGATGTCAACTTTAATATCTGAGATTAAGCGTCAAGGGTTTTCAGTGGCAATAATTCATCCATGGCAAAAATATCAATTTTCTATCTTGAAAAATGCAATATCAATCGTATTATGGAATGGTTCTATACCTGTACTCTTTGATGATGTGAAAAAATTTATTCATAGTATAGGTAAGAAGTTTCTTTATGCGGAGTGCGGTTTTTTTCCTCAAAAAGAATATTTCTATCTTGATAGAATGGGAATAAATGCCAATCGGGAGTTGGCAACTGATGATTTGGGATGGATTTCTGACTCCGACTATCAAAAACTAGCTGCTTTAAAGAAACAGTTTTTTGAGAATGTGAATCCATTTAAACTAGAACATGACTATGTCTTTTGTCCACTTCAGCTACCAGATGATTCTAATATTATGATGAACTCCCAATTCCATCATGGTATGCAGGATTTTATTGATTATATAAATAAATTTTATAAAAATAGTCATTTGAAAGTAGTTTTTAAACCACACCCTAAAGATTTGAATTCATATAGTTATGATTTTGGCAATGCTATCATTGTTCATGAAGACTCAAGAGCGCTTATTTTAGGTGCTGAAAGGATTCATGGAATTAATTCAACAGTTATCTTCGAGGCTGCGTTAGCAGGAAAAGATATTTATTGTGAAGGTAATTGTCTTTTAGAACACCCATGTTTAAAAAATGATAAGATTTTAGCTGCAATTATTAGTTCTCAAGTTTCGATATATAGTGTAGATCCTTTATATTTCAGTTGGCTAACGACAGGTAAATATTAATGAAGAAAATATATGTAGGCGCAGGTAATGACCGTCGGGATGGTTTTATTCATACAGATGTTAGAGCGTTACCTGGGATTGATATTATATGCCCAGCATGGGAGCTTTCTTCAAATATACATAATGTGGATGAAATATATTCAAGGCATATGCTAGAGCATTTAACAACAATGGAAGCAGATTGTGCATTAAGAGACTGGTATGAAGCTTTAAAAGTAGGCGGTAGTATTCACGTAATTGTTCCCGATATGGATTATCATGCTCAACAATGGCTCAGTGCCGAATGGTCAGAAGACACACTGTGCAATCCTAAATCTGATGCGAGGCATGCATTTGCGGGTTTTTGGGGGTGGCAGGATGAATGTAATCCAAATCTTAAAGATTATAATACTAGTTATTGGGATGTGCATAAATCTGGATACAATAAAAGAAGGTTAGAATTTTTATTGGGGCGTATAGGTTTCTCCAATATAGAAGTATATGTTGAAGATAATTATCATCTACATGCTGTTGCTAAGAAAACAATGGATAAAGGTGAAAGACAGATATCTTCATCATTGCGTTTGATTAGAGCTGACCATAGAAATAGGTATGAGTTTGCCACAAGATATCTAAATAGTACAGATCATGTGTTGGATGCCGCATGTGGTATCGGCTATGGTTCCTTTATATTATCCAAGTCGTGTGCTAATGTTACAGGTATAGATATATCTGAGGAAGCAATTGATTTTGCAAATAAACATTATAATAACACAAATGTAAATTATAGTGTTCTTGATCTTGCTGATATATCTAATTTGAAGGAAGAATATTCTGCAATTGTCTCGTTTGAGACGTTTGAACATATTGACTTTACATCATTATTTTTATCTGACATCGTCAGGTTGCTAAAAAATAATGGGTATTTTATTGTCTCAACTCCTAATCAAGAAAAACTACCTTTTAATATTGAACGTTTCCCCTATCATATAAAACACTATACTAATAGTGAGATGACTGAGGCTCTCGAATCTGCAGGATTATCAGTTGAAGAGGTATGGTCACAGCATGATCCTATCATAGGGGATGTAGAGAATGACACTGAAGGGCTATTTCTGATTTATGTGGCAAAAAAACGATAGCTAGATTATATGTGACTGGTTCATCAAACACCGGTTTAAACCGGTGTTTTTATTTTATGTCCTCTTGTTACAAACGGATCGTTAGATTAAAGTTTTTTGACCCAAAATAACATGATACTGAATATATATTGCTCTGACTAATTCGTTATATTGTAGTACCTGAAGAAATATCAAAAATGAGCTTTAATATTCTTCAATAATATCGTAATTATTTTTGATTGCGCATCACATCGAATAATGGGATAAAGTGGCAAAGTAATTGCTCCAGTATAGAACCGTTCGGCATTTGGCTGGCGCATCTGAATTAATTTTTGATACCACGGCTGTTTGTAAATCGGCATATAGTGCACGTTAGCACCGATGCCTTGGGCCCGCAGTTGCTCAAAGATACGGAGGCGCTGCTCGGGGGCTACGCGGTGTACATAAAGATGGAAGGCACTGCGCCTTTCTTCACTGAAATAGCGAGGGAGTAGCTCCGGCGCCAATGCTTCGAAGTAGCGGCGGGCCAGCTCGCCACGTTTTTCAATCCATGCCTCTAAATTTGCCATCTGGCTTAACCCCAGAGCGGCCTGGATATCCGTCATACGGTAGTTGAAGCCGAGCATTTGCTGCTCGTAGTACCAGGGGCCGTCCGACTCGTTGATAAAGTCTTCCGGTTCGCGGGTGATGCCGTGGCTGCGCAGCAGGCGCATGGTCTTGGCCAGTGCGGGGTCATTGGTCATGGCCATGCCACCTTCCCCCGTGGTGATGATCTTCACCGGGTGGAAGCTGAAGACCGTGATGTCACTGTAACGACCGTTGCCGGTGGGTTCGTCGTGATAGCGAGCACCGAGGGCGTGGCAGGCATCTTCGATGATGCGAAAACCATATTCTTGCCCCAGGCGGTGGATCTCTTTCATGTCGCAGGGCAGGCCCGCGAAGTGCACTGGGATCACCACCTTGGGAAGGCGATCTTCGGCCTTGGCTGCCACCAGTTTTCGTTCCAGCTCCACGGCGCACATATTACCGGTATCGGGTTCGATATCGACAAAATCGACTCGGGCGCCGCAATAGAGGGCGCAGTTGGCAGAGGCCACGAAGCTGATGGGAGAGGTCCAGACCCAGTCACCTGGGCCCACTCCCAGCGCCAGGCAGGCAATGTGCAGGGCGGCGGTGCCGGAGTTTACCGCAACCCCGAAGCGGGCGCTGCAGTAATCGGCGACCGCCTGTTCGAAACGGGGAACGACCGGCCCCTGAGTCAGAAAGTCGGATCTCAGGACCCCGACCACGGCGTCGATGTCCGCTTCACTGATCGATTGTCTGCCGTACGGGATCATTCCATCACCACTTGCTGATTGAGTTGCTTGAGCTCTTCTATGGTCAGAAAGATTGGGTTGTTGCGAGAGTTGTACTCAAACCCCGAGTCGACCATCTTTCCCTTCTCGCCGGCGGCGGTCTTCGAGAAGTCGTTGTTGCGGTTGTTGAAGTTGATGGTCGGCCCGATGATGAAGAAGTCGTCGAACTCAAAGGTGTGATAGGAGTCGTCAGCAGGACACATCACTTCGTGCATTTTTTCGCCCGGGCGGATGCCGACAATCTTGTGCGGCAGCTCGGGTGCCATGGAAAGGGCGAGATCCGTGATGCGAACGGAAGGGAGCTTGGGAACAAAAATTTCCCCCCCCTTCATCCGCTCGAAGTTGCGCAGCACAAAATCCACCCCCTGCTGCAAGGTGATCCAGAAGCGGGTCATCTCCTCATGGGTGATGGGCAGGGCGTCAGCCCCCTGATCAATCTGCTTTTGGAAAAAGGGGACGACTGAACCACGGGAACCGACCACATTGCCGTAACGCACCACAGAGAAACGGGTCGGATCCTGGCCCGCGATATTGTTGGCAGCGACGAACAACTTGTCGGAGGCCAGCTTGGTGGCTCCGTAGAGGTTGATCGGGTTGGCGGCCTTGTCGGTGGAAAGCGCGATGACCTTCTTCACCTGATTGATCAAGGCGGCCTGGATGACGTTCTCGGCCCCGTGAATATTGGTCTTGATGCATTCCATGGGGTTGTATTCAGCGGCTGGAACCTGCTTGAGGGCGGCGGCATGGACTACGTAATCCACCCCGCGCATCGCCATGGTCAAGCGGTTGGCATCCCGCACATCGCCAATGAAATAACGCATGCAGGGAGCATCGAAGACCTGCTGCATCTCGAACTGTTTCAGCTCGTCACGGGAATAGATGATGAGGCGTTTGGGTTTGTAACGCTCCAGTACTGTCTTGACCAGTTTCTTGCCAAACGAGCCGGTGCCACCCGTGATGAGTAGCGTTTTATCATTGAACATTGCGGGCATCTCGTCAGAAAAACAGTAGATGAATCATATGCTAGCAAATAAAGTACCAGCTTTTTATGCAAAGAGTGTGATCCATTCGCAAAAACGCTTTTAACACGCGAACTTAGGTCATCACTCTCAAAGTTAATTGTAATGACGACTTAAGGCGACGTAACGGGCGTAGTCCAGTTCTGCCAGATGGCGGAGCAGACCTGCTCCACGGCATTGAGGGCTCTCGGGGTGAAGCGGTGCAGCTCATCCGAGTTGATGAGGGCCAATCGTCCCTGTTTGACCGCGTCTATCATGGTCCACTGTTGCCAGTGCGCCAGAGCGCCGGGATCGTCACTACCCGCCAGGATCAGCCCAGGGTTGGCCTTGATCACTTGCTCCTGGCTGACTTGGGGGTACGGGGTCTTGGCATGGGTCATCACATTGATGCCGCCACACAGCTCGATGGCTTGGGCGGGCCAGGCTTGGCCACTGGCACTGGTTAGCGGCGGGTACCAGAGCTGGTAGAACACCTTGACGCCGGTCGGCTGGTCGTAGCGCTGCCTGAGGGCCGCCAGTCTGGTCAGATAGCGATCGGCCGCCTCGTTGGCGCGTTGCTCAACCCCCAGCATCTTGCCAAGGGCCCGCATCTCGCCAGCCAGTGAATCAAAATCGGTGGGCTCGGAGTAGAACACCGGAATGCCGAGCTTTTCCAGCGGTGCCAGCATGCGCGACTGGGCGGATCGCCAGGCGAGGATGAGATCCGGTTTCTGGGCCAGCAGCGCTTCCACATTGATGCTGCGGTAATTCGCCACCTTGGGCTTGTCTGTCACCTCGGGGGGATAGTCGGAGGCATCATCGACCGCCACCAGCTTGTCGCCGGCCCCTATCTCATAGAGAAGCTCGGTGAGGTGGGGGACCACGCTCACCACCCGCTCCGGGATCGCTGCCATCGCCATGAATGGCAAACCTGCCAGCAACCCCATCCATTTACCTGTGTGTTTAACCATGCCAGCGTTCCACCAGAGTCAGCGCCAGGGCGACCAGCAGCCATCCCCAGCCTACACCTTGCAAGACATTGAGCACCCGCGTGGCCATGTCGGCGCCGGGATCCTGTCCGAGCCCCAGCACGGGCCAGCGTTGCAGTGTGCCCTGGTAGTAGCGCGGGCCCCCCAGCCGGGTCTGAAACTTGTCCGCCAACAGCACCAGCAGGATACCCATGGCAGGATAGGGCCAGAGTGCAGCACTTCGCAGCAGCCAGCCCGCACGCTTGAGACGGGTCAGTAGCAGGGGCAAGCCAAGTAGCAGCACGGTCGGGGCATTGAGAGCCTGATAGAAGGCGCTCGCCGCGCGGCCAAAGTGGCTGAATGCGGGATCCTTCATGCTCCAGCTCAGGCTCATCAGCTGGGTCAGTCGCCAGAGCAGGGCACCCTGTACACCGGCCAGCACATAGCCCAGCAGGGGGCCGGCCCATTGTCCCACCAGGCGCAGGGCGCAGCTCTCGCTCACTGCCTTGGCAACCCCCATGACCGAGAGTTTGTCGGTCTCCCGCTTGAGCCAGGGCACGGCCTGCAGTCGTGCCAGTGGCAGCATCTCCTGGCAGGCAAGGGCCCGGGTAGCGCTCGCTAGCTCCCGCAGCGGGTGGGATTCAATCATCAGTAGCAGAAACAGCAGATCGAACAGAGGTTCGCTCAGGGCCAGATTGCGCACCGACCAGAGGCCAGCTGCGCAGGGCAGCCAGACCACCAGCATCGCCAGCACGCCGGCCTGCAACTGTTGTCTGGGCGAGCCGTCCGCCCTGTGTACCTTGTGGCCAAGGCGGGTGAGCTGCGGGGTGAGGGCCGAGAGCCGGATGTGGGCGGGGCGGGGAATGAGGGCCTCCAGCAAGGCGGCCCCCAACATGATGGCCGCCGTCGTGGAAAGCAGATCGGCGGCCATCGATTCGAGCGATGCGATAGGGATCACAGCTTGCCGAGCATCTTGATGATCACTTCGGCCGAGTGCTTGCCAGCCACCTCGATAAAGGCGTCGAAGGATTCCACCTGCTCCTTGCCCGCGATGTCAGACATGGCGCGCACCACCAGATAGGGCACCTTGAACATGTGGCATACCTGGCCGATGGCGGCCCCTTCCATCTCGACCGCCAGCATTTGCGGGAAGTCGGCGCGTGCCTTGGCGATGGCCTGTGGCTTGCACATGAACTGATCACCGGTGCAGATGAGGCCAACCTTGGTCTGGTGCTTACCCTGCTCGGCGATGCACTCGCGCGCCACCGTGATCAGCTTTTCGTCGCAGGGGAAGGCGGCGGGTTGCTGTGCCATCTGGCCCATCTCGTAGCCGAAAGCGGTCACGTCCACGTCATGGAAGCGCATTTCGCTGGCGATCACCACGTCACCGATATGCAGATCCTGGGCAAAACCGCCCGCGGAGCCGGTATTGATCACGCAATCGGGGGCAAATTTTTCCAGCAGCAGGCTGGTGGCCACGCTGGCGGCGACCTTGCCGATGCCGGAGCGGGTCAGGATCACCTCTTTGCCGGCCAGCATCCCCTGATAGAACTCGCAGCCACCCAGTTGCAGGGTGGTGGCGTTGCTCAGCTGGCTGCGCAGCAGGGCCACTTCTTGTTCCATGGCGCCGATAATACCTACTTTCATCACTGACCTCGTCTTGATAGCCGTCAGGCTGTATTTAAGTTGCTGTAGATCATAACAAAAGATGAAGACGGCGCCGAGCGCCAGAAGAGAAATGCCAGGGAGCAACCCAGGCGCCCCAACGTGAGGCGCCACAATTAAGGAGGGAAGGGATGGTGATCGTTTAACCGAGGGCGGTGTCCAGGGTCATCATCAGGGCAAAACCCGCCATCAGGCCGAGGGTGGCGTGGGTTTGATGGCCGTTGCGGTGAGTCTCGGGGATCACCTCATGGGAAACCACAAACAGCATGGCGCCGGCCGCCAGGCCCAGACCGATGGGATAGGCGATGGCCAGGCCACTGGAGAGCCCCACCCCGAGCAGGGCGCCGAGGGGTTCGAGCAGGCCGCTGCCGATGGCGACCAGCACGGCCAGTGGCGGGCGAAAACCGGCGGCGCACATAGCAAGCGCCACCGCCAACCCTTCCGGAATGTCCTGCAGGGCGATGGCGGTGGTGAGCGGCAGCCCCACCGACATGTCCCCCTGGGAGAAACTGACCCCGATGGCCATCCCCTCCGGCAGGTTGTGCAGGGCGATGGCGAAGACAAACAGCCAGACCCGGGAGCACTGCTCATGGCCCGGGCCGCAGGGGCCAGTCTTGTCGTGTTCGTGCGGGGTGAACTGATCCAGCCCCAGCATCAGCAGCACCCCGAGGGTCATCCCTGCCACCACCACGGCCGCGGCGGCAAAGCCGTTGCCCGTGATGTCGCTGGCGGCATCGAGCCCCGGCAGCAGCAGGGAGAAAGCGCTGGCCGCCAGCATCATGCCGGCGGCAAAGCCGAGCATGGAATCCTCCACCCGCTGCGGCACGGCGCGCAGAAAGAGGGCGGGCAGGGCACCGAGAGCGGTGGCAGCAAAGCCGGCGGCCCCGCCGATGAGGCCATAACGCATGCCGCTGCTGATCTCCTCCGTCGCCAGCATGACGAGGCTCTGCAACAGCAACAACAATACGGCCGCCAGCGCGATGAAGAGACCGATGGCAGTTCGGGGGCGGGATTGCATCTGGGCGCGCAGTTGTTGGGACCAGGAGGAAGCGGGCAGGGCTGACATATCGTCCATCGGGTGACCTTATGAGAAAGAGATAAGGCTCATTACATCCCTGAGCCGACGCCTTGTCTACCCGAGGCAGGCGATTGCCCCCATAGCTAAATAGCATGCAGTTGGGCACTGGCGTAGGGCACCCGCCTGAGGCCTTGGCGCTGGAGGAATTAACACCATTTAAATTTTTTTAATAAAAATGAAGGCATTGTCGCCTTGTGCTAGAGTGCGCGACTTTGCCAAATGCCCTCTTCCCGCGTTTTGTGCATCTCCCCGTCAGGATGGTCCGGGTATCAGCTCACAGGGATGTGATCGCCACACTCCACACCCAGTCAGCAGTCGAGGACCCACTGCCACCATGTTTTACAAGAATCTCTCCATCGGCAAAAAGATTGCCGTGGTCTTTGCGATCATCGCCGCCGTCAACGTGCTGTTCGGTCTGTTTCTCTCCAGCGAATTGCGCAGCGTGCGTGATCGGGTGCTGAACTTTACCGACTCGACCCTCCCGAGCGTGCTGTCGGTGGAAAACCTGCTCTATGACGTCTCCTATGTGCGCCGGGCACAGTTTGCCCTGCTGATGGTGGATGACAGTGCCGATCTGCAGGCCCGTCGTGGCCGGATCCAGAACAATATCCAGAAAGTAGAGACCAGCTTCCAGGCCTATGAGGCCACGGTCGGAGCGGCCCATGAGCGTCAGGTATTCAACCGGGCCAAGCAGCATTGGTTGAGCTATCGCCGCTCGGTGAGCGAGTTCGATCAGCTGCTGGCCACAGGCCAACACGCTGAGGCGCAGGCTCAACTGTTTGCTTCCAACGCGACTTTCGGCGCCTTGGAGCAGGCGGTCAACGAGCTGGTCGGGGTCAACCTCGACTTCGTCAAGGAGAACCGGGGCAGCCTGCTCGGCAGCGTCAGCATGCTTAACACCCTGGCCATGGTCAGCATCGGCAGTTTGTTGCTGTTCATGATGGCGATGACCTGGTTCCTGACCCGCCAGATCTGCCTGCCGCTACAGGCCGTGGTGGCCCAGGCCCACGCCATCGCCAGCGGGGATCTGACTCACCGTCTGGATCGCCGCAACCTGGGGCGCGATGAATTGGGGGCGCTGGCCAATGCTTCCCTCAAGATGCAGGACAACCTGCGTGGCCTGATTGAAGAGGTGGTGGCCGCCGTGACCCAGCTGGGCACCGCCATCGAAGAGGTGAGTGCCGTCTCCGAGCAGTCGGCCAAGGGGATCCAGAGCCAGCAGCAGGAGATCTCCCTGGTGGCGACGGCCATGACCCAGATGAAGGCCACCGTCGCCGACGTGGCGGGCAACACCGAGATCGCCTCGGAATCCGCCAGCTCGGCCAATGCGCTGGCACGCAGCGGCAACCGGGAGGTACGCAACTCTCTGGTGGCGATCACCCGGGTTGCCGAAGAGATCGAGCAGGCCGGCGTGCTGGTGACCGAGCTGGAGCGCGAGTCTGCCCAGATCAATGTGGTGGTGGACGTGATCCGCGGCATTGCCGATCAGACCAACCTGCTGGCCCTCAACGCCGCCATCGAGGCCGCCCGTGCCGGTGAGCAGGGGCGTGGCTTTGCGGTGGTGGCCGATGAGGTGCGTACCCTGGCGGGTCGTACCCAGGCCTCTACCGGCGAGATCGTGGCCATTATCGAGACCCTGCAGGCTCGTGCCAACAAGGCCAAAGAGGTGACCGGACTTAGCTGCGATATGATCCGCGAGTGCGTGACCCAGAGCGAACAGACAGGGGCGGGTATCCAGCAAATTGAAGAAGCAGTTGCCCAGATCGCCGACATGGCGATCCAGATCGCCAGTGCCTGTGGCGAACAGGATGCGGTCTCCGACGAGCTGGGGCGCAACGTGGAGCGGATCAACGAATCGGCCAACGAGGTTGCCTTCGGCGCCGATCATACCGCGCGCGCCTGTCTGGAGCTGAGCCAGCTGGCCGCAGGGCTCAAGCAGACTATCGGGCGCTTTCATCTTGCCTGATACCAAGATCAATTCAGGCGCGCGAAGAGACGCCTGAATTGCTGATATCAACCCGGCTTAGGCCGGGTTTTTTATTGTCTGCCAATCCCCATCTCGAGGGGGGAGGTGGCAATCAGCGCCTGTGTGCGTCAGCGTGAAGGGAAGGGGAGAGTGGGTTAATGGTTATAGCGATAGATGGTTTGGTAGAGCCTGGATTGCAAGGGCGCAAAGCCACGAACGCCTTGCAGGGGGAAACACGAGCGACACATAACCACGAGCGGCAGATAACAAAAAACCGGCTTGCGCCGGTTTTTTGTTATGTCGAGTACGGGCTGGCTTATTTGGCCAGAGACTCCGGCAGCTCTTCACGGATCTTGCCGAGCATCTCTTTGAGCACGCGCGGGTTGGCAACGACTATGTTGCCGGAGGTTTCGTAGTTGTGGCCACCCACGAAGTCGGTCACGATGGCGCCCGCTTCCTTGGCCAGCAGTTCGCCGGCGGCGGTATCCCAGGGTTTCAGGCCGATTTCCCAGAAACCGTCGACACGGCCGGCGGCCACGTAGGCCAGATCCAGGGCGGCGGAGCCGGAGCGACGGATGTCGGCACACTCGATGAACATGCTCTGGAACATCTTCAGGTACGGCTCGATATGGTGCTTCTGCTTGAACGGGAAGCCGGTAGCCAGCACGGTACCAGCCAGTTCGCGGGCCTTGCCGACGCGGATGCGGTAGCCGTTCAGCTGGGCGCCGCTACCACGGGTAGCAGTGAACAGTTCGTCGCGGATCGGGTCGTAAATAACGGCTTGTTCGGTCTTGCCTTTCACGCGCAGGGCGATGGAAACGGCGAAGTGCGGAATGCCTTTGACAAGGTTGGTCGTGCCATCCAGTGGGTCAATGATCCATTGGTAATCCGGATTGGTACCGGCAGTCTCACCAGACTCTTCAGCTACGATGCTGTGCTCCGGGTAAGATTTTTTGATGGTATGAATGATGGCCGCTTCGGCTTCACGGTCAACGTTGGTCACGAAGTCATTGCTGCCTTTCTGGATAGCCTCAATGTTCTCGGGCTGGGAGAAGGCTTTTACTACAACTTGACCGGCGTTGCGCGCAGCGCGCACGGCGATATTCAGCATCGGATGCATAGGTTCACCACTGGATGTTAAAGAACGGGGATAAAAGGACGCGGTATGATACCAGTATTTCCACCGATGGCAACTGTTATCCCGATTCAGCCATTCGATTGCCACTGCCAGATATGACGGCTCCAATATAGGCCGGATCTGCGCTAGTCTTATGCCTGCAATCAACCCAGTTTGTCATGAGCATAGGGACATGAATCATGAACTTGTCAGTAGTCAGTCAGCACGTATCCGGCGCCAGTGAAGGTTTACTGGCCATTTTGCGTTCATCCAGAGAGTATGGCGACCACTTTGCCAACATCGGCGTCACGCCGCTTGCCGAGTGGCAGCCAGCCAAGGCGGAGGCGGCGATCCTGCTGATCGATGGCAATACCCCCTGGCAGGATGCCAGTTTTTTGGGCGGGGAAGATGACACCATAGGGCTGCCGGTGTTGCCGCTGCTGATCCGCAAGGGGGACAGGGAGCTGACCATCTGCGGGCCGGATGTGCGCGACCCCCGCTTCTATTTCGTCTCCAACGGCATAGTGCTGGAGGAGTCGGATCTCGCCAATCCCGCCAGCAGCCGGGTGCTGCTGCGCAAGCTGGAATCCTACTTCCCGCTGCTATCCCGCCTCATCATGCTGCGCCATCGCAAGCCGGCCGCCACCCTCAACTGATCTCGTCGCCATCGGTCGACAAACGGCGCACCCAGTGCCATCACTGGCACTGGGTGCGCCGTTTGTGTTACTAGAGAGTGGGTCAGGATCCCGCCGCCGGAGGAAATGAGTGCCCGGTGGCCCCATCTGCGTAACCAAGGAGTGACCATGATCGACTTTTATACCGCCGCGACCCCCAATGGCTTCAAGGTGGCGATAGCCCTCGAGGAGCTGGGGCTGCCTTATCGGGTGATCCCGCTCGACTTGTCGGCACTGGATCAGAAAAAGCCCGAATTTCTGGCCATCAACCCCAACGGCCGCATTCCGGCCATCGTCGATCGGGACAACGATGACTTCGCCGTGTTCGAATCCGGCGCCATCCTCCTCTATCTGGCCGAGAAGGCGGGCAAGCTCTTGCCGCAGGATCCCAAGCGCCGCTCCCGGGCCATCCAGTGGCTGATGTTCCAGATGGGCGGTGTTGGCCCCATGATGGGGCAGGCCAACGTCTTCTACCGCTACTTCCCCGAGAAGATCCCGGCGGCCATCGAGCGTTACCAGAAGGAGGGGCGCCGCCTGTTCGAGGTGCTCGACAGCCATCTGGCCCACCACGAGTATCTGGCCGATGAGTACAGCATCGCCGACATTGCCACCTGGCCCTGGGTGCGGATCTACGACTGGAGCGGGATCTCCATCGAGGGGCTGCCTCATCTGCAGGCCTGGATGGCGCGCATGGAGTCCCGTCCTGCCTGCCAGAAGGGGATCACCATTCCGCCGCGCAAGGAGCAGCCGGAGGATCTGATCAAGCAGGCACAGCAGATGGTAACGCGTTGATTTTTAACTGCAGACGGGGCGGAATGCCCCGTAATATTAGAAAAACTAAGGCAAGCTGATTATAAAGATTCGTTCGTTTTCTGTGAGCTGAATCACTATCATGCCCCCATACCATCAAGCGTCCTGTGCGATGGTCGGGCGGGCTCCCCGCCTCCTGTTTCCAACACTGATTTGATTGACTCACTGTTTCTGTGAAGAGACTCTCCCGGGCCATTTCTGCGCCGGGGGGCGGCAGCTTTTTGACGATTTTTTGGGACTGATATGGATCGGCACAGTTTTTATCCGTTGTTTTTCCTGACCATTCTGATGGTCGCTGTGGGCCAGATGACCCAGACCCTCTATGTCCCCTCCATTCCCATGATGGCGGGGGACTTTCAGGTGGCCTCCGGTCAGCTGCAGGCGGTGATGGCCTGTTACCTCATTCCCTATGGCCTCTCCCAGTTTGTCTATGGGCCGCTGTCGGATCGCATCGGTCGTCGCCCAGTGCTCATCATCGGCATGATGGTGTTTCTGTTGGGGACCCTGACTATCCAGCTGATCCCTCACTTCGCGGCCCTGCTGGTGGGCAGCTTCATTCAGGGGCTGGGAACCGGTGCGGGTGGCGCCATGAGCCGCACCGTGATGCGCGACCGTTATAGTGGCGCCGAGCTCAACCGCGCCAACAGCCTGGTGAGCATGGGGGTGATCTTCTCCCCGCTGCTGGCCCCCGTGCTGGGTGGCTGGTTGACCGAGCTGTTCAACTGGCGCGCCGGTTACTGGTTCCTGTTCGGTTTTGGCGCCGTGGCAACCCTGGCCATCATGGCCTGGTTTGGCGAGACCCTGCCGGTGAGCGCCCGCCAGCAACCGCTGCGGGTGGGGGCAGCCTATCGCCATGTGCTGGGCAACCCCAAGTTTCAGGGCAACCTGCTCTGCCTGATGGCCACCTTCTCCGGTCTGGCGGTCTTTGAGGCGGCCGCCGGCGTGCTGCTCGGGGATGTGTTGAAATTGAGTGCCCGCACCGTGAGCGTGCTGTTTGTGTTGCCGCTGCCGGGTTATCTGTTCGGGGCCTGGCTCTCGGCCAAGCTGAGCTTTCGCCTGAGCCAGGGCAAGCTGATGCGTCTGGGCATCGCGTTTCTGGCACTCGGCTCGCTCATCATTCTGCTGCCGGGCCTGTTCGGGTTAGTGAGTGCTGCGTCACTGATCGGGGGGGCTGCCGTCTACTTCATCGGGAGCGGCATCCTCTACCCGACCGCCACCTCCTGCGCCATCGAGCCCTTCCCGGGCCAGGCGGGCACCGCGGGGGCTATCCTGGGCGGCATGCAGAACCTGGGGGCGGGTGTTGTCACCCTGCTGGCGGCCTGCTTCCCGATGACCGGCCAGGTGACCCTGGGGGCCATCATGACCCTGATGGTGCTGATCGTGGCGCTGAGCTTTGTCTGGCTGCGCCACCACGGCTCCCCCCACGAGCAGATGGCAATCTGACGCCATCGCGGCTGGCGCGTATCGAGCCAGTCCCTTGCCCAATAAAAAGAGGCCATGACCCGTCGGGGTCATGGCCTCTTTTGTTATGTGGCGCGCACGCTTTTGGCCTGCGCGGGTAAATGCTCGCTTACCTCTGCGATGTCATGTCTGCCTGGGGGAGGGGGCGCTGCTCCAGCCGTTGCTCGCCCGGGCGGCAGACCAACACCGAGCCCTGCTCGAACCAGTCCCCCAGCACGATGCGCCGCACCGGCTGGCCGTCCAGGGTAAAGTCGTGGATGGCGGGCCTGTGGGTGTGGCCATGGATCATCATCCGGCAGTCGTGGCTGCGCAGCATGGCATCCACCGCCGCGGGCGTCACGTCCATGATGCTCTGGCTCTTGTAGGCATTTTCCATCTGGCTTTGGCCGCGCATCTTGCAGGCGATGGCCTGCCGGCGGGGGAGCGGCAGGCGCAGAAAGAGCCAGCGCAGCCATTTGAGCTGGGTGATGCGACGAAACTTCTGATACCCCTCATCCAGGGTGCAGAGCAGATCCCCGTGACTCAGCACCACCCGCTCGCCATAGAGCTCGATGACGCAAGGATCCCCCAACAATGTCATGCCGGCGCGCTTGGCATACTGCTGGCCCAGCAGAAAGTCGCGGTTGCCGTGAATAAAGTAGATGGGCACGTTTTGCTGGCTCAGGGCCAAAAACGCGTCGGCGATGGTCTGGTGGAGCGGGTTGGGATCATCGTCGCCAATCCAGAATTCAAACAGATCCCCCAGCACATAGAGGGCATCGGCGCCGACGGCGTCGTGCTCGAGAAAGTGCACCAGTGCCGCCGTCATGTCGGGTCGCTGGGCGCACAGGTGAATGTCACTGATAAAGAGGGTGCTCATGGTGGCGTGTCGGTGCTCAGGGTCGGATCCGGGGAGGGGCAATGAACGGCTGTTTCGGGGTCGGCAAGGGGTGATGGCGGCGTCTGGACAACTGCAGGCCGGGCAGGATCAGACATCCGCTGCCACGTGAGTGTGGCCAGGTTGCGTCCCTCCAGGGTCAACAGTGCCTCGTAAGGGTCGCCGGCCAGCCCCAGCAGGCGGCAGATGGCAGCCTCGCCTTTGAGGCCTTCTTCCAAGCGCAGACGCAGCAACGCCTGATAAAAATCATCCCCAAAGTGCGCCAGCAGGGTGGCCATCAGGGTGAGGTGGCGCCAGCCGTTGAGAGTCTCGACCGCAGCCGGCGTGACATAGAGCTCCACCGGCCAGGAGTGCCCGTCCGGGCCAGCAAAAAGTCGCTCGAGCAGCCAGACGCCTTCCCCCTTGTCGCTCGCCAGCCACCCCTGATCGCGCAGTTGAGCGGCAAGGTTAGATGGCAGCGGATGCTGACAAAGGATATCGAGATCGCTGCCCGGCCGATCCAGCCCGATGGCAAGAGTACTGACCATGGCCACGTCGCTGCACAGCTCTTGCAAGCGCGCCCACAGGCCCGCAGTCAGAAAGGCGTGAGCGGAGCGCTGGCGCGGGTTGCCGTGGGCCAGATAGTCGAGATGGCGCCAGTTTGGGGCGGCAGATGGAAAAACTGCGGCCGGGGCCGCAGTTTTGTCAGAGCCTGGCCGGCAGAGATCACTCGGCAAGGGTCACCTTGGTGATCACCACGTCTTCAACCGGTACGTCCTGGTGGATGCGACCGTAGTTGCCGGTCTTGACGCCCTTGATCTTGTTGACCACGTCCATGCCCGCGGTCACTTCACCGAATACGCAGTAGCCGTAGCCCTGGGTGGTGGCGGATTTGAAGTCGAGGAAGTCGTTGTTGTTCACGTTGATGAAGAACTGGGCGCTGGCGGAGTGCGGCTCCATGGTGCGGGCCATGGCGATGGTGCCAATCTTGTTGGACAGACCGTTGGCTGCTTCGTTCTTGATCGGAGCGCGGGTGTCTTTCTCTTCGAAGCCCGGGGCATAGCCGCCGCCCTGGATCATGAAGCCGTCGATCACGCGGTGGAAGATGGTGTTGTCATAGTGACCGTCACGGCAGTATTGCAGGAAGTTGGCCACGGTTTCCGGGGCTTTTTCAGCATTCAGGGTGAGGGTGATGTCGCCGTGATTGGTATGCAGAGTGACCATGAGTTGTCCCTTCGTTTTGTAGCGAGCCAGGCAGGCCCGCGGGTGTATGGCATAAAGTGGTGGCAATTCTAGCCCATCAGGGGCGGCGGGCATAGTGCATCTGGCGTCAAGACATAGATGGCAGGCGGGATCCGGCTCGTTTTCTCTGGTCGAACGGGGTATTATGACCAACCATTTTACACACAGGCAGTGGTTATAAGATGCTGAAGATATACAACACACTCACTCGTCAAAAAGAAGAATTCAAACCTATCCACCCGGGCAAGGTGGGCATGTATGTGTGTGGTGTCACCATCTACGATCACTGTCATATCGGCCACGGCCGCACCTTCGTCGCCTTCGATGTGGTCGCCCGTTACCTGCGCTATGCCGGTTACGATCTCACCTATGTGCGCAACATCACCGACGTGGATGACAAGATCATCAAACGCGCAGCCGAAACTCGCGTCACCTGTGACGAGCTGACCGAGCGCCTGATCGGCGACATGCACGCTGACTTTGATGCCCTCGGCATGGTGCGCCCGGATATCGAGCCGCGCGCCACCCAGCACATCGGTGAAATCATCGAACTGGTGCAATCCCTGCTGGACAAGGGCCACGCCTACGTGGCCGATAACGGCGATGTCATGTTCATCGTCGAGTCCTACGCCGACTATGGCCAGCTCTCCGGCCAGGATCTGGAGCAGCTGCAAGCCGGTGCCCGTGTCGATGTGGTGGATGCCAAGCGCAACCCCCTGGACTTCGTGCTGTGGAAGATGTCCAAGCCCGGCGAGCCGACCTGGGACAGCCCCTGGGGCCCGGGCCGCCCCGGCTGGCACATCGAGTGCTCCGCCATGAACTCCAAGCACCTTGGCAACCACTTCGACATCCATGGCGGTGGCTCTGATCTGCAGTTCCCCCACCACGAGAACGAGATTGCCCAGTCCTGCTGCGCCCACGGTGGCGACTACGTCAACACCTGGATGCACAGCGGCATGGTGATGGTGGATAAAGAGAAGATGTCCAAATCCCTTGGCAACTTCTTCACCATTCGTGACGTGTTGGCTCACTACGATCCGGAAACCGTCCGTTACTTCCTGATGTCCGGCCACTACCGCAGCCAGCTCAACTACTCGGAAGATAACCTGAAACAAGCCCGCGCCGCGCTGGAGCGCATGTACACCGCCCTGCGTGACCTGCCAGAAGCCACTGCTGCCGGTGGTGACGAGCAGGTGGCCCGTTTTGTTGAGGCCATGGATGACGACTTCAACACCCCGGAAGCCTACTCCGCCCTGTTCGACCTGGTGCGTGAGATCAACCGCCAGAAAGCGGAAGACATCAATGTCGCCGCCGGCCTCGGTGCCCGTCTGCGCGAGCTGGGCGCCGTGCTTGGCATCCTGCAGCAAGACCCCGAGGCCTTCCTCAAGGGGGATGAAGCGGACGAAGAGGTTGCCGAAATCGAGCGCCTGATCGCCGAGCGCAATCAGGCCCGCGCCGACAAGAACTGGGCCGCGGCGGATGCCGCCCGCAACCGTCTCACCGAGATGGGTATCGTGCTGGAAGACAGCGCTGGCAAAACCAGCTGGCGCCGTGCCTAAGGCCGGTTGTCCTGTTGCTGGCAACAGGTTGAGCCAATAAAAAAACCGCAGCTCAAGGGCTGCGGTTTTTTTGTGGTCTGTCTGAGGGCTGGCACCTTCCCTCTCTCCTGAATGGCATGGCTTCGCCATGCAGGAGGCGAGGGCCTTGCCCTCGAAGGGGTTTCGCCGCCGCTACGCGGCTTGGCGAGTGACTTTTGAAAGACCCGCTCTCTTTGGCAAATAACACCAAAGGTCTTCTCCCCCGGCAAACCGCCCGCTTCGAACATCCTTGTTCTCGCGCCAAATCGGGGTCGAGCAGTGCTCGCCCTGATCCAATTTGGCCCCTGTGCCGGCTGCGCCATCATCCCTGATGGCGCTCCTGACCCGTTGAACTCGACTCAGCGGTTTGTAGGGGGAACGAATACCGTGCCCGCCTGTGGCTTTAGCGTTCACATTGACAGCTTATTCCGCTCTGGGACCGAGGCTGGTTAAATAGAGTTCTGGCTTGGGCAGCGAACTGCGTTGTTGTCCAAATCGATGCAGTTTGAATGGAACTAACTGAGGACGCGGTGATCTGATCACCACCATCCCCTTCAAGTCTGCATCATGGGCACGTCGCTTCACCCCATCACCAACTGGCCTCAATACAACAGGTCTCTGATTAACCGTGGCTCTCTCACCTTCTGGGTTGATGCCGCCGCCATGAACAACTGGTTCCACCACGACCATCACGGGCGACGGGGACGCAGCCCGCTCTACACCGACCAGACCATCTGTACCTTCCTGATGCTCAAGGGGATTTTCAACCTCACTCTGCGGGCCACTCAGGGACTACTCGACTCCCTGTTCGAGTTGATGAATGTGCCGTTGTGCGCACCGGACTATAGCTGTGTCAGCAAGCGAGCACGTACGGTGACAGTGGCCTATCGACAGCCCCCAAAGGGACGCATTACCGACTTGGTTATCGACTCAACCGGTCTGAAGGTGTTTGGTGAAGGCGAGTGGAAGGTCAGAAAACACGGCGCCGAGAAACGGCGAGTCTGGCGCAAGTTGCACCTGGCGGTAGACCCGGTGACCCACGATATCGTGGCGGCGGAAGTCTCGCTGGAAAATGTCCATGATGCCGAGGTGTTGCCCACCTTGCTCAATCCACTGCGGCGCAAGCTGGGACGAGTTTATGCAGATGGCGCCTATGACAGCAAAGCCAGCCATCAGCTTATCTCGCGCAAAGGGGCGACAGCTTGTATCCCACCTCGCAAGAGCGCGGGGTTATGGAAAAAGGGACACCCAAGAAATGACGCTGTGCTGGTGATGCGCAAGGAAGGGCTGGCGCACTGGAAGAAGATATCGGGGTATCACCGTCGCTCGCTGGCAGAGACGGCGATGTATCGGTTCAAGCAGTTGCTGGCGGGGAAAATCAGTCTGCGTAACTACAACGGCCAAGTGGGAGAAGTCATGGCGTATGTAAGCGCCATAAACAAGCTGAATACCCTGGGCCTACTTGTCAGAAAGCCCCAAGTGTAGCGGTCACTTGGGGCTGGGGAAGTCATGACTTGCTGGCTGATTTGGGCAACAACGCCGTTTAGAAAACGAACCTTCGTATATTGTTTAAAAATGTTTTGGTATCTAAGAAATATGCTGGATAAGCATTTTTTAATTGTGATATATCATTTACAGACACCATTGCTACTTCACAAGAATCATTTTTGATACAGTATTTCTCTGCTTGTATGTAGGCATCTGCTGCCGCTTTGAAATTTTGATTTTTAAAATTATCAATTTTGACCCAACGTTTTTCTGTATCAAGTAAAATAACATACACGCCGTTATCTGTTTTTATGTCATTCTCAATATGTTGAACGACTTTATTGTATGCATCTAAAACTTCAAATACACGTAGTTTTTTTGCCAAGGCTTTTATTTCATCAGATGTTTGGTTGTAATGGCCGATATTTTTAGAGTCAATCATATGAAATAAATCTGAGACAAGTCTGAAAAACCTTAACCATGACTCATCACCAAGGCTAGACTTCAGAGATTCTCGCCTAAACAGTCCTACCATTTCAACTGCAGTTGCCCAGCTATGTTGGATAGTAGTTCTTACCTGAATTTCAATTCTTAAACCATTTAACTCAGGGTGTTTTTTATTGTGAAATGCGTAAACTAAATGCATGCTTCTATAGCCAGATGGCTTTACATCTCGCATATAGTCGTCAACACGAATAAGTTGATGTTGGAACTTGAGGCTTTGAATTACGCCTTCTAGTTCATATACTTCATCGACGTTTGCTAAAATTGCTCTGCATCCACCCAAGTCTTGCATCTTATGTAGCTTCATTTTTGGGAATCGAATAAGTTTTGTAATTATAGATGGTGTCCTTTTTATTCTGGACGATGTTATTACCTTTTGGTTTATTTTCAACGCTTCCCTTTCTAAATAAAATTCAATTTGTTGAAGTGGATATAGATGAGCCATTCTCCAAGAGTGCAGTATATTAATGTCCATATCATCATATGGTATTGCGTCTTTAGCCGAAATAACCAGCCTATCACCGGCTCTTCCGATTTCTTTTTTTGAATGTTGTAATTTATACATGGAGATTATTATCACTTATGATTTTGTCAGAATTGTGTCGTTAAAATGGTCATGTTTTGCTGTTTTTTGATTTTTAAATGTCACCTCCAATTGGCATAATGTCGATTAGCGAAGCGTAATCTGGCGTTCGAGAAATCATCTTTTATCCCAGTTAAATGCTCACTATCGGGTCTTCAACATACGGCAATTCCCAGATAGGGCAGTGTGCTGCTGGTTGCTGTATTCACGTTCATTATTCATTTGTGCAACAAAATAGATTTAATTTGTTGCATTGGTGAAATAATCATGCGTAACCATACGGTTGTGAGGTGTGATATAAGATAAAGCTATTCCGTAAGAGAATGTAATTTAAGTATTATGAACGACTTTCCACTACCCAATAGTTACCATCGCTACATGGTTTATTGTCTTCACCCCACCGAGTTACTTTGTTTTTGTCATCGCTCATATCGAGCGGAAACCAAGTAATCTCTAATTCTTCGTTAAATATAAAATAGGCGGGTTCTTCAATGTTTATCTTTTGCGGCTTTTTAGGACTGCAAATTAAAAAATGAGGGTTTACATTTGGCCATGTATTTTCATTGCCGAAAATAGCCTTGAATCGTTTGTTTTTACTGTCTAACTGAGCATTACTAAAGTAGCTATCGCCTTTAGCCTCAATCATCACAAGGTGGGTTATTTGCTTTTCGTCAACAAAGGCAAGAAGAAAGTCGACATCTTCTTGAGTGCCTGATATTTGATAGTCAATTGCAATTCCATTTTCCTCTATGAAATTGCGTTCTACGCAGCTCTTAGAGTTGTTTTTAGTGAGGTACAAGCTTGCATAGATCCAGTCAAGGTGGTAATCCATTGCAGCAAAGTATTTTCTGGGGATGGTGAGACCGATTAGCTTTGATATCTTATCAAGCTGGTTGTCATCCATGCGAAACTCCGGGTTCCCCAGCATTTGACCAATTAGGTAAAACCGCTCTTTACGGTTAAAAGACTTCAAGTTTTTAATTAATTCGTTGTTCATGTAAATCCCGAAAATGCTTATCGTCTGATAAGGAATTATTCTATAGAAAGCGGTGTGTATCGTAGAGTGTCATGAACGAAGTGAATTACACCTCTATTTCCAAGCTGAATCATATAGGGTGTAATTAGTTACTCGGCCTGCCCCTTTATTTTATATTTCCCTCGGATTGGGGAGCAGGTGTTGCCCAGACTGTTTGCCAAGGTGAGGAATGTGAAATATTCCCTTGTGAAGGGGGAAGGTTAGTAATAAATTTCTTGTCCAATTTCTTTTATGTCCAGTTTGTTCGAGCCTGGATAGAACCCATCCATGTCAATAGGCTTAGTAACGGGGACGGAGATCTCTTTCTGTTCAGTTTTGAAATTCGATGCAACCTCTTCATCAATGCAACCATCTTGATATGTTTTATAAATGGCTTTTCCTGTCATTACATTGAAGTCGAAGTTAAAGAAACCTTCGCATGGTGCTCCATAATTTATTGTGGCACCAATTAGATACCATGCTTTATTATTAAAACGATATCTATGAGTGTAACTCCACTTATGACGGCTACCACCAAAATGATCAATGACGATAGCCCCTCGTTGTATATCAACGCTGATGAATGGATCCCCCATCATGCCACCATGAGCACTATCTAATATTGGCCCTTGCGAAGAGTGCCATAAGGCCCACTTATCTTGTTTCTTTTTATATATAAGCAGTGTTCTTTGTGTTCCTATTTCACCGTCCAACCCAGTATCCAGAACAATGACTTTTTCATCGATACCATCTTTGTCCAAATCTCCCATAGCCTCGCCAATCACCTTTGAAGTGATATGCTCTTGACCCGGTTCCTCTGCAAGTGCTGTATTTACAGCCAATGCAAAAAACAATGTGGAAAAATATTTCATAAAAACCTCTGAGTGGTAGATTCGATTAGCGAAGCATAATCTGACGTTCGAGAAATAAGATGATATAACGGCTAAAAATTCTTTATCTGACTTTCAATACGAGCCATTCCCCAAATACACAGGGAGCCGTTAACTGGGCTGCGGGCTGGGTTTTGCCCCCCTGTTGTTCGCCGAGGTGAGCCCGTTTGCCCAGGCCGCGAGGCAGGACGCCGAGCGAGCGCCGTTGGGCCATGGATGGCCCATCGGCGCGTGCCGTGGGACAAACGGGTGAACCGAGGGAACCCGACGCAGGAGGGCGAACAAGTGGGGGTGGCCTTTCTTTTGGTGACTTTTCTTTGGCCACGCAAAGAAAAGTCACTCGCCAAGCCGCGCAGCGGCGGCGAAACCCCGTCGAGGACGGAGTCCTCGTGTCCTGCATGGCGAAGCCATGCCATTTAGGGGGCCGATATTCCGCCATGCAATGATGTTACCGACCCCTCACCCTAACCCTCTCCCGCAAGGGGAGAGGGGATGGTTGCCGCGGTGGCATGAACGAAGTGAATGGCACCTCTATTCGGCGATTCGGCGCGGGTTTGCTTGCTGCAATAGGGATGGCGGATTGTGTTATGCGCCTTTATTAATCTATTGAATTAGTTCCTGAATGTATGCTTTATATATTTGAGCGGAATTATCAAAATCATCCATATTGCTCTCGTGAACATTAATAGTGCCAGAGTCTCTACCGTAAGTTTTGTATCGTTTTACTGTGACGGTTAATTCAGATTCTATGTCTGGTTGTGTAAGGGCTATGGCTACACCATGATTTTCGATGTTTTTATATGACATATAAACATCGATATGAAATTCACCAGATATCATTAATCCGCCAGCCTTTACGCCATTTTTAAGCCGATTGTTACTTAGATTGAATTCTTTGCATAACTCTTGGTATAGTTTCTCAAGTTTACTTTCTGCAAAAGATTCCTTGGCTCCAAAAATTTTTTTTGCCGATTTTGGAAATCGAAGGCGAGTGTTTTTCTCTATAGAGAAAATAAGAAGTGCTTTGTCCTCTTCATTTATCTTATTATTTAATGTCGCGTTGTTGAATAAGTTAATCAGTTCTTTCTCAGAGAATGCATTGTTTTCAATTTTTGTTATTAATTTTGATATTTGCATGTTGTTATTAACCATTGTGTTAATAAATATGAGAGTAAATAACTTTAAATGCACTCTACATTTTTATCTTTTATAAGTCCTACCGGCTAGGGCAGTACCCTCGGGTCCTGCATGGCGAAGCCATGCCATTTAGGCTGGCGATATTCCGCTATGCAATGACGTTACCGACCCCCTCACCCTCTCCCGCAAGGGGAGAGGGGATGGTTACCGCGGACGATTACGCTTCGCTAATCGACCCTACGCTAAAGTCGCTACCGCCCCTGACTGTCGCTACCAGATTGCGCCGTTGACCATTGATCTCGGAAAAGGGGTCAACAGACGCCCGTCGCCATATTACGGAGCCAGAGTGGTCTTATCTATGATTTTGGTGAGCTAACTATCAGAAAAGAGTGATTTTTTGCGCTGGCACAAACTTTTATTAATTAGCGATTAGTTGATGGTTGTCGGGGCTTGGTACTGGCAGGGCGGTGGGGTGACGCTGCGAGGGGAGCGAAAACGGTAAAAAGCGAAGGGGCCCGCAGTAGGCCCCTTGTTGTTGGTGCTCGACGCCGCGCCGCTATTTGGCGGCGGAGGCGGGGAAGTATTTGCCGTACAACTGCTGGAATTCGCTGCTGGCCAGCACCTGGGTCAGACCGGTCTGGAATTCTCTGACCGATTCGTCGCTCACCGGATGGCTGAAGGCAAAGCAGAACTGCTCCGAGCTCAATATCCAGCGCACCTTGAAGCGGGCGGGATCGAGTTTTTGTTCCAGGATCAGCTGCTCCATGGTGGTCTTGTTGGTGGAGACCAGATCGACCCGTCCCGAGGTGAGCATCTTGAGGGCCTGGGGCAGCCGGTTGGCGACCATCAGCCTGCTCTCGTCAAAGCCGTTGTTGAGCAGCAGTTGCTCCCCCACATCGGCTCGCACCGCCCCGATATTGAAGACCCTGGCGTCCTCCAGCTTGTTGATGGCGATATTGCGGCTGGTGAGCCCCACCAGCACGATCTCGGCGTAACCGATGGGGCAGGCCCATTTGAACAGGGGATCGCGGGCCTGGGTGCGGGCGGTGGAGAAGAGCACCGCATTGGGCTTTTGGGTCAGCAGGTAGTAGCCCCGGGCCCAAGGTATGACGGTGATGGATTGCGGCGTGGTGCCCGTCTTCTGCCACACCTGCTGCAGCAGCTCGACGGCAAAGCCGGCTGGCTTGCCCGCCTCGTCCGTGTAGTTATAGGGTTTGTACTCTTCGGTCATGTAGTGAAGCTTGGCCAGCTCCGGGCTGGCCTGGGTGAGGGTGGCAAACAGCAGCCCAATCAATCCAATCCATTGTTTCATCAGCGCCATCCTGCTTGAGGGAATCGTCGTTTCAGTGTGGGCAAGCGAGCCGATTTCGCCAAGGCCAAGTCAGATTTCCTGACAGTAGGGGAGGCTCAGGGCGCTGATGCCTGGCGTCACTGGCCCTTTTGGCTCATTGCTCTGGCGCTCGTGCTTCGGGCAATTACTACTCTGGCAAATAGCGGCGCCGCAGCGCTGGATAGGTCGGGCTGGCCAGTACCTGTTGAAGCCCCTGCTGGAATTCGGCGACCAGATGGTCGCTCACCGCGAGGCTGAAGGCGTAGCAGAAGGGGTCGGCGCTCAGTGTCCATTGCACCCTGAACTGGTCGGGAGCGAGCCCCATCTCCCCGATACGCTGATAGAAGGTGTTCTTGTTGGTCGAGAGCAGATCGGCCCGCCCGGAGGTGAGCATCTTGATAGCATGGTTGAAACGGTTGGAGGTCATCATCCTGTCTGCCTGAAAACCGTTGCGGATCAGCAACTGCTCCCCCACATCGGCCCGTCCGGCGGCGATGATGTAGTGTTTGGCATCTTCCAGCCTGTCGAGATTGATATGGCGATGAGTCAGGCCGATCAGCACTATGTTGGCATGGTCAATGGGGCAAGCCCATTTGAACAGGGGATCCCGCGCTCTGGTGCGCACGGCGGAGCAGAGCACCACATCGGATCTCTTGCTCAGCTGGGAGTAGCCCCTGGCCCAGGGCATCACATCGATGGGTTGTGACGGGGTAGCGGTTTGTTGCCACACCCGTTGCAGCAGCTCGACGGCAAAACCGGTGGTCATGCCGGATCCATCCCGGTAGTTGTAAGGGCTGTTCTCTTCGGTGATGTAGTGCAGTTTGCCAAGCTCGGGGCTGGCCTGTGCGAGGGTAGCAAGCAGCAGGCCTGCCAATCCGGTCCATCGTGTCATCTGCGCCGCCCCCTTGATGCGTCTTTTCCTCAAGTGTTGTCGGGGCGACGCATTTCGCCAGCCCGGGCAACTTCTGGTTGGCGCTGGGGAGAGGGTTGCTGTCAGGGCTCGGGCAGGTATTTGGCCTGCAGGGCCTGAAATTCCCGGGAGGCGAGGACGCGGGTCAGCGCCTGCTGGAACTGGGTGATATCGCTGTCGGGCACCTGGCGGCTGAAGGCGTAGCAGAGTTGCTCGGCACTGAGCAGCAACGCCACGTTGAAGTCATCCACCCGCATACCGAGTTCGCGGATAGCTTCATAGCCGGCCAGCTTGCTGGTGGCGAGCAGATCGGCGCGGCCGGAGACCAGCATCTTCACCGCCTGGCTCAGGCGGTTGGCCGGGATGATCTTGCTGTCATCCATGCCGTTGTTGAGCAGCAGCTGTTCGGCGGCATCGGAGCGCACGGCACTGATCCTGTAGTCGCTTATCTCGGCAATCGAGCCCAGGGTGAGCGGGCGGGAACTGTGCCCGAGCAGGATGAACTCCGAGTAGCCGATGGGGCATACCCACTTGAACAGGGCTTCCCGCGCCTGGGTGCGGGCGGTGGAGAAGAGCACCACGTTGGGTTTTTGAGTCAGCAGGTAGTAGCCACGGGCCCAGGGGATGATGCGAACGGGTTGTGGCTCGACTCCGCCATGTTGCCACACCATTCGCAGCAGTTCGACGGCAAGTCCGGTGGGCTGCCCCTGTTCATCGTTGTAGTTGTAGGGCGGATACTCTTCGGTGAGGTATTCGAGCTTGCCGAGATCGGCCCGCACGCCACCGACCCACAGGATCAGAAAAAGGTGACAGATCAGCCATATCCTCATGGTGCATATCCCTATGCGGCAATCATGATTCCAGTGTGGGCATGAACCGGGCAAAGTGCCATCGTCTTTCTCACCAGCGGCTGCGGCTTGCTCCCAGAGGGCGAAACGCCTCATCGCGCAGCCCCACCAGCAGGGTCTTGCCATCGGGTTGCAACCGGAACTCGCCGTAGCGGGCCTCCTCAAGGGCCTCTCCCATGCCTTCCTCGAAGAAATAGGCATCCGGCCCAATCTGCCACTGGCCGGCGTGGCGACTCACCTGCAGCAATCGCTCGTTGGGTGCCAGGGCCTCCGGCTTGTCGCCGGCTACCCAGCTTGCCACCTGGTGCTCGTCCAGGCGGATCACCAGGGTATCGCTCCCGCTGGCACTCGCGTTGCTCTTGTGGGTCGCAAGCTCGCGGGCTAGCTCGTAATTCAGACGCATATAGTCCCCCTGCATCAGGGAGCGGGGATCGACCGGGGCTAGCCGCAGCAGTACCACCTCGCCGTTGGCCATGGCCTGTTCATAACGCCAGACGGTGAAGTTGATGCCCGCCAGTATGGCGAGGCTGACCAGCAGGATGGCAAGGGGTCTCATGACGGGCTCCTTGGGTTGAGGCGTTGCAACAAAAAACGTGTCCCCAGCAACAAAGCCCCCGAGCCCAGCAGCAGCCAGGACTTGGTCATCAGGGTGAGCCCGAGATCGTAGTAATAGAGGGCGCCATAGCCTGTCAGCAGCAAGAGCGAGAGGGTCATCAGACCAAGGCTGCCTGCGTAGAAACCGAGGCTCAGCACCAGGGCACCGGCACCCATGCCGGGAATAAGGGCACTGAGCAGCACCAGCGGCAATCCATAGCGCAGCGGCAGGGCCAGCTTCACCATCACGGCCAGCAGCAGGGCGGCGCACAGCAGCGGATTGAGCCAGAGCGGCAGGCGCGAGAGGCCGAGCTCGTCGAGCAGGCTGGCCCCCCCTTCCCAGAGTGGATGGTGCAGCCGACCCAGCACCAGCAGGGAGAGGGCGAGCCCCAGAGTCATGGCGTGATAGAGCGGGTGACGGGCCGGATCGGTTTCGGCCCGCAGCCAGCAGAAGGTGATGGCCGCCATCACCAGCGGCAGGGCCAGCAGTTGCAGGCCGAGGCTGGCGAGCCCCAGGGTGAGCAACAGGGCGGCGGCCACGCTGTGAAAAAGGCGCACCAGCCAGTGATCGAACAGCACGGCTATCCCCAAAGAGAGCAGGCAGAGACCGAACCAGAGCAGGGGCTGGTGGGGGTCTATCTGATCGATAAGGCCATAGAGCAGCCAGGCATCGGCCGCCAGCGCCAGGGCAAGCACAAATTGATCCCAGAGGTCCCCGTGCTGACTGCGGTTGATGGCGTAGGCCGCGGCCAGCAGCAGGGTGCCCATCAGCAGGGCGTGCTCCGGCTCGCGAGTCAGTTGCTCAAAGGTCATGAACAGGAAAAACAGCAGGAAGAGGGCGGCAATCCAGCCCACCAGACCGAGCAGAAAACGGCTCGACCAGTGGGGGCTGGTGTCCCCGGGCATCTCCCCCTCGACCAGATTGGCCTGTTGCAGCCGTTGCCAGAGGGTCAGATTACTCATGATGCCTCCTTTGCTGCTGCAGCCAGCGGCTGGCCACGACCGAGAGACCTATGGCGATAAGGCAGAGCAGCAGGAAACCGTCCACATCGGGTTCCATCCACTTGCCAAGGGTGGCCAGGATGATGGCGATGAAGCTCAGACACCCCATGGCGAGGCCGGCGATAAATCTGTGGTGCCAGAGGGCATAGGCGGCGGCGAGCCAGCCGAGCCAGAGCGGCCACACCCAGGGGGAGGCCGCATCAAACAGGGCCAGTAGGGTGAGCAGTGTGATCCCAAGGCCTGCGGCAAGCCCTGCCAGCCAGCTTGGCATCAGCCGCCAGCGGGCCGGTGCCAGTAACAGCAGGCCCCAGAGTGCGGCGTTGAGCAGGGTCAGGCACCAGCCGAGCGCCTCCTCGTCAAAGGCAAAGAAGAGGTCGAACAGGCCGAGGCGCCAGTAGAGCACCAGGGTCAGCTGCGCCAGCAGCCAACTCAGGGTCCACAGCAAGGGGCTTTGGCCCAGCGCCGCCAGCGGCAGCAGCATCAAAGTCCAGGTGGCAAACAGCTGCCAGGGATCGGCGCCGGTCTGGTAGGTTTGGCCCACCAGCGCCAGCAGGGCACCGATATTGAGCGCCAGGATCAGCAGCAGCGCTTGGCGCGCCGTGTCGCCGAGGGACGTGCGCCACAACACCAGCAAGGTGGCGAGCAGGGGCGCTTCCAGCAGGGCCAGACGTGACAGACGTCCCAGCTCATGCCAGTTGAAGGCGACGAAGAACACCAGTCCGGCGCCGAGGCAGAGGGCGCCGAGCCAGAGCAACAGACGATCGAACAACCACTGCCAGCGCGCGGGAGGAGGGGGCAATTCGGCCAGCGCCAGTGCCGCGTCGAGCCGCTCGGGGGCAAGCCTGCCTTGTCTAACCCATTCGAGCAGCGTCTCTCTTGATACCTTGTGCATGGGGGAACTCCACGGAATTTGCCCCATTATGGCATGAGGGGCGAGGAGGAGGGGAGCCCGTTGGCCCTTTGTCACCGGCGCCATACCGACACAAAAAAGAGCGCCCCGACCAGGGGCGGGGCGCTCGAAGGAGTGGGCAGTCAGCTCGTCAGACGAAGATGAGGGTCGTGACCCCGAGCCCCACAAACAGCAGGGCGCAGGCGATGCGGATCCCCTTGAGCGGCAGCTTGTCGGCCCCCAGCTTGCCGATCAGCACCACGGGCACGTTGGCCAGCATCATGCCGAGGGTGGTGCCGGTGACCACCTGGAACAGGGAGTCATACTTGGCGGCCAGCAGCACGGTGGCGATCTGGGTCTTGTCGCCAATTTCGGCGATAAAGAAGAGCACGAAGGTGGCCATGAAGGGTCCGTACTTGTCCAGCGAGCTCTCCTCGTCATCCATCTTGTCCGGTACCAGGATCCAGATCGCCATGGCAACGAAGGCCGCGGCCACCAGATAGGTCATCACTTTGGGATCCAGCCAGCGGCTGATGAAGTCGCCAATCCAGGCGGCGCCCGCATGGTTGAGCAGGGTAGCCGCCAGCATGCCGGCGATGATGGGCCAGGGCTTGCGAAAACGACAGATGAGCAGCAACGCCAGCAGCTGGGTCTTGTCGCCGATTTCGGCGATGGCCACGCTGAGGGTTGAGGTTAACAAGGCTTCCATAAAAGTGAACCGGGGGACGGAATTGTTATAAACCAAAGACAAGCCTGCACCATCCGTCCCCGGTATTGGCACTGGCCCGTCAAAGGTCTTGTCAAATCCAGATGGTGATTGGATCACCCTGACCATGGTGAGTTGGCACCAAGTATGTTGATCAGGGTCGCAGGCCGGCGGGATCCGGCGTGCGAGACTACTCCCCCTCGATGGGAGCGGGCATTCTAGGGAAAAAGCCGAAGTGAAGCAAGGTGCGCCGCAGGCGGCTCAGCCCCCCACCAGCTTGACGCTGAAACCGGCCTTCTCCAGCTCGGCCTTGATAAGGTCCCGTTTGTCCCCCTGGATCTCGATCACGCCCTCTTTGATACCCCCGCCCGTGCCACACTTTTTCTTGAGCAGGGTAGCCAGCGCCTTTTGCTGTTCGGCCGGTACGCCGTGGATGGTGATGACCCCGGCGCCCTTGCGCCCCTTGGTCTCGCGGCGAATACGCACTGTGCCATCGGTGGGGAAAGGAGAGGCGGATTGGGGGGCACTCTGCTCTTTGATCATGCCGCCATCCGTGCTGTAAACCAGGCGGCTGTTGTTATCGTGACTCATGGTATTTCTTTATCGATTAGCGAAGCGGAGTTTGATTTTACTCAAATAAAAGTTGAAGACACAGCTTATAATGGCCTGGCTAAAAGAGAATTATTATTGTTTAACTTTCAGGAGTCAGTCATGGTACTCACGCAGTTGTCACCGGGACAGAGTGCTCGCATCAAGAACCTGGACCAGTTGACCCGTCCCCTGCGTCGCAAGCTGATGGTAATGGGATTGTTGCCTCAGACCGAAGTCATCTATCTGCGTTCTGCCCCCCTCGGGGACCCGCTCCAGATCCAGTGCCAGGGGATCTGTCTTTCCATGCAAAAAAGTCTGGCGCAGCAAATCGAGGTCGAACCGGTATGAAACACACCTCACAAAACAATCGTCTTGGTCAAAGCACTATCGAGGGTGAACCGGTATGAATTATTCCCTGGTAACGGTCGGCAATCCCAATAGCGGCAAGACCTCCCTGTTCAATGCCCTGACCGGGGCCCGCCAGCAGGTGGGCAACTGGAGCGGGGTGACCGTCGACAAGAAGATGGGCGAGTTTTCGGTCGATGGACACGATTACAAGCTGATGGACCTGCCCGGCATCTATAGCCTGGCCAATCAGGAGGGGAGCCTGGACGAGCAGATCGCCAGTCGCTTCGTCGAGGATCAGCAGCCTGATCTGCTGCTCAACGTCATCGATGCCGCCAATCTGGAGCGCTCCCTCTATCTGACGCTGCAACTGCGCGAGCTGGGGCTGCCCATGGTGGTGGTGCTCAACAAGATGGATATCCTGCAAAAGCGGCGAGTGACCATAGATGAAACCCTGCTTGCCAAGTCCCTCGGTTGCCCGGTGGTGGCGCTCTCCGCCCACAACGCCAGGCAGGTTGCCGCCTTCAAGGGCCAGATCCAGCAGTTTATCGGCAAGGCGCAACAGGCGCTGATGCTCGACTATGGCACCGAGCTTGAAAAAGATCTGGCGGAGCTTGAAAGCCTGCTTGCCCCCCATCATCTGACGACCCGTGGCCGCGCCCTGCGCCTGCTCGAAGAAGATGCAGTGATGCAGGAGACCTTGCTGCCCGGCCAGCATGAGGCGGCGGCCAACGTGGTGAGCCGTGCCCAGCAGGGGCAGGACATCGATCTGCAGCTGGCGGATATCCGTTATGGCCACATTCATCTGTGGGCCGCCGAGGCGTGCCAGCAGAAGGGCAAGCTCACCGTGGCCCAGAGCGAGAAGCTCGATCGGGTGCTGCTCAACCGCTGGTTCGGCATCCCCTTCTTCCTGCTGGTGATGTACCTGATGTTCATGTTTGCCATCAATGTGGGCAGCGCCTTCATCGACTTCTTCGACATCATGGGCGGTGCCCTGTTCGTCGATGGCGTGCATTACCTGTTGGGGCTGGTCAATGCCCCCGAGTGGCTCGGTGCCATCCTGGCGGACGGTTTTGGTGTGGGTTTGCAGACCGTCGCCACCTTTATCCCGGTGATCGGCTGTCTCTACCTGTTCCTGGCGGTGCTGGAGAGCTCCGGCTATCTGGCGCGGGCCGCCTTCGTAGTAGACGCCCTGATGCGCCGCCTCGGCCTGCCGGGCAAGGCATTTGTCCCTATGTTGATGGGCTTTGGCTGCACCGTGCCCTCGGTGATGGCGACCCGTACTCTCAACTCCGAGCGCGAGCGGCTGATGACCTCGGCCATGGCGCCCTTCATGTCGTGCGGTGCCCGTCTGCCGGTCTACGCCCTGTTTGCGGTGGCCTTCTTCCCGCACTCCGGTCAGAACCTGGTGTTTGGTCTCTATCTCATCGGCATCCTGGTGGCTGTGCTCACCGGCCTGTTGCTACGCAGCACCCTGCTGCCGGGCAAGAGCGACTCCATGTTGATGGAGATGCCGGATTACGAATGGCCGCGTCCGGTCAACGTGGGGATCAAGACCTGGCAGAAGCTTAAATCCTTCGTGTTCGGCGCCGGTAAAACCATCGTGCTGGTGGTCGCCGTGCTGAGCGTGCTCAACTCCCTGGGTACCGATGGCAGTTTCGGCCACCAGGAGCAGGAAGACTCTGTGCTGAGCAAGGTGAGCCAAGCGGTCACTCCGGTGCTGCACCCCATCGGTGTGCGCGATGACAACTGGCAGGCTACAGTCGGTATCGTCACCGGCATCTTCGCCAAGGAAGCGGTGGTCGGTACGCTCAACAGCCTCTACGCCGGCAGCGGGGAAGGGGATGAAGAGGCGGCCGAGTTCTCCCTCGTGGCCAGCTTCAAGGAGGCCATCAGCGCGGTGGCTGACAATCTCTCTTCCATCGACCCGACCGACCCCATGGGGATCTCGGTAGGGGATCTGGCGGATCAGCAAGCCGCAGCAGAAGAGCAGGAGGTCGACATCTCCACCTACGGCAACATGCAGACCCACTTCGACGGGGCGGCCGGTGCCTTTGCCTACCTGTTGTTCGTGCTGCTCTATATGCCCTGCGCCGCGGCCATGGGGGCTCTGGTGCGGGAAACCGGCCGTCAGTGGGCACTCTTTACCGCCGCCTGGTGCAACTACATGGCCTTTATGTGCGCCACCCTCTTCTATCAGGTGGCGACCTTCGCCGACCATCCCGAGCAGAGCCTGTTCTGGATTGCGAGCTACGGTCTCTCCCTGGTGCTGCTCTGGTGGCTGGGGCGCCGTCACGGTGACATCGTCGCCCGCAAGGTGGTGGTCCTGTGATCCTGCGCGAGCTGGGTGACTATCTCGCCGTGCAGCAGAAGGCGAGCCGGCGGGATCTGGCTCGCCACTTCCACACCTCGGAAGATGCGGTGGAGGCCATGCTCGGTGTCTGGATGCGCAAGGGGCGGGTGATCAAGCGGGAGAACCGGCTCTGCGGCGGCAGCTGCTGCGGCAAGAGTGAAGAGGTGATCTTCGAGTGGTGCGCCCCGGGCCAGATTGGGCTCAAGGTGCGCTAGTCGTCTTTTGCCATCGCCTGGAAACGAAAACGGCAGACCCAGTGGTCTGCCGTTTTCTTATGGCGTGATGCAGTGCTTAAGCGGGCTGACGAGTCTCATCTGGCTAGAGCGCATCGGCCAACAGGGCCCGTGCCGGTTGCGCGTTGCCCGGCATCAACCGGTAGGCCTTGTGGTGCTTGACCAGGGAGCCCTTCTTGTTGCCCTGGCTCAGCAAGAGCGCGTGGGTAAAGGCAGCCCGGGCCAGCTGCTGCTCGTCGCCGCGCACATAGAGGGTGAGGGGGCGGGTCAGCTCGCCGTCCTCGATATGCTCGCCATATTCGCTGGCACTGATGATGAGGCTGGGCTGGCCGCCCGACTGCAACTTGAGCTTGGCGTTGATCTCGCTCTCCGTGATGACAAGCCAGCCAGCGGCGGCGAGCTCGGCCAGTAGTGCGTTGAGTCTGGTCCCGAGCTGGGTCGGGGCAGCCATGGCGCGCTCATACTGGCTGACGATGCGCTCGAGCAGCCCCTTGAGATCGGCGCCGGCCCCCAGGGTGCGGCCCAGCTGAACCCACTCTTTGAGATCCTCCATCACCAGCCGGGAGAAGCGCTTCTCCTTGAGAGATTCCGCCATCCAGGTGCACAGAAAATGGCTCTCCTGGGCGGGTGTGCGCTTGCCCGCCTTCTGGGCGGCAGTGCGCGCCAGTTCGGCCAGGCTCTGGCTGGCCATCTCGAGCAGGGCCTGGTTGTAGGTGGGAAGGGTCATCACGGTTCCTCACAAAGGGAGCCGGACTCACGGCCGGCTAATCAACAGCATAAAGGCGCCAGTGGCGCCTTTGGTATATGAGATGTTTGCCCCTCTCCTCTCACTGGGGAGGAAAAGGGTTGGTCCTTACTTCGGCTGACGCGGCTTCTTGGCGGCCGCAAGACGCTTGAGGCGCTGGCCCTGCAGCTTGGCTTCGGCCATGGCCTGGGCGGCGGCGTTGTCTTCGCGCTGCGGGCGCTTGCCGAAACGACGGCGCTCCTGCAGCTGCTTGATCAGCTCGTCGCGGCTGCTTACCTCGTAGCCCGGCACCATGATGCGGCGGATCTTCTGACCGATCACCGCTTCTATCTCCAGCAGGGTGCGCTCTTCTTCGCGGCTGACGAAGGAGATGGCCATGCCGCTCTTGCCGGCGCGGCCGGTGCGGCCGATGCGGTGCACGTAGTCTTCGGCGAGGAACGGCAGATCATAGTTGACCACGTAGGCAAGATCCGGAATATCCAGGCCACGGGCGGCCACTTCGGTGGCCACCAGCACCCGCAGCTTGCCCTCGCTGAATTCGCGCAGGGCGCGGCGACGGCTGCCCTGAGCCTTGTCGCCGTGCACCACGGCGGACTTGATGCCATCGAGGTTCAGCTCTTCCACCAGCTCGTCGCAGCTCTCACGGGTGCTGGCGAACACCAGTACCTGTTGCCAGTTCTGCTTGCCGATGAGCTCGGAGAGCAGCTCGCGCTTGCGCTTCTGCTCCACCGGGTAGACGGTGTGGCTGACGGTGTCGGCAGTGGAGTTCTGCTTGTTGACGCTGACGATCTGCGGCTTGTCCAGCATCAGGTTGGCGAGCTTCTTCACTGCCTCGGAGAAGGTGGCGGAGAACAGCAGGTTCTGGCGGGTCTTGTTGACCGCCTGCAGGATCTTCTGCACATCGGCACTGAAGCCCATGTCGAGGATGCGGTCTGCCTCGTCCAGCACCAGGGTCTCGACCCCGGAGAGGCTCAGGTTGCAGGCGGTGAGGTGTTCGAGCAGACGACCCGGGGTCGCCACGATAATGTGAGCGCCCGCTTTCAACCGCTTGGCCTGCACGTCCTGCTTGCCGCCACCAACGATGGTGAGGGTGGTGATCGCCAGATACTTGGCGAAGTCATTGATGTTGCTCGCCACCTGGGCCGCCAGCTCGCGGGTCGGGGTCAGGATCAGTACCCGGGCGTTGGAGGGCTGCACCGGCGCCGGATTGTCCACCAGACGCTGCAGGATGGGCAGGGCGAAGGCGGCGGTCTTGCCGGTGCCGGTTTGGGCGCTGGCCAGCAGGTCGCGGCCACGGCGCACGGCCGGGATGGCTTGGCTCTGCACAGGGGTCATCTCCTGATAACCGCACTCTGAAATGGCGCGCAAAATCTCGGGGGCAAAATCGAACGATTCAAATCTCATAAGGGGTTCCTGTGTTCCAGCGGGACTATGGCTGGCCTGGTTGGCTCGGTATGAGCGAAAAGTCGGTTATGACCACCGACGGCTGTGTCTGACATCACGTCAGAGAGTGGCCGGAAAATGGCGGGCGCGAAGTGTATCAGATAGATGCTACAAATTCTGCCTCAAATAGTTTCAGTTTTTACGGGAAAGGGGCCAATCAGGAGGGCTCATAAAAAGAGAGCCCCGCATCGGCGGGGCTCTGTATTGGCTGACGCAGGGGCTGCGATGGCGGATCAGACGGCCAGATAGTCCATGATCCCTTCGGCAGCCTTGCGCCCTTCGTAGATGGCGGTCACCACCAGGTCGGAACCGCGCACCGCGTCGCCGCCGGCGAACACCTTGGGGTTGCTGGTCTGGAAGGCATACTCGGCCTGCTCTGGCGCCTTGATGCGATCCCGGCTGTCGAGCTCGATGCCGTATTCCGCCATCCAGGGCTGGGGATTGGGTTGGAAGCCAAAGGCCATCACCACCACATCGGCAGGCAGCACCTGCTCGGACCCTTCGATCACCACCGGATTGCGGCGACCATTGGCATCGGGGGCGCCAAGCTCGGTGCTCACCACCTTGATGCCGACGGTGCGGCCGTTGGCATCCAGTTCGACGCCGATAGGTTGGAGGTTGAACATAAACTCAACCCCTTCCTCGCGGGCATTTTTCACCTCCCGCTTGGAGCCCGGCATGTTCTCCTCGTCCCGGCGATAGGCGCAGATCACCTTGGCTGCCCCCTGGCGGATGGCTGTGCGCACACAGTCCATGGCGGTATCGCCGCCCCCCAGCACCACCACCTGCTTGCCAGCGAAGTCGATGTAGTCGCTCTGCGCCTTCTCGAAGCCCAACAAGCGGTTCGCGTTGGAGATGAGGTAGGGCAGGGCGTCGTAGACACCGGGCGCCTCTTCGTTGGCAAAGCCACCCTTCATGTACTTGTAGGTACCTACCCCGAGGAAGACGGCGTCGAATTCACCCAAAAGGTCTGCAAACGTGACGTCACGGCCCACCTCGGTCTCGAGGCGAAACTCCACCCCCATCCCCTGGAAGATCTCGCGACGGCGTTGCATCACCTCTTTTTCCAGCTTGAAGGAGGGGATGCCGAAGGTGAGCAGGCCGCCTATCTCCGGATACTTGTCAAACACCACAGGGGTGACGCCACCCCGCGCCAGCACATCGGCGCAGGCGAGGCCGGCAGGGCCGGCACCGATGACGGCGACCCGCTTGCCAGTCTTGACCACGTTCGAGAGATCGGGTTTCCAGCCCATCTCGAACGCCTTGTCGGTGATGTATTTTTCGATGTTGCCGATGGTGACGGCACCGAAGCGATCGTTGAGGGTGCAGGCACCCTCGCACAATCTGTCTTGCGGGCAGACCCGGCCGCACACCTCCGGCAGGCTGTTGGTCTGGTGGGAGAGCTCCACCGCCTCCAGGATGCGTCCCTCCTTGGCCAGTTTCAGCCAGTTGGGGATGTAGTTGTGCACCGGGCACTTCCACTCGCAATAGGGGTTGCCGCACTCGAGGCAGCGATCCGCCTGCATCTCGACCTGAGGCTTGTTGAAAGACTCATAGATCTCCACGAACTGGATCTTGCGGATCTTGAGCGGCTTCTTCGGCGGGTCGACCCGCTGGACATCGATAAACTGAAATACGTTCTGGCTCATAGGGTTCCCTCCTTATTGCGCCTGGATTCTGAGTTCTGCACTGGAACGGCTGGTGTGACCCAACAGGGACTTGACGTCGCTGGACTTGGGTTTGATCAGCCTGAACTTGGGCACATAGGAGTCGAAGTTGGCCAGGATCTCCTCGGCACGGTGGCTGCCGGTTTCATTGAGGTGAGCGGTGATGATGCCGCGCAGGTGCTCCTGATGGATGGGCAGATCCGCCACCTCCAGCAGCTCCACCAGCTCGGGGTTGGTGCGCTTGGCAAAGTTGCCGCACTCGTCGAGCACGTAGGCAAAACCGCCCGTCATGCCTGCCGCGAAGTTGACGCCGGTCTGGCCGAGCACGGTGACGATGCCGCCGGTCATATATTCACAACCGTTGTCGCCGATCCCCTCTACTACCGCGAGGGCCCCGGAGTTGCGCACCGCGAAGCGCTCGCCAGCGGTGCCGGCAGCATAGAGTTTGCCGCCGGTGGCGCCGTAGAGGCAGGTGTTGCCGATGATGGCCGCCTCGTGGGACTTGAACGCCACGCCGACGTGAGGCTTGATCACCAGCTTGCCGCCGGTCATCCCCTTGCCCACGTAGTCGTTGGCATCCCCGGTGAGGATCATCTCAAGGCCCCCTGCGTTCCAGACGCCGAAGCTCTGGCCTGCGGTGCCGTTGAAGTGCACCCTGACCGGATCGGCCGCCATCCCCTGATTGCCGTGACGCTTGACGATCTCGCCTGACAGACGCGCACCCACCGAGCGGTCGGTGTTGCGGATGTCGTAGCGGAACTCGCCGCCGGATTTGGTCTCTACCGCACCCAGCAGATCGTCCACCATGTTGAGGTTGAGTGGCCCCTTGTCGAAGGTGGGGTTGTGCTGCTGGCTGAACAGGCTGGAGCCTGCCGGCGCCACCGGACGGGCCAGGATACCGGAGAGATCCAGCTTGGCCTGGCGGGCGGTGAGGCCGGGCAGGGCCTCCAGCAGATCGGTGCGGCCAATCAGATCGGTCAGCTGGGTGACACCCAGCTGGGCCATCAGCTCGCGGGTCTCCTCGGCGATGAACTTGAAGTAGTTCATCACCATCTCCGGCAGGCCGGTGAAGTGCTCGCGGCGCAGCTTCTCATCCTGAGTGGCGACGCCGGTGGCGCAGTTGTTTAGGTGACAGATCCGCAGATATTTGCAGCCGAGTGCCACCATGGGGCCGGTACCGAAGCCAAAGCTCTCGGCGCCGAGGATGGCCGCCTTGATGATGTCGAGGCCCGTCTTGAGACCGCCATCCACCTGGAGGCGCACCTTGTGACGCAATCCGTTGGCCACCAGCGCCTGCTGGGTTTCGGCCAGCCCCAGCTCCCAGGGGGAGCCGGCGTATTTCACCGAGGTGAGCGGGCTTGCGCCTGTGCCGCCGTCATAGCCGGAGACGGTGATGAAGTCCGCATAGGCCTTGGCCACGCCGCAGGCGATGGTGCCGACGCCGGGCTCGGAGACCAGCTTGACCGACACCAGGCAGCTAGGGTTGATCTGCTTGATATCGAAGATGAGCTGGGCCAGATCCTCGATGGAGTAGATGTCGTGGTGTGGCGGCGGCGAGATCAGGGTCACGCCGGGCACGGAATAGCGCAGCTGGGCAATCTGGGCGGTGACCTTGTCACCGGGCAGCTGGCCGCCCTCGCCGGGCTTGGCGCCCTGGGCAACTTTTATCTGCACCACGTCGGCGTTCATCAGGTAGTGGGGGGTCACGCCAAAGCGCCCCGAGGCCACCTGCTTGATGCGCGAGTTCTTCTCGGTGCCAAAGCGCTTAGGGTCTTCGCCACCTTCACCTGAGTTGCTCTGGCCGCCGAGGCGGTTCATGGCGATGGCCAGCGCCTCGTGGGCCTCCGGCCCCAGGGCGCCGATGGACATGGCGGCGGAGTCGAAGCGAGGGAACAGCTTGGCAGCCGGCTCCACCTGCTCCAGCGCCACCGGGTTGTCAACCTTCTTCAAGGTGAGCAGATCACGCAGGGTCGCGACCGGGCGCTCGTTCACCAGACGGGCGTACTCCTTGTAATCGGCGTAGTTGCCGGAGCGCACCGCCGTTTGCAGGGTCTGCACCACGTCCGGGTTGTAGGTGTGGTACTCGCCGCCATGGACGAATTTCAAGAGGCCGCCGTGACCGAGCGGTTTGCGCGCCAGCCAGGCCTGACGGGCCAGCTTGAGCTGATCTTCCTGAATATCGGTAAAGTCGGCCCCCTGGATGCGGCTCGATACGCCACGAAAACACATCTCGACCACGGATTTGGCCAGGCCCACTGCCTCGAACAGCTGGGAGCAGCGGTAGCTCGCCACCGTGCTGATCCCCATCTTGGACATCACCTTGTAGAGGCCCTTGTTGATGCCGTTGCGGTAGTTGAGCATGGCCTGGCGCAGGGGCATGGTGAGCACCCCTTCCTCGACCTGCTTGGCCAGAGTCTCGTAGGCCAGATAGGGGTAGATGGCGGTGGCGCCAAAGCCCAGCAGCACGGCGAAGTGGTGCGGGTCACGCACGCTCGCGGTCTCCACCAGGATGTTGGCGTCACAGCGCAGATTGTTGTCGACCAGGGTGCGCTGTACCGCCCCCACCGCCATGGCGGCCGGGATGGGCAGGGTATCGACGCTGATGGCGCGATCCGAGAGCACCAGCAGCACTGTGCCCGCTTCAGCAGCAACCTTGGCCTCTTCGCAGATGCGCTGGATGGCCGCCTCCAGCCCCTCTTCGGGCTTGAAGTTGAGGCTGATCACCTGATGGCGATAGTACTCCCCTTCCAGGGCCAGCAGCTGGTGGAAGTCGGAGTAGAGCAGGATGGGCGACTGGAACAGCACCCGGTGGGCGTGGCCAAAGGTCTCGTTGAAGACGTTCTGCTCGCGCCCGATACAGGTGGCCAGCGACATGACGTGGTTTTCCCGCAGCGGATCGATGGGCGGGTTGGTCACCTGGGCGAACATCTGGCGGAAGTAGTCGTAGAGAGTGCGCTGGGTGCCGGAGAGCACCGCCATGGGGGTGTCGTCACCCATCGAACCCACCGCTTCCTGGCCGTTTTCGCCGAGCACGCGGATGATCTGGTCGAGCTCCTCGAAGGAATAACCGAACAGCTTTTGATAGGTCTTGAGCTGATCGTCGGAGAATTCGCGGCTGCCGGTCTGGCTGTCATCCATCTGTTCGAACGGCACCAGGCGGCGGCAGTGCTTGTCCATCCACTGCTTGTAGGTGTGGCGGCTCTTGAGATCGTCGTCGATCTCGAAGCTGGTCCACACCTTGCCGTTGCTGGTGTCCACCACGAACAGCTCGCCCGGGCCGACGCGGCCCTTCTCCAGCACCTCGTCCGGGGTGTAGTCCCAAGTGCCGACCTCAGACGCGAGCGTGATGAACTTGTCCTTGGTGATGACGTAGCGGGCCGGGCGCAGGCCGTTGCGATCGAGCGCACAGGTGGCGTAGCGGCCGTCGGTCATGACGATGCCGGCCGGGCCATCCCAGGGCTCCATGTGCATGGAGTTGAAGTCGTAGAAGGCGCGCAGATCGTCATCCATGTTGGGGTGCTTTTGCCACGCAGGCGGGATCAGCAGGCGCATGGCACGGAACAGATCCATGCCGCCGGCGAGGAAGAGATCCAGCATGTTGTCGAGACTGGAGGAATCCGATCCCGTAGTGTTGACGAAGGGGGCGGCCTCCTGCAGATCCGGAATGAGCGGGGTGGCGAACTTGTAGCTACGCGCCTTGGCCCACTGACGGTTGCCGGCGATGGTGTTGATTTCGCCGTTGTGGGCGAGATAACGGAATGGCTGGGCCAGCGGCCAGCGCGGGCTGGTGTTGGTGGAGAAGCGCTGGTGGAAGACGCAGATGGCCGCCTGCATGCGGATGTCGGCGAGATCCAGATAGAAGCGCGGCAGGTCCACCGGCATGCACAGCCCTTTGTAGACGGTGACCAGGTTGGAGAGGCTGACCACGTAGAAGTAGTCGTCGCTGATGCGCTTTTCGATGCGGCGGCGCACGATATAGAGGCGGCGCTCAAGATCCTTGTCGACCCAGCCGGGCGGGGCGTTGACAAAGACCTGTTCAATACTGGGCAGGGAAGCCTTGGCGATGGTGCCGAGCACATTGGTGTCGACGGGCACCTTGCGCCAGCCGACCAGGCTCAGGGTCTCTTTTTCCAGCTCTTCGTCGATGATGTCGCGCGTCTGCTGGGCCAATACGGGGTCCGGGTTGAGAAACAGCATGCCGACCGCATAATTGCGGCCCAGGTGCCATCCCTTCTCTTCGGCGACAGCTCTAAAGAAGCTGTCCGGTTTTTGCAGCAACAGACCGCAGCCATCGCCGGTCTTACCGTCGGCTGATATGCCGCCGCGGTGCTGCATGCGAGCCAATGCTGACATCGCGAGACGGACAAGCTTGTGGCTGGCTTCACCTTCCATGTGGGCCAACAGGCCGAAGCCACAGTTATCCCTCTCCAGCTTTGGATCATATAGTGACATTGCATTTCTCCCTTGCTCGGCCTTGCATCGCACTGTCATAAACAGACTGCATAAATTGCGATTGGCTCTTGTGGTTCCGTCCGCCTGAGGTGGCGAATCTCCAAACTAATGGGATTTTTCGGCAAGGTCAATTGGACAACCGGGCTGTTTGCAACGTTACATACGCATAACAAAATATGGGTTTGCAGAGTGATATCGTGACTTTATGTTGGTTTATTTTGTTATTTTTCGGTTTTGTAGATGGATAGTCCAGATTATCAGGCTTTGATGGTGGACTCCCTCTGTGACGCAAGGTGTAGTAATTTTACCAATCTCGGGCCGGGAGAGGTGCAGACGATCACATTTTGCGCACCTCTCCCTTGCATTTATGAACTATTGCTACTCTTAAAAATTTTTATTGTTCAACAATAGTTTATCGCTGGTTTTGTTGGCCGAATAAAAGTGTCACCGCAGGTCACAGAGGTTTCAAAAGCGTCGGTAAGCGGGTGGTTTCATATATTTATCCGACAAAGAGTGAATATTTATATGTTTTCTTGCTCTTACCTTCCCTTGATCCAGCGCAGCGCCGGTTTTGCGCAAACTCGTACAATGGCGCTCCTTTAGCGGAGGATCCATGCAGTTACACGAACTCGTCAATACATTCGGTCAGGATCTCAAACAGCGCCACGGCCAGAAGATCCACAAGCTCTCCATCCACGGTGCTTTTACCTGTCCCAACCGGGACGGCACTCTGGGGCGTGGCGGTTGCACATTTTGCAATGTCTCCTCGTTTGCCGACGAGTCGGCTCAGCAGCTCTCCGTCGTGCAGCAGCTGCTGGCCCGCCGGGATGAAGTGACCCGCGCCAAGCGCTATCTCGCTTATTTTCAGGCTTATACCAGCACCTATGCGGAGGTGGAGTACCTGCAGCGGATGTATGAAGAGGCCTTGTCGGTCAGCGACATGGTCGGATTGTGCGTTGGTACCCGGCCCGACTGCGTGCCGGATGCAGTGCTGGATCTGCTGGCAGGCTATCAGGCCCGCGGTTACGAAGTCTGGCTGGAGCTGGGACTGCAGAGTGCCAACGACAAGACCTTGCAGCGCATCAATCGGGGGCACGGCTATGCCGCCTATGTCGATGCGGTGACACGGGCCCATCAGCGGGGGATCAAGGTGTGTGCCCACCTTATCGTCGGCTTGCCCGGCGAGGTGCCGATGGACAGCCTGGATACCCTGCATCGCATCGTGGAGACGGGGGTGGAGGGGATCAAGCTGCATCCGCTCCACGTGGTGCAGGGCAGTACCCTTGGCAAGGCCTGGCAGGCCGGAAGGCTGGAGGTGCTGACTCTGGAGCAATATGTGGAGGCGGCGGTCGCCATGATCCAGCACACGCCCCCCGAGGTGGTTTATCACCGCATCTCGGCTTCGGCCCGCCGGCCGACCCTGCTGGCACCGGCCTGGTGCGAGAACCGCTGGACGGCCATGGCGGGCATCGCCAAGGCATTGGAGAAGAGTGGCCCGCAAGGGCAGGCGCTGGGACGTCCCTTTACACTTTGTGTCCCATAATTGAGTTCGAAATTAATATTTCTTAGTAAAACAGACGGTTATATAAAAAAGTTTGTATTTTTTAACTATAGTTTTGTCATCGTCAGGCTATTATAGTGATGCGCCGTGAGAACAAACGCTATCAAACAAGTCCGGTTTCATCCCTCTGATGTGTAGCCAGTCATAGATATCCATCTCCTCTGTCTGCTGTGATGCACCATGAAGGGGGGAGGGCGGAGCCGCACCTTTTGGAGGACGCGGTCATCCGAAGAGGGCCATCGATGTCAGCCTTGGTCTGCTGAGTCGACATCCTGATGGTATCGTGGTGTTCTCTTTGAGTCGCTATGCCGGGGAATACGAACAGATGCGTTTCGTACCGACCTCATTTATGCCGTGACAGGATGCTATGCAAGCAGAAACTAGTCGTATCGATGAACTGTTGGAGTGTCTGGTCTTTCTGACCCGCTTCTATGGTGTGCCCAATAGTCAGGATGCCCTGACGAACGGACTTCCACTGGTATCCGGTCGTCTGACCACCGCCCTGTTTAGCCGTGCGGCCGAACGGGGTGGCCTCTCTGCTCGCGAGGTCATCCAACCCCTCGAAGAGATCCCCCCCCTGCTGTTGCCCTGCGTGTTGCAGATGCAAAATGGCAGTGCCTGTATCTTGCTGGAGTGGAATGACGACAGAAGCCAGGGGCGCGTCATCTTCCCGCAGGCAGGGGATGCGGCACAGTGGGTATCGACGCCCCAGCTGGGGGATGAATATCTTGGCCGCCTTTTCTATGTGAAAAAGCAGTTCAAGTTTGATGACCGCTCCCCCAAGGTGCTGGAAACCCGCAATGGGCACTGGTTCTGGAGTACCTTGTTCGAATCGCGCGGCATCTATCGCGATGTGCTGGTCGCTTCCATCCTTATCAACCTGTTTGCGGTGGCCAGTCCGCTGTTCACCATGAACGTCTATGACAAGATAGTGCCCAACCTGGCGTTTGATTCGCTCTGGGTGCTGGCTGTCGGGGCCATGGTGGTCTTTACCTTTGACTTTGTGATGCGCCAGCTGCGCAGCTACTTCATCGATATTGCGGGCAAAAAATCAGATGTGCTGCTGTCAGCAAAGATTTTCGCCAAGGTGATGGGGATGCGGATGGAATCCCGCCCAGCCTCTACCGGGGCGTTTGCCAAACATCTGCAGGAGTTCGAGTCGGTGCGGGATTTCTTTACCTCCGCCACGGTGTCGACCCTTATCGATCTCCCCTTTGCGATATTCTTCCTCTTCATCATCTGGGTGTTTGCCGGCGTCATGGTGGTGGTCCCCATCGTCGCCATCCTGATCCTGATCGCATACAGCTTCTATATCCAGGGACCTCTCAAGCAATCCATTGAAGAGGGATCGCGCCTCGCTTCCCAGAAAAACGCCAATCTGATCGAGAGCATCTCCGGGCTGGAAACCGTCAAGATCTTCGGCGCCGAGAGCATGTTCCAGCATCGTTGGGAGCAGGCAGTGTCCCACATCTCGACCTGGGGCGTGCAGACCCGGCGCATCACCAACGCCATGTCGTCCCTTGCCAGCTATATCCAGCAGATGGTGACCGTGGGGCTGGTGATCGTTGGCGTATATCAAATTTCCGAGGGGCTGGTCACCATGGGGGGCATGATTGCCGCCGTGATGCTCTCCAGTCGCGCCATCGCCCCCATGGTGCAGCTTTCCGTGCTCTCTACCCGCTATAACCAGGCAAAATCTGCGCTGGAGATACTCGAAAAGATCATGCAAACCCCCGGCGAGCAGGATGAGGGCAAACAGTATATTCACCATCCTGTCATCTCGGGGCGGATCGAGTTTGATAATGTTTCCTTCAAATATCCCGGGATGGAAACCAGCACCCTGCACAATATCAATTTGCGCATTCAGCCTGGTGAGAAGGTCGCCATTATCGGCCGGATCGGGGCAGGCAAGACCACGCTGGAGAAGCTGTTGATGGGGCTCTATCGACCCACTGATGGCTCGGTGCGTCTCGACGGATTCGAGCTGGATCAACTGCCTCCTTCGGTTATTCGCCGCAATATCGGTTGCGTGCCCCAGGACGTGGTTCTCTTTTTTGGCTCGGTACGGGACAACATCATGCTGGGCAACCCGCTGGTGGACGACGTGCGGGTATTGCGAGCCGCCAAGCGGGCAGGGGTGACCAACTTCACCAATCGTGATCCCAACGGGCTGGATCGCCAGATTGGGGAAGGGGGGCGCCAGTTGTCAGGGGGGCAGCGTCAGGCGATCTTGCTGGCTCGTGCGCTGCTCAATGATCCTCCCATTCTGGTGATGGATGAACCTACTTCCAACATGGACAACCAGTCCGAGATGCAGGTCAAACAGGAACTGGCCAGACTGGGGCCGGAAACGACCCTTATCCTGATCACCCACAAGACATCCATGCTGGATGTGGCCAGTCGGGTGATTGTGATCGAACAGGGGCAGATTGTTGCCGATGGTCCCAAGGAGGTCATCTTGCAGCGGCTTAAAGAAGGCAAGGTCCGTGTGCAGGAGGTCTCCCATGGTTAAGGGATTGATGAACAGGGTGAAAGGCACCAGAAAATCCCCTTCTGGCGAGGTGTTGCCATCCCCCGAACACCTGGAGTTTGTTGACGACGGCGCTGCGGCGGTACTGCTTACAACCCCCACCCGGGCGAGGATCTTGCTGTGGTGTTGTTTCCTGTTCTTCATGAGCGCTATCGTCTGGGCGTCGTGGGCCGAACTGGATGAAGTGACGGTAGGGCAGGGCAAGGTCATCCCTTCCCGTCAATTGCAGGTGATCCAGAACCTGGAAGGGGGGATCGTCAAGGAGATCTTCGTCAAGGAAGGGGACATCGTTGAGAAGGGGCAGCCTCTGCTGCGTATCGACGACACCCGTTTTCGTTCCGATTTTCGGGAGCGGGAAAAAGAGCTGGTGACCCTGAAAGGGGATGTGGCGAGACTGCGTGCCGAGATGGCCAGCGTCGAGGTGAAAAACGATCCCGCACTGGGGTGGCGTGATCAGGTGACGGTGACAGAGGTGCCGATCCAGTTTCCCGAGGGTTATGAGAAGGTCTTCGTCGAATATGCGAACCGAGAGCGATCCGTGCAAAAGGCGCGTCTCAACAACCTGAAAAATCAGCTCTACATTCTTGGTCAGCAAATCGAGCAGAAAGAGCAGGAGCTGATCGAGCTCAATGCCAAGATCCGCACCGTGAACCGTAGTGTGGATCTGGCCAGGCAAGAGCTGAACATCAGTCGCCCTCTGGCAAAAGAGGGGATAGTGCCGCAGGTGGAGCTCATCAAATTGGAGCGGCAAGTGAATGATATGCAAGGGGAGCTGGAGAGCAACCGACTACTGATCCCCAAGCTTAATTCGGTGCTGCGTGAGACCATTTTCAAACGCAATGATATCGCGCTCAAATTCAGGGCCGACTCGCAAACCGAGCTTAACGAGAAACAGGGCCAGTTGGGTCAGTTGTCAGAGGGGCAGGTCGGCCTGCGCGACAGGGTGGACAGAACCAGCGTGATTGCCCCTCTTAAAGGCACTATTAAAAAGCTCAAGATCAATACACTGGGTGGTGTGGTCCAGCCAGGGATGGATCTGATGGAAATCGTCCCCTTGGAAGATACCCTGCTGGTCGAGGCCAAGATTTCCCCGAAAGACATTGCATTTCTACGTCCGGGGCTGGATGCCGTGGTCAAGATCACCGCGTATGATTTCACCATCTACGGGGGATTGCATGGTAAGGTTGAACAAATAAGTGCGGACTCAATCCAGGATGAGGAGGGGAATTCCTTCTACCTGGTTCGCGTGCGAACTGAAAAAAGTTACTTGGGCGATGAGCTAAACGCACTTCCCATCATCCCCGGTATGTTAGCCAGTGCGGATATCATTACTGGCAAGAAAAGTGTTCTAGACTATCTACTTAAGCCTATATTGCGGGCCAAACAGTCTGCACTTCGAGAACGATAAGCCAACAATCAGAAAACAAAACATGACTGGAGATAACATGAAAAAAACGATTGTTGCCATGCTGGTTAGTGGCGCCACTCTGCTGCCTGCGTTGGGACAAGCCCAAACGCTGGAGGAGTCGGTTGGACTGGCACTTTCCACTCACCCCAAGATTAAAGAAGCGTTTGATCTTTATCAGGCGCGTCTCTATCAACACGATGGTGCCAAGGGAGGCTATTATCCGACAATCGATTTGCGTGGTGGCGTAGGCTATGAAAAAACGGATAGCCCCTCGACCAGGCTCAATCCGAATAGCGATGACTCCATGACGCGTAAAGAAGCAGGGATCAGCTTGCGTCAGATGCTGTTTGACGGGTTCGATGTCAGCAACAACGTCTCCAGAACCGAGGCAGAAGCCAATGCCCAACGTCTGGCAATGATCTCCGAAGCCGAGAATACCGCCCTGCGGGTAGCCGAGGTATACCTCAACATGCTGCGCCAGCAGGAGATCCTGGAGCTCTCCAGACAAAACCTCGAGACTCATGAACAGATCCGCAGCGATATCCAGAAACGGACGGACTCGGGCTTGGGCTCAACCGCTGACCAGACCCAGATCGATGGCCGTGTTGCTCGTGCATACGCCAACCAGGCTGCTGCCGAGAACAACTACCGTGATGCGGAAAGTGAATTTATCCGCGTCGTCAACGAGGTACCAAAAGATTTGGTGCAGCCAGTGCCCAATGCCGAATTGCTGCCAGCCAGTCTGGACAATGCCCTCAAGGTAGCGACCGAAGTGCATCCAACCCTGCTCTCTTCCCTGCAGGATATCGAGGCGGCCAAATACCAGCATGAAGGTGCCAAATCCGGCTTCTATCCCAATGTTACCTTTGAGGTTGATCAAAACTGGAACGAAGACATCGATGGGGTGAAAGGTCGCAACGATGATCTTACTGCCATGGTTCGAATGCGTTACAACCTGTTCCGTGGCGGCTCTGATGTCGCTGAAAGCAATGCGACCTCGGCACTCTATTCCCAGGCGAAAGACATTCACCTGAATGCTTTTCGCCAGGTAGAAGAGGGCACCCGTTTGGCATGGAACGCCAAGGATTCATTGACCAAGCAGAAGACCTTTTTGAAAGAGCATGTGGACGCGAGCTACGACACTGTTCAGGCATACAAAAAGCAATTTGGTCTGGGTCAACGTACCTTGCTGGATGTGCTGAACACCGAGAACGAACTGTTTGAAGCTCGCCGTAGCTATATCACGGCAGAATATGATGCATTGCTGGCAGATTATCGCATCCTGAATGCGACTGGCAGCCTGCTTAATGCATTCAATTTCAAACAGCCGACTGAATGGCAAGCCAAGCAACAATAAGCTAGCGCTCTTTTCTCACCACAGAAAAATAGCGTCGGCGGGGTAGTTGTATTTATGCAGCTACCCTGCCCAAACCAAAACTGGCCGTGTTGTTCAGGAGTTTTCCACCCACGATGCAGCAGATGAACGATGAGACCTTCAGGTGTCTATCTGGCGATCAGTCTGGAGCCCTGCCCCTTGTCAGCCGATATGTGAGTCGTGCTCTGCGCTATGTCTTGTGGCTATGGCTTCTTCCCATCTCCCTTCTGTTATCTGCCAGCCAACCGTTGAGCCAGGAAGACATCCAACTGGTCAAACGTGCTGAGCAAACCTATGGAGGACGGGCCGGGAAAAGGGTGACGACCTGGCGTACTCTGGTCGAGCAGAACCGCACTGCCGGCTTATCCGAGCGGCAGAAGCTGGAAAAGGTGAATCAGTTTTTTAACCAGATGCGTTTTATCGACGATAGCAAGTTGTGGCGCAAAAAGGATTACTGGGCAACACCACTGGAGTTTCTGGGGGCATCCGGAGGCGACTGCGAAGATTTCAGCATTGCAAAATATTCGACCTTGCTTGAATTGGGTATTCCAGATGAGAAAATGCGGATGGTGTATGTCAAGGCACTCGATTATAACCAGTTCCATATGGTCGTTGCGTATTATGAAACCCCTGCATCAGTACCGGTCATATTGGACAACCTGATTGGCTCCATTCGTCCGGCAACGCAACGACGGGATCTGGTCCCTATTTACAGTTTTAACGGTAGTCACTTGTGGTTGATGAAAGCGCGTGGTCAGGGTGAACTGGCCGGGCAATCATCTCGCTTGGGATTATGGAATGATCTACGCAATCGCATGACATCGGGGCGATTGGCTCGGCCTGTGATGAATTTGGATGACTAACCTATGACGCTCTATCGACAGTTATTGGCAACCATGCTGCTGCTGTTTGGATTGCTATTCGCGGCTACCTACTGGGTACAGTTCAATTCAACGCGTTCATATCTTGCACAGCAGCAGGAAACTACGGTGATCAACACCGCGACTTCATTGGGACTGGCATTGACACCTTATCTGGAAAACGGGGACAAGGTGGGGGCTGAGTCAGTGATCCGGGCCATTTTTGATGGTGGTTATTATCGCCAGGTTCGCCTGGATTTGCTTGCGTCCAAAGATGTGATTGAAGAGGAGAACACCAGCCGGATCCAGGGGGTTCCTGACTGGTTTATCGAATTGGGGCTGTTTCCGGAAGTATCCAATGAGTCAATTTTGACGTCTGGCTGGCTGCAACTGGGCAAACTCAAGGTGGTTGGCCATCCAGGACAGGCTTATCACGAGCTTTGGGTCGGGATGAGCGAGCTGGCGACCTGGTTTGTGGTTGGCTTCTTGATTACGACCATCCTGCTGATGCGAGCCCTCAATTTCCTGCTGAAGCCGCTTAAGCAGATTTGTGAACAGGCAGTTGAAATTGAGCTGCACCATTTTGGTCATGCCATCCCCGAGCCAAAAACCTATGAATTGAAACAGGTGGTGCAAGCGATCAATATTTTGTCCGGCAAACTGGCTGTGCAATTTAAAGAGCAAGCCGATGAAGCTGAGAAATTGCGTGAGCGTGTTTATGTCGATGCCGTTTCGGGTCTGGGTAATCGGGCCTATTTTGTCGGGCAGGTAAATGCCTGGATTGCCGAAGCGGGGCAGGGTGGTGTGATGCTGGTTGCCGTCGACATTCTTGAAGATATTTATCGGGAAGAGGGTTTTGCCGCTCGAGACAATATGGTCAAGTCGATTGCCCAAGTGCTGCAGGAGCAACTGCAAGGGTGGAGTGGGGCTGCAGTGGCCCGCATTTCTGCGACAGAATACGCCTTGCTTTGTCCAACCAACGATCTTGCTCAACTTAAAGAGCTGGCCCAGCTGATTAATACCCGTATTGCGGATCTGGTCGTCAATCCCATGGATGAAGGCAAGCCTCTTTCTGTGATTGGTATTGCTGGCCGGGATGGTAATGATGATCTCTCCGCCTTGCTGACCAAAGCTGACAATGCTTTGGGCAAGGCACGCAATGAGCGGCGCGGAGCAGTCGTGATGGAAGGAGGAAACAGTCAGGGCATGATGGGACGCTTGGCATGGCGCGATCTGGTGCAAGATGCCATTGCCAATCACCTTTGGCGTTTCAAGGCACAACCCGCTTGTCGTTTTGATGATGGTGCTCGTTTGCATGCCGAGTTGTTTGCTTCCATTTCCCGCGATGGCAATGACTATTTCGCCGGACAGTTCATGCCGGCCATTGAACAGTTTCAGATGGGAAGTGAGTTTGACAAGGCCATTCTTGATGCCAGCACGGCATTGTTGCAGCGTGAACCCGAGCTGACGTTGGCCATCAATATCACCGCAGGCGCTCTGTGTTCAGAGGTATTTTTAGGGTGGTTGCCTACCTTCCTGGCCAGCCATGATGATTTTCAGGAGCGTCTGCTATTTGAAATTCCGGAAGCGGCGATCGTGAAACATAAAGAACAAGTCACCGCTTTTGTGAATGTCTTGCGTGAACATGGCTTCGGGTGGGGGGTGGATCACTATGGTCGCCACTTCCAGTCTCTGGGCTATCTTGAAGAGCTGGCACCAGCTTATGTCAAGGTGGATCACGGTTATACCAGTCAAGTGATGGAGCCCGGGGCGGATACATCCTTCCTGGCGGCTGTATGCCGTGCCGCTCATAACGCCGGGGTGCTCACCATCGCGACCCGGGTAGAAGATCAGGAGCAGGTTGAGGTGTTGTCCCAATTGCATATCGATGGATATCAGGGATTCGTCCACCCAGCCTTTCCCTTGTCCTGAAAAATGACAAATGAGTCAATTGAAGGGCCCCATTGGGGCCTTTTTTATTGAAATGGATGAAGGAACAAGCCTGTTTATAGCTGCATTCGGAAGTGGGTGTCTCGTATGGGTATTGATCAACCATTTGAAATATATAGAAAAAAACAATCCGTTCGATTTAATGCAATCGCCTTCAGTTTGACATGCTGTCCATATAAATTTTTGCAACGGTAAGGGTCACAGATAGCTTCTATGTTGTATGCATCAGGATCTGTCACCTTGGAGCAATGGATATGCGTACCCAAATCATCGACAAGACCGTTGTGGTCTCTGCCATTGAAGGCAAAGTGGAAATTGTATTGGCGGATGGCAGTAGTCGGCCGCTACAAAAAGGTGAAATTCTGCAACCTGGGGCCAAGCTTAACATTGCTGACGACGCCAAATTGGTTTTGATGCCCTACGATGACACCCCCTCTCCAGCATCGCCCGATGCAACAGCTCCCGATGTTCCAGCATCAGGGCCGCAACAAACAGCCGCAGCTGGCACGGGATTACCTTCAGATATCGCGGCTTTGCAACAATCAATCTTGCAAGGGGTAGACCCGACGCAAAACTTTGAGGCGTCAGCTGCCGGTGGAGCACCTGCTGCGGGTGGTGGCGGGATCGGTGGTGTTGCGGGAACCAGTGGTAATGGTGGTTTTGTCACTATCGATCGGATTGGAGATGCCACGATTGCTGCAGCCGGCTTTGACACAACCTATCAGGCTGAACCCGTTGTCGACACCCAACAATTCGTAGAGCCATTGCTGGTTAATGAACTGGCTGACGAGGGTGAGCAACTGGTTGTGCCCGAAGATGGTGTATTGAATGGAAATTTACTGACCAATACTACAAATCCAGATGGTCCGAATGCAGCAACAGTGGTCAGCTTCAGCTGGGGGGACAATCTCAGTGTCACGGTAGGCACCAGCATCACGATTGATGGTATCGGCACCCTGGTGGTCAATGCGGACGGTAGTTTTACCTTCACCCCCGCGCCCAATTATGACGGTGCGGTTCCTCCAGTGATTTACAGCGTGACTGATGGTACAGATACGGTTCAGTCAACCCTCGTCATTTCAATTACACCTGTTGATGAACCCGTTGAACTGGGTGGTTTGGCGCTGGCAGGAGGAGAACTCACCCTTAATGAGGCAGCGTTGGCTGGCGGGAGTGCGCCTAATCCCTCAGTGCTGACACAAAGTAATGTCTTTACCTTCAATGCCCCAGACGGGGTGCAAAGCTTGACATTGGGTGGTGTCGCGCTGATTGCAAATGGACTGCCGGCCACAACCTTCCCTCTGACGATTGTTAGTCCGCTAGGCAATCAACTGGTCGTGACGGGAATTAATTTCAACTCGGTCACTGGGGCTGGTAGCGTGAGCTACAGCTACACCCTGCTCGACAATGAAAATCATGCCCAACCCACCAATGACGCTTCACTTGCAGAGAGCTTTAATGTCGTACTGATTGATACCGATGGTGATACCACCAATGGCTCCCTTGATGTCACGATCTTGGATGATGTTCCGAGTGCAGCAGTTGTTTCTGATTCTGATGGGTTAGGCGCTGTTTCAGTAGATGAAAGTCTGCCCGGCCTGGGTGGCGCCGGTAATGACGGGGTAGCCAGTGCCAGCTTGAGCGCGGCCGACGTGCAGGCCCAGTTCAACCCGGCCTTTGGTGCCGACGGGGCGGGCAGCATCGGCTACAGCCTGGCGCTGAGCGGCAGCAACGTGGCAAGCGGCCTCTATGCGGTAGATCCGCTGGCCGTCAACGGCCAGGGGGCGGCGATCCTGCTCAATCAGGTGGGCAACGTCATCACCGGCAGCGCCGGCGGGGTGGATTACTTCACCCTGACCATCAACCCGACCACCGGAGAAGTGACCCTGGCCCTGCTGGACAACGTCTGGCATGGCGACACCAGCAATGCAGATGACAGCGTGGCGCTGACCCTGAGTCAGGGCGTGCTGACGTTGGTGCAGACCGTGACCGACGCCGATGGCGACAGCGATAGAGCTGCGATTGACCTGGGGGCGGCCGGGGTGTTCCGTTTCGAGGACGACGGTCCGAGTGCGTCGGCCAAGGCGGAGGCGAGTACCGGGGTCACGCTGGATGAGACCGGCGGCTTTGACACGGCGGAAATCAGCGCCGTGACCCTGGGCACCCTGTTCAATGCCCCGGTCTACGGGGCAGACGGTGCCGGCAGCGTGCAGTACAGCCTGAGTGCGACGGCCGGCGCCCAGACCGGGTTGTGGCTGA